>JADGRA010000024.1 GCA_017881265.1 Myxococcaceae bacterium | reverse complement strand
TGTTGGTGTAGGCGCCATCCACCTCGGCGAAGGCGTGCTTGAAGTCGTAGGAGCCGGTGCAGATGCTGAACAGACCGGCCGGGTACTTGGAGGGGTTGGCGGCAGCGTCGGCCGAGCCATGGTCGGCCAGCGTCTTGCTCCGCAAGGCGACCATGGTGCCGTCCTTCTTGGCCGCCAGCTCGACGTGGATGTGGTAGTCGCGCGCGAAGGAGTCGGCCTGGAGATTCTCCATCCGGTCCTCAATCCACTTCACTGGCTTGCCGATGACCACCGAGGCGGCTACGGCGATGACGTAGCCCGGGTACACCGGCACCTTGCCGCCGAAGCCACCTCCCAAGTCCGGGGAGATAATCCGGATGCGCTCCTCGGACAGGCCGACGTGTCCGGCCACCAGGGCGAAGACGGTGCGAATGGCGTGCGGGGCCTGCGTCGTCATGTAGACGGTGAGCTTGCCGTTGACGCGGTCGAAGTCCGCAATGCAGCCGCAGGTCTCGAGGGACGCGACGTGGATGCGGGGGATGTACATGTCCTGCTTCACCACCACCTCCGCCTCGGCAAAGGCCTTGTCCGTCGCGGCGCGGTCGCCCACCTCCCAGTGGAAGATGTGGTTGTCCATCTTGCCCTTCTTGTCGGTGCGGATGACCGTCGCGCCCGGGGCGAGCGCCTTGAAGGGGTCGACCACCACGGGCAGCGGCTCGTAGTCCACCTCCACCGCCTCCACGCCGTCGGCGGCCACGTAGCGGCTGGTGGCGATGACGGCGGCCACTTCCTGCGACTGGTACACCACCTTCTCGGTGGGGAGCACCATCTGGGTGTCCGACATCAAGGTCGGCATCCAGTGCAGGTTGTACTTGGCCAACGTCTCCCCGGTGATGACGGCCAGGACGCCGGGGATTTTCAGCGCTTTCTCCGCGTTGATGGACTTGATTTTCGCGTGCGCGAAGGGGCTCCGGACGATGTCCATGTAGAGCATCCCGGGCAGCTGGATGTCGTCGACGTAGTTGCCCTTGCCGCGGATGAAGCGCGGGTCCTCCTTGCGCTTCATGGAATGGCCCATGCCACTGACTTCGGGAGTCGTCTTGAGGTCCATGGTCTCTCTCCTAGGCCAGCCGCTCGGCCGCCATTTGGATGGCTTTGACGATGTTCACGTACCCGGTGCACCGGCACAGGTTTCCTGAGATGGCCTCGCGGATCTCCAGCTCGGTGGGTTTCTTGTTGCGCGCGAGCAGCGCGCAGCTGGTCATCATCATCCCCGGCGTGCAGAAGCCGCACTGCAGGCCGTGCTTCTCCCAGAAGCCCTCCTGGATGGGGTGCAGCTTCCCATCCTTCTCCAGGCCCTCCACCGTCGTCAGCTGGTGCCCGTCCGCCTGCACCGCGAGCACGGTGCAGGACTTCACCGGCTGGCCGTCAAGCAGGATGGTGCAGGCGCCACAGTGCGTGGTGTCGCAGCCGATGTGGGTTCCGGTGAGCCGCAGCTGCTCCCGGAGCAGGTGCACTAGCAGAAGACGCGACTCGACGGTGGCCTGGTGCTTCTCTCCATTCACCGTTACCTCGATGGTGTGTGTCGCCATGGCTAGTTCCCTCCTGCCCGCGCGAGAGCCTTCTTCAGGGCGCGGACTGCGAGCACGCGCCCCATCTCCTTCTTGTAGTCCGTCGCGCCGCGCCGGTCGGCGTTGGGCGAGGTGGCCTGGGCGGCAGCCCGCGCAGCGCTTTCCAGGACTGCCGCGTCCGGCTTCTTCCCGACCAGCTGCTGCTCGGCCGCCGTGGCTCGCACCGACGTCGGGCCCATGTTGGTGAGGGCCAGGCCGGCCTGGGCGATGGTGCCGTTGGCGGCCAGCGTGATGGAGGCGGCCGCGGCCGCGGTGGCGTAGTCCCCCACCTTGCGCTCGAACTTCACGTACGCGCCGCCACTGCGCGCCGCCGGCATCGGGATGCGAATCTCCGTCACAATCTCGTCCGGTTTGAGGGCAGTGGAAAACAGTCCGAGGAAGAACTTGTCAACGGGGATGACGCGCTCACCCTTGGGGCCGGTGGCCACCACCTGGGCTCCAAGGACGAGCATGGTGGCCGGATGGTCGTTGCCCGGGTCCCCATGGGCGAGGTTGCCGCCCACGGTGGCCATGTTCCGCACCAGCGGGTCAGCAATGACGAGGACGGTGTCGAGGAGAATGGGGTAGCGGCTGCGGATGAGGTCCGAGTGCTCGAGCGCGGACTCGCGCGTCCGGCCGCCGATGCGTAGCATCCCGCCCTCCTCCTTGATGTACTCGAGGCCCGGGATGCGGCCGATGTCCACCAGGTGGGCGGCCTGGCCGAGGCGGAGCTTCAGGAGCGGCAGCAGACTCTGCCCCCCCGAGAGCACCTTGGCACCGTCGCCGTATTGGCTGAGCAGCCCCACCGCCTCGGCGAGGCTTTTCGGGGCGTGGTAGTCGAAGGCAGCCGGAATCATGTTCCCTCCTGGAGCAAAGTGAGGCGTCCGTCGTCAACGAAAGAAGAGAAACCACATCAGGGCAACCACCAGAGCGACCGTCAACCAGAAGCCCGGCCGCTGGACCAGCCGCCCGGCGGCCCGACGGGCGGCCGTGCCGCCCAGGGCCACGACGTCCAGCGCGGGCGCGGCGGCCGGGACTGCAGGCGCGGCGGCTCCGGGGGCGCTGCTCGCCGCGGCAGCCGCAGCCGGGGACTCCAGCTCGCTCCGCATGCGTTCTGAGAACATCTGAAAAATCTGGTCGCTGACATCCTGGACCATGCCCCGGCCCATCTGCGCCAGCAGCCCGGTGATGTTCACCTGGGACACGGCGGTCACCTCGGTCTGTCCGCCGCCCGCATCGCGCACGCTGCTCGTAAGGTGGAGGTCCGCGCCGCCCTTGCCTCGCACGTCCTGCCCCGAGGCACGAATCTCCGCCGTGCGCGTCGAGGGGTCGAGCCGTTCGAAGATGACCTTCCCCTTGTAGCTGGAGGAGACCGGCCCCACCTTCACCGTCATCGTCCCGGTGTACGTCTTGTCGTCGAGCTGCTCGCCGAGTGCCGCGCCGGGAAGGCAGCGGGCGACGCGGTGCGGGTCGGTGAGAAACGCCCACACCGCCGCCGGGGGGGCCTTCACGCTGAAGGTCTTTGTAATTTCCATCGCCATGACGCTAGCCCGCCTTGGTGGGTGTCTCGGTTGCGGCGCTCGGCTGCAGGTACTTCTCCGGAGCGGCGAGGAACTTCTCGCGACAGCGGGGGTTGCAAAAATAGAAGGTGCGCCCTTGGTAGTCGCCGACGTGGCGCGCGGTGGCCACCGCCACCGTCATGCCGCACACCGGGTCGAGCTCCTCTCGCTCGACGGGAATCGGCTCGGGCGAGGCCGCATCGGCGCGCAGCCGGCGCAGCTGCACCACCTCGGCGAGGATGCTCAGCGCCACCTCCTCCGGCAGCCGCGCGCCGAGGTCCAGGCCGGCAGGACTCTTGACGCGTTCCAGCGCCTCGGCCGCCACCCCGCGCGCGAGCAGCGTGTCGCGCAGCTGGGCGAACCGGGTGCGGCTGGCCACCACCCCCAGGTAGGCCGGACGCGTCGCGAGCGCCGCGGCCACCGCCTCCTCGTCGTCCTCGCCCATGGTGGCCACCACCGCGTAAAGGCGCTCGGCGGCGGCGCCGGACGGCGGCTGGAGTTCCGGCGCGGCGAAGTGGTTGAACAGGCGGTCGGCGGCCGGGACGGCGCCCGGCGCGGCGTGGCGGTCCACCACGTCCACCGCGTAGCCCAGGCCCTTGCCGAGGGTGGCCAGCGCGCGCACCACCGGGGAGAGCCCAAACAAAAGAAGGCGCGGCGCCGGAAGGATGGGCTCGAGGTAAATGTCCACGCTGCCTCCGCTCTGGCACGTCATGGGCAGGGCGGTGATGCCGGGCCGCTGCTCCCGGGTCGGCTCCGGGGAAAGGGACAACAGGCGCGGCCGGCCGTCGAGGAGCGCGCGGCGCGCTTCCCGCTTCACCGTGGGCTGAGTGCAGTTGCCGCCGAGCCAGCCGTGGTAGCTGCCGTCCCGCGTGATGAGGGCCATGTCCCCCTGCTGGGCCGAGCTGTAGGACTCGCGGCGCACCACCATGGCCAGCACGAAGGGCTCGCCCCGGTGGGCGAGGTCCGCCGCCAGCTGCAGAAGTTCGGCGCGCAACTAGGCGCCCCCCAGCTCGGCCTGCGCCACGTCCATGTCCGCCGGGACGTCCAGGTCTGCCAGCGCGGCGGCCGGCCAGGGGACTTGCAGACTCTCCTCGCGGTGCCGCTTCACCACGCGCTTGCCGCACCCGTCGCCGTCCAGGGCGAGCAACTCCGGGAAGAGTGTCCTGTCGTACAGCATCGGCGGGGCCTCCACGCCTTCATAGTTGGAGACCACCAGCGGCGAGGCAGTGGCGCGGTAGCGCTCGACCAGGGTGCGCACCATGTCCGCGGTGACCCGTGGCATGTCGGCCAGCAGGACGAGGGCCGCCTGTGCCGTTGCCGGCACCGCGGCAACCCCGGTGCGCAGTGACGTGTGGAGGCCTTGGGCATAGTGCCGGTTGAGAACCGGCGTGTAGCGCAGCCCGTGCAGCGCTGCTTGGACGGCCTCGCTCTCGTGGCCAAGCACCACCAGCACCGGCTCCAGCCCTGCGGCAAGCGCGGTGCCCACCGCTCGGCGAACGACACTCTGCTTGCCGAGCGGCAGCAGAAGCTTGTTGCGGCCCATCCGGCTGGACGTCCCGGCGGCAAGCACGAGTCCAGCGATGGGACCCCGCGTGCGCTCACCGGGCATGGCCGTCTCGTTCCAGCGAGGGCCTCGCCGCGGCCGACTGAACCCCACCGGCCCGAAGGCAACTGGGCGCGACCCCTGGGGCAGTAGTGGTCTCGCGTTCGTCCATCACGAGCCCTCCGCCAACAGACCCTCGCGCTCTCGTATTCTCGTGCTGTTCGACTTGTCAACGTGCAAACTGACTTGGGAGTCGAACTGCCCGCCGGGAGGGGACCATGCGCATCGGAGTTCCGCGAGAAACCCTCGAGGGAGAGCGCCGGGTGGCGCTCGTGCCTGACGCAGTGAGTCGGCTGGTGAAGGCGGGCGTCGAGGTGGTGGTGGAATACGGGGCTGGCCTGGCCGCCTTTTCCCCGGACGAGGCCTATGCCAAGGCCGGCGCGCGCCTGGCCCCGGCCGAGGAGGTGTGGGGGCGCAGCGACCTCGTCACCAAGGTGCGCCGCCCCAGCGACGCCGAGATTGCCCGGCTGCACGACGAGGGCGCGGCCGTAGTGGCGCTGGTGGGGATGGGCCCGCAGGAGGACCTGCTGGCCCGGATGAACGAGCGCAAGGCCTCCTTCCTCGCGCTCGAGCGCGTGCCGCGCATCACGCGCGCCCAGTCCATGGACGTGCTGTCCTCGCAAGCCACGGTGGCGGGCTACAAGGCTGTCCTTTTGGGGGCGAGCGAGCTGTCGCGGCTTTTGCCGATGCTCACCACCGCGGCCGGCACGCTGGCGCCGGCGCGCGTCTTCGTACTGGGCGCTGGCGTGGCGGGGCTGCAGGCCATCGCCACGGCGAAGCGGCTGGGCGCGGTGGTGTCGGCCTTCGACATTCGCGCTGCGGCGGCCGAGCAGGTGAAGAGTCTGGGCGCCTCCTTCGTGAGCGGCGAGCTGGCCTCGGCCGAGGCCCAGACGGCCGGCGGCTACGCCAAGCAGCAAACGGCCGATGAGAGGGGTCGCACCCTGGCCGCCATCGCCGAGCACCTGCCTTCGGTGGACCTGGTCATCGGCACGGCGCAGATTCCCGGCAAGCCCGCCCCGGAGTTGATTACCGGCGCCATGCTGCAGCGCATGCGGCCGGGAAGCGTGGTGGTCGACCTGGCCGCGGAGACGGGCGGCAACTGCGCCGTCACCCGGCCCGGGGAACGGGTGGAGGTGGACGGGGTGGTGGTGCTCGGTCCGCTCAACGTCGCCGCCTCCGTGCCCATCCACGCGAGCCAGATGTTCAGCCGCAACGTCCTCACGCTGGTCCAGCACCTGGTGAAGGACGGCAAGCTGGTGCTCGACCCGACCGACGAAATCACCCGCGCCATGCTGCTGACTTACCGAGGAGAGGTGTTCGCACCATGAATGCCACCGCCATCATCCAGCTCTACGTCTTCGTGCTCGCCGGCTTCGTCGGCTACCTCGTCATCACCCGCGTCCCGCCGCTGCTCCACACCCCTCTCATGTCGGCCACCAACGCCATCTCGGCCATCTCGCTCGTCGGCTCGCTGGTGGTGGCCGGGGCCAACCGGGGAACGGCCAGCGCGGTGCTCGGCTTCATCGCGGTCACCGCCGCCACCATCAATGTGGTGGGCGGGTTTCTCATCACCGACCGCATGCTGAGGATGTTCCGGCGCCACGAACTTCCCGAGGGGGAGAAGAAGTGAGCCGCGAACTCGGCATCCAGGCGATTTACCTCGCCTCCTCAGTCCTCTTCATCCTCGGTCTGAAGAGTCTGACGCGCCCGGCGTTCGCGCGCCGGGGCATGCAGCAGGCCGCGGTCGGCATGCTGCTGGCCATCGTCGGCACGCTTTTCCAGCAGGAAATCATCCGCTTCGACTGGATTGCCGGCGGCCTCATCCTCGGCACCGTCATCGGCTACCCGCTCGGCATGTTCGTGCCGATGACGGCCATGCCGCAGCGGATTGCCATCTCGCACCTCTTCGGTGCCCTGGCGGCCACCCTGGTGGGCGTGGCCGAGTACTGGCACGGCGGCCACGGCAGCACCATCGGCCACGGGCAGATGGCGGCCCTGGGCTTCGAGGTCCTGTTTGGCGCCCTCACCGTCACCGGCAGCTTCATGGCCTTCGGGAAGCTGCAGGAATTCATCACCGGGACCCCGGTCACCTACCGCGGTCAGAACGCCATCAACCTCGCCCTCTTCGCGGTGACCTTCGGGCTCTTTGGTTACCTCATCTTCTTCCCGACGGCGACGTTCCTCTTCTACCTGATGATTGCCCTCGCGCTCTGCATCGGCGTGCTGATGGTGCTGCCCATCGGCGGCGCGGACATGCCGGTGGTGGTGTCGCTGCTCAACTCCTACGCCGGCCTGGCCTCCAGCGCGACCGGCTTTGCCATCGGCAACAACGTCCTCATCATCGCCGGCGCCCTGGACGGCGCCTCGGGGTTCCTGCTCAGCGTCATCATGAGCAAGGCGATGAATCGCTCCTTCGGCAACGTGCTCTTCGGCGCCTTCGGCACCCCGCAGGTCGCCGCCGGGGCCAAGACAGCCGAAGGCCTCACCGTCCGCTCGGTGTCCGCCGAGGACGCGGCGATGCGGCTCGGCTACGCGAGCAAGGTCATCTTCGTTCCCGGGTACGGGATGGCGGTGGCCCAGGCGCAGCACCAGGTGCGGGAGCTGGCCGAGCTCATCGAGAAGAAGGGCGGCGAGGTGAAGTTCGCCATCCACCCGGTGGCCGGCCGCATGCCTGGGCACATGAACGTGCTGCTTGCCGAGGCCGACGTCCCCTACGACAAGCTGTACGACATGGACGCGATTAACTCGGCGTTTCCGGAGACGGACGTGGCGGTGGTGATTGGTGCCAACGATGTCGTCAATCCGGCCGCGCGCAACGACCCGAAAAGTCCCATCTACGGGATGCCCATCCTCGACGTGGACAAGGCCAAGTCGGTCATCGTCCTGAAGCGCAGCATGAACCCCGGGTTCGCCGGCATCGAGAATGAACTCTTCTATAATGACCGGACGTCCATGCTGTTCGGCGATGCCAAGGCCTCTCTGAGCAAGCTCGTCTCCGAGGTGAAGGCGCTCTGACGCCCGCGGGGGGGGACGTCCGTCCTCCGCCCGGGGAAACATTCCGGCTGCGGGCCGACGCCAGGGGTGGTGCGGCGCGGCCCTGCGTCCCCGGTGCTAGCCGACGCGCAGCACGACGCTTCCCACGGCACTGTCCTCCTCGAGGGCGCGGTGCGCGTCGGCCACCTGTTCCAGGGGCAGCCGCACGCCCAAGGTGACGCTGAGTGTCCCGGCAGCGACGTCACTCACCAGTTCATTCAGGGCCGAGCGGTTGGCGTCGGCGGGCAGGGGGGCGGCCATCGAGAAGGCGCTTACCTTGAGTGCGCGTGGGTAGAGGCTGTCGACGTGGAGGGGCGCGGGGGGCCCACTGGTCGCCCCGAAGAAGACGAGGTGGCCGAAGGGCGCGAGGCAGCGCAGGCTGGCCTCTGCCGTCGCGCGCCCCACGTCGTCGAGCACCAGGTTGACGCCCTCGCCAGTGGTGAGCGCACGCACCTCGGCGCTCAACTCGGCCGAGGCCACCAGCACCGCGTCCGCCCCGAGGTGCCGGGCGACCTCCGCCTTCGCCTCGGTGGAGGCCGTTCCAAAGACGCGCGCGCCCGCCGCCTTGGCCAGCTGCAGCACGAGGAGCCCCACCCCGCTGGCGATGTCGTGCACCAGGACCGTCATCCCCGGCGTCACCCAGTCCATCGTGTGCAACAGGTGGTAGGCCGTGAGGCCCTGGCAGGCCAGCACCGCGCCCACCTCGAAGTCGACGGTGTCCGGAAGAAGCACCACCTCGGACGCGGGCAGACGGACAAATTCCGCCTGGGCCTCGGCTGCCAGGCCCACGACGCGGAGGCCCCGCAGCGCTGGGTTCACTCCGGCGCCCACGGCGGCGACGACGCCCGCCGCCTCGGCGCCGAGAATGGCCGGAAGCGGCGCCTTGCTGCGCGGCGCCCCCACCCGACGGCGGGTGTCCTCGTGACTGACGCCGGCCGCGTGCACGCGCAGCAGCACCTCGCCCGGGCCAGGCTTCGGCTCCGGGACGTCCTCCACCCGGAGGACTTCCCTCCCCCCATGGCCGTGCATGCGGACTGCCTTCATGACACTCCAGCGTTGGGGCCGGCCGCCCTGCAGCAGCAGCGGCCAGCGTTTCTGCGTTGTCTCGCCATGCGGGCGCCCACACTAGCGTGTCTGCGCTGGTCGTTCCCGGGCGGCGTTTCGTCCGCCGCCTTCACTCCAGCCCTTCCCCGCGAAGTCCCCGCCGCGACGGTTGCGACGTTCCCCCCACGCGGGCTGCCGAGCGGCGTCGCCCCTGCAGGCGTGGCCGCGGCCTGGCTAGCACGCTGAAACAGCCTTCTGCCGTGGCGGAGGCGGCGTGTCCGCGCCCCGGTCCTTTGGCCTAAGCGCCCGCGTCAGTTGCGCGCGGGGTAGACAGCATTCTGGAAGCAGATGGAATAGGTGAGTCCGTTGGGCGCGACGCCGCGCAAGTCCGGAATGCCGAAGGTGGTTTGCCCGTCGCCGCCGTAAAGGGTCCCCAAAAGCGAGAACAGCGCCGAGTACTGGCTGATGAGGAGCAACTGCCCCTGCGCTGGCATGCCGTTTGCGACGACGCCGGCAGTGAGGATGATTTCTCCGAGCGTGCACAGGGCACCAGTGCCGGACACGGCGAGACTGGTGTTGGTGCCGAAGCGCGGGTCATCCCCGGCCGGTCCTGCAGGCCCCGCTGGACCGACCGGGCCGGCAGGCCCCGCCGGACCCGCTGAGCCCTGGGCGCCGGGAAGGCCCATGGCTCCCGGAGCGCCTTCAGGCCCCGCCGGTCCGGGCGGCCCAACTGCCCCGGGGAGCCCCATTGCGCCCGCAGGGCCCATTGGCCCGGGAAGTCCCTGAAGCCCCATGGGCCCGGGCGCCCCGGCGGGGCCGGCCGTGCCGACGGGGCCAGCGACGCCCTGCGGCCCGGGTGGCCCCGGTTGTCCGGGTGGCCCCGCGGGTCCGGCAGGGCCGGCGGGACCGGGAGTTCCGGCGCCGCCCACCGCGACGATGAAGTCCCGGGAGACCCCGGTCGCCTTCACCAGCGTCAGCAGGTAGCTGCCCGGCTCGGTGCCGGCCGGAACGGCGATGACGACCACCGTGGGAGACCACGAGGCGACGGTCGCCTCCGCCCCGCCGAAGCGCACCGTCCCCGTGTGGTTCCCGAAATTGGCTCCGGTGATGAAGACTTGTGTCAGCGCAGCATTCACGTCCGCGCTGTAGATGTGCGGCTCCCGCCGGTCCTCCCGTTCGCGCTCGCCCTCGGCGAAGGTCACGCACGGCGTCAGCATCAGCACTGCAAGCGAAAGCAAAGTCAGGTTGCGACGAGGCATGTGGCCCCCCCTGTGGGCGTCCGAGGCTAAGCCTCCCTGACGAAGCAGGGAAGATTCAAGGCGCACTGCCGAAATTGGGGGGGGGCGGGGGCCCTGGGGGCCTGGCTGCCTTCAGGAGGCCGCTGCGAACTCGGCGCTGACTTCCCGGAGCTCCCGCGCGCTGATGCCCAACAGGTAGAGGATGGCGTCCAGCCCGGCGGCGGTAATGGAGGTGTCGGCCGCCTCCCGCAGCTTGCGCTTGGCATGGAAGGCAATCCCCAACCCCGCGCGCTCGAGCATCAGGAGGTCATTCGCCCCGTCCCCGACGGCGATGACCTGGTCGAGCAGCACCCCTTCGGCCTGGGCGATGGTTTCCAGCAGCTCGGCCTTGCGCCGGGCGTTGACGATGGGACCCACCACCCGGCCGGTCAACTTGCCGCCCTTGACTTCCAGGGTGTTGGCGTAGGCGTAGTCCAACCCAAGGCGGGCCTTGAGCGCTTCGGCGGCGATGGAGAAGCCGCCTGAGATGACGGCAATCCGGTAGCCGAGGCGCTTCAGGACGCGCACCATGGTTTCGGCGCCCTCGGTGAGCGGCAGCTCCGCGGCCAGGCGCCGCAGGACGGCCACGTCCAGGCCTTCGAGGAGCTTCAGGCGCTGGCGCAGGGACTCGTCGTAGTCCATCTCCCCCTGCATGGCCCGCTCGGTGATGGCCCGCACCGGCTCGGCCACCCCGGCTACCCGCGCCAGCTCGTCGATGACTTCAATCCGGATGAGGGTGCTGTCCATGTCCATGACGACGAGGCGCTTGCTTCTGCGAAAGATTCCCTCGCGCTGGAGCGCGACGTCGAAGGTGCCGCGCATGGCCAACTCCAGCAGGGCGCGCTTGAGCGGCTCCGGGTCCTGCCCGGTGGGCAGGCCGAGCTGGATTTCCACCGAGCCGAGCTCCCCCTGCGACAGCCGGTGGATGCGCTCGATGTTGGCCCCGTGCGCGGCCAGGGCCGAAGACACCTGGAACAGCTCGCGCGCCCCCAGCCGTGGCCCGATGGCGGTCGCCACGTAGCGCTGCCCAGGCTGGTCGACGGCCGCGCTCGGGTCAACGGGCGCGAAGTCCAGCTCCACCCCCAGGGACTTGGCGGCAAACAGCAGTTCCTTGAGGAGGCCCCGGTCTGCCTTCAACGCCAACAGGAACGCCAGCGTCAGCTGGCCCTGGACCACCACCTGTTCAATGTCGAGCAGCTGCGCCTCGGCCTCGGCGATGAGGCCGGTGAGGCGGGCGGTGATGCCGGGGTGGTCTGGACCAGTGACGGTGACAAGGACGTGGGTCTCGGTCATTGGGGGGGGCCGTGCTTGCTTGGCAATAGCAGCGCCGCCCGGGCCGCGTCGAGCACCCGGGGCACGCTGAGCTGCCGCCTCTTGCGCCCCAGGTGGCGCTCGGGCGAGGGTCAGCCCCCGAGGACACGGGTGGACATCGCGACGCGGCTGGGTCCGCTCGAAGCGCGGGTGGTACAGGCGGATACCTCCGTGCGCCCGGAGCTGGCCGTGGTGCTGTGCCATGGCTACGGCGCCTCGGGGGCGGACCTCGTCCCCCTGGCCGGCGACCTGCTGGCGCGCGCTCCGGCCCTGGGCAGCCGCGTCCGCTTCGTCTTTCCCGCGGCCCCGGTGACCCTGCCGGAATTCGGCGACGCGCGGGCCTGGTGGCCCATCAACTGGGAGGCCAACCTGGCCCTGCGCGCTGCCGGCGCGGCGGGCCGAGCCACGTTGCGCGCGCGGGTGCCGGAGGGCCTGGCCCGGGCCCGCCGCCAACTCACCAAATGCGTCGAGGCCATGGCCCAGACGTCCGGCCTGTCCGCCGACCGCGTGGTGCTGGGCGGCTTCAGCCAGGGCGCCATGGTGACGACGGACCTGGCGCTGCGCCAGGACGAGGCGCCGGCTGCCCTCGTCATCTTGTCCGGGACGCTGGCCGCCGAGGCGGAATGGCGCGCCCGGGCCAGCCGCCGCAAGGGCCTGCGCGTGCTTCAGTCCCACGGCCGGCAGGACCCCATCCTCCCATTCGCCGAGGCGGAGGCCCTGCGCGAGCTGCTGTTGGAAGCAGGTCTGCAGGTGGACTTCCTGCCCTTCGACGGGCCGCACACCATCCCCGAGGAGGCGCTGGAGCACCTGGGCGTCCTGCTCACCTCGCTGCTACAGAAGAAGCCATGACCGACCGCTTGCGGCGCTTCACCGGCACCGACCGCTACCTCACCAGCCCGGCCCTGCAGGCCGCGGTGAATTGCGCCCTCGCCCTCGAGCGGCCCCTGTTGGTGAAGGGGGAGCCAGGCACCGGCAAGACGCTGCTGGCGGAGGCCATTGCCGGCGCACTCGGCACCAAGCTGCTGACCTGGAACGTGAAGAGCACCACGCGGGCCCAGGACGGGCTGTACGTCTACGACACCGTCCAGCGTCTGTACGACAGCCGCTTCGGCGACGGCGACGTGCGCGACATCCGCCGCTACATCCGCTTCGGCCCGTTGGGGGAGGCCTTCCGGAGCCCGGAGCGTGTGGTGCTGCTCATCGACGAGGTGGACAAGGCGGACCTCGAGTTTCCCAATGACCTGCTGCATGAGCTGGACCGCATGCGCTTCAGAATCCTCGAGACGGACGAGGAGGTTCAGGCGCAGGCACGGCCGGTGGTGGTGGTGACGAGCAACAACGAGAAGGAGCTCCCCGACGCCTTCCTCCGCCGGTGTGTCTTTCACTTCATCGACTTCCCGGAACGCGAGCTCATGCAGCGGATTGTCCGGGTGCACCACCCGAAGCTGGACGAGGCCCTCGTCCAGCAGGCCCTCGACGTCTTCTACCAGCTGCGCGACATGACGCGGCTGCGCAAGCGGCCGAGCACCAGCGAGCTGGTGGACTGGCTGGCGGTGCTGAAGTCGGCCGGCGTGCAGGACCTGAAGCTGGACGCGACGCTTCCCTTCGTCGGCGCCCTCCTCAAGCGCGAGCAGGACCTCCTCGTCTTCCACGAGTCGCTGGCGGCCGGTCGGCGGCCCCGGGCCTGAGCGCCTATGTTTGTCGGCTTCCTCTATGAGTTGCGCCGCCGCAAGGTCCCGGTGGGCGCCCAGGAAGCAGTCGCCCTGGCCCGGGCGCTGGAGGCAGGGCTGCACGACAGCTCCCTCGACGGCTTCTATGAAGTGGCGCGAGCCCTCCTCGTCCACAGCGAGGCGCACCTCGACGCCTTCGACCAGGCCTTCCTCGCCCACTTCAAGGGCGTGCAGGACCAGGGCGATACGCTGCTGGCGGAGCTGCTCGGCTGGCTAGAGGAGGCTGAAGCGAAGGACCTGAGCGAGCGGACGCCCGAGGAGGAAGCGGCGCTGCTCGCGCTGGGGCCCGAGGCCCTCCGGCAGCTCTTTGCCGCGCGCATGCGGCAGCAGGACCGCCGCCGGCAGCAGGGCAACGGGACGGCGGAGGAGCAGATGCAAGAAGGGCAGGGCCGGGGGCCGCGCGCCGAGGGGACGCAAGAGGGAGAGGGCGGCCGGCGGGGGGCGCTGAAGACGGCCGACGCGCGGCTGTACCGCGGGTACCGCGATGACCGCGTCCTGGACACGCGCTCGCTGGCGGTGGCACTGCGCAAGCTGCGCGCCTTCCAGCGCGAGGGGGCCTTCGAGGAGTTGGACCTCGAGGGCACCATCGACGCCACCGCCCGCAACGCGGGCGAGCTGGAAGTCATCCTGCGCCCGCCGCGCAAGCCCAGCACCCGCGTGCTGCTCCTCATGGACGTCGGCGGCTCCATGACGCCACACGCCCACCTGGTGAACCGGCTCTTCAGCGCGGCCCGCAAAGCCACCCACTTTCGCGAGCTGCGCACCCATTACTTCCACAACTGCGTCTACGGCAGCGTCTACCGCACCGAGGGCTTCGCGGACCCGGTGCCGGTGCCGGAGTTGCTGGCCGACTGCGGGCCCCACTGGAAGCTGGTGCTGGTGGGGGACGCGCTGATGGCGCCCTATGAGTTAATGCTGCGCGCAGGCGCCCAGGGGCGCTACACGCCGGACGGCGTGGAGGGCGTCGTCTGGATGATGCAGCTGGCCCAGCACTTTGAACGCACCGCCTGGCTGAACCCGGAACCGCCTGCCAGCTGGTGGTCCCCCACCATCCGCACGCTGCGCAGCGTCTTCCCGATGTTTCCCCTGACGGTGGAGGGGCTGGGCGAGGCGGTGGGACACCTCACCCGGGGCGGGGTACGGAAAAGTCCCACGGTGCGCCGGTAGGCGGCGTGCCGTCTGCGAGAGGACGCCCTCCCCCTACTGCCAGGCATGGGTTTCTGCGGAGGGCGGTGGCTGCCTGCCTGTCCAAACAGCAGCGGCACGGGGTGTCTACAGAATATTAGTCGAACCGCCGCCGTCGACGCCGACGGCCTCCACCATGCGTCCCGCGTCCCCCGTCCGCTTCGCCATCACCCTTGCCGTCGGGCTGGGTGTCTTCGCCGTGCCGCTCTACGGCCTCGGCGCAGCCCTTGCCGGCGGCCAACGGCACCGGGCCCGCGCCAAGGGCGCACACCGGCGCCTGAGGGGCACCCCCGCCCCCCCAGGGCAGTGGCTTCTTGGGTAGGCTAGTGGGCAGAGATGGTCCCCGCCCCGCTGCCGCTGGATGACCAGAGCTGGCTACTGGTGCTGACCGGCGCCGGCGTCTCGGCGGAGAGCGGCGTGCCCACCTTCCGCGGCATTGACGGGCTGTGGCGCAACTTCCCGGTGGAGCAGGTGGCCTCGCCGGAGGGATTCGACGCCGACCCCGCCCAGGTGTGGGAATTCTACTCCGAGCGGCGTGCGCGGGCCCAAGACGTCTTGCCCAATCCCGGGCACGCTGCGCTGGCGGCGGTGGAGGTCCGGCTGGGCGAGCGCTTCCTCCTCGTCACGCAAAACGTGGACGGGCTGCACCGGCGGGCCGGCAGCAGCCGGCTGGTGGAGCTGCACGGCAATCTCTTCACCAGCCGCTGCAGCAAGTGCGCGCGGCCGCCCTTCCCGGACACGACGGTGTACCCGGCAGGCAGCGTCCCCAGCTGTGACGTCTGCGGCGCGCGGCTGCGGCCGCACATTGTCTGGTTCGGCGAGATGCTCGACGAGCGAAGCCTCGCCACCATCCAGGCCTTTCTCGAGAGGGCCCAGGGCTCCCCGCTGTTCTTTCTGGCCGCCGGCACCTCGGGCGCGGTGTACCCGGCTGCCGGCCTAGTGGACGTGGCGCGGCGCGGGGGGGCGAAGAGCTGGCTGGTGAACGCGGAACCGGCGGACAACGCACACCACTTCGACACCGTCGTGCGGGGCAAGAGCGGAGAGCTCCTGCCCCTGCTTCTGGGGGTTTAGGCCATGCCGCCCGGCGGGTGGGCGACTTCGAGCGAGTTCGGCCCGACGGATACCACCGACCGGGAAATCCAGTGGCAGTGCCCGCAGTAGCTGAAGGCGCTGGTGGGGGTGACGCGCAGGTCAAGCGCCCCGGCACAGAGCGGGCAACCGGCCGGGACGGAGAGGTCCGCCCGTCCCTGCCCGCGGTCTAGCGTTCCTTGAATCATGTCCCTTGCCTAACGCAGCCGCCCCCATCCGCAAGCCCCCGGGGGGGTGGGGGGCCCCGCCGGGACCTCACGGCCGGCGGAAGTGCAAGGGGGCGTACTCGGCCTCGGTGGCTTCGGCGACACTGATGAAGCCCGCGCCGCGCATCTTGGAGATGAGGTCGCGCGTCTTGCGCTCCCAGCTACCGGTGAGCGCGCCGCGCTCGAAGAGGGTGTGGTACTTCACCGGGTTGGGGATGATGGTGGCCAGGAAGACGGCCTGCTGGATGGTGAGGTTGCGCGCCGGGACGCCGAAGTAGTGCCGCGAGGCCTCGCCGAGACCATAGAGGTTGGGGCCCCACTCGATGATGTTGAGGTAGATTTCCAAAAGGCGCGCCTTGGGCAGCGCCGCCTCCAGCGCCAGCGTGAAGAGCGCCTCGCGCACCTTCCGGGCATACGTCCGCTCCCGGGAGAGGAAGAGATTCTTGGCCAGTTGCTGGGTGAGCGTCGATGCGCCCCGGACGCGGCTGCCCTCGGCGGCGTCAATAATGCTCTCCTTCAGTTCGTCGAAGTCGAAGCCCGGGTGGTACCAGAAGCCCGCGTCCTCGCTGGTGGTGACGGCGCGGCCGACATAGCGCGGCAACTCGTCAATGGAGACGAAGGAGGGGTTTTTCGGGCCCACCCACAGCTCCCGGGTGCGTCCGAGGGCATCCACCGGGTGGTAGATGAAGGGACCGCGCAGGAAGAAGGGCACGTTCTTCGAGGCCGCGCGCAAGCCGGTGAGGTCCAGCTTCGCCTCCACCGTCCAGCGTTCCGGGTCGTGCACCGGTCCAGAAATGCGCACCCGGGCGTCAAGCAGTCCGGGAATGCGGGGCGCCTCATCGCCGAGGGACAGCTGGGGCGGCAGCGCGTCGACCGCGTCCTGGTACCGCAGCTGGTCCACCTTGGCCTCGGCCCGGAAGGTGGGGCCGCCCTTGCGACCTTCGTAGACGCCCTCCACACCCACCCGCAGCGAGTCGTTCTCGCCAAACGCAATATGGCCCTCGCGCAGGTGCACCTCGCGCGTCTGCCTTTCGAAGTCGATGGTGCCCGCCATGGACAGCCGCCAGGGCCCCACCGGCTCGGTAGAGAGCCGCTTGCCTTCCAGCACCAGTCCGTCCAGGTGGCCTTCCACCTTGGCCTCGCCGCGCCGGAGGTCGGCGGGGACTTGCCCGCTGAGGTGCCCGGAGAGGGTGCCGGCGGTGGCGCGCAGGCCCATGCGGTGGCCGAGGAGTTCCACTACCGGTTCCAGCGGCATGACGGTGAGCCACGCCTCCAGCTGCACCGGGAGGTCGCGGCCCATGCGCGCCACGCCGCGCAGCTCGCCCCCGCCGTGCCGCTCCAGCGCCAGCTCCACCACGCGGGCCCCGGGGGCGCCGGTGACGTCCAGCTGCGCGTCCCACGTCCCCAGCTCCAGCGGCTTGCCGTCCGCGGCGGACACCATGTCCACCCGGAGGTCCTGCACTTCCATGCGGGGAATGCGCGAGCCACCCTCGGTCGGGGGCGTCTCCGGGCCTTTGGCCGGGTGCGCACGCGACTCGACGCGCTCAACCAGGGCCTTCAGGCCGGACAGGTGTTCTCCCGGGCGCAGCGTCACCGTCTGCAGCTGCACCACGCCCGGCTCCAGACGTCCGGCCAGCAGCGCAGTCCAGGCGGGCCGCACCCGGACGCGCTCCACCTCCAGCACCACGCCCTGGCCAGGCACCGGCGCGATGCGCACCGGCCCGAAGGCGACGTGCAGCGACCAATCGACGAAGGTGCCGCTGCCGAGCTCCACCTCGCCCAGACGCGCCGACAGTGCGGACTCCACCTTGGCCTGGAGTCGCTCCCGCACCCAGCCGGAATTGAGGACCAGGTGCGCGCTGAGCACGGCCAGCACCAAGGCGAGTGCGGCGAGCACCGCGCGCCGGATGCGGCGCTCGCGCCGGCGCTTGCGCCGTGCACGCCGACGCACGCTGGAGGACGAGGGTGGCGCTGGCTCCGCCGGGGGCCGCGGCGGAGGGGTGGTGCTTGTCAATTTCAGTGCCGGCCGCATTGGGGAGATTTTGTACGGAAAATGGCCATCTTACTGTGGGGGCACGGGGCGAAACCGGGGGGGCAAAGGTGTCTTCTGGGCGACGCACAAGCGCAGCAAAATTTTGTTGCACGGCAGGTCGCCCGGAGCGCAGGGTGGGAGGCATGACGACTTCCACCCTCCGTCCGGCCCTCCTCCCAGGGGTGGCCCTTTTCGTGGTGCTTGCGTCGGGCTGTCAGTCGTACGACGAGCTCGTCACCAAAGACCAGGTGTGTGAGCAGCGCTGGGCCGACTACCAGGCCGCATTGCAGCGGCGCGCCGACCTCGTCCCCAACCTGGTGGAGACGGTGAAGGCCGGCGCGAAGCAGGAGCAAGCGACGCTGACGGCCGTCATCGAGGCGCGCGCCAAGGCGACCTCCATCCAGCTGTCCGGGGAGGACCTCACCGACCCGGCCAAGGTGGCGGCCTTCGAGAAGGCCCAAGGTGACCTCAAGGGGGCCCTGTCGCGGCTGATGGTGGTGCAGGAGGCCTACCCGGACTTGAAAAGCAACCAGGGCTTCCGCGAGTTGCAGGTGCAGCTGGAAGGTACCGAGAACCGCATCCTCCGCGCCCGCGAGCAGTACAACGCCGCGGTGGCCGCCTACAACACGGAGCTGAAGAAAATCCGCGGCATGGCCATCAACAAAGTGACGGGCAAGCCCTTCAAGGAGCGCGTCTACTTCACCGCCTCGGCCGACGCGCAGAACGCGCCGCAGGTGAAATTCTGATGCGGACGCGGGCGCTCAGCCCGCTCGTGGCGGCGCTGGTGTTGTCCGGCGCGGCGCAGGCCTACAAGCCGCCGCTGCCGCAAGGCTACGTGACGGACGCCGCCGGCAAGCTGACCGCCGAGGACCGCGCATTCCTCGACGCGCGGCTCGGCGCTTTCGAGAAGGAGAGCGGCGCACAGGTCTTCGTCTTCATCCCGGCCTCCCTCGGGGGGGAGCCCATCGAGGACGTGGCCTACGGCACCTTCCAGACCTGGAAGATTGGGCAGAAGGGCAAGGACAACGGCGTGCTCTTGCTGTGGGCGCCGGCCGAGCGGCGCGTCTACATCCAGACCGGCAAGGGCGTCGGCGGGGACCTCACCGACGTGGAGAGTTTCCGCATCGTCCAGAAGATGAAGCCGTACCTGCAGACGGACCGCTCCCGCGACGCGCTGCAGGTGGGGACGGACGCCATCATGCAGGCCATTTCCGGCAAGGCGCCTCCGGACGTCCTGCCCCGGCGCCCAGGCATGAGGCCGAATGACCCGCAGGTGGCGCCGGTGGGGGGCCAGGACCTCGTCGGGCTGCTCTGCCCTCTCCTCATCCTGCTCTTCGTCGTGGTGCTCGTCACGCGCAGCCGCGCTCGCAGTGGCTGTCTTCCCTTCCCCATCTTCTGGGGAGGCGGGGGTGGCTGGGGCGGCGGCGGCGGTGGCGGTGGTTGGGGAGGCGGCGGCGGCGACAGCGGGGGCGGCTTCTCCGGGGGCGGCGGCGGCGAGAGTGGCGGCGGCGGGGGCGGCGACAGCTACTAGGGGGCCCCGAATTGCGACGGGGCGGCAGGTGCCTGCTAGCGTAGCCATGCCCCCTTGCTCAACGGCATCTTCGTCGTCCTGGTCGTCGGGTCCATCCTCGTGGCCGCCTTCACCGGGCGGCTGCCCGACATCAACCGGGCCTGGCCCGAGGCCTCCATCGAGGCCGTCAACCTGGCCATCAAGCTGATTGGCCCCATGGCGCTGTGGCTCGGCTTCATGGGCGTGCTGCGCGAGGCGGGGCTTTTGGCCTCCATCGCCCGGCTGCTGCGGCCCATCATGCGGCGCCTCTTCCCGGACGTCCCGGAGGACTCCCCCGCCATCGGGGCGATGATTCTCAACATCTCCGCCAACATCCTCGGCGTGGGCAATGCGGCGACGCCCTTCGGGCTGAAGGCAATTTCCGAATTGAACAAGCTCAACCCCTACCCGGGCGTGGCGAGCAACTCGATGGCGCTCTTCGTCGCCATCAACACCTCGGGCCTGGCCGTCCTCCCGCTCGGCGTCATCACCGTGCGCTCGGCCCTAGGTTCGAAGGACCCGGCCGCCATCTTCCTGCCCTCCATGCTGGCCACCATGTCCTCGGCAGTGGTGGCGGTGGTGGCGTGCAAGCTGCTGCAGCGGCTGCCGGTGTTTTCGCCGGCGCGCGCGGTGCTGCCCGACGAGCCGCCGGCAGCCGCCCCGCTCAAGGCGCCCGACGTCGCGGCGGCGGCCGTGGAGGCGGCCGCGCAGCCGCACGCCCCGGCCGGCCGCCTGCGGCGTCTGGCCACCCTGGCCGTGGGCCTTGTGCTGGTGGCCGGCCTGGTGCGTTCCCTCGTGATGCTGCAGGTGGGTCACACCCCCTTCGAGGTGTTCCGGACGGCGATGAGCAGCTGGCCGCTGCCGCTCCTCATGTTCGCCATCGTGCTGTTCGGCTTCGCCCGGCGGGTGAAGGTGTACGAGGTGCTGGTGGCCGCCGGCAAAGAGGGCTTTCAGGTGGCCGTCTTCATCATCCCCTACCTGGTGGCCATCATGGTGGCCGTCTCCCTCTTCCGCGCCTCGGGAGCGATGGATGTCCTGGTGTCCGCCCTCGGCAAGGTCACCGGGCCGCTCGGCTTTCCGCCCGAAGCGCTGCCCATGGCTCTCATCCGGCCACTGTCCGGCACCGGCGCCTTCGCCGTGCTAGCGGAAACCATGAAGACGTACGGGCCCGACTCCTTCGTCGGCTACCTCACCTCCACCATCAACGGCAGCATGGAGACGACGTTTTACGTGCTGGCGGTGTACTTCGGGAGCGTCCAGGTGCGCGCGCTGCGCCACACCGTGGCGGCGTGCCTCATCACCGACCTGTCCGGCATTGTCGTCTCCACCCTGCTCTGCCACCTCTTCTTCGGCTAGCTCCGGCCCGCGGGGCGGGTGGCGACCCTTCAGCGGCCGCGCTCCTCGGGCCTCGGTGGCCGCGTCCGGGAGAGGCGGCGAGGGTCCGAGGCACCGAGGAAGCGGAAATTCTTCCGGGCGGTGTTGAGGCTGACGGCGTTGGTGCCGTTGGCGAAGTCCGGGTGCTTGGCCTGGAAGGCGTCGTCCTCCCAGCCGCACACCGGGCACAGGGTGAAGGTGCCCGGGGGCTGCTGGCCAAGCGTCCAGCAGGCGCAGCACAGGCACTGGTAGCGGGCGCCCTCCGTCACCGGAACGCCTCCGTCAGGCCCTTCAGCGTGCCCGCGGCGTCATCCACGTGCACCCAGTGGCCGGCCCCGGGCAGCACCGTCAGGCCCAGACGGCCCTCGGCTGCAAGCGCCTGCAGCCGCCCGGCGGCCTCGCCCTGCACCGTCGTCGAGCGGCCACCGAGGATGAAGGTAAGGCGAAGGCCAGGTGGCGGATGGCTGACCAGGGCCCAGTCATCCCGGGCCAGGACGTCGCGGAAGAGGGAGTCCATGGCGTCCAAGTCCAGCCCGAAGGTGTAGCCGCCGTCGGCGCGGCGCAGATTCATGGCCAGCCACGCCGCCAGCGCCGGCGGCTGCCCGGCCGCCTCCACGCGGGCGAGGAAGGCCTCCCGGGAGGGCAGGACGGCGGGAAGGGCGCGCAGCACCGTCAGCACCTGCAGCGTCGTCTCGCTGCCCTGCCCTGCCGGACGGGGACCGGGGTTGGCGTCGAGGATGACGGCGTGCTGCAGGTCACGCGCGCGCGCGGCAAAGGCCAGGGCCACCTTGCCGCCCAGGGAGTGGCCGAGGACGCCCTGCACCGGCCCGGGCAGGCTTCTAGCGACGCCGTCCAAGTCCTCCGCGGCCGCCTGGACGGTGTGGGGGGGCAAAAAGCCCTGCGACTCGCCGTGCATGCGCAAGTCCACCAGCACCGCGCCCCAGTCCGGACGCGCCGCCACCAGCCCCTGGGCCACCGTCCGCCAGTTGCTGCCCCGCCCGAGTAGGCCGTGCAGGACAAGCAGCCAGCGGGCGGGGGTGGCGCCGGGGGCCGTCAGCTGGGTGTGGGCGAGCGTCGGCATTCCCTTCCCGGGGCCGCCCTGGTACCACGCTGGCCGTCATTCAGGAACTTGGGGTTGCGGCCGGACCTGCTAATGTTTCCATCCCGTGGCTCAGACTGACGAGTTCGAAGCCGACTGGAAGCAAGCGAAACCCTCCCGGCTCCCGTGGATTCTCCTCGCGGCCTCCGTGCTGGTGGGCGGCCTCGCCGTCTTCACGCTCAGTGGACAGAAGGACGAGGCGCTGAAGCAGCTACAGGCCGCGCGCGACCAGAGCGACGCGCTGGGGAAGAAAAACCTCGACCTCCTCAGCCAGAAGACGGCCCTGGAGAAGCGCGTCTCGGACCTGGAACGCGAGAACAAGCTTCTGGCCGAGCGCAAGGTGGAGCCGGTGAAGGACGTCAAGCCCGCCGCCGCGAAGCCCCCGGCCAAGCCCGCCAAGACGACAAAGAAGAAGAAGTAACCCCCCCACCAACGCCAGTCCCCCCCCAGGGTGCCCTCGTTAGGCACTCCGGGCCGCGGCCGCGGTACGCCCAAGCAGCGAGCGCAGCACCTGCCCGGTGGCGGTGTCCTTGCGGGCCACGCGCACCGGCGGCCCCTCGGCGACAATGCGTCCGCCGGCCTCGCCGCCCTCCGGGCCGAGTTCCACCACGTGGTCCGCCGCAGCAATGACATGCGGGTGGTGCTCGATGACCACCAGCGTGTCTCCCCGGTCCACCAGGCGCCCGAGGAAGCGCACCAGCTTCTCCACGTCCGACAGGTGCAGTCCGGTGGTGGGCTCATCCAGCACGTACAGCGTCGCCTCGTGGCGCGCCGAGGCGGTGAGCTCGGCCGCCAGCTTCAGCCGCTGGGCCTCCCCGCCAGACAGGGTGTGGCTGCCCTGGCCCAGCTGCACATAGCCCACCCCCAGCTCCACCAGGCACTGCAGCGGGGCGGCCACCCGCGGCAGGGCCGCGAAGACTTCCCGCGCCTCGTCCACCGTCAAGTGCAGCACCTCCCCCACGTCCAGGCCGTGGTAGCGCACCTCACGCGTGGCGGCGTCGAAGCGCATGCCGCCGCAGGTCTCGCAGGGCGTCGTCACGTCGGGCAGGAAGGACATCTCATGGCTGATGCTTCCCTGCCCGTCGCAGGCCTGGCACCGCCCGCCGGCGCTGCTGTTGAAGGAGAAGCGGGCAGGCCCGAAGCCCCGGGCGCGGGCTTCCGGGGTGGCGGCGAAGGCCCGCCGCAGCTCATCCCACAGGCCGAGGAAGGTGGCGGGGACGCTGCGCGGGGTGCGGCCGATGGGGGACTGGTCCACCGCCAGCACGCGGCGGAGGCTGCCCAGGCCGGACAGGCGGGTGAAGGGCCCGGGCGGCGGCGTCACCCGGCCCAAGGCCTCGCGCACCGCCGGGAAGAGGACCTGGCGGACGAGGGTGCTTTTGCCGCTGCCCGATACACCGGCGACGACGGTGAGGCGTCCCAGCGGGAGCCGGAAGTCCACCTGGCGCAGGTTGTTGGCCCGGGCGCCGAGGAGTTCCAACCACGCCGTCGCCGGCGGGCGCGTCGCCGGCAGCAGCAGCGGGCGGGCCAGGGCCTGCGCGGTGGGGGAGTTGGCCAGGGCCAGGACGGATGCCGGGGGGCCCTCGGCGACAATGCGTCCGCCCCCCCGGCCGCCGGTCGGCCCCAGGTCAATCAGGTGGTCGGCCGCGCGCAGGGTGTCCGCGTCGTGCTCCACCACCACCACCGTGGAACCGGTGCGCACCAGGGTGCGCAGGTTTTCCAACAGCCGCCCGGTGTCCCTCGGGTGGAGACCGATGGTGGGCTCGTCCAGGACGTACAAGGCCCCGGTGAGGCCCGCGCCGGCCTGTGCGGCAAGCCGCAGCCGCTGCATCTCCCCGCCACTCAGCGTGGAGGCGTTTCTGTCCAGCGGCAGGTAGCCCAGGCCCACGCGCTCGAGGAATTCCAGGCGGCGGAGGAGCTCTGTAAGGGCGGCATCCCCCAGCTGGGCCTCGGCGCCGCGGAAGTGCCAGCGGCGGACCCGCAGCAGGGCCCGCGACACGGACTCGGCCACCACCTGGTGGTAGCGGGCCCCAAACAGCCGCACCGCCCGGGGAATGGGCTGAAGCCGGCTGCCGGCGCACGCAGCGCATGCCGCCGTCTCTCCCTCGGCCGCAGCCTCCGCGCCGCCTTGCACGCCGGTGCCCCCGCAGGCCGCGCAGCCCCCCTGCCGCGTGTTGAAGGAAAACCAGCGCGGGTCGAGCTCCGGCACCGCGGTGCCGCACCGGGGGCAGCTGCGGGCCGCCGACAGCAGCGTCTCGGTGCGGCCCTGTTGCACTCGCACCAGCCCCTTGCCCCAGCGCAGCGCCTGAGCGAAGGCCTCGCGGGGGAGGGCCGGGGCGCGGCCCGTCCACAGCAGCAGGTCGATGTCATGTTCCCGGGACTTCTTCAGCCGCGGCGGGGCGTCGGTGGAGACACGGACGCCGTCCACCACGGCCTCCAAGACGCCGGCCCGGGCCGCGGCGGTGAAGACGTCCAGGTAGGTGCCCTTGCGCGCGCGCACCACCGGGGCCAGCAGCGTCAGCGGCCCGCGGCCTTTTCTGGCACGGGCCAGCAGCGCCTCCTCGGACTGCGGGGCAATGGGCAAGTCGTCCAGGGGGCAGTGGGGCGTCCCCACCTTGGCGTAGAGGAGGCGCAGGTAGTGGGCCACCTCGGTGACGGTGGCCACGGTGCTGGTGGCACCGGCCCGCGCCGTCCGCTGCTCGAGCGCCACCGCCGGCGGTAGCCCCCGAATCCGCTCCACGTCCGGCCGCGGCAGCATCGGCAGAAACTGCCGGGCGTACGGGGACAGCGTCTCGACGAAGCGCCGCTGGGCCTCGGCGTACAGCACGTCGAAGGCGAGGGTACTCTTCCCGCTGCCGGACGGGCCCGTCATCACCACCAGCTTCCCCAAAGGAATCCGGCAGCTGACGTCCTTCAGGTTGTGCTCGCGCGCATGTTCCACCTCGATGGCGCGGCCGTGCACGGGCACCTCCGCCGGCCGCCGCGCCACCCCCGGACGCGCCCGGGTGGCCGCCCGCAGTGCCTCGGCGGTGCGGCCGGGTCCCTGGGCCAACACGCCCGGAGGGCCCTCGGCGACCAGGTGACCCCCATGCCGCCCGCCCCCGGGCCCGAGGTCCACCACCCAGTCCGAGCCGCGGACGAAGCCCAAGTCATGTTCCACGGCCAGGACGCTGGCGCCCGCGTCCACCAGGGCATGCAGGGCCTGCAGCACCGCCGCGACGTCTTCCCCGTGGAGGCCGGCACTGGGTTCATCGAGGAGGTACAGCGCCCCCAGCTGGGGGCCGCCCAGCGCGCGGGCCAGCTTCACCCGCTGCGCCTCGCCCCCGGACAGGGTGGACAGCGGCTGGCCCAGCGGCAGGTAGCCGAGGCCCAGGCGAACCAGCGGCTCGAGCGCGCGGGCCACCGCGGTCATGTCCAAGAATACGTCCACGGCCTGGGCCACGGACATGTCCAGCACCTCGGCCACGCTGTGGCCGCGCAGGCGCACCGCCAGCACCTCGTCCTTGAAGCGCCGCCCCTGGCAGCTCGGGCACGTCAGCCGGACGTCTGCCAGAAACTGCATTTCCACCGTCTCGGCGCCCTCACCGGCGCAGGCCTCGCACCGGCCGCCCTCCACGTTGAAGGAGAAGTGGCTGGGCGGTAGCCCCCGCAGCACCGCGTCCGGCGTCTCGGAAAAGGCCTGGCGCAGCGCGTCCCAGGCCTTGGTGTAGGTGGCCGCGTTGCCGCGCGACGTCCGGCCGAGTGGCGCCTGGTCGACCAGCACCACCCGGGAGAGGGCGTCCGCCCCGTCCACCGCCTCCACGGCTCCGGGCGCCTCCACGTCGCGCGCGCCCAGCCGGCGCGCCAGCGTGCGGTAGACGACGTCCTCGAGGAGGGTGCTTTTGCCGCTGCCTGAGGCGCCGGTGATGGTGCACAGCGTCCCCAGGGGCAGCTGCACGTCGAGGGCCTGGAGATTGTTGGCCCGGGCGCCGCGCACGTGCAGG
Organism: Myxococcaceae bacterium; assembly: GCA_017881265.1. Classification (GTDB taxonomy): domain Bacteria; phylum Myxococcota; class Myxococcia; order Myxococcales; family Myxococcaceae; genus JADGRA01. Next base: position 71,555 of record JADGRA010000024.1, on the reverse strand, counting down.
TGGCCGCGGGCCGGCCGGGGTGTCCGGTCGGTCGCCAGGGCCTCCCGGGCCAGCACCCGTCCGGTGGGGAGGTCCGTCCGCTGCGCGAGCGCGGCCGGCGTGCCGTCGAAGCACAAGGTGCCCCCGGCGGGCCCGGCGGCGGGGCCGAGTTCCAGCACCCGGGCGCAGCGGCGGATGACGGCCGGGTCATGCTCCAGCACCAGCGCCACGTTTCCGCGGGCAGCCAGTTCCTCGAGGGTGCCGCACAGCGTCTCCACGTCCGAGGGGTGCAGCCCGACGGTGGGCTCGTCCAGGACGAAGAGGGCGCCGGTGAGGGCCGTTCCCAGCGCGGCGGTGAGGGAGACGCGCTGGGCCTCCCCGCCGGACAGGGTGCGACTCTGGCGGTCCAGGCGGAGGTAGCCGAGGCCCACCTTTTCCAGGTACGTCAGCCGGCTGGAGAGCTCCCGCCGGACGAGCTCGCCCTGTCCCGTCCGGACCTTCAGCCCGTCCAGCAGCGCGCGCGCCTCTGCGACTTCCAGGGCGTGCCAGGCGGCGAGGTCCAGCCCGCCGGTGCGGTAGCCGAGGGCCGCCGGGTTGAGGCGCGCCCCGCCGCAGGCCGTGCACAGCGTGTAGGCCCGGTAACGGCTGAGCAGCACCCGGACGTGCATCTTGTAGGTGCGCCCCTCGAGCCAGCGAAACCAGGCCCGCAGCCCGGGGTAATGCCCCGCCCGGTAGTCCCCCTCCCCTTGGAGGACGGCCTCCCGCTGCGCGTCCGACAGGCGCGCCCAGGGCACGTCGAGGGGAATGCGGCGCTTGTGGGCAAAGCGCTGCAGCATCTCGCGCTCCCACTCGCTCGAGCGGCCATTCCAGGGGCGCAGCGCCCCGTCCAGAAGACTCAAGGAGGCGTCCGGAATGACTTTGTCCCAGTCGATGCCCAGCGTCCGGCCAAAGCCCCGGCAGGCCGGGCAAGCGCCCACCGCGGACTGGTAGCTGAAGAGACCCGGCGAGGCCGCTTCGAAACCGCGGCCACAGCCGGGGCAGGAAAGGCCCTGCCGCAGCTGGGTGCGCACGCCGTCCGCCCACAGCGCCGCGACGCCCCCTCCGCGGGCCCACGCCTCCTCCAGGCTGGCGGTGAGGCGGCCGAGGGCCTTCTCCTCGAGGACGAGGCGGTCCACCACCACCTCCGCGGTCCCGGCGGCGCCCATGGCCGCCGACGGCGTGAGGGCTTCCAGCTCCCGCACTTGCCCTTGCACCCAGAGGCGGCGGTACCCGTCGGCCAGCAGGCGCTCCCGCGCGTCGAGGAAGTCCGCCGTGTCCGCCATGCGGACGCCGTAGGTGAGGACGGCCGGGCGGCCCTGGGCCTGGGCCAGGGCGGCCACGGCGGCGGCCCGGGCATCGGTGGGCCTGGCTTCGGCGCCGTCCACCGGGCACACCGGGAGGGCCTCCCGGCTGAAGAGGGCCGACAGGTATGCCTCCAGGTCAGCCAGGGTGGCCACCGTCGAGCGACTACTTTTGACGGGCGAGCGCCGGTCGACGGCGATGCCGGTGGCTACCGGCTCCAGCGCCTCCATGGGTGGCCGTTCCAGCCGCTCGAGAAACTGCCGGGCGTAGGGGCTGAAGCTCTCGACGAAGCGGCGCTGGCCCTCGGCGTACAGGGTATCCACCGCCAGGCTGCTTTTTCCGGCACCGGAGACGCCGGTGACGGCCACCAGCTCGCCCTCGGCCAGCTCGAGCGAGACGTCCTTCAGGTTGTGGGTGCGGGCCCTGACGAGATGGGTCTTCTGCATGGGGACGACCGCGGCCTAAATAGCGAAGGAAGCCGCCCGGCGCTGCACGGAAAGCGCCCCAAAGCCCCAGGACGGGCAGCGCTTTGCCATGGACGAGGCCACCGACAGACGGGCGGAGTTGCGGCGGGCAGCCGCCGAGGCCCTCCGCCTGGACGACGAGGCACTGCTGCGCAGCTGCGAGGAGAGTTTCTTCATCGGCAGCGGCCCGGGCGGGCAGCACCGCAACAAGACGGCCTCCGCGGTGCGCCTGCTTCACCCCGCCACCGGCCTCACCGTGACGGCCACCGAGCGCCGCAGCCAGGTGCAAAACCGGGGCATGGCCCTGCACCGGCTGCGCGCGGCCCTACGGGCGCTGTCCTTCGTGCCGCGGGTGCGCAAGCCCACCCGTCCCTCGCGGGCGTCCAAGGAGCGGCGCCTGTCGGCGAAGCGGCACCATGCCCAGCGCAAGGCCAGCCGCCGGGGGGAGGACTGACGCCGCCGCCGACCAGCGACTTGTGACAGGAGGTGCAAGCATGCCAGCGCGAAGCCCCTACGCCGTCCATCCTGCGGTGGCCTACGTCCAGGCCATCCTCGCCAATCTCGAGTCCACCAGCGGGAAAAGCCTGGAAGCGTGGCTGCGCCTGGTGCAGGCCAAGGGGCCGAAGGACGTGGCGCAGCGGCGCACCTGGCTGAAGGCCCAGGGCCTGGGCACCAACCAGGCCGCCCTCGTCGCGGAGCGCTCGGTGGGGCAGAAGGCCATGGCCTTCGACGACACCGAGGCAGGCTACCTCCGGGCGGCGGAGGGGTACGTCGAGCGCCAGTACGCTGGGAAGAAGGCGGCGCTGCGGCCCCTGTACGAGAGGCTGCTGGCCGCGGGCCTCGCGGTCGGTCCGGAGGCCAAGGCCTGCCCCTGCCAGACCTTCGTGCCCCTCTTCCGCCACCACGTCTTCGCCCAGCTCAAGCCCAGCACGGCCAGCCGCATCGACGTCGGGCTTGCCCTGGGGGACCCGGCGCACGTGAAGGGGGCCCGGACGCGCCTGGTGGACACGGGAGGCTTCGCCAAGAAGGACCGCATCACGCACCGCCTGGAAGTCACCAAGCCCTCCGACGTGGATGGCATGCTGAAGCGGTGGCTGACGGTGGCCTACGAGCGGGACGGTTGACCGGGCAGCACCGCCGACGCAGGGCGGACCTGGTACGGTGTGTCGAAACCCGTTTCCCCGGGGGGCGCAGCACCGAGGCAGCCGTGTCTTGACGCTGGCAAGCAGCCTCAACCGACAACGACGGAGTCGCGATGAAACAAACCCGGGGGGCCAGCAGACGGGCGGCGGCGGGAGTCGTGGTCTTCATGGCCTGTGCGTCCCCGGCGCACGGGGCCGAAACACCCTCGCTGGATGGCACCGCTTGGGTGCTGTCGTCGCTGCCAGGTCAGGCGCACCGGGAATTGCCGTCTGCGACCGCACGCTTCGAAGGCGGACGCGCGCAGGGCAGTGATGGCTGTAACCACTACAGCGCGCCCTACTCCACCAAGGGTTCGGCCCTTGAAATCGGCCCCGGTGGAGCCTCGACGCAAATGGCCTGTTCGAACATGAAGCAGGCCGCGGCATTCACGGAGGCGCTTTACGGCGCCAGACGCTACCGCGTCCGCCACGGGCAGCTGCAGCTGCTGGCGGCTGACGGCTCGGTGCTGTCCACCTTCGTCGCGCAACCGACGGGCCTGGCGGACACATCCTGGCACGCGACCGGCATCAACAACGGCAAGGGCGGCGTGGCGAGCCTGGTGGCCGACTCCACCGTCACCATGGACTTTGCCCCGGACGGCAAGGTCGCCGGCTCGGCCGGCTGCAACACGTACACGTCGTCGTACCAGACGCACGGCGACAGGCTGCGCTTCACGCCCGCGGCGGCCACCCGGAGGATGTGCACCGCTTCAGGCGTCCTGGAACAGGAGCAGGCCTTCTTTCAGGCGCTCGCGTCGGTGGCCGCCATGCGCAGGGAAGGCGACCGGCTGGAGATGCGGACAGCCGCTGGCGCGCTGGCGCTGAGTCTGGTGCGGGCGACCGGCCCGTGACTGGCCGCGGCGTGGTGCAAGCGGCCCTTTCGCTGGGCCCGGGGCCGAAGCGGGAGGTCGGGGTTCAGGACGGCGGCGCTTCTTCGGAGGTCGCCTCCGGCCGGAAGCGGTTGCGGATGCGGTAGCGCACCCGTTCCAGGGCGTCCGAGACGGACACCTTCGCCCCGGGGGCGAAGGCCACCGAGAAACTGCGGGTGGGACAGTCCGCCAGCAGGCGGCGTTCGGGCACTGGCTTCTGGGCCTGGAGCAGCCGGACGTGCTTCTCCGGGACGTCCACCCCGTGGCGGGCCAGCACGTCCTCGACGAAGCGGCGCTTGAGGTGAGCGACGCTGAGGGACTCCAGCTGCACCGGCAGCAGCTGCGTGGCCACCGACGCCCGGCCCAGGCGAAACGTCCACTCGGTGAGCAGTTCGAGGTCCAGGAACGCGTCATTCAGGACCGACTGCACGTCCTGCCCGCGTGGCATCCAGTAGCTCTTCAAGACCTCGCCACAGGCCGGGCACACCCACGCGTGGAGGTCGTCCAGTCCGCGCAGCCGGTACAGCGGCACCGCGAAGACGTCCAGGACGCACGCCGGGCAGCGCGTCGTCTCCCCCAGCGTCGCCAGCACGCGGCGAAAGTCTGCCCGGAGGGCGTGGCTTCGCAGCGCCAGCGGCACGGCCTCCGCCAGCGTGGCGTCGCGAAAGCGCAGCCCCGTCTGCACCACCCGGGGGCCGGCGCGCCGGACGCCGAGTTCGAGCAAGTCCGCTGCCTCCACCAGCGCCTCTTCCAGTCGCGTGCCCCGGCCTGGCGAGGCCGCATCGAAGCGCTCGCGCAGGCCCTCCAGGGTGGCGAGCGTTTCGAGGCCGTGCGGCACCAGCTCCGCCGCGTAGGTGAAGAGGACGAGGCTCACCACGGCCGGGCGTTCGGTGGCTGCGCCCACCAGCCACTCCGCGCGGCGGCGCGCCTCGGGGGAGGCCTTGAGCGAGGCCAGGCCTTCCAGCGTCCAGCGGACGAGGGGCGCCCGGCGGGGCGCCTCGAAAGCCCGGCCCAGGCCGCGGCCAGCCGCCGGCCCGAGCTCAGTCGCCTTTCGGTTGTACCGGCGCACCGCGTCCTCCAGGGCCCAGGCTGCGGCCCGGACGTCGTCATACGCTGAGCGCGTGCGCTCGCCCAGCTCCCGGCGGAGGTCGGCGAAGGCGTCCCGGCCGGAGGCTTCGCGCTCCGTCACCTTCCGCCACAGCTGGGCCGTGGGACAGGCCTCCAGCGCGGCCAACTCTTCTTTCAGGCCCTCCAGCACCTCGACGAAGCGTGCGCGGCGCGCCTCGAGGAGCGCCACCTCGCGCTCCAGCGTCAGCCCCTCCTCGGCGGGCTCGGCGCCGAGCGCCTGGTCGGCCAGCGCGCGCAGCCCGGCAAGGTCTCCGGCGCGGTAGAGGGCGTTGATGCGCACCATCAAACTCGCCGCGCGCACCTGTCCGTCCTCGTCCCGGGCGAGGTCCGGGTGGTAGCGGCGTGCCAGTCGCCGGTAGAGAGACTTCAATTCGGCGGCGTCGTCGCCCCCCGTCGCCGGCGCCGGCCACTCCTCGGCCACCGGTGCCTCCTCGGGAGCGCTCGACAGCTCCCGCGCCCGGCGGGCATCCAGCCGGCGGGCCCGGCGGGCGATGTCCGCCCGGGGTGTCGTCTCCAGAAGTTCTGCCCAGCGCTCCAGGTGGCGGACGACGCCCACCGCCCGCTGGTGTCCCTCGTGCAGCTCCCGCAGCGCGCCGTGGACCCGGGCGTCGAAGACGCCCAGCGTGGTGCGCAGCGTCTCGATGTCGAGGTCCAGCTGCGCGATGGCGTCCCGCAGCGACTCTGCCTCCGCCCGCAGCTCGAGCAGCCGAGCGCGCAGCGGCGAGTCGGCAAGCACGAGGGAACGCGGCAGGGAAGCGGACATGGCCCGGGGGCGCAGCTTAACCTCGACGTCGCCCGGTGGGTTTGCACCCCAGCCGAAGAGACGTCACCAGAGGAGTCAAACACATGCCTCGCCAGTCTGCCGTGCCCACCCTGTTCGCCGCGCTTCTGTTCGCCGCCTCCGCCTTCGCGCAGGGCGCCCCTCCACCGGGCGGCCCTCCGCCCCACGCCAAGGGAAGTGGGGTGTGCCGCGCGGACATCGCCGCGCTCTGTCCCAACCTCAAGCCCGGGCCCGGCGAGCACCAGGCCATCGCCCAGTGTCTGCAGAGCCAGGCGGACAAGCTGTCCGCCCCGTGCAAGGCCCATCTGGATGAGATGAAGGCCCGCATGGAGGCGGCCAAGGAAGCCTGCAAGCCGGACGTCGAGAAGTTCTGCGCCGGCCTCCCCACCGGAGACGGCCGCATCATGCAGTGCCTGCATCAGCACCAGAGCGAGCTGAGCGAGGCCTGCAAGGCGGCTCAGCCCCCGCCGCGCCACGGACCGCCGCCCGGGGTGCCCCCGGCGCAGCCCCAGCCGTAATCGTCACGCGCAAACTTCTGGCCAAGGCCCCTCCGGGGCCGCATTCTGCGCGCCGCCCGCGGTGGCTTCCCTGCAGGGGGGGCCGCGGGTCGGCCCTTCCTTGGGGGAAGGGCTGCTTTCCCAAGGAGATTTCCAATGTCGAAGCTGCCCCGTCGTTGCGCTGCGCTTGTCGCTACCGTTGGTTTCCTCGTGGCCTCCGTCGCCTTTGGCCAGGCCGCGATGGAGCCCGGCAAGCCCTGCGCCGCCGATGTGAAGAAGCTGTGCCCCAACGTGAAGCAGGGGCATGGCGCCATCCTCCAGTGCCTGGAGGGCAAGGCGGACCAGGTGTCGGACGCCTGCAAGGACGTGGTGAAGGCGAAAATCGAGGAGTTCTACGGGGCGTGCAAGGACGACGCTGCCAAGTTCTGCGCCGGCGTGGAGAAGGGCCAGGGCAAAATCATGAAGTGCCTTTACAAGAACGTCTCCAAGCTGAGCGACACCTGCAAGGCGGAATTCGCCAAGGCCAAGGCGGCCGCCGCTGCGGCAGCCCCGGCCAAGTAGCCATCGCCCGCTAGGGTGACGGGGGGGGAGCGGGGGGGGCCTCCGCTCCCGTCAGCAGCGCGCCGAGGAGCTGGTTGAGGTTGAGCGTCTGGACGCCCACCCCGTTCTTCCCGGTGGGGAGAAACACCAGCTGCTTGCCGGCCAGCGCCTCGGCGATGCGCAGCTTCACCAGCGCCTTGCCGCCGCTTCCGGCCAGCGCTTCGTTCTGCTTGCGCACTGCCTCGGCGTGCGCCTTGCGCTCGGCCACAATCGCCTCGGCCTGCTTCTGGCTCTGGACGTAGTTTGCATCGGCGGCCAGCCGCGCCGTGTCCAGGGCCCCCGCCGCCGCGGCGAGCTGCTGTGACACCGTTCCCTTGGCCTTCTCCAGCTCGCTCTTCCATTGCTCGGTGGTGGCACGCCCCTCGCTGCGCATGCGCTCGCTGTTTTGCTCGGCCAGCTTCTTGTCGCGAATGACCTTCTCGTACTCCGGGTTGAAGCGGTGCTCGCCGAGGATGACCTGCCGGATGATGACGCCTTCGGGGGCGAGCACCTCCTGCAGCCGGTTGCGGGCTTCGGTGGCCTTGGCGAAGCGCTTCTCGGAGACGTAGAACTCCTCGCTCCGCAACTCATTGAGGACGTCCCGCACCACGCTGCGGCACGCCGGGCGGATGAGCTTCTCCTTCACCTCCTCGACGTTTTCCCCCACCTTGCTGAGCAAGTAGGGCGCTCGCTTGGGGTCCACCTGCCAGGCCACGGTGACGTCGACGCGAATGTCGTTGCCGTCCACCGTCTTGAAGTTGAGGTCGTCCTCGGCGTTTCGGTCCCCCCGACGGGGGTCCTTCACCATGGACAGATTCTGCATGGAGACGTCGAAGGTGTTCCAGTCGGTGACGAAGGCCGGGAAGAGGTAGGTGGCCCCGGGGGCGTAGATTTCGGGCTGGATGCCGGGCTTTCCGAGCAGGCCACCGAAGGCCAGCTTGCGGGTGAGGACCCCCACCTCGGTGCTTCCGGTGGAGTGGCAGGTGCATCCGGACAGCGGCATCGCCAGCAGCCAGAGGAGGTACAACGGACGGTGCGCCATGCCGTTCACTCCTTCACGTCGAAGCGCTTCAGCGCGCTCTTGAGGTCCAGCGGGTTGGTGCCGGACTCACCGTCCGTGGGGACGATGATGATGCGCGTCCCCTTCAGCACGTCCGCCATCTTGAGACCCACCAGGTTTTCCGCGCCGACGCCTTGCAGCGCGGCATTCTCCAGCCGCGTGCCCTCCGCCTCGGCCAGCTGGACCGCCAGCTCTCCGGCCGCATGGCGCTTCCGGGTGTAGAGGTCCGCCTCGGCCTCCAGCTTCTTCTTCTCGCCCTCCCCTCGGGCCAGCTCCACCTTCACCGACGCCGCGCCCACGGCGGCAATCCGGTCCTTCTCGGCAGTGGCCGTCGCCAGCTCGGCCTCGGCCTGGTTCTTGAAGACCGTCTGGTCCTGAATTTTCCGTTGCTCGATGGCCTGCTGGTACCGCGCGTCGTACGCGTAGCGGCGGACAAACACCTGCACCACCCGCACGCCACTCGGGAGCAGCTCGGTATTCAAGTCGTCGAGCGCCGTCTGCACTGTCTTCGTCCGCAGCTTCACGTCGTAGAATTGCTCGGCGTCCAGCTCGCCCAGCCGCTTGCGTAGAATCTGCTCGGCGCGCGGGAAGACGAGCGACTCCTCGTACAGCTTCCCCGGCCCGGCCACGGTGATGACGCGGTAGGGGTCCTCGATTCGAAACGCCACCGAGACGTCCACCGTCACCGTGTACCCCTCGGACGTCTGGATGTTGAGGGCTGGGCGGAAGGTCTGCTCGGCCTTGCCGCGCTCGCTGGCGTCGTTGGTGAGGTTGAAGAGCTGGATGTCCGTCGGGAACAGGTACATCCGCTCCGTCCCCGGACTCACCCAGTGCACCCCCGGGAAGTACACCTCGGGGAGGATGCCTTTGGTGCTTCCGACGATGACCTGCTTCACCCCTAATTCATTGGGGCGCACGTAGACGGTGCAGAAGCCATAAGCCACCACCACCAGCACCAGTGCACCGAGGAGGAAGTACAAGACGCGGCCGCGCGGCGTGCCGAAGATGCGCTGGCTCGCAGCGCGCAGGTCGATGGGGATGCGGGGGTCGGCCATGGGGCTGCCACCCTACTCCCTGGAAGGCGTCCGGTCTGCAGGCCGCGTGACGCCGGAGGGTAACTCGTCCAGCGGCCCGGGGGCGGCGAGTGGCTGGTAGAGTTCCTGGTGGACTTCCGCATCGCGCAAGTCCTCGACGATGGCGCGCAGCGCGTTGCGGTGCTTGCGTTTGAGCAACCACACCTGGGCGTCGGGGATGAAGGGCGCGCCGAGGAGGCAGGCGAAGGCGAACAAGTCCCAGGTGGTGGGAATTGGGATGAAGGGCGCCTTCACCAGGAAGAGGCCGACGGCGAAGCCCACCGCGCCGTAGACGGCGCGGGCCAGCAGGTCTCCGCCCCGCCACAGGCCGTAGTCCCGCTGCTCGAGGGCCGTCTGCTTCTGCGCCGCGGTGAGGTACCGCGGCACGGCCACGCCAAGCAGCGTCTCCTGCAGCCGGTCGAAGTAGGCGTGGTCGTCGAAGAGTTCCAAGAAGCGCGCTCGGACGTCCGCCAGCTCGGTGGCGAAGACGTCCCGGAGGCGCGACTCCACCTTGGGCGACCAGGGGCCGAGGCCTGGCCGGACGCGCTCGGCGGCGGCGATGAGGACGCCGGCGAGGAAGGGCAACCGGAAGCGGTCTGGGTACACGGGTCGCCGTGCAGCGTAGCCCAACCCCGGGCACGTGCGCGGCGTCCGCCCGCGCGGCCCCTTTTGCTCAGTCCTTCTTCTCCTGGGGAGGCGGCGGTGGCGGCGGCTTCTTCGCCGGGGGCGGCGGGGGCGGCGGCTTGGCCGCGGGCTTGGCCGCGGGCGGCGGAGGCGGCGGTGCTGCCTGGGGGTGCGGCTGCACCGACGGGGGTGCTGCCTGGGGGTGCGGCGGCGGGGGCATGGCTTGGGGGTGCGGCTGCGCCGGCGGCTGGTTGAAGGTGTTGGCAGGCGGTGGGTGTGCTTCCACGCTTGGCGGCGGCGTCTGCGGCACGGGCTGCGCATGGGGGGTCACGGCGGCCGGGGCGGGCTGCGCCGTGGACGGCGACGTCGGCCGCGGCGGGGGCGTGGAAACCGTGCGCAACGGCGGCGGCGGTGTCGCCACCACCGGCTGGCCGTTGGAGACGTGCGGGTCCACCGACATCGGCCTCTGCACCGGCGTTCCAGCCCGGGTGACACCGGCCGGGGCCACCACCTCGACGCCCGTCGCCCCCGGGTGCACCACCATGCCCGGGCGAACCACCGGCGGCGCGGTCACCGTCACCGAGGGCGGCGTGCCCACCGGGGCGGGGATGATGATGCCCCGCTGCGAACCGGGGGGCGGCGGGACGAAGACGCCCGGCTGTCCCACCGGACGGGCGTAGTGCACCACCACTTCCGGGCGAGGCTGCTGCACCTGGATGTAGACGTTCTGTGGCGGCGGGACGAAGACCACCATCTGCGGCCGCCAGAAGCCGCTGACGTAGATGACGTTGCCCCCGCGCAACTCATAATAGGGCTGCGTGTAGACGTACCCGCCGTTGGGCGGCGCTACCCAGCGCCCGCGCGCCCACACCCACTGGCCATCCCACCAGTGCCAGTAGCCGCCCACCCACACCGCACCGTAGAAGGGCGCCGGCGGTGGCGGGTCGTACACCATCGGCGGGGGTGCGTACTCGATGGCCACCGGCGGCGGCTGGCCCACCGGTGGCTCCACGTACTCCGACACCGTCACCTCCACCACCTGGGGCTCCGGCGGCGGGGGCGGAGGGGTCTGGTACACCACCGTGGGAGGCGGGGTCTCGGCGACGACACATCCAACGAGGCTCAACAGGGCGGTGAGGGCAAGGAGTCGTTTCAAGGCGTTTCTCCTGACAGCAGCGTCTGACGGCTACCCCACCAAGCTATTCAGCCGAGGTGGGCTTCGCCCAGGGGTCGCTTCATCCGCGTCAGGGCGACGAAGAAGGCGACCACCAGCGGTCCGGCGATGATGCCGACCGGCCCGAAGGCGGCCAGCCCGCCCAGCAGCGCAAAGAAGACGACGGCGCCGTGCAGCTGCACGCCGCCGCGGATGAAGAAGGGCTTGGCAAAGCTGTCGATGGTGCTCACGACCAGCGCACCCCAGCACAGAAGGAAAATCCCGGCGCCAGTGCGACCACTGAGAAGCAGCGTGAGGGCGAGGATGATGGACACCATGCCGGCAGCGCCGATGGGGATGAGCGCGGCGATGAACGTCACCATGCAGAAGAAGAGCGCGTTGGGCAGCCGGGCGATGAGGAAGCCCAACAGGGCCGCCACCGACTGAACGGCGGCGGTGAGCACGGTGGAGATGAGCAGGGCCCGGGTGACTTTTCGGAATTCCACCATGAGCGAGCGGAACTGCCCCGGGGCGAGCGGCACCACGCTCTCCAGCCAGAGCACGAGGTCTCGTCCGCTGGTGAGAAAGAAGAAGAAGCCAACCAGCATTAGAAGGACCATGAAGAGGAGCCGGCCCGTCGCGGTGAGCACACCGCCAAAGGCAGCCGCCGCGCTCTTGCCAGTCGCCGACAGGGTGTCGAAGAGCTGCTTCGGGTCGGGGAGCGAGGCCAGCATCCGGTCGGCCCACTGGTGCAACCCGTCCGGGAGGTTGCGCGACAGCCCCTGCGGCCCCTCGGAGAGCGCCTCCTTGAGGAAGCTCACCCCCTGGCTAGCCTCGCTGATGGCCACCGCGCCCAGGCTGGCCAGGGGACCCGCCACCGCCAGCACCAAACATAGGGTGAGCAGCCCGGCAGCCAGCCCCGGGCGCCCGCCCAGCCGCCGGGACAGCCGTTCCTGCAGCCCGAAGAAGGAGCCGGCCAGCACCGCCGCCAGGAAGAGCGCGGAGGCGAACGGCAGCAGCATGCTTCCCAAGAGCAACAGCGAGACGAGGACGAGGAAGAGGTAGAAGAGGCGCGACCCCTGTGGCGGCGGCGTTGTCGTCGTCACATCTTCCCCTCTTGTCGGTGGCTGTGCGGCACGCCTCGCTTCTACGCGAGCCGGCCCTACAGCACCACAAACGCGCCGCCGGCGGCCAGCGCCACCCAGCGGCCGACCTCGAGCGGGACCGCCCAGCGCCGCAGCTCGAGCAGGCCGCCGAGGCTGGCCAGGCTCACCAGGAGCAGCGCCACCGCCCCCAGCCGCCAGGGCAGAGGCAGAAGCTCCCCCCACATGACGAGGCTGAAGGCCCAGACGATGACGACCGCGAAGTTGAGGAGGACGTAGACGCTGCGCGCGCCCCCCGGGTGGACGTCATACTTCGCCAGGAGGGCGCCGGGCAGGCCCCGCAGCTCTCCCGTCGGGCCAAGCCACGCCGGGCGCCAGGCCGGCGAAGCGGTGAGGAGCCTGAGAGCGGCGCCGAGGGAGGGCGCCCGGGCGGCCTCCCCCACCAGCGCCACGACGGGCTGCACCTGAGCCCAGAGACTGTTGAAGCTGCGCAGCGGGTGACTGACGCCGTAGATGCAGGGTTCGCGCTCGGGGGCGAAGCTGCCGAAGAAGCGGTCCCAGACGATGAAGGTGCCGCCGTAATTCTTGTCCAGGTACTGCGGATTCACCGCATGGTGGACGCGGTGGTGCGAGGGGGTGTTCAGCACCGCTTCCAGCACGCCACAGCGCCGGATGAGTTCGGTGTGAATCCAGAACTGGTACAGCGTCACCAGCGCGTCCACCACCGCGAAGGGCACCACCGGGACCCCCAGCACCGCGAGCGGCAGGTAGAAGGGCAGCACGGTGACGGGCGAGAGAATGGCCTGCCGCAGCGCCACGGCCAGGTTGTAGTCCTCGCTCTGGTGGTGCACGACGTGCACCGCCCACAGGAAATTGACCTCGTGGGAGAGCCGGTGCCACCAGTAGTAGCCGAGTTCCACCCCAACGACGGCAAAGGCCCACGGCCAGAGGCTTCCCGTTGGGAAGGTGACGAGCCGGGCGTGCTGGTAGACGAAGGCGTAGACGCCTAACACCGCTGCCGCGCCAAGCACCAGCACCGCGCGCTGGCCGATGCCACAGCCCAGGTCGGCCAGCGCGTCGGCCAGCCGGTACACCCGGACGCCGCGGCGCCAGGAGACGAGCAGCTCCAGGCCGATGAAGACGAAGAAGGCCGGGATGGCCAGGGCGATGAGGTTCGGACCCACGGGACGTGGATGGCAGTGTACCCGCCTGGGGATGCCGGGGGAGAATGGCGCCCCCGTGAGCAAGGCCTTCACCAAGGAGGACGCAGGCGAGGAAGCCCCCCTGGCCCGGGCGCGCCCCGAGGGCCGCCGCCCCCTCACCCCCGAGGGCCACGCCCGCGCGCTGGGTGAAGTCGCACGCCTGCGCGAGCAGGAGCGCCCCCGGCTGCTGCGGGACCCTTCGCCCGGCGGCCGCGACCAGCTGCGCGCCCTGGACAGCCGGCTCCGGGAACTCACCTCGCTGTTGGAGGTGGCCGAGGTGGTGGAGGCAGCGACGGAGGGCGGGTCGGCTGCCTTCGGGGCCTGGGTCACAACCCTGGATGAGGCCGGTCAGCGCGGCACCGTGCGCCTGGTCGGGCCGGACGAGGCCGACCCCCGCCAGGGCCTTGTCAGCGTCGCCTCCCCGGTGGGGCGGGCACTGCTGGGACGGCGGCCCGGCGACACTGCCCTGGTCGAGCGGCCGCGGGGCCCGACCGAGCTCCAGGTGGTGGCCGTCCGGTTCCACGGCGGGGCGGGCACCTGAGGCCACCCCAGGGGCCCGAGGCGCTCCAGCGGCGGAAGCGGCAGCGGCAGCGCGTGTCAGCTGGTTGCGCCACCCTGCGCGAGTCGCGCACCACGTTGTCCTGGTCGTGCAAGTGAGGCCGACGTTGCTGCGCCCGGTGCACGGGACCGCCCGGCCGGGCTGACGCCGCTCGGGAGTGCCACAACGCTTCCCGGCCTCTCGAATCGGCTCCCTCGGCCCCAGCGTCTTCTGGCCAACACCGGCCAAAGGCCACGCCTCCCACGCCAAAGTCGCTTGACGGCCCTTGGACTTCCCGTTACCAGTGGCAACATTGGATGTTGTCATCGTTAACATTAAGCATCCATCCGGAGGTGTGCCCCCATGGTGTCCACGCGCGTCGCCCCGTCGCTTCTCCTCGGGGGGGGCCTCCTCCTCGCTGGCTGCAGTCGTTCCTCGGCCAGCCCGGGCGCCCCGCCGCCGGAGCCCGCGGGGGTGGCCATCCGCACGGCACCGGTGGTGGAAGAACGCATAGTCCGCCACGTGCGGGGTTCCGGCCGGCTGCAGGGGAAGCAGGAGATGGCGCTGTCCTTCCGCAATGGCGGGACGGTGCAGCGGATTCTGGTGGAGAGCGGCGCGCCAGTGCACCGGGGGCAGCTGTTGGCCACCCTCAACCGCACCGAGTCCGGCGCGCACCTCACTCAGGCAGAGGCCGCGTTTGAGAAGGCGCAGCGGGACGTGGCCCGTGCCGAGCAGCAGCGGGCCGGCGGCGCCATCTCCGTCCAGGAGTACCAGAACGCCCACACCGCCGTAGCTCAGGCCGAGGCCGCGCTGCGGGCGGCGCGCTACGTCGACGAGGTGAGTGTGCTGCGGGCGCCGGACGACGGCCAGGTGCAGCGGCGCCTGGTGGAAGCGCATGAAGAGGTGGCCTCGGGCCAGCCCGTCCTCACCCTGCGGGCGGCCGGCCGCGGGTGGGTGACGCGGGTGGGCCTCATCGACCGAGAGGCCGTCCAGGTGCGGCTGGGCGACGCCGCACAGGTGCGCTTCGACGCCTTCCCCGGCGTCAGCTTCCCGGGCCGGGTGACGGAGATTGCCGGCGCCCCGAACCCAGCCACCGGCACCTATGAAGCGGAAGTCGCGGTGGACCAAGGCGAGGTGCCCCTGTTGTCCGGCCTCGTCGCGAAGGTGGACATCTCCCCCTCCGCGGTGCCGCGGCTGCGCGCCGTGCCCATCGAGGCGGTGGTGGAAGGCAACGGGCTGTCGGCCGCCGTCTTCGTCCCCCAGCCCGACGCCACAGCGCGCAAGGTGCCCATCCGCGTGGCCTTCATCGAGGGCAATCAGGTGGCGGTGGCCAGCGGGCTGGAAGCGGTGACGGAAGTGGTCACCGAGGGCGCCTCGTACCTCGCGCCCGGAACTCCGGTGCGCCGCGTTCGCTAGGGAGACCGGCCCCCATGGACCTCATCGAATTCAGCGTCAAGCGCTACCAGTTCACCATCGTCGTCTTCCTCATGCTGGTGGCCCTCGGGGTGAGCTCCCTGGTCGCCATCCCCAAGGCCGAGGACCCGACGTTCCCCTACCCCAACTTCACCGTCGTCGCCGTCTACCCGGGGTCCAGTCCAGCGGACATCGAGAAACTCATCGTCGACCCGGTCGAGTCCAAGCTGAAGGCGCTGGACGACGTGAAGACCCTCAAGACGGAAATCTCCGACGGCCTGGCCGTCATCGCCATTGAATTCACCGCCGGCACCGACGCCGACAAGAAGTACGACGACGTGCTGCGCGAGCTCAACGCCCTGCGCGCCGACCTCCCGGCCGACCTGCAGTCGCTGAAGGTCGAGAAATTCAACGCCGCCGACGTCAACATCCTCCAACTGGCACTGGTGTCCGAGACGGCCTCCCACCGGGAGCTGGCCGAGCGAGCGGACCGCCTCCGCAAGCGGCTGGAGAACCAGCCCGGAGTGAAGGAGGCCAAGCGCTCGGCCTTCCCCTCCCAGGAAGTGCGCGTCTCGCTCGACCTGGAACGGCTGGCTGCCCTCGGCGTGACGCCGCTGCAGGTCATCTCGGCCATCCAGAGCACCAACGTCAACATCCCCGCCGGCAGCGTCGACATCGGCCGGCGGAAGTTCAACGTCAAGACCAGCGGCGACTACAGCTCGCTCGCCCAGGTGGAGGACACGGTGGTGGCGGCCGCCAAGGGAAGGCTGGTCCACCTGCGCGACGTGGCCGAGGTGGCGGTGCAGGACGAGGACGTCAACTACCTCGGGCGCTTCAACGGGCAGCGCGCCGTCTTCGTCACCGCCAACATGAAGGAGCGGCAGAATATTTTTCAGGTCCACGAGGCCCTGTGGAAGGAGCTCGACGGCTTCGAGAGGGAGCTCCCCGGTGGCGTGCGACTCGAGCGCGGCTTCGACCAGTCGCGCAACGTCTCCGAGCGGCTGAGCGGCTTCACCCGGGACTTCGCCATCGCCATCGTGCTGGTGCTGCTCACGCTTCTGCCCTTGGGCCTGCGGGCCTCGGCGGTGGTGATGATTTCCATCCCGTTGAGTTTGGCCATCGGCGTGGCAATGCTTCACCTGACGGGCTTCACCATCAACCAGCTGAGTATTGTCGGCTTCGTCATCGCCCTCGGGCTCCTGGTGGACGACTCCATCGTGGTGGTGGAGAACATCAGCCGCTTTCTGTGCATGGGCCACACCCGGCGCGAGGCCGCCGTCCTGGCCACCCGGCAGATTGGCGTCAGCGTCATCGGCTGCACCGCCACCCTCATCTTCGCCTTCCTGCCGCTGCTCTTCCTTCCGGGCGCCCCGGGGCTTTTCATCCGGAGCATGCCGGTGGCGGTGGTGTTCACCATCCTCGCCTCGCTCGTCGTCTCGCTCACCATCATCCCCTTCCTGGCCAGCCTCCTTCTGACAGAGACGCATGACGCGCAAGGCAACGTCTTCATGCGCGCCCTGATGCGGCTGGTGGATGGCAGCTACCGGCGGGTGCTGCACACCGCCCTGGCGCGCCCCCGCACCACGCTGGCGGTGGCCGCAGCGCTCTTCGTCGGCAGCCTGGCCCTCATCCCGGCGGTGGGCTTCAGCCTCTTCCCGAAGGCGGGCCTCCCGCAGTTCCGGGTGACGGTGGAGACGCCCGACGGAAGCAGCCTTGCCGAGACCGACCGCGCCGTCCGCTTCGTGGAGGGGGTGCTGACCCGGGTGCCCGAGGTGAAGAGCGTCATGGCCAACGTCGGCCACGGCAACCCGCGCGTCTATTACAACGTCCCGTCGAAGAACGAGAAGAACAACTTCGGCGAACTCTTCGTGCAGCTGCACCGCTTCGAGGCCAAGCACACGAGCGAACTCTTCGACCGGCTCCGGCACGACTTCGACGGGTACCCCAATGCGAAGATTGAATTGCGGGAATTCGAGCAGGGCCCGCCGCTGGACGCCCCCATCGCCATGCGCGTCATCGGCGAGCGGCTGGACGTCCTGGACCAGGTGGCCGCCGCGGTAGAAGCCGTCATGCTGAAGACGCCGGGCACGGCCTACGTCCGCAACCCGTCCCGGGACCGGAAGACGGACCTGCGGGTCAACATCGACCGCGACAAGGCAGGCCTCTACGGGGTGCAGTTGGTGGACGTGGACCGAAGCGTGCGCATGGGCCTGGCGGGCATCCAGGTGGGACGCTACCGCGCCGACGGGCAGGTGGAGGACGCCTTCAACGTCAATGTGGCGCTTCCCCGGGCCTCCCAGAAGCAGTCGCTGGACGCGCTGACGCGGGTCTACGTGCCCACCAACTCGGGTGCGCAGGTGCCCCTGGGGCAGCTGAGTGCGCTCGAATTCGAAGCGTCGCCGGCCACCATCAACCACTTCAACAAGGAGCGCAGCGTCACCGTCACCGCGGACGTCCTCACCGGCTACAACACCGACCGGGTGACGCGCGCAGTGCTGGCCCGCCTCGCCGAGCTCAAGCTGCCCCCCGGGTACCGCATCGCCGCGGCGGGCGAAATCGAAAGCCGGCAGGAGAGCTTCGGGGGCCTTGGGTCGGCCATCATCGTCGCCGCCTTCGGCGTCCTGGCGGTGCTCGTCCTCGAGTTCCGGACCTTCAAGAGCACCCTCATCGTCGCCTCCGTCATCCCGCTCGGCATCATCGGCGGCGTGCTGGCGCTCTACCTCTCCGGCAACACCTTCTCCTTCACCGCCACCATCGGCTTCGTCGCTCTCTTGGGCATCGAGGTGAAGAACTCCATCCTGCTAGTGGACTTTACCAACCAGCTGCGGGCCAAGGGCGTCCCGGTGGACCAGGCCATCGAAGCAGCCGGCGAGACGCGCTTCGTGCCCATCCTCCTCACCACCCTCACCGCCCTGGGGGGCCTCATCCCGCTCGCCCTGGAGGGCAGCTCGCTGTACTCGCCCCTGGCGCTCGTCATCATCGGCGGCCTGGTGACGTCCACCCTCCTCACCCGGGTGGTGACGCCGGTGGTGTACAAGCTGCTGGCGCCAGCCGTGGAACTCGCTCCGGCGGCGTGAGACGCTTGCAGCCGACATGGCCAACCTTCGCCTCTCCGTCGACACCTACTGGACCAGCCCCTATGCCTTCAGCGCCTTCGTCGCGCTGAAGGAAAAGGGGCATCCCTTTAGCGTCCACCCGGTGGCGCTGCACCTGGGGGAACACAAACACCCGGACGCCCTGGCCGCCTCCCTCACCGGCCGCGTCCCCGTCCTCTGGCACGACGGCTGGGCGCTGTCGGAGAGCAGCGCCATCGACGAGTACCTGGACGACGCGTTTGCTCCCCCGGGTTACCCGCGCCTGTTTCCGGAGGACGCCCGCGAGCGGGCGCGGGCCCGGCAGCTCATGGCTTGGGTGCGCAGCGACTTGATGCCCATCCGCCTGGAGCGGCCGACGACGACGCTTTTCTACGAAAACATGGACGTCCAGCCGCTCTCCACCGCCGCGCAGGGCTCGGCCGCGCGCCTTCTGGGGGTGGCGGACGCGCTGATTGCGTCCGGGCGGACCACCTTGTTTGCAAGCTTCTGCATCGCCGACGCGGACTTCGCACTCATGCTGCTGCGGCTTCTGTGGAATGCGCACCCAGCCCCGAAGAAAGTCCAGGCCTACGTCGAGGCGCAGTGGGCCCGCCCGTCGGTGCGGGCGTGGGTGGAGCAGAAGCGGCCGCCCTACGTCCCCTACTGACGGGGCGCCCCCCCTGGGCCCCCGTCAGGGCGCGTCGTCGTCGCCGTGCGGGGGAATGCCGCCGTCGGCCGTCGGCTCGTCGCGCTGACGCGCGAGCTCGGCCTCGATGACGGCCAGCAGCACCCGTTCCTTTTCGTGGAAGCGGGCCTTGCTCGCGTCACTCAGGGTGCGCCGGGCTCCGTTGGCGTAGAACTCGAGGTCCGGGATGCTGGCCCCGTGGATGGGGGCCCCCTTGCTCCGTCCGTAGGGAGGGAAGACGGTGGGCCCCTCCCCCGGCGCGCTGGCGGGCGCGCGCCGGCGGGGTTCTGCCCTGGCCGCGCCGCCAATCTCCATCTCCCCGAGGTGGAGGCTGAAGCCTTCTCCCTGGCGAACGGCCGTCCCGACGCGCACCTGCTCCACGCTGCCGTCGGACCGCGTCACCTCCACCGTCACTGGCAGGTCCTGGTCGCCCATGGCTGCCCCTTCCCACCGCCGGGCCGACGCTGTCAACCGCCGTTAACCCTTCCCTGGGGCCAGCCGGGGGCCGGGACACCTCCCGCCGTCCCCCGGGGACGTGCGCCGCTAGGCCGCCCGCGCTCGCACCAGCGCCCCGAGACGCTCCAGGGCGCGCTCCAGCACGTCCATGGGTGGGCCGAAGCTGAAGCGCGCATGGTTGCGGAAGCGCGAGGCGCGCCCGCGGCGGCGCTTGCCCGGGTTGACGTCGAAAAACTCCCCGGGGACGGTGATGACTTGGTGCTCGAGCGCCGCACGGAAGAGTGCCATGCCCTCCGCCAGGGGGGGCGGAAGCCCGGACAAGTCCCCCCAGACGTAAAAGGTGCCCTCGGGAGGCGGGTGGACCCCCACCCCCAGGGCCCGGAGGCCTTCGAGAAGGCGCTCCCGCTTGGGCCGGAAGGCGCTGTGGATGGCCTGCAACTCATGCTCCACGTGGTCCTTCTCGAAGAGGGCGATGGCCGCGCGCTGCAGCGGCTTGCTGCCACCGCCGTCGAGGAAGGAGCCCGCGCTGGCCACGGCGTCGATGACGGACTTGGGGCCCACCGTCCAGGTGACGCGCCAGCCCGGGTAGCGCCAATTCTTGGTGAGGCCGTCGAAGAGGACCACCGGGTCGCGGTTGACGTCCCGCACGTACGCGGCGGCGCTCTGCGGTGCCACCGGGGTGGTCCAGACGTAGTGCGCGTAGAATTCGTCGATGAGGAGCGCGCAGTCCAGCGAGCGCGCCATCTGCACCCAGGCCTCCAGGGCGCTGCCGCCCACCACCTTGCCGGTGGGGTTGGCGGGGTTGGAGAAGAGGAGGGCGGACAGCCCGCGTCCCAGCACCTCCTTGCGCAGCTCCTCCACCGAGAACTCATACCCGCGCTCGGCGTCTAGCAGGATGGGGATGGAGATGAAGCCCTTAAAGGCGTCCAGCAGCTCCTCATAGGCGGTGTAGTCGGGTAGGAAGTGCCCGAGGTTGACCGGGGCGAGGCTGGCCGCGGCCCGGGTGAGCGCGGCCCGGCCCCCGCCGCAGACGCTGACATTTTCCGCCGAGTACTGCGACGGCAGTCCCCGCCGGTACAGACGGTTGTAGTGCGTGGCGATGGTTTCCCGGAGCTCCCACAGGCCAGCCACCGGGGCGTACTCCTGGTCGCCTGGGTCAATGGACACGCTGCCGACCCGCGGGGGCGCACCGGGCAGCTCTCCGGTGTCCGGCTGCCCCTGGCCGAGGTTGCACCAGGACGGGTCGCCTAGGGTGAAGCCACGCTTCTGGGCCTCGGTGGTGACGAAGATGACGCCGGTGCGCGGCACCGCGCGGAAGGCTGAAACACCGCTCTCGCTGGGCATACCTTTGCCGTCCACCCTACACCACCTCGGCGGCAGTGCCTGCCTTCCCTGCGGCGGGGGAAGACGGCGCCTCACGGCGGCGGCGGTTCGCTGCGGCCGAGGCACTCCCGGAAGTGCCCATTCACCGCCCGCGCGTACCGCGCGGTGGTGTAGTGGCTCTTCAGCTTCGGGCTCGACAGCTCGACATCCGGGAGCTCGGCCACAGGAAGCGCCGTCCTAAAGCGGGCCTGGTAGACATGCTGCAGGGCGCGGTAGGTGGGCGTGCTGTCAAAGGCGGCCGTCTTCTCGAGGCGCACGTCGCGCCGGACGTCGGCCAGGCTGAGGTCCGGGGTGGCCTGGGCGAAGGCCAACAGCGCCCGCAGCGACTCGCTCTCCTCCCCCCGGGGCTCGCCGTGCGCGTCGTAGGCCAGCAGGTCTCCATCCGCCGCCAGCACGCGGCCGGTGAGGCGGCCTAGGGCGCGCTGGACGGCGGCGTTGCGCGAGGCGTACTCGCCAGCGTTGTAGTCGGCGAAACGAAACAGCGGCCGCGGGTAGTTGGCCTCGTACCCCCAGAGCCGCCGCACGCCCCAGCGCAGCCCGCCCTCCCGGGTGAAGAGCGCATCGC
The DNA here is from genome assembly GCA_017881265.1 of Myxococcaceae bacterium. Taxonomy (GTDB): domain Bacteria; phylum Myxococcota; class Myxococcia; order Myxococcales; family Myxococcaceae; genus JADGRA01. Next base: position 50,407 of record JADGRA010000024.1, on the reverse strand, counting down.
GGACGGCGTCCGCGTCCGCGTACTGGCCAGGGGCGTGGGTCAGCACCCAGCGGGCCCCCACCTGCATCGACCCGGCGGTACCGACCGGGTTCAAGTCCTCCAGCCGCGCCTTGCGAAAGACGCCGTCGAGGAGGGCCGCGGCCCGGTACGCCACCGGGTGCTTGGCATGGGCCGCAGCCAGCATGTCCCGGAAGAGCAAGTCGAGGTCCCGTTCGGTGCGCAGGCCCCGCAGCCGCTGGGCGAAGGTGCGGCGGTCCCCTGGTTTGCGCTCTGCCAAAAGCGCCTGCACCGCGGACTTCCCCGGCGGCCCGAGGCTACTGGCGAGTTCATCCAGACGCGTGCGCACCATGTCGGCCAGGCCTGGCACGGGCGGGTCCACCTGGAAGCCCGACTCCTGCTGCAGGATGGCCACCGCGCCGCACACGCGCTCCACGTCCGCCGGCAACCCGGCTTGCAGCAAGGCGGCCCGGAGGTCGCGGGCCCAGCCGTCGGCGTCAGGCACGTCCGCCGGTAGCAGGCCCTTCACCTCCTCCAGCGTCAAGGGCCGCGCCACGGGCCGCGCCGTCGGCGGCGGCGCTTCCGTCTTGCGGCAGCCCATGGCCAGCCCCAGCAGAAGAAGGCCCCAAACAATGAAGCGAGCAGTGCGCGCCACGAGCAGGGGTTCCACCGCGCCGCGCCGTCAGGCGATGCGGGCCTCCTCCATGTCCAGCTGTGACTCGATGCGGTGCATCACGTCATCCCCAATAAGGCCCTCGTTGCGGAGCCGCACCAGCTCGCTGCGCTGCGCCTCAATCAGCTCGCGCATGAGCCGGCGGTAGCCGTCGCCACTGCGCCCGTCCGAGCCGGGGCCGCGGGCCAGCTTGGATTCGAGGCGCTGTCGCCGCTCCTCGAGTGACTGTTCCAGGGCCTCCGCGCGCGCGCGGGGCAGCCACGGTTCGTCCAAGAGCGCGCGCACCCGGGCTTGCCCCGCCTTCACCGTCGCCAACCGGGCCTCCTGTTCCTCGCGTTCCCGGCGCCCGCCGTCCGTCACGTGCAGGGCGCGGATGAGCGGCCCGAGACTGAAGCCCTCCACCACCAGCGTCATCAGCACCACCACGAAGGCCAGGAAGATGACTTCCGCCCGGTACGGGAAGGGCACCCCGGGACGACTCTCGAACGGTAGGGCCAGCGCGGTGGCCAATGACACCACCCCGCGCATGCCCGCCCAGCCGATGATGAACAGCTGGGACGTGGGCGGCATCGGGTCCTTCTTGCCGATGCTGGGAATGAGGACGCGCGGCAGGTAGGCGGTGGGAAAAATCCAGACGATGCGCACCACCATCACCACCAGCGCGATGGGGAGAGCGAGCGCCACCACCGACAGCAGCTGGTGTCCGACGAAACCCGCCACGACGGTGCGCAGCTGCAGCCCGAGCAGGATGAAGGCGAGCCCGTTGAGCAGCAGCACCCAGGTTTCCCACACCGCATAGCCGGGCAGGCGCGCCTCGGCCCGCAGCACCGTGGGCGCGTGGTAGCCGGAGTACAGCCCGGCCGTCACGGCGGCAAGGACGCCCGACACGCCGAGGGCCTCCGCTGGCAACCACACCAGGTACGGGCACACCAGGGAAAAGAGGATGAGGATGAAGGGGTCCCGGATGAAGCGGGTGAGCTGGAGGATGACCCAGCCCCCGGCCAGTCCCACCGCGACGCCGGCCACCGACACCCAGACGAAGGCGATGGCGGCCTGTCCGACCGAGAAGGCCCCGGTGCACACCGCCGCGACGGCGAAGCGGTAGGCCACCAGGGCGGACGCGTCATTCACCAGGCTCTCGCCCTCGAGAATGGCCACCACGCGACGCGGCAGCCCCACCTGGCTGGCGATGGCCGCGACGGCCACGGCGTCGGTGGGCGACAGCACCGCCCCGAGCACGAAGGCCACCGCGATGGGCATGCCCGGCACCAGCGCGTGGACGGTGAAGCCGACCGCGAGCACAGTCCCCAACACCAGCCCGATAGCGAGCTGGCCAATGGCGCGCTTGTGGACGCGGAAGTCCCGCCAGGACATGTCGTAGGCGGCGGCGTACAAAAGCGGGGGCAGGAAGAGCAGCAACACGAGGTCCGGGTCGAGCTGCACCTGCGGGACCTGGGGGACCAGCGCCAGTCCCAGCCCGCCGAGGACGAGGAGAATGGGGTACGGCACGGCCAGGCGCCGGGCCAGGGTCGCCAGCAGGACCACCACCAAAAGCAGGCCCACCATCAGCATCAGCGTCGCCTTGACGTCGAGCTCGCTCACGTGCGCCCCGGCAGGCTAGCCCAGCTGTGCGGCTGGCTGGGACAGGGACTGTGCTCGACAGCACACCCTCCGCAAGGGTAGCCAGCGAGCCGCCCCATGCGCTGGTCGACCCTCAACCCCTGGAAGGACCTCGCTGGCCTCCCGCGCGAGTCCTGGCTCATCGCGCTGGCGACGCTGGTGAACCGCGCGGGCACCATGGTGATGCCCTTCCTGGTGCTGTTCCTCACCCGGGACCGCGGGCTCGCCCCGACGAGGGCCGGTTTGGCCATTGCCGTGTACGGCGTGGTGGCGCTGCTGTGGTCGCCCCTGGCCGGGAGGTGGGGGGACGCCTGGGGGCAGCTCCGCATGGTGAAGGCGTCCCTCTTCTGCACCGCGGGCGTACTGCTCGCCATCCCCCTCTTCCACTCCTACCTGTCCATCCTGCTGGGTATGGTCCTGCTCGCCCTCGTCTCGGAGCCGGTCCGGCCGGCCACCATGGCGCTGGTGAGCCACCTGGCTCCGGTCCACCGCCGTCGCCAGGCCTTCGCGCTCAACCGGCTGGCGGTCAACCTCGGCATGAGCATCGGCCCCACCGTGGGCGGCTTCCTCGCCGAGGCGTCCTTCCGTTCGCTGTTCTGGGTGGACGCCGCGACGTCACTGCTGGCCGGCCTGGTGCTGGTGCTGGTCCCCTTCCGGGCGCCGCGACACTTCCACGACCCCTCTGCAGCCCCGGCAGCTTCGGCACTGTCCGACCGAAGGCTGCTGTACGTGCTGGCGGCCCTGCTGCCGGTGCTACTCGTCTTCTTCCAGCACGTGTCCACCATGGCTCTCTACCTGGTGGACACGCTGGGCTTCCGGCCGTCGGTGTACGGCGGACTGTTCTTCGTCAACACGCTGGTCATCGTCCTCACGGAGGTGCGGCTCAACACCCTGACCGCGCACTGGCCCTTTTCCCGCTCGCTGGCCATGGGCGCGCTTCTGGCGACGCTGGGCTTCGCCGGGCTGGCCGTGGCCCGGTCACTGCCGGCGGTCGTGGGCACCGTACTGCTGTGGACAGCCGGGGAGATGGTGCTGTTCCCCACCGCATCGGCGTACATCTCGGAGATTTCGCCGCCCTCCCGCCGGGGCGAGTACCTGGGCTTTTACACGATGGCCTTCGGCCTCGCCTTCAGCGTCGGGCCCTGGCTCGGAACGCTCGTCTTCGAGCGGTGGGGCCCCGTGACGCTGTGGGCACTCTGCCTGCCACTGGGCGGACTGTCGGCGTGGGCGCTGTCGCGCGTCTCCGGACGCACCCAGCCCGCCGTCGTCCCCGCGGTACGTTCTGCCCAGTGACGGGGGACGTGGACCAACTGCGGGTTTCTGGCCGGACGCTTTGTCCATCCCAGCCTTCGCATGCTGCGCACACCCCGGTGTAGGTTTGACGGGCCGGCGGAAATCAGGCTGTCGTTCGCCCTCCTGGGAGGGCCGCTTGGCTCTCCCACCTCTCGAGGAGTCCGCATGCGCGCGTCGGTTGTCGTCCTCTGCTGCACCCTCCTCAGTGTCTGGACCCTCGGCTGCGGCAACAGTCCGGCGTCAGGCCCAGTGGTGACTGTCTCCCCAGCGACACTCATCGTCACCACCGGAGATGGGGCCACCACCTTCGCCGCCGTCCTCAGTAATGGCGCGGTTGGGCCGGTGACGTGGTCGCTCAGCGGGCCGGGCACCATCTCCACGACGTCCGGGGACCAGACCGCCTACCAGCCCCCGGCGCTGGGAGGCAGTGGCGGGTCGGCCATGCTGAGGGCAACCGCGGGGTGCGGCACCGGGTGCGGCAGCATTGGCAATACCGCCACCATCACCGTCAACACCGCCCGCACCGGAAACCTCACCATTGCCGTCACCGGCCTGCCAACAGTGGCGCCAGCAAGCCTCACCGTCACCGGCCCCAACAACTACTCGCAGACGCTGTCCACGGCGACGAGCACGACGCTGACGGGCCTCGCACCGGGCGCGTACACTGTGACGGGCGCCGACATCGTGGATAGCACCAACGCCGTCGTGAATGGCAAGTGGACGGCGCCGGCCGTGCCGGCGACGGTGGCGGCCAACGCCGTGGTTAGCGTCACGGTGACCTATGCCTCCCTGCCCGGCTACGGGCGACTGTGGGTGGCCAACGGGGCGGCCCTCGACGGCTTCACTCCCGGCGACCTCCAGGTGGACCACTCGCCCAGCCTCACCCCCACCACGGCCGGCCGCGTGCAGGGCCTTGCCTTTGACAGCACAGGAGCGGTGTGGACGGCGCAGGGCGCACCGGACGCGGTGGTGAGTTACGCGGCTACAGGGCTGGCCGGCAACGCGGCGCTGTCTCCGGCCGTGACGCTGAGCGGGGTCTCCAGCCCCGAGGGCGTCGCCATCGGGCCGGACGGCCGCGTGTGGGTGGCCAACTGCACAGGCAGCACCGTCGCCGCCTACGCGCTGAGCGGCGGAGCGGCGACGGTGACGCTTAGCGGCGGCGCCTTCGCGTGTCCGCGAGGCCTCGCCTTCGACGCCGCCGGAAACCTCTGGGTGGCCAACGGCGGCGGCGCGGCCGTGCGCGTGCCCAGTAGCCAACTTGGAAGCAATGCGACAGCCAACCCGGACACCACGCTGACGCCACCGACGGGCGCCACCCAGCCTTCCGCGATGGCCCTCGACGCCCACGGCAACGTCTGGGTGGCCTTCTGCGGCGGCTCCGCCGTCGCGCGCTATGCCAGTAGCACCGGCAGCGTCAGCACCACGCCGGCGGCGACGCTGACACCATCCGGGACTCCACCCAGCCTGGACTGCCCGGTGGCGCTCGCCCTGGACAACAGCGGGGAACTCTTCGTCGCCAACACGGGCCCGGCGGGCGCTAGCGGGACCCTCTCCTGGTTTGCTGCCTCCGACATGGCCACCGGCGGTGCGGCCGCGCCGCTGCTTTTTCTGCCCAACATCGCCGTCGGCGTGGGCGGGCTGGCCTTCAACCCCACACCCGCCAACCTTCCCATCAAGCATTAGCCGTGCGGGGCCGCACGCAGCGGCTGCTGGCCCTGGCCTTCGGGCTGTGCGCCTGGCCAGGGCTGGCCACGGCCGACGCGCCCGCCGTGCGTCCGGGCGCCTCCGTCCTTCCGGACGCCGGGCAGCCGGGCGTCGCGCCGCGGACGCCCGCCCGGCCGATGAGTTTCCGGGGGGCGAGCTGGCTCACCCGGCCCGAGCGCGAGGAGCAGGAGCAGCCCGAGCGGATGCTGGACGCACTCGGCCTTCGGCCGGGACAGACGGTGGCCGACGTCGGCGCGGGCGTCGGCTACCACGCCTGGCGCCTCTCGGCGCGCGTCGGCCCCACCGGCACCGTGTACGCCACCGACGTGCAGCCGGAGATGCTGGCGCTCCTACGGGCCAACATGGCCGAGCGCGACGTGCGCAACGTCGTCCCCGTCCTCGCCACGCGCGACAGCACCGGGCTCCCGGAGGCGAGCATGGACCTTCTGCTTCTGGTGGACGTGTACCACGAGGCCCCGGACCCCCAGGCCTTCCTCGGCCAGCTGCGCCGGGCGCTTAGGCCCACCGGGCGGCTGGCCCTGGTCGAGTTTCGTGCCGAGGACCCGGAGGTGCCCATCCGCGCCGAGCACAAGATGACGGCAGACCAAGTCATCGCCGAGCTGGCGCAGGGCGGCTTTCGCCTGGCGGAGCGTCACGAATTTCTTCCCTGGCAACACCTTCTCCTCTTCGTTCCGGTGCGCTGAGCCGTAGTAGCGTCGCGCAATGTCCATTGGCTGGAACTTCCTCGTCCCCGCCTTCTTGGCGCTTGCGTCCTCCACCGAGCAGGCAGCGGTGCTTCCCCACAGCGACCCGGTGCTGGAGCGCGCCATTTCCCGCGTCTACCCGTCGCTGGTTCAAATCCACGTGCTGTCGGCCTACAGCGAGGGCGGCCGCGAACGGAAGTTCCAGGCCTCCGGAAGCGGCGCCATCATCTCCGCCGACGGTTACGTCATCACCAACCACCACGTCGTCGGCAAGGCGACCTCCATCCGCGTCATCCTCCCCACCTTCGAGGAGCTGGAGGCGAAGCTGGTGGGGACCGACCCGCTAGCGGACATCGCCGTCATCCAGCTCGACCTCTCCCCGCGCCCGGCCGGCGCCCCACCGCTGCCGGTCGCGCACTTCGGCGAATCTTCCTCGTTGAAGGTGGGAGACACGGTGCTCGCGATGGGGTGCCCGCTGGCCCTCTCGCAGTCCGTCACGCGCGGCATCGTCGCCAACACCAACCTGCGCATTCCCCGGGCGCTCGAGTTGGACGGGGAGAATGTCGGGTCCGTGGTGAAGTGGATTGGGCACGATGCGCAGATTTTCCCAGGCAACTCAGGCGGACCGCTGGTCAACCTCGACGGCGAGATTGTCGGCATCAATGAACTCGGCATCGGCCTGGCGGGCGCCATCCCCTCGGACCTGGCGCGCGCGGTGGCCGGGCAGCTCATCGCTAAGGGCCGGGTGGACCGCGCCTGGACCGGGATGGTTTTCCAGCCGCTCTTGAAGGATTCGCCGCCCAGCATGACGGGCGTGCTGGTGTCGGCCGTCCTTCCCGGTGCGCCCGCCGCCGCCGCCGGGGTGAAGCCCGGCGACCGCGTGCTGGCCGTCGAGGGCCGGCCGGTGGACGTCCGCTTCGACACGCAGCTGCCCGCCTTCACCAATGAGTTGCTCCAGCGCACGCCGGGGGCCCCCCTCGTCCTGACGCTGGCCCGCGGCTCGCAGGAGATGAAGGTGACGCTCACCCCGCTGCTGCGGGACGAGGCCCGGGCGAAGGAGGTGGAACTCAAGGAGTGGGGACTCACCGTCCGGCGCCTCACCCGGGTGGAGTCCATCGACTTGCAGCGGCCCAACACCAAGGGGGTGCTGGTGAGCACCCTTCTGCCCGGAGGGCCGTCGGACAAGGCCGTGCCGGCGCTCCGGCGGGAGGACGTCCTGACCGAGGTGGCCGGCAAGCCCGTCGACTCGCCCGAGACCCTCCTCAAGGCCACCGCCGACCTCCTCAAGGGGGCGCGCGCTCCGGTGCCAACCGTGGTGGGCTTCGAGCGCGGCGCCGAGAAGCTGCTCACCCTGGTGGAGGTCGGCATCCGGCCGCCGCAGGAGCCGCCGGCCGAGGCCCGGCGCGGCTGGCTCCCCATCGCCACCCAGGTGCTCTCGCCCAAGCTGGCCACCGCCCTCGGTTACAAGGGGCGCAAGGGCGTGCGGGTCACCCAGGTGTACCCGGACGGCGACTCCACCGCCCTCCGGGTCGGTGACGTCATCACCAAGGTGGACGACGCGCTGGTGGAGGCGAGCGAGCCGCAGGACGCCGACGTCTTCGACGCGCTGGTGCGCGCCTACAAGCCCGGAAGCAAGGCTGCCGTCGCCGTCCTCCGGGACGGCAAGCCCCTGACGCTCACCATCACCCTGCGCGAAGGGCCGCGCCAGGAAAACGAATTGCGCCTGTACGAGGACGTCGTCCTCGAGTTTCGCGCCCGGGACATCTCCTACCTCGACCGGGTGAAGCGCCGCTGGCCCAAGGACGAGACGGGTGCCCTGGTGAGTCAGGTGGACACCGGCGGCTGGGCGGCAGTGGGCGGACTGCGCACCGACGACCTCATCGTCTCGGTGGACAATAAGCCCGTCCACACGGTGCTCGAGCTGGAGGCAGTGCTGCGCCCGGTGAAGGAGAAGAAGCCTCACCACCTCACCTTCTTCGTCAAGCGCGGGGTCCAGACGCTCTTCCTGGAGCTCCAGCCCACCTGGGGCGACATCCGCGAGGCCTCCAAGTGAAGCTCGCTCCTGCCCTCTTGCTGTCCGGCGCACTCCTCGCATCGCTGCCCGCCCCGGCCGCGGACCTCCGCAGCGTGGGCCGCGCCACGGCCGAGCGCGTCCGCCGCGCCGTCGTCACCATCCGCATTGTCCTCAAGCTGAAAATCGGTTTCGGGGGCCAGGCGCAGGACCAGGAGCAGAAGGTGGAGGTGGCCGGCGTGGTGATTGACCCCTCCGGCCTCACCCTGGCCAGCGCTGCCAGCATCGACCCGTCGGGGGCGCTGCGGAAGATGGCCGGGGGCCAGGCCTCCCGGGTGAAGGTGGAGGCCGAGGTGAAGGAGACCACGCTGCTGCTGGAGGACGGGACGGAAGTGGAGGCGGACGTCGTCCTCAAGGACACGGACCTGGACCTCGCCTTCCTCAAGCCGCGCGAGGCTGGCCGACGCTTCGACGCCGTCACCCTCCGCGCCCGCAAGGAGACGGTGCCGCTGCTGACCCCCATCTTCGTGGTCGCCCGCCTCGGCAAGCTCACCAGCCGGGCGCTCGCCGTCGCCACCGGCGAGATTCGCGCCTGCGTGCGCGGGCCCGCCCCCTACTACGTCAGCGACGGTGAGACGGCGAGCTTCACCGGCTCGCTCGCCTACACCGCCGACGGCATTCCCTTGGGCGTCTTCGTCAACCGCTTCAGCGCCTCGCCGGACGTCCGGGGCGGGGGCATGTTCGACGGGGCCTTTGGCCGTAGCGCCTCGGAGGCGGTGCTGACGGTGCTCCGGCCGGTGGACAAGGTGCTGGAACTGGCGGCACAGGCGCGAGACATGAAGGCTCCCACCAAGCCGGACGAGAACTCCCCACCCTGAACGCCCCGGGGTCCTCTCCGTCAGCGGCCGGACCTCAACGCACGACGCATGCGCACCTTGGCATGCACGGGCGGCGCGGCCACGACGAAGCCAGCTTTCTGGAACATGGCCACGGTGCCGGTGTAGCTGAAGCCTGCCGGGTGCATCGCGCCACCCGGCTTCGGCTGGACGGGGTACCCCTCAGCCCAAGGCGCCCCCTGCGCTCGCATCCTCTCGACCGCGTGGCCCAGAAGCCGCGAGGCGAGGCCCTGCTTGCGGAAACCGGCCTTGATGAAGAAGCAGGGCACGCTCCACACCTGTCCGACGTCTTCACAGGCCAGGCCTCGCGACCGTTCGAGGCGTGGAAAGGCGGTCCTCGGCCCGTAGGTGACCCAGCCCACCGGCTCCCCATCGGCGAAGGCCAGCGCCCCCTGGATGTCGCCCCGCGCGACGCGGGCCCGGAAGCGACGCTTGAGCGCCGGCCCCTTGAGCGCGGCGTACGGCTCGCCCGCCTGCAGCCGCCAAAACATGCACCAGCAGCCGCTGCTGGCGCCGCTCTTGCCGAACAGCCTCTCCACCGCGGGCCAGAGTTCCGGCGAGAGGTCGCGAATCTCGACGTGCATGGGCAGTCCCTCGGGAAAAACTTGCCACCGCCGTGGCCTCCGCGTCCACGGCAGCCCCGACGCGTCGCCCGCCCGGCAAACGGGCGGCTAGCGAGAACTTTCGGCGGCACGCGCGCAGCCCAGGATGGCCTCCGCCGAGCGGTCGATGTCCGCCTCGGTGGTGGCCCATCCGCTGACGCTGACGCGCATCGCCGCCAGCCCCCGCCACACCGTGCCCCCGAGCCAGCAGGTGCCCTCCGCCTGCACCCGGGCCACCACCTCTCGGGTGAGGGCGTCGGCGTCGGCGCCCCGGGGCGATTCGAAGCGCACCAGCACCTGGTTGAGGACCACCTCGTTGAGAATCCGGACGTGCGGCGCCGCGCCGAGGCGCTCCGCCATGCGCAGGGCCAGGGCGCAGCAGCGCTCCACCAGCTCGGCCACGCCCTGGCGCCCGAGGGTGCGCAGGGTGGCGTAGGTGGGGATGCCGCGCGCACGCCGGGAGAATTCCGGTCCGAAATTCACGCCGTCCCGCTCCTGCGCAGACTTCACCAGGTACGCCGCGTCGCTTCCCATGCTGGCCCTGAGGAGGGCGGCGTCCCGGACGATGGCCACACCGGCGTCGTAGGGCACGTTCAGCCACTTGTGCATGTCCACCGCCCAGGAGTCGGCCCGCTCCATGCCCTCCACCAGGTGGCGCCGGCTTGGGGCGACGCGGGCAAAGAGGCCGAAGGCACCGTCGACATGGAGCCAACCCTGGTGGGCCGCGACGGCGTCGGCCACCGCGCCCAGCGGGTCCACGGCGCCGGTGTTGACGTTGCCGGCCTGGGCGCACACCAGGGCTGGACGGCCAAGCCCCGCCAGGGTGCGCGCCAGCGCCTCCGGGCGCATGCGTCCCTCGGCGTCCACAGCCACCCGAATTGCCGTCTCCGCGCCGAGGCCCAAAAAGCGAAGGGCGCGCAGCACGGTGACGTGGACTTCCTCGCCGACCACGATGGGCATGGCCGGGGCGCCGAGCAGCCCCTTCGCCTCGACGTCCCAGCCGGCCCGGGCCAGCAAGGCATGCCGGGCGCAGGCCAGCCCGACGAGGTTGGCGAGCTGCGTCCCGGTGACGAAGCCGACGCCACACTCCGGCGGCAGCCCAAAAATCTCGCACAGCCAGCGGCCCGCGGTCCCCTCGAGCACGGCGGTCAGCGGCGAGGTGACGTAGAGGCCGGTGTTCTGGTCCCAGCTGGAGGTCAGCCAGTCGGCGGCCAGGGCCACCGGGTGGCTGCCGCCGATGACAAAGCCGAAGAAGCGCGGGCCCGCCGAGGCCACCACGCCCGGCTCTCCCTGCTCGGCCAGGGTGCGCAGCACGGCCCGGGCGTCCTCCCCCCCTTCGGAAAGCGGCACGTCGAAGACGCGGTGCAGGTCGCTGGCCGAGGCCCGCGCGCCGACCGGGCGGCTCGGGAGCGAGGCCTGAAAGCGGCGGGCGTACTCGAAGGCATCCGAGAGCAGCGGGCTGGTGGACATGGCCTAGCAGGTTCCCTCAGCCGCACCAGCACAGTCGAGGGGCAGAGGCCGGGCTTGGGCCAGGGGCAGTGCCTCGCCCCTCCGTGCTAGGGAGAGGGCCAGGGACATGGGGCCTTCCAGGCGCGATTTTCTCGACCCGGCGCAGCTCGCGCAAAAGCAGCTGGCCCGGGACCTGCGAGAGGTCAGCTCGCGCTGGCTCTGGCAGCACAAGTGCGAGCGGATGGCCGCCTCGCCCTTCGACTTTCTGCGCGGTTCCGCCCCGCTGTTCTATGCCGCCCTGCGCAAGGTCCCGGAACTCGCCGTCGGCCCGGAGGGAGACGGGTGGCTGACGGGCGACCTGCACCTTGAGAATTTTGGCGTCTACCGCCCGCAGTCCCTCCTCGACGAGTCGAAGTCCGAGGCCGTCGCCTTCGATGTCAACGACTTCGACGACGCGTTTTTCGGCCCCCAGCGCCTGGACGTCCTGCGCCTGCTGACCAGCACGCTGCTGGCCGCCCGCACGTGGGGGCTGCCCGCGCTGGGCGTCCGCGCGGCTGCCGAGGCCGTCCTCGACGGGGTGCTGGTGGGCCGGGCGACGGGCAGGGCCGGGCGCGCACCCGAGGCGGTGGTTGCGCTGCTCGAGCGCGCAGCGACGCGCACGCGCCGGCAGCTACTGGATGCGCGCACCGAGCACACCGCCCAGGGGCGGCGCTTCAGTCGCGGGCCGCGGTACCGTCCCCTCAGCCGGGCGCTGCACCGCCGGGCGGTGGCGGCCTTCGCCCGGTACGTCGCCGAGCTTCCGCGCGGCGTGCGCGGCCACCACGGCGAGGCCTGGGACGTGGTGGACGTCGCCTTTCACGTGGCGGGGACGGGCAGCCTCGGCGTGCTACGCATTGCCGTCCTCGTGGCGGGCAAGGGCGGCCCGGACGGAGGCTGGATTTTCGACATGAAGGAGGAGGACGAGCCGTCCGGCCGGGCCTTTGCCATGGGCAACGCCGGCCCGGGCGCCGGCCGTGTCCTGAAGGCGCTGCGCAAGTGCCTGGCCAGTCCACCGCGCATGGCCGGCAGGACGGAGTTGGCCGGGCGGTCGCTGCTGGTTCGGCGCCTCATGCCGCAGGAGGACCGGCTGTCGCTGGACCAGCTTCCGGCAAGCCAGCGCGCGCCGGTGTTGCGTTACCTTGGCGCCCTCAGCGGGGCGCTGCACCGCCGGGGCGCGAAGCGGGCGCCCCGCTGGAAGGCAGCCGAGGCGTCGGTGCTGCTGCACAACGCCGTGACGCTGGCGGGCCTATACGAGGCGGCGGCCCTCCACTACGCGGCGCTTGCGCGCGAGACGGCCGGTTGAAAACTGGCGGTGTCACCGGCACCGGCTAGCCTTTCCGCTACAGGACTGTACGCCTCCTGCAACAGGCTCCCCCCCGGGTGGACTCCCGCATGGACAGAGAACCCCTCCTTGACATCTTCGACGAGCTCAACCGCTTCCGCGAAGTCTTCGAGCGCGCGCAGCGGCTGGTGGCCCCGGTGGTGTCGGAGCATGCCCAGCGCTTGGAAGCCATGGCCAAGGGGCTGCGTAAATTCTACGGACCGTCGGTCGACCCATTCATCCGCCAGGTGGACGACGTGCTGGTCACAGCGCGCCGACTCACCGAGCCGATGAAGGAAATTCCCCTGGAGAAGATGGGCGAGCGCCGCTCCACGGACCGCCGTCGCAACGAGGCGCCCGCCCCGCTACCCGGACTCATTCCCCGCTCGCGTTGACACAGCGCGTTTAGCCCTTGGCCTCGAACGCCAGGGCCGCGCCATTCATGCAGTAGCGTTTGCCCGTCGGCGCCGGCCCGTCGTCGAAGACGTGGCCCAAGTGGCCTCCGCAGCGATGGCAGTGCACCTCGGTGCGCACCATGAAAAAGCCGCGGTCCTCGGTGGTGCCCACCGCACCCTCGATGGGTGCGAAGAAGCTGGGCCAGCCCGTGCCGCTGTCGAATTTCTTCTCCGAGGAGAACAGCGGCAACGCGCAGGCTCCGCAGAGGAAGGTGCCGGGACGCTTCTCGTGGTCGAGCGGACTCGTCCCGGCGCGCTCCGTCCCGTGCTGGCGCAGGACGCGGTAGGCGGCAGGCGACAGCTGCGCCTTCCACTCTTCGTCTGTCTTCACCACTTCAAAGGTTTCCTGGACAGGCTTCGCCACGGCGGGACTCCCACGCAGGGCGCGTACCACCGCCGCGCCGCCGAGTGTGGCGGCCGCGAGGAGAAGCACGCGCCGAGGATTAGTGCTGCGTTGCATAACCCGCCCCTGCGTACGCTGCACTGCCACGGAGGGTTACTGCCACCCCGGGCCGCCCCGGGGGCCCGCCAGCGCGCGCGGCATCCCAAAACGTCCCGCGGCCGGACGGTGCTTCCCCCCCCGGGGGCCGGCCGTCCACGCCCGTGCCCCGCGGGGAGCCAGCGTGGCCGGGGGGGCCAACGTCTCCCGTGCTTTGGGCGCATGGAGCCGTTGCGCGCTTTACAGGACATTTCGTTGCGAACGCATCGACTTGGCCAGAAGGCTACGTTAGGAATTCTCGCCTGGCCGTGGAAGCCTGGCCCCGGAGGATGGGCAAGCGATGTGGATTGTCCGGCTAGCGCTTCGGCGCCCCTACACCGTCGCCGTGTTGTCGGCCCTCATCTTCATCTTCGGGGTCATGTCCGCGGTGCGGATGAACAAGGACATCTTCCCCAGCATCGACATCCCGGTGGTGGTGGTGGTGTGGAATTACCCGGGCTTGTCGGCGGAGGACATGGAGCGCCGCATCGTCCTCATCAGCGAGCGGGCCTATTCCACCACCATCGACGGGATTCAGCACATCGAGTCCCAGTCCATCGCCGGCATCGGCCTGCTGAAAATCTACTTCCAGCCTGGCGCGGACCTCGGGACGGCCATCGCCCAAATCAGCTCGGTGTCGCAGACGGCCAGCCGCATCATGCCGCCCGGGATTCAGCCCCCGAACGTGCTGCGCTACAACGCCGGAAACGTCCCGGTGGCCCAGCTCACCACCAGCAGCCCGACGCTGTCCGAGCAGCAGCTGTTCGACTACAGCCTCAACTTCCTGCGCATCCGGCTCTTCACCATCCCAGGGACGTCCATCCCGGGCCCCTACGGCGGCAAGCAGCGTCAAATCATGGTCGACGTGAATCCGGCGGCGACCTCTGCCAAGGGACTTTCTCCGCAGGACGTCGTCACCGCGCTGCTCGCCTCCAACGTCATCGTCCCAGCCGGGACGGCGCAAATCGGCAACACCGAGTACAACGTCAAGCTCAACTCGAGCCCCGAGACGGTGGAGCAATTCAACGAGCTCCCGGTGAAGGTGGTGAATGGCGCCACCGTGCGTCTGGGGGACGTGGCCCGTGTGCGTGACGGCTACGCCGTCCAGTACAACCAGGTCCACATCGCCGGCAAGCGGGCCAGCTACCTGGCCATCCTGAAGCACAGCGATGCCTCGACGCTGGCCGTGGTGGATGGCGTTCGGGAGTTGCTCCCGCAAATCCAGGCCGCGGCACCGCAGGGCATGGAGCTGAAAATCGACTTCGACCAGTCGGTCTTCGTGCGAGCGGCGCTCAGCAACGTGCTCCACGAGGCCGTCGCCAGCTCCATCCTGGTCTCGCTGATGATTCTCTTCTTCCTCGGGAGCTGGCGCAGCGTGCTCATCGTCTCGAGCTCCATCCCGCTGGCGCTCCTGGTGGGCGTGAGTGGCCTGTTCCTGTCCGACCAGACCTTCAACATCATGACCCTGGGCGGCCTGGCGCTCGCCATCGGGATGCTGGTCGACGACGCCACCGTGGAGGTGGAGAACATCCATCGCAACCGCCACCACGAGCCGAAGCTGATGGTCGCCATTCTGGACAGCGCCCACCAGGTGGCGACCCCGGCCATCGCCGCCACCCTCACCATCTGCATCGTCTTCTTCCCGGTGGTGCTGCTCACCGGCCCGGCGCGCTTCCTCTTCACGCCGCTGGCGCTGGCGGTGGTCATCTCGATGCTCGCCTCCTACCTGCTGAGCCGGACGCTGGTCCCGGTGCTCGCCCGCATGCTGATGGAGAAGGAGGCGGTCGACCTCGGCGATGGCACAAACCGCTGGGCCCGCTTCAATCGCTGGCGCGACGGGGGCTTCGAGAAGTTCCGCAGCCGCTACGCCGCTGCCCTGGTGGAGGTGCTGCAGCACCGAGGCTGGGTGTTGGGGACCGCAGGCGTCGTCCTGGCCGTGTCCCTGGGACTTCCCTTCGTCGTCGGTCTGGACTTCTTCCCGCCGGTGGATGCCGGACTCATGAAGCTGCACTTCCGGGCCCCCATCGGCACCCGGCTCAGCGAGACGGAGCGACTGGTGCTCGCGGCGGAGCAGAAAATCCGCGCCATCATCCCGGCCGAGGAGCTCACCGCACTCAACGACAACATCGGCATCCCGCTCTCCTACAACCTGGCCTTCGTCGCCACCGACAACATCGGCCCCCAGGACGCAGAAATCCTCATCTCCCTGAGGCCGGGGCACCGACCGACCGAGCAGTACATGCGAAGGATTCGCGAGGAGCTGCCGCGGGACTTCCCCGGCAGCACCCTCTACTTCCAGCCAGCGGACATCGTCAGCCAGGTGCTCAACTTCGGCCTGTCCGCCCCCATCGACGTGCAAATCCAGGCCAATGACCTGGACCAGGGGTACGAGGTGGGACGGCAGCTTGCGGCGCGCATGCGCCACATTCCTGGCCTGGCCGACGTCCGCATCGCGCAGATTCTGGACTACCCGACGCTGAAGCTCGACGTGAACCGCGACGAGGCGGCACGCGTCGGCCTCTCACAAAAGGACGTGGCCAATGACCTGCTGACCACGCTGGCCAGCAGCACGCTGGTGAACCCCTCGTTCTGGCTCAACCCCAAGAACAACGTGAACTACCTGGTGGTGGTGCAGACACCCATCGACCGGATGGAAAGCACCGGGGACCTGCTTGCCACGCCCATCACCACGGCTGGTCAGTCCATCAATCAGAACATTGCCCGCTCCCCCACCGACGCTGCGACGACATCCGGGGCGGCCTACCTGGGCACCATCTCGCGGATTGGCCCGGGACGGACGCTGGGAAGCGTCAACCATTCCACCATCCAGCGCGTCATCAACGTGCAGGGCAATGCCGATGGTCGAGACCTCGGCGCCATTGGCGCCGACATCCAGAAGGCCATTGCTGGCCTCCAGGGTGTCCCCCCCACCATGCGCATCACCCTGCGGGGCCAGATTGAGAGCATGAACAGCTCCTTCTCCAGCCTGGCCGGCGGACTCTTGCTGGCCATCGTGCTCGTCTACCTGCTCATGGTGGTGCTCTTTCAATCCTGGCTCGACCCGCTCATCATCATGGTGGCCGTCCCGGGCGCGCTGGTCGGGGTGCTGTGGATGCTGGCCCTCACCGGCACCACCCTCAACGTCGAGTCCTTCATGGGCACCATCATGGCGGTGGGCATCGCCGTCTCGAACAGCATCCTGCTGGTCAACTTCGCCAATGAGATTCGGGTCGAGCGGAACCTCGGCGCCCTGGAAGGGGCCCTCGAGGCGGGGAGGACTCGCCTGCGGCCGGTGCTGATGACTGCGTTGGCGATGATACTGGGCATGCTGCCGATGGCCTTCGCGCTGGGCGAGGGCGGCGAGCAGAATGCCCCCCTCGGCCGCGCCGTCATCGGGGGGCTGTTGATGGCCACCGTCGTGACCCTCTTCCTGGTGCCGCTCGTTTACACCGTCCTTCGCAAAGCCCCGCCGAGCGCCCACCAACTGGACCAGCAATTCACCGCCGAGAGCGCGGGCGCGAGCGCCGGAGCCCGAGGATGAGCATGAAAGCCGACGAGACGAACGTGTCCAGCGACTCGACCCCCCCCGGCCGCCGGCCCCGCGCGCTCACCCTGGTGTCGGTCGCGGTGGTGCTGGTGGCCGTCCTCGGCGTTGTCCTCTTGGCCTGGCGACGTCACAACGCCGAGGCCGCCGAGGTCCGCAACCGCAACGTGGCCATCACCAAGGGGAACACGGTGCAGGTGGTCCAGGTGTCGGTGTCCCCGTCGGAACAGAGCCTCACCCTGCCGGCCGAGGTGCGCGGCTGGGCGCAGGTCACGCTCTACTCCAAGGTGGCCGGCTACGTCGTGGACATCCCGGTGGACAAGGGAACCCGCGTCAAGAAGGGCGACCTGCTGGTCCGGCTCGAGTCGCCGGAGACGGACCAGGCGGTGGCCGGGGCCCAGGCGGACCTCGCGCTGAAGCGGCAGGTGCTGGCGCGGACGGCGGGCTTGCGCCCTGACGGGGTCGTCTCCCAGCAGGACCTGGACAACGCCACCGCGGGCGTCCGGGTGGCCGAGGCGACGCTGCACCAGGCGCTCGCGCAACAGTCCTATGAGGTCATCCGCGCACCCTTCAGCGGCTTCGTCACCGCCCGCTACGTCGACGTGGGCGCGCTGGTCCCGTCCGGCACCGGCAACACGTCCGCGGTGCAGCCGGTGGTGGACTTGGCAGACGTCGACCGGCTCCGGGTACAAGTCTACGTCGGCCAGTCGGACGCCTCCCGGCTTCAAATCGGCGACCGGGTGACCCTCACCACGGACAGCGACCCGTCCCATCCCATCGAGGCGACGGTGAGCCGCATGTCCATGGGGCTCGACCCCAAGACGAGAACCATGCTGTGCGAGATGGACGTGGACAACCGCCCGCCGCGGCTATTCCCCGGCCAGTTCGTCAAGGCGACCTTGCTGCTGCGCGGCGCCCGTTCGCCGCTGGTTCCCGGCGAGGCGCTCGTGTGGCGTGGCGACAAGCTCTTCGTGGCCGTGGTCGAGGACGCGAAGGTGCGGCTCCAGCAGGTGCAGACGGGCGATGACAGCGGGCGCACGGTGCAAATCCTCACCGGGTTGCAAGGAGGAGAGACCGTCATCCTCAACCCGAGCCCCGAACTGTCCAACGGCGAGCCGGTGCAGGTGGCGGACAAGCCGCCGGTAGCGCCCGTAGCGGGTACCCCGCCCGCGCAAGCCGCCGCTGCCACCAAGGCCGCCGCGCCCGGGGCCGGCCTCCCGGCGGCGCGCTGACCCCCCCTTCCAGCACACTTCCCAGGGGGCACTGGCCGCCGGCCTCCGGCGGCACTAGGGTTCCTGCGCGTCCCCCTTCTTCCACCGGGGACCCTGGACTGCAGGGCCCCCCGAGCGGGCCCCCTTGCCGAGCGTCCCTCCCCGTCCGCCCCCGCGGGTCAACCAGAAAGCGTGCCCCATGCTGAACGCCCTCGCCACTCGCTCGGTTCCACGCGCCGTCGCCTTGCTGCTGTGCCTGGTCCTGTCCTCCACCGTCCGGGGGGACGACTTCGTCACCGAGGCACGCGACACGGTGGCAGTTTTCAAGAAGACCGACCCCGGCATCGAACATTTCTTCAAGGACGCGGCCGGGTACGTCGTCTTCCCCACCATCGGCAAGGGCGCCATCGGCATCGGGGGGGCTGGGGGGTCCGGCATTCTCTTCGAGAAGGGGAAGGCCGTCGGCAAGAGCTCCCTGGCGCAAGTCACCGTCGGGCTGCAGCTGGGGGGACAGGCGTACTCTGAGATTGTCTTCTTCGAGAACGCGGCAACGCTCACGGATTTCAAAAAGGGCAACTTCGCCTTCGCGGCGCAAGTGAGCGCGGTGGCCCTCTCGGCCGGCGCCTCGGCCAATGCCAAGTACGCAAGCGGCGTCGCCGTCTTCACCGCCACCAAGACGGGGCTGATGTACGAGGCCAGCGTCGGCGGCCAGAAATTCGGCTACAAGCCCTTCTCCAAAGACGGCGGCTGAGGAATCGCCCGGGGTGGCTTCGTCCCGCAGTGTGACGCGTCGCGCGGCGCTTGCCCGCGTGTGCGTCTAGGGAAGCTGGTTGCAGGCGCGGAGCGCACGTGCGCGGCGAAGGTGGGAAGCGAAACCACCTCGGCGCGAAAGTGTCGCCTTTGCGAACACCGCTGAGCTGTCTCATAGACTTCCCTGACGGTTGGTCGACAGCCAGCGCGTGACGCTCCGCCCCCCGAATGAAGACTCCACCTCGCATTGGTGAGTTTACCGAAGTCTCTCTCGTCGAGGTCCTCGACTACTACGCACGCAGCGGCCAGACCGCGGCCGTCTCCGTCAGCATTCCTCGAGCGTCGGGCGGGGAGGCCTCCGGCGCCTTCTTCATCGAGGCCGGCGCGGTGGTGGACGCGCTCTTCGACGGGCGCGAGGGACCGGACGCCGTGCGCCAGGCGCTGCGGGTCCGGGCCGGCAAGTACCAGGTGGAGCTCGGCTCGCGGAGCGCGCGCCACACCATCAACGAGCCCTGGGTGGCGCTCTCCGCCTCGGCCGCCGCTCCCGAGAGGCCACCCCCACCCCGGCTCTACACCGTGGACGGCGGCGCGCGCCCGACGCCGCCCCCGGCCCCCCTGCCCCGGCTGACGACGCACCGGGCGGTGGCAGCGAGTGCCGCGCCGGCCAGCGTCCCCTCTCCACAGAGTGGAGCGCACCGCAGTCCCCCCAAAGACCTCGGCATGCGGGCGACCACCGGCCCGGGCGTCGCCGTTGCTGCCGCGGTGGCACCCCCGCCGCCGCTGCCCCCGGCCGCTAGCGCAACCAGTTCCGGCCCACGCCCGCTGCACACCTCCGGGCCCACCACCTCGCCCTTCAGTAGCCCGCACACCCCCCCGGCCCGTGGCCAGCCGGCCGCGGGGACCGCCCCCTTCTCCAGCGTCCGCCGGGAGCGTAAGAGCCTGCTGCTTCCACCGGGAGCCCTGCTAGCCATCGCCGCCGTCTTCGTCCTGGGCATCGGCCTGGCCGTCGGGGTCGCGTACCTGCGCAACCAAGCGGCGGCCGAGGTTCCCGTCGCCGCCAAACCTGCCGTTGCGCCGGCGGCAACGGCGTCGGCCGTGGCGGGCATCAGCGACACCGAGATTTCCCTCGGCATGGCGGCGCCGCTGACGGGCGTCTCTAAGGAGCTCGGTCGGCAGATGCGACTCGGCCTGGATGTGGCCTTCGCCCGGGCCAACGCCAACGGTGGCGTCAACGGCCGCAAGGTGAAGCTGCTCGCCCTGGACGACGGGTATGAGCCCTCGCGCACCAAGGACGTCATGCGAGAGCTGGTCGATCAGCGCGGCGTCTTCAGCTTCGTCGGCAACGTCGGGACACCCACCGCGGCCGTGGCCGTCCCCTACGCACTCGAGCGCAAGATGCTCTTCTTCGGCCCCTTCACCGGCGCCTCGCTCCTGCGCAAGGAGCCGCCCGACCGGTACGTCTTCAACTACCGGGCCAGCTACACCGAGGAGACGGCAGCCATCGTCCGCTACCTGGTCGAGGTCCGGCACATCAAGCCCGAGCAGATTGCCGTCTTCGCCCAGGATGACAGCTACGGGGATGCCGGCTTCCAGGGCGTCACCAAGGGTCTGCGCCAGGTAAAGCGGACCTCCACGCCCATTCTCAAGGCGACCTACACGCGCAACACCGCGGATGTCTCCGACGCCGTCGCCCGCATCGTCGACAAGAAGGCGAACGTGGCCGCGGTGGTGATGGTCGCCACCTACCGTCCGGCCGCCCGCTTCATCGAGAAGGTCCGCGAGCAGCGCCCGGAGATGATTTTCACCAACGTCTCCTTCGTCGGCAGCCAGGCACTGGCCGAGGAACTGCTGCAGCTCGGGCCCCAGTACGCCCAAGGCGTCATCATCACCCAAGTGGTGCCGCTCCCCACCGGTCAGTCCACCGTCGGCATGCGGTACCGTGAAGCGCTGGCCAGCTTCGCCCCCGAGGAGAGGCCTAACTTCATCTCGCTGGAGGGCTACGTCACCGGCAACCTGCTGCTGGAGGGCCTCAAGCTCGCCGGCCGCAACGTGACGGTGGATGGCCTGGTGGACGCGCTGGAAAGCATCCACGGGCTCGACCTCGGCCTGGGGGTTCCCCTCAGCTTTGGCCTCTCAGAGCACCAAGCGTCCCACAAGGTGTGGGGCACCGTCATCGACGGCAACGGGACCTTCCAGCAACTCGAGCTGGAGTGACTCCAGGCCCTTCCCGGGGGCCTGGCCACTGCCAGCTTCCGGGGTGTGCCTAAGCGTCACGCCTGGCGCGTCGCTAAGCGCCGGATGGCGTGGGACTCGGGCGTCCTGGCCCGGCGGGCATGACCGCTTGCAGCAGCGGAGCCAGGCCCACCACCACCAGGCACCCGAGGACGGAGTACCAGAGGAAACCCACCTTCCCGAACGCCGCCGCCGCGAGCACCAGCGCCTCCCCCAGGACAGTGGCCCAGAAGGCCGCAGGACCGCGCACCCGCCGCAGGAAGAAGCCCACCAGGAAGACGCCCAGCATGGGCCCGTAGAAGAGAGAGCCGAGGATGTTGACGGCCTGGATGAGGTTGTCGAGGAGCGAAGCGAAGGCGGCGAAGCCCACGGCCAGCAGGCCCCAGCCCGCGGTCGCCAGCCGCGCCACGAGCAGGGTTTGGCGGTCGCTCGCTCCGGGGAAGCGTGGACGGAAGAAGTCCACCACCGTCGTCGCGCCGAGGGAGGACAGGGCGGCCGAGTTGGCGGACATGGCGGCCGAAAGAATGACGGCCACGAGCAACCCGATGAGACCGCGTGGGAAGTGGTCGAGGACAAAGCGCAGGAAGATGAAGTCCGAGTCCTTCGGGTCCGCGCCAGGCAACGTCCTGGCGACCAGCGTCCCCGCCTGTTTTCGCAGGCCGGCCAGGCGCGCCTGGTCCGCCCGTAACTCCGAGCGTGCCGCGGCCACCACCGCCGGAGCCGTCCCCGGTGCCAGGAAGCGGTCGATGGCGGCGCGCTGCTCAGCAAACGCCTCGGCATGCGCTTGCTCGAGCTGAGCCACCGCCACGCCATCCCGCGAGCGCGCCCTCTCCCACTCGGTCCGGTTGAAGAAGAGCGGCGCCGGACTGAGCTGGTAATAGACGAAGACCATCACCCCGATGAAGAGAATGAAGAGCTGCATCGGGACCTTGAGGAGCCCGTTCATCAACAGTCCGAGCCGGCTCTCGGCCAGCGGCCCACCGGCGAGGTAGCGTTGCACCTGCGACTGGTCCGTTCCGAAGTACGCCAACTGGACGAAGAGGCCGCCGAGAAGCCCGGACCAGAGCGTGTAGCGGGTGTCGAAGCGGAGTGAAAAGTCGACGCCTTCGAGTTTCCCGAGCGCCCCCGCCAGGGCGACTCCCTGCCCCACGGACACCCCAGGGGGGAG
The DNA here is from genome assembly GCA_017881265.1 of Myxococcaceae bacterium. Lineage (GTDB taxonomy): Bacteria > Myxococcota > Myxococcia > Myxococcales > Myxococcaceae > JADGRA01. The sequence goes on along the minus strand of JADGRA010000024.1, from coordinate 28,260 downwards.
GCGCACCAGGGCGATGACCAGCGCAGCCACCAGGCCCACCGAGATGAGCGCCATCTGCGCGGACTGGGTGCGACTCACCGCGCGGCTTCCGCCCAGCACCGTGTAGAGTATGGTGGTCGCGCCGAGGACGAAGTTGGTCCACAGCGCCGGCCAGCCGAGAACGGCGGAAAGGACGAGCGCCGGCGCATAGATGGCGAGCCCCGAGGCCAGCCCCCGAGACACCAGAAAGAGCAGGGCCGTGAATTGGCGCGTTCTACGGTCGAAGCGCTGCTCGAGGTACTCGTACGCCGTGTAGAGGCGGAGCCGGTGGTAGATGGGAACGATGATGGCCGAGAGGATGACCATCGCTATCGGCAAGCCGAAGTAGAACTGAACGAAGCCGAGCCCGTCCTGGTAGGCCTGGCCGGGGACGGACAGGAAGGTGATGGCGCTGGCCTGCGTGGCGATGACCGACAGTCCGATGGTCCACCAACGGATGTCCTTTCCGGCACGCAGAAAGGACTCGGTGGTGTGCACGCCGCGGCTCTTCCAAGAGCCGTAGAGGACAATCGCCGCCAGCGTCGCCCCTAGCACACCCCAGTCGAGCCCGCTCACCCGAAGGCCCTCGCCAGGAGCGCCAGCAGGACAATCTCCGCCGCCAGCACCCCCAGGACGAGCGCGTACAGCCGCCGCCAGGTGCCGAGCGGCGGACGGATGTCCGTTTCGGGGACTGCCGCGTCGGCGGGCTTCTCAGCCGCCATGGTCGACGAGATTGGCGAAGAGGCGGAACGCGCCCGGGACGCCGGCGGGCAGCTGCCGGAAGAAGGATAGGCCGGTGTAGATGAAGGAGCCCTTGCCCAGCTGGGCGATGAGCAGCGCACCACGCAGCGGCTGCTCTCCGGGGTCGTGCATCGACAGCGGGACTGCATAGCGCTCGTCCCACGTCTCGGCGAAGTAGAGGCCTCGCTCCTGCACCCAGGCATTCCAGTCCGACGGGCCAATGGGGTTGGGGTTGGTGAGGACCGGGTGCGGAGCCGACGTCACCGCTGCTCCTTCATCCGTGACACGCCCATGACCGATGGTGAAAGGAAACGGCCCGAGCGGGGGTGGGCCGGAGGACGGCCAGCTGGTGGTGTTGTACTGCAGGACGACCGTCCCGCCCGCCTGGACGTAGCCCATGAGCTTGTCGTGGAGCGTCGACAGCCGAGGCTCGACGTTGAAGGCACGGACACCGAAAACGATGGCCTGGAAGCCGCCGAGCGGCTGCTCCCGGAGCTCGGTCAGCGTCAGCGGAGTCACCTCGTAGCCGACCTGCCGCAGCGCTTGCGGCACCTCGTCGCCCGGGCCCGGGACGTAGCCGATGCGGTGGCGGACGTGGGCCACGTCCACGCGCGTCAGCCGCACCTCGGCCGGCGGGAGCCACGTCTGGATGGGGATGTGCGCGTACTCGATGCGCCGGAGGCCACGGTCGTACGTCCTGCCAGCCACGGTCGCCACCGCACGCAACACGCCGGTGGCAGCCGCCTTTGGCGGCGTCACCCGGAAGGCCAGCGTGGCCTCCGCGCCCTTCTCCAGGACGAAGGGCACGCTTTTCGGGGTGACGGTAAAGCCCGGCGGCAGGTCGAGCGCGAGCGTCCCGGACGCACCGGCCACGCTGCGCACGGTGACCGTCAGCTGCTTTTCACGCGCATCAGGAAAAACCAGCAGCGGCCCGTCAGGGTCCACCGTCACCGCCGGGAGCACTTCGAGGCGCCGGTAGCGTTCCCCGAGGACCGGGTCCACCCACTTGAAGACGACGGGCCGCCTCACCGCCACGGACTGCTCGCCAAACCCAAACAGAAACTCCGCCTGCAGCGGTGCCGGCTCTTCGGGAAGGCCGACCAGGCCTGGGTCCGAAACCGGGTACTGGCCAGCCGTCGGCGGCAACTCCAGCCACACCGGGTTGCTCAGCCGCGTGTCGCTCGGCACCGACAGCGCCTCCTTGACTTCGAAGGGCTGGCCCGCCTCGAGTGCCCGGTTGGTCTTGAGGGCGTGTCCCGCCAAGCGCACCTCGTTCAGGGTCACCTTGGCCGGGCGGCGGAGCAGGGCCGTTACGACGACAGGCACGGTGGCCCCCGGGGAGGTGCTGGGCCGGTCCGCCACCACTTCGGCGAACAGGCCACTGCAGGCGAAAATCGCCTGCTCCAGCTCGGCCAGCTTCTGCGCCTTCCACGGGTTGTCCGGAAGTCGGCTGAGCTCCGCCCTCGCCGCCAGCAGGCCCGGAAGGGCCGCCTCGGGCGTGGCCGTCCGGAAGGCGGCGCGCGCGCGCTTGAGCTCGGCCACCAGCTTCTCGCTGCCCGGGACGCGCGACCAGTCGAATACCACCCCGTCAAACGGGGAATTCTTCATCGGCTCGCCGGCCAGCAGCTTGAAGTATTCGGGAATCGGGCCGCGCCGGCGCGCGGCTCCAAAGCCCTGGCTCTTGTGGTTGCTGCGGCTGTCGGCAGCAAGCTCGCCATAGGAAAGGCCCAGCCATGGGTCATACCCCCCTGCGTCCAGGCTCGCAGAGCCTGATAGCTCCTGCTCCGGGGCGCCGAAGCCGGTGAACTGGTTCCACACCACCCGCGTCACCTTCCAAGGCCCCAGGCGTCGGTGCTCGGCGTCGGGCAGGTAGGCGGGGTCCGCGGCCCGCGCGACGGCCTCCACCGCCAGCTGCGCCGACGCCGTGTGCTGACCGTGGGTTTCGACTCCACCGGTGGGAAAGCGCGTCATGACGACGTCGGGGCGGAAACGGCGGATGGCCAACACCACGTCCGCCAGTACCGCCTCATGGCCCCAGATGCCGAGCGTTTCCTCCGGGCTCTTCGAGTAGCCGAAGTCTCTGGCCCGCGTGAAGAGCTGCTCGGCGCCGTCCAGGGCGCGCGCGGCGAGGAGCTCCTGGGTGCGGATGAGGCCCAGTCCGGGGGCTAGCTCAGGGCCGATGAGATTCTGTCCGCCGTCGCCGCGCGTCACGGAGAGGTAACCGGCACGCAGCAGCATCCCGTTGGAAAGGAAAGCGAGCAGCCGGGTGTTCTCGTCGTCGGGGTGGGCGGCGACATAGAGGACATTTCCGACGACGAGCAGCCGGTCCAGCAGGCGCTCCAGGTGCGCAATGTCCGGCTGCGCCGGGCGTAACCCAGGCTCGGCGGACGCGGTGGACAGCAGCAAGGTGAGGGCCAAGGTGACACCAGGAAGTCGATGCATGCAGTAGGACGTTCTCCGCGGGCACTGTTACGTTGGACCTTCGCATGGCTTCTGACTTTTTCGCCTCCTTCATTGCCGGGGAGCCGCCGGCCCGGGCGCTGCTGCCCGTGCGTCCCCTGGACGAGGAGGCCTGGGATGCTGCCGTCGGGCACGCCGCGCAACGGCGCCCTGCGGACGGGCTCCTCGAGGAGCTAAGCCGGCAAGCAGCCGAGCTCCCGGCGTCCCCCTCGCGTGACCGAAACGTGGAGCTGCTGGGGCGCACCGGGACCACCGTCGTCGTCACCGGCCAGCAGATGGGCCTCTTCCTCGGACCGCTCTACACCCTGTACAAGGCCGCCACGGCGGTGGCCCGGGCCCGCTGGCTGTCGGAGCGGCACGGGCGGCCCTGTGTCCCCCTCTTCTGGCTGCAAACCGAGGACCACGACTGGGCGGAAATCGCCCGGGCGGAGGTGCTTCTGCCCTCCGGGCGCCGGGCTTCCTTCGAACTCCCGGCCGAGACCCCCGAGCAGGCTCGCCTCTCGCTGGCGCAGCGGACCTTGCCCAAGGAGGTGGCGAGCCTCACCTCGGCCCTCGACGACGTGCTCCAGGCCCTCCCCCACGGCTCCGAGGTGTCCGCCCTGCTGGCGCGCCACTACCGGGCCGGTAGCCCTCCGGGGGTGGCCTTCGCCGGGGTGCTTGCGGAGCTCTTCGCCGCCGACGGACTCGTCCTCCTCGACCCGCGCACCCCGGCCATGGCCCGGCTGGCCGCCCCCGTGCTGCGGCGCGCCATCGCTGAGCACGAGCCCATCGCAGCGGCCCTCCTGGAGAGAGCCCACGCCCTGGGCGAACAGGGCTTCACCGAACAGGTGCACACCCGGCCCGACGCTGCGCTTGCCTTCTTCCATCCCCGCGGTCCCGCCGGCCCCCGCTACCGCCTGGCCGCGGCCGGCGCGGGCTTCGCCACCCCGGCCGGCCCTGTCAGCCGGGCCGAACTCTTCGCCTGCCTCGAGCAAGACCCGCTCTGCTTCAGCACCTCTGCCCTGCTGCGCCCGCTCGTCCAGGATACGCTCTTGCCCACGGCCGCGTACATTGGCGGACCGGCCGAGTGCGCGTATTTCGCGCAGCTGCCGCCCCTCTACTCGCTGTTCGGGCTGAGGATGCCGATGGTGGCGCCCCGGGCCCGGCTCCGGCTGGTCGACGAGCGGGTGCGGGGACTGCTCGCAGGTCTCGGCCTGCGCCCGGAGGACGCCGACCGTCCGCGCGAGGAGGTCTCGGCGCAGGTACAGGTCCGTCCGGCCTGGCTGCCACCGGCTGAGTGGCTCCGCGCACGACTGCTGGGGCCAGTCGAACGCGAGCTGGAGGCGCTGCTCCCCCATGCCGTCCGCCTCGAGCCGAGGTTGGAGAGGAACGTCCGGAAGACACGGGCCCACGTCGCTCACGGCATCGACAAGCTGGTGAGCAAGCTCGAGCGTGCGGCGCACGCCCAGGACCGGGTTGCGGCCGAGCGCCTCGAGCACCTCTTCACCGCCCTTCGCCCCGGCGGCCTGCCGCAGGAACGCGTCTACGCCTTCCCGTCGGTGGCAGCCTCGGTGGGCCCCCGCGCGCTGGTGAAGGCGCTGGTCGAGGCAGCGCGGCCGCTTTCACCCGAGGTCCGGAGCCTTCAGCTGTGAAGCCTCTGGCGGTGGGCATCGCCTGCTTTCCGACGGTGGGCGGCAGTGGCGTCGCCGCCTCCCAACTCGCCCTGAAGCTGGCCGGACAGGGGCACGCGGTGCACGTCTTTTCCTCCGGGCTGCCGGTGCGTTTGTCGAGCACGAAGGGGGCGTGCGTGCTGCACCGCATCGCGCCAGTCACCCGCCCGCCGCTCGAGAACGGGGTGTACGCCCTGGCGCTCGCCGGAGAAATGGCGGCCGTCGCCCTGCGGGAGCGCCTCGACCTTTTCCACGTCCACTACGCGCTCCCCCACGCGGCCAGCGCGCTGCTTGCCCAGGACATGGTGGCACGCCAGGGCGGGCGACCCCCGCGGCTGGTGACGACGCTTCATGGAACCGACGTCACCGGCATCGTCGGCGACCGGGCACTCACCGCCGTCACCCGCCACGCCGTCCTGCGGAGCGACGCGGTGACGACGCCCTCGGTGTGGCTGCGCCACGCCGCCTTCGAGAACCTGTCGCTGCCCGAGGCGACGGCCGTCGAGGTGCTTCCCAACTTCGTGGACCCGGTGGAGTTTCACCCGGGCGAGGACACGCCGGCGCTGCGCGGACTGTTTCCGAACCTCCCCTGGGAAGGGCCAGGAAGGGCCGGCCTTCTGCTGCACGCCTCCAACTTCCGGGCGGTGAAACGGGTGGGCGATGCCGTGCTTGCGTTCGCCCAGGTGCTGCGCAGCCGGCCGGCGGCGCTGGTCCTAGTGGGGGATGGCCCGGAGCGGCCGGCCGTCGAGAAGCTAACCGCCTCCCTCGGCCTCACCCGCCAGGTGGCCTTCCTCGGCGAACAGGTGCAGATGGGGCCGCTGCTCGCCCAGGCGGACGTGTTTGTGCTGCCAAGCGAGCAGGAAAGCTTCGGGCTAGCTGCGCTCGAGGCCCTCGCCTCGGGCGTCCCGGTGGTGGCCACGCGCGTGGGCGGACTTCCGGAAGTCGTCCGACACGGGGAAACGGGCCTGCTGGTACCGGTGCGCGACGCACCGGCGCTTGCCGCCGCCGTCGTGGAGCTCCTCTCCGAGGAGGCCCGGCGCGCCGCCATGGGGCGGGCGGCGCGGGCCGATGCGCTGGCGCGCTTCCGGCCGGAACCGGTGGTGGAGCGCATCGAAGCGCTGTACCGCCGGCTTCTGGCCGCTCCGGCCTGAGGGCCTACTTCTTCCAGTCGGAGATGGCCTTGGCCACCTCGTCCGCGTAGAAGAAGTTGCTCGACTGCTTGCCTAGCTCCTGCGCCCGCTGTGCAATGGCCAGGGCTTGCTTGGTGTTGCCAGACGCCGCCAGCAGCTGCGCTTTGGTCCAGTCGTTGAACCAGTCCTCCTTTAACTTGATGGACTTGTCGACCAGTTCCATGGCGTAGGCCGGCTCCGCCTTGGCCTCCAAAAGGTACCGCGCGGCACGGTTGTACGGGGCCCAGTCGTCTGTCTTCAGCTTACGGATTTCCGCCAGCACGTTGGCCCGGGTGGGGAGCTCGAATTTCACGCCGACGCGGACGGTGTCCCACTCCATGGCCAGGGTGCCGCCCGTGTCGCTGAAGTCGAGCACGCTGAAGGCAAGCCTCTCGCGCAGGGGGATGGTGCTGGCCGTCGCCGGGACACGCAGCACGTCGTCGGAGGCCTTGTACTTGTCCGTGCCCCACAAGCTGGTGTCCTTGTTGAGGATGAAGGTCCATCCGGCCTTGGTGGGCAGCAGGAAGAGGCAGTACGCCCCGGCCGGCACCGACTTGCCTTCAATGGTCGCTTGGGTACTCAGCGTGAGCTTGGTGCACTCGTTGGCGCCGGCTCTCCACAACTCGTCATACGGCACGACGGTGCCCCAGATTTTGCGGCCGTGGACGGCTGGGCTCGCGTACGCGACGGTGACGTCGGTGAGGCCGACCGTCTGCTTGAAGGTGGCGTACGGGCTGGGGCGGGGCAATTCCAGCTTGGCGGGCTCCTGGGCCTGAGCCGGGCCCGTCAGCAAAGTGGCACCGACAGCGACGGCAAAGGCAACGCGAGGCGAAAGGCGCATGCAAGTCCTCTTGAGAGGTGAAAGGGGAAGCTGAAGGGCGGCAGACTGTAGCGTCTTCCGCCCCCGGAAGGGGCACGCAGAGTGTGTGCTCGCCTTGAAGCCAGCCGACCGGGCGGTAGACTTGTGGGCCATGTTCCTGCCCCGGCTGACCCAGCCCTTGGTCCGTGAAAACGGCACGCTGCGAGCGACGACGTGGGAGATCGCGCTGGGGCGTGCGGCGGCAGGCATCCGCAGTTCAGTCGAGCGTCACGGACCGACGTCGTTTGGCATCTTCAGCTGCTCGAAGGCCACCAACGAGGTGAACTTCGCGGCGCAGAAATTCATTCGCGCCGCGGTCGGAAGCAACAACATCGACAGCTGCAACAGAACCTGACACGCGCCGAGCGTCGCCGGTCTGGCGACGGTCTTCGGCGCCGGCGGGGGCACCTCGTCCTACCGCGAAGTCGAGGAAGCGGACGTCCTGGTGCTCTGGGGAAGCAACGCCCGCGAGACACACCCCATCTTCTTTCACCACGTCCTCAAAGCCGTCCATCGCGGCGCGAAGCTCTACGTCGTCGACCCGCGGCGAACGTCGACAGCCGCCTGGGCGGACGGCTGGCTTCCCGTGCAAGTGGGAACCGACATCGCCCTGGCCAACAGCGTCGCCCACTGCATCCTCGATGCTGGCCTCGAGCACCGGGCGTTCATCCACCGCGCCACCGAGGGCTTCGATGCCTACGCACGGACGGTCGCGCGGTACGACGTCGACCGGGCCTCGCGGGAAACCGGGGTTGAACCCGGGCTGATCCGCCGTCTAGCGGAGGACTACGCCCGCGCCGACCGCGCGATGATTTGCTGGACGCTGGGCATCACCGAGCACCACAACGCCGTGGACAACGTCCTGGCCCTCATCAACCTCGCGCTCCTCACCGGCCATGTCGGGCGCTGGGGCTCTGGGCTAAACCCCCTGCGCGGGCAGAACAACGTCCAGGGGGGCGGCGACATGGGCGCGCTCCCCAACAAGTTCCCCGGCTTCCAGGATGTCGAGGACCCGGCGGTCCGCGCCCGCTTCGAAGCTCGCTGGGGCCGTCCCCTCCCGGCACGCAATGGTTGGACCCTGACCGAGATGTTTGAGGCCATGGAGCGCAAGGCTCTCACTGCGCTGTACGTCATCGGCGAAAACCCGGCGCAGTCCGAGGCTGACTCTCAGCACACCCTGGAGCTCCTCCGCGGGCTGGAGCACCTGGTGGTCCAGGACATTGTGCTGACGCGGACGGCCGAGCTGGCGGACGTGGTGCTGCCAGCATCGGCCAGCTGGTGCGAGGCGGAGGGCACGGTCACCAACAGCGAACGGCGGGTGCAGCGTTGTCGTCCGGCGCTGTCGCCACCCGGTCAGGCACGCGACGACATCGCCATCCTCGGCGAGCTCTCCCTCCGGCTCGGCTATGACCTCGCCACGCCCAGCCCTCAGGCAGCCTGGGATGAGCTGCGCTCGCTCAGCCCGATGCACGCCGGCATGAGCTACGCCCGCCTCGAGGAGCTCCACGGCATCCAGTGGCCGTGCCCGGATGAGCAGCATCCCGGCTCGCCGTTCTTGCACGCGCGCCTGTGGAGCGAGCCCCTTCTCGGGCCGCGGGCTCCCTTCATCCCGACCGAGCAGGTGGAACCGTTCGACACGCTGGATGCGTCCTTCCCCCTGCGGCTCACCACCGGCCGTCACCTCGAGTCCTTCAATACCGGCGTTCAGAGCAGCGCCTACGTCTGGCCGCACCCGCGCAAGACGACCCTGGACTTGAGCCCCCACGACGCAGCGCGCCTCGGTGTCGGGGAGGGCGAGCAAGTCCGGGTGGTGTCACGGCGCGGCGCAGTGGAAGCGCCGGTCAGGCTGGATGCGCGCTTGCGCCCGGGTCTGGCCTTCATGAGCCTTCACTTCCCGGACCAGGTGGACACCAACATCCTCACCATCAACGTCACCGACCCGAAGTCCGGGACGGCTGCTTTCAAGGCGGCCGCCGTCCGCATCGAGAAGCTTCTCCAACCCCCGGATTCGGCTGGGCGCGGCGTCGCGCTGCCGTAAGGAAGACTGGCGTCCCCTAGGCTTCTGGTAGTCTGCGAAGGCGATGGACTTGCGCGCCATCGCCGCGATGCCCACCGACGCCGAGCGCGAGGCAGTCGACGGCGTGCTTGGGCCCGCCGGGGAAGACCTCCCGACCGGGCTCCGTGCGGCGAAGACGCACAGGACTCTGCTCTTGCCCGGCCTCCACGCGCTGCAGGCCCGCCTCGGCTGGGTGAGTCCCGGCGGGCTGGGCTACCTGTGCGGACGGTTGGGCGTCCCACCGGCCGAAGGGTACGGCGTGGCCAGCTTCTACGGCCTGCTGTCGCTGAGGGAGCGACCGGCTGCGTTCGCGCACGTCTGTGACGACATCGCCTGCCAGGTGGCAGGCGCCGAACAGCTGTGCGCCGAACTCACCGCGCGCCTCGGGCCAGCGGAACACCTGCCTCACCGGGCCGACGCGCCCACGTCAGCCACGCGCACCGCGGCCCGCTGGATGCGCAGCCCGTGCCTCGGCCTCTGCGAGCATGCCCCGGCAGCGCTGGTGTCCGTGGCGGGTCCGGAGCCCCGGGCTTGCGCTTTTGGGCGGGCGAGCGTGGCCCGCATCGAAGCGGCGCTTCTCGGTGCCCGCCCCGACACACCGGAGACCTTGCTGGGTGGCGAGGGCCCCCGACGCCTGCTGGCCCGCGCCGGGGCCGTCGACCCTTCCAGCCTCACGGATTACCAAGCGCACGGTGGCCAGCGTGCGCTTCGCTGCGCCCTGGAGCTTGGCCCGGCGGCCGTGCTTCGCGAAATCACCGACGCCAAGCTGGTCGGTCGGGGCGGCGCCGCCTTTCCCACGGGCCGGAAGTGGGAGGCCGTAGCGCGGGCGCCCGAGCAGCCCCACTACGTCGTTTGCAACGCCGACGAGTCCGAACCGGGTACCTTTAAGGACCGCGTGCTGATGGAGAGCGACCCGTTCGCCGTCCTGGAGGCGATGACCATCGCCGGCTTCGCGACGGGCGCTGAGCGGGGCTACCTCTATATCCGCGGCGAGTACCCGCTGGCGACGGGCCGGCTGGCGCACGCCATCCGTCTCCTCCGCGGCGAGGGCCTCCTCGGGCCCGACGTGCTCCGCAGTGGCTTCGCCTTCGACATCGAGCTTCGCAGCGGGGCGGGCGCCTACATCTGCGGCGAGGAGACAGCCCTCTTCAATTCCATCGAGGGGTTTCGCGGCGAGCCCCGCAACAAGCCCCCCTTCCCGGTGCAGTCCGGCCTCTTTCGCAAACCCACCGCCGTCAACAACGTCGAGACGCTGGTGGCCGTCCTGGACGTCATCCGCGACGGGGCAGCGCACTACGCCTCGGTGGGCACGGCTGCCTCACCGGGCACCAAGCTCTTCTGCGTCTCTGGCCGGGTAGGGCGACCGGGCGTGTACGAGGTGCCTTTCGGGACGCGCCTGGACGCACTCATCCAACTGGCCGGGGGCGTCGCCCCGGGGCGACGCCTCCAAACCGTCCTGCTCGGCGGGGCGGCTGGAACCTTCCTCACGCCCGATGAGCTGACCGTCCCCCTCTCCTTCGAGGACACGCGGAAGCGGGGCGCCTCGCTGGGCTCGGGCGTCGTCTTCGTGATTGATGACACGGTGGCCCTGAGCCCGCTGTTGCGCCGCCTGGCCGCGTTCTTCCGGGACGAGTCCTGCGGCCAGTGCGTCCCCTGTCGCGTGGGCACCGTTCGGCAGGAGGAGCTGCTCGCCCGGCTCGCGACCGGCGGGTCTTTCGAGTCGCGCAACGCCGAGCTTGCCCTGCTGGATGAGCTCGGCCAGGCAATGCGGGACGCCTCCATCTGTGGACTGGGCCAGACGGCGACGCTCGCCATCCAGTCGGCGCTCGCCAAGTTCAGACCGCATTCGGGGGCCAAACCGTGACCCAGCCAGCCGTGGAGCTCAGTGTCGACGGGGCGTCGGTGACGGTTCCAGCGGGCGCCACGCTGCTGAGGGCCTGCCAGGCCGCCGGCGTCGATACCCCCACGTTGTGCTGGGCGGAGAACCTCACGCCGGTGAACGCGTGCCGCATCTGCGTCGTCGAGGTGGAGGGTGCACGCACGCTGGTGCCAGCCTGCTCCCGCGTCGCGGAACCAGGCATGACAGTCCTCACCGACAGCCCCCGGGTCCGCTTGAGCCGCAAGCTGGTGGTCGAGCTGCTCGGCTCGTCAGTCGACATGTCGCGCTCGGCCGAGTTCTCGCGCTTGGTCTCACGCTACGGGGCCCAGCCGGAGCGCTTTGGGCCAAAGGCACTGACAGTGGCGCAGCCCGTCAAGCTGGACAATGAGCTCTTCGTCCGCGACTTCGCCCGCTGCATGCTCTGCTACAAATGCGTCGAGGCGTGCGGGACGGATGCGCAGAATACCTTCGCCATCGCCCTGGCAGGTCGTGGCTTCGAGGCACGCATTGCCACCGAGCACGATGTTGCCCTTCCGGACTCGGCCTGCGTCTTCTGCGGCAACTGCGTCGGGGTTTGCCCCACGGGCGCGCTCGTCTTCAAGACCGAGCACGCGCTGCGAGCTGCTGGAGAATGGCGCGAGTCGGAGCAGACAGTCACCGACACCATCTGCCCCTACTGCGGCGTCGGTTGCACGCTGTCGCTGCGGGTCCAGGACAACACCATCGTGCGGGTCACCTCCCCCAGCGACTCGAGCGTCACGCAGGGGCACCTCTGTGTGAAGGGCCGCTTCGGCTTTTCGTTCGTCGAGCACAGCGGCCAGCACAAGCCGTGAAGGCCCGCCCTTCCGGAGCCTGAGCTACACGGAGCGGCGGACTGCGGCGGAGGGCCGTGCCATCTGGCAGCTGGGGCAGAGGCCCTCCACCTGGACCCGGATGGCGCGGACCTCAAAGCCATGGGCCTGGGCGGCGCCGAGGCGGAAAGCGTCCAGGCGTCGGTCGTGGAGGTCCAGCACGCGCTTGCAGCGGATGCACACCAGGTGGTGATGGGGTTGGCCTACGCCCGTCCCGGGAAGGGCGGCCTCGTAACGCCCGTGCTCGTGGAGGCTATTCACGTCGCTGACCGCGCCAATGGCACGCAGCGCCTCCAGGTTCTTGTACACCGTCGCCAGCGAGAGGCGCGGAAGCCGAGCCCGGACGGCGCGGTGAATCTGCTCGGCGCTCGGGTGCTCGCGTGAGGCGGCCAGCACCGCGTAGATGGCCCGCCGCTGCTCGGTGACCAGCAGCCCCCGCGCCCGGCAGTGGGCGACGAAGGCCGCGTCAACGGCTGCCTGCGGGCGAGGAGCCATTCGACGGGGAGGTTTCACGTCAGACCCTGTCGTCGAGGTCGCCTGCCAGCGACCGGCGCACACCTTCTGCAAGTGCCGTTCGGTGTTGGTAGTGCGGGTGGTCAATCACCAGATGGGCGGGCACGGACACATCCGCGAGGAGGCGAGCGGCCCCCCCCATCGGGAAGCGAACGTACTGCACTGCAGAAACGCGCCTTCCGTCGTCGCGACCCTCGTCAAAGCTCGCCGCCCGGCGCGTTCCGCCCAGCTCCAGGAAGAGATGCTGCGACAGCCCGGTCAGCTTTCGGAGCTCTGCGGCGACCTCGGCCTCGACGCCGATGAGCTCAATCATCAGCGTCGCTGACAGCTCATCCGCGGCCGGTAGCATGGCGTTGAAGCCCTCCAGCTCCTCGGCGACGGCCTCTGGCTTCGTCACTCGCTCGGCGCGCAGAATCTCCTGCACCTGGAACTTCACCGTCAGCCGGTTCTCGAAAATCAGCGTCATCACCGGTCCGACATGCACGCGCCGGTGCTGCTTGGCGGCGATGACTTCACGGCGAAACTGGTCTCGGACCCCTTCATAGACGGTGAGTGGCCAGAGGTCCTGGGTGGTCAACGGCTGCATCACGGCGCCTCCTGCGAATCTTTGTCCTTCGAGTCCGTGGAGGGCGCTGAGGACGCCTGTGGGTCCCCAAAGTACGCCCGGTGGAGAAGACGGACGGGGTGAAAGGAGCGCCGGCCCGTCTTCTGGGTCAGCTGGAGGCCCGCCAGCGGACAGTCGCTCGACACGTCGTCTGGAGCCGCACCCTCGACCGCCTGCGCCGCCTTCTCGGCCACCTTGAGCGATTCCTCGAAGTACTCAGCCTTCATCCCCCAGGTGCCATCCATTCCACAGCAGCGGTCGACCAGCGTCACGTCGGCGCCCGCCCACTTGAGAAGGTCACGGCCCCGGTACCCGAAGTTCTGCACCCGGTTGTGGCAGGCAACGTGAAATGCCACTTTGCCAAGGGGCCTCTTGAAATCCTTGGGAAGCTTCTTGGCGCGAGCCTGCTGTAGAAGGAAGTCGCTCAAGTCCATCACCGCGGCGGCCAGTGCGTCCGCCTCCGGCCCGGGAACTAGTTCCGGGTACTCCGTCTTCAGCATCAGCGTGCAGCTCGGACCGGGGGAGAGGACTTTCTTTCCGGCGCGGACCGAATCGCCGAGGAGGGCGATGTTCTTCCGGGCGAGCTCCCGAGCGCCCTCCAGGTCGCCGCCATCCAGCTTCGGCATCCCGCAGCACAGCTGCTCGGGGCAGTCCACCTTGCAGCCAGCGTGCTCGAGCACCTCGACGGCGGCCTTGCCGATGTCCGGGTCGTTGTAGTTGACGAAGCAGGTGGCGAAGAGGGCGACGTCTGCCGTCGGCTCTGCAGGCGGCGCGGCCTTCGCCCGCCGGCCCCACCACCTGAGGAGGCTCTGCGAAGCGTAGTCCGGCAGCTGCCGGTCCTTATGGATGCCGATGGTGTTGTGCATCAGCAGGCGGTTGAAGGCGTTGTGGGCCGCCGCATTGGCCAGCGGGGCCACTTTCGTCATCAGCTTGCCCATGAAGTCGGTGGCACCAAGGAACTTCTCCCGAAACCCCACGCCTTCGTCCTGCACCTCGATGATTTTGGACCTAGCCATGAGCCGCGGGAAGTCGACCGCGAACTCGTGCGGCGGCACGTACGGGCACTTCGGGTAGCAGAGCTTGCACTCGTAACAGAGGTCGACCACCTGCTTGAAGTCTGCCTCGGTCAACAGGTCGACCGGGCTCTCAGTGCCGACCTTGACGTCCTTGAGCTTCTCGGCAGCCTCGTGTTCCTCAATGACGGCCTCGCCCAGGTACTTCCCCTCGGCCTCGGCCCGGTGCGGGTCCCGCTCGTCGATGGTGTTGAGCATCACCGCGAAGGACGGGCACAGGTTGAAGCAGAGGCGGCAACCGTTGCAAATCTCGAAGACGCGGTGCAGCTCAGCTTTGAGGTTGGCCTTGTCGAAGAACAGAGGTCCGTCGTACCGCAGTCCATGCGGGTCCTGAGCTGCGGTGATTTCTCCAGCGGCGGGAAGTTTCACCGACACCTCCTGGAACTCCGTGACGCGGGTGCTGGCGACCCGCCCGGCTAAGCCGGCGGGTCCTTCCGCGAAGACGACGCTCAGCCCTCGGCTTGCACCTGCTGCAGACCTTTTGCGAAGCGGCCAGCGTGGGACTTCTCGGCCTTGGCCAGCGTCTCGAACCACTCCGCAATCTCGGCGAGGCCGTCCTCGCGGGCTTGCTTGGCGAAGCCCGGGTACATCTGCGTGTACTCGTAGGTCTCGCCCACGACGGCGGACTTGAGATTCTTGGCCGAGTCCCCGATGGGCTCCCCGGTGACCGGGTCACCCACCTGCTTCAGGAAGTCGAGGTGGCCGTGCGCATGACCCGTCTCCCCCTCCGCGGTGTCGCGGAAGAGGCCGGCGATGTCCGGGCGACCTTCCACGTCCGCTTCCTTCGCGAAATAGAGATAGCGGCGGTTCGCCTGGCTCTCGCCGGCGAAGGCCGTCTTCAGGTTGTCGTGCGTCTTGCTTCCCTTGAGACTGGCCATCGGGGTCTCCTCCGTGCTGCGGTGTTCGACGAGTTCGAGAATTATTCTCCAACTATGGGACAGTCAAGGCCCTTCGTCGCGGCCCTCGCCTACCCCGCACCGACGCATCCCTTGAACGTGTGACGCCGTGACAACGGCCGCACACTTTGCGCACGTCGGCCTGCAGGGTGCTTTTCGTGCGTCGACGAAGCGCACTGGTTTCCCCGCGGGCGTCCCGTCTCTGCCGTCCGCGTTGAACGGCACGGTGCCGCCGTCGCTTCATCGCTGGGACGTGCCTTGGCCCCGTATGACGAGGTCAAAGTGCTTCGCGCCGCGCCAGGCGTCCCCCGCCGGGGGGAACGCCGTCAGAGCGCGAGCACCAGTCCTGCGGTGAAGGCGCCCTCGACGCAGGGGACGCCGGCACCGATGACGAGCACCGTCCCGCCGCTGCCGGCATAGAAACCACCGCCCGTGATGTAGACCGGCACGAGGAGCCGCGCCTGCAGCACGACTGCAAGCTGCTGGACGAGAAAGAACCTGATTCCTGCGCCAAAGGTAAAAGCGGCTTGCCAGGTGTCTTGGACGTTCAGCCGCTCGCCCGAGCTGAGGAGGATGGCCCCGGGCGACAGAAGCACCGCCCCTAGCGTGAAGTCGCCGAAGCATTCGAAGTCCCCACAGCGGATGCTCTTGGTTAACCCCAGCTGGAAGTAGCTGATGTTGAGATGGTTGGTGCCGCTGGTGGCGACCCCGGCCGTCGAGAGGTAATGCGCGTGCGTCGGCGAAAGCGTCCAGAGCAGCTCGAGGTCAAGCTCCGGGCCAAAGGCGAGGTTGAACGCTGCACCGTAGCTGGGGGCCGCGTCGACGCTGATGGTTCCACTCGTCGTGGTGACGGGCGTCGTGAATTGGAAGCCCGCCCAGCCGATGAGCCTGACTGTCCCTGTCTCTTCCACCGACTGCGCAATCGCGGCGAATGGGAGCACCGCAAGGACAAGGGCCGCCACGAGCAGGCCCGACGGGAGACTCTTGCCTCGGCAGGCGTGGAGCGGCACTCTATGCGGCAGCTTACGTCAACCCGTCACTGGGCGTGGGCCTCCGCAGCCGAATGCTCGGCCCGCGGGGCCGCTTCAGCGAGCGCCTTGAGACGGGCCATGTCTCCGTCAAATTTCTTCGCCGCCGCCGGGGTAATGAGCGGCTCCATCAGCCGTGCAAAGGCCGAGTCGTAGCGGTAGTGCGCATCCGTGGCGAGCCGGGTCCGGCCGCCGCCGAGGTCGACGAGCGCGTAGGTGGCCACTCCGGAGAACGCTCCCGGAGCCGACAGCTTCAGCTCGAGGCGCCGCCCCACCTCGAAGGCGAGGGTTTCGCTCGTGATGACCATCGGACGGTTTCCGTTGTTCGCATCCTGCATCACCCATTCCACGCGAGACCCAGGGCGCACCGGGCCGTCCGTCAGCTGACGGACTTCCACGAGCCAGGTCACCCATCCCTTGAGCTTGTCGGGCTCGGTAATCCACAGCCAGACCTCGGCCGGAGGGCGATTGACCTCGATGGACGTTACCAAGCGCCCAGCATCCGCCCGGCGCCCCAAGGCCAGAAGGACGACCGCGGCAACGACGAACAGACCCACCAGCCCCAGAACTGCAACCGCAATCCACTTCATCTGGCCTCCCTGGCTTCCTCGAGCGAAGCGTTTCGCCGGCGCGAATTCAGCGAGCCGACGGCGGCTGAGAACACCACGACCGGCAGCCCGAGCGCCCAGAACCCGGCCGGGCGCGACGGGCCAACGGCAGTCAACATAGCGAGGGCAGAGGCCACGATGAGGAGAACAGTGCCCCCGGCCGGAGCCGCGTCACGAGGCGGGCTAGCCCGCAGCAGCCGAGCGGCGCCGGCGCAGAGCAAGGCGACTGCGACCAGCTGCAGGCAGAGAAAGTCCCCGCCGTACGCGCGCCCCTCCTTGAGCGGAATCTGGCTCAGGACGAAACTCCGGGCGACCTCCATAACTACCAGCGGCAGCGCCACCAGAAGGAGACTGGCGAGGATGGCCGCTCCCCTGGGAGCGAGGCCAGTCGACAGAAGCGGCCCTGCAGCCATCAGGCACTCCCAGAGGTACCGGCGACGCGCGGCGGACGCTCCCAACCTCGGGACGGCCTCGGTTGTGAATTCCTCCTCGAGGTGTCCCAGCAACGGATGACCGGTTCCCCCCGGCAGCAGCGGGCCGAGAAGCCAGGCGCCAATCCGTGGGGGGCGGATTCTCATTTGAGTCCAAAGCCGAGGCCCAGCCCCAGCGTCATCCGCAGGAGGGACCGGTGCGTCCGCTGAAGGGCGCCCTGCCCGTCCGCCGTCAACTCGAAGAAGCGACGCCGGCGACCGCCGCGCGCCGGCGCTGGCGAGGACTCGCTCGAGCGAACCAGCCCCTTGAGTTCCAGCCGGTCCAGAGTCGCATACACGGCTCCAATGGAGACCTGCCGCTCCGCTCGCTTGGCGATTTCCTGTCGGACAGCCAGCCCGTAGGCGTCTTTGCCAAGGCGCACCAGCGCAAGCATCACCAGGTGCTCGAACTCCCCCAGCGTCTCCCTCTTCCCCATGTTTCTACTTTGTAGAAACTGGGCCATCGAAGTCAAGCCTCTGGGCCAGACCACCCGCAGCCATGGGCGCTCCAGCGACGGGTCCGCGCCGGCCCCGGGGTCGCCCTCGGGGGAGAGTCGGCCCGAAGTGACGCCCGGTGAAGTACGCTGACGAAGCCTGCTTTCAGGAGGCTGTCGGTGCGTCCCATTCGGTCCATGGCAGCCCTGTTAGCGTGCGCGCTGCCGTCGGTGGCGTCGCCCGGCCCCGAGGCGCCCAAGCCAACCCGGGCGGCAGTCATTGCCGCCGGTCACTGCGAGACAGCGGCGAGTGCCATCTCGGCGCGCGCGTTTCGGGCGCTTCTCCAGCCGAAGCTGGGCCCCACCCTCCAGAGCGAAGCGGAAACCGCGCGGCCGTTGGGCGGTCTTTCCGAACGAACGCTGGAGGAGGTGTCGCGCGCTTTGACGGCTGCTCGAACGGATTTCTACGCGCACCACGTTGACGCCGCAGTGTCACAACTCAAGGCACTGGCGGTCGACGTCACGCGCCTCGCGCCGTCGCACGAGCGCTGGAAGGCAGAGCGCGAGTTGCTGACGCTGCTTGCGCAGGCGCAACTTCCAAGTGATGGGCCGGCTGCCGAAGCAGCCCTGGTGTCCATCCTGCGCGTCGAACCCACGTACCAGCCCGACACAGGGCTCTACCCGCCAACCTTCCGGAAGTTCGTGGACGGCCTCCGCGTAAGAGAAGCTCAGGTGCCCACCAACCGGCTCGACATCGCGGTCGTCCCCGCCGGAGCTGAGGTGTACCTCGGAGGGTGCCCAGTCGGAAGCGCGCCCCTGTCCCATCACTTTCCGGCAGGCGACTACCGAGTCGAGGCCGACTTTGGCCACCGGAGCCTTGCCCGCACCGTGCGGATTCCAGCTCCGCCCGCGCTGGTGGCTCCCGTGGAGTTCGCCAGCGGCGTGGAGGGCTCCCTCCTCCCCGACGGCGGACCGTGCGTCGAGCCGGGCGTCGAGCGCTCGGCCAACCTCGCCCGGGTCGCCAAACTCTTCGGCGCGGGCCGCCTCTTCACCCTCCAGACCGAGTCGTCCGCAAACCGTCGCTGGGTGATGGTCGAGGAAGTCGACGCCACAGGGACGGTGCTGCGGCAAGCACGGTCCGCAGTCGCGTCCGGGGCACCTGAAACGGATGCCCTCGGCGCTCTGGCTGAGTGGGCCGCCACCGACCACGCTGGGGCTTCAGTGGAGGTGCTGAGGCGCGCGGGCACTCCCGCTGGAGCGGTGACGCCGGCCAAGGCGCAGGGCCAAGTGTCCGGGCGCGTGCTCGGCCAGCCTCCGCCAAACGGTTTTCAACTGCAGACGTTTCCCTTCAATGGCCAGCTTCCCCCGGGACCTCCCATTCATTTCGCCGGCGACCGTTTCAAGGCAATCGACCAGCCCAAGGGCAAAACCTCGGTACGCGTGGTGACGGATGACGGACGAGTCGGCACCGCCCTCATCGAGGTCCCGGCTGTCGGAAACGTCGACACCACCGTCCGGGTCGACAAGGCCTGCACGGCCGTCGGACGGGTCTTCAACGCCCCGCGGCAACCCGCTGCCGGCGCGCACCTGGTGGCCCAGTTGCTGGGAACGCGCCTCTTGCAATCCGGTCAAACAGGACCGAAGGGCGGCTTCATCCTGGAGCAGCTCACCAGGGGCGATTACGAGGTCACCATCACGCTGGGCGAGCGACGTCTCGTGCGTCGCTTCTCCGTGGGAGACTCCTGTCCGGCCATGCTCGGGACGCTCACCTTCCCGGAGGCGACCCCCACCAGCACGCCCAGTGGGACTCGGGGTACCGAAGCCGCACGAGACCACTGAGCGAAGTGCCGCGTGCGATGGGGCGGAGAAGTATGTCCATCGCGCCGCAGCTGATGCGCTGAAGACGCGGGAACTCAACCTCTCGGTACAGCGACCTCGTCCTGAACCGGGCGTTGCCCTAGCGGTTGCCATGCCCGGACGGCATGTCCTCATCATCGGCGATGGTCTCGGACTTTCCCTCGCCGGACAGAACCACGTGCGTCACGCGGGGGATTTCATCCCCCCTTGGCTTCCTCTAGGGCGATGGCGGTCTCTGCGGCCGGCTGGCCGGCTTCACCTGCCAGGACTTGAGGGCCCGCAGCTGGGCCGTCTTCTTCGACTGGTGCTCCTCCATGCGGCGCAGAATGTCATCAAGGACGCTGACCGCATCGAGGATGTGTGGCCCCTTGTTGAGCATGACGCACTCGGCACGTTCTCCCATCGCGGCGTCCGTGACTTCGGCTCTGCTGGGGACGCCTGTCTTGGCGAGGCCTTCCAAAACCTGGGTGGCCCACACCGCTGGAAGGTGAGCCGCCTCGCAAATCCAGAGCAGCTCCTCCTGCACCTCGGCCAGCCGCTGGTAGCCGCACTCCACGGCAAGGTCTCCGCGAGCAATCATCACACCGACGCGCTCGTGCCCCATGGCTGCCCAGAGAAGCGAGGGCATCGAGGCAAAGGCGTGAGCCGTTTCAATCTTGAGGATGATGCCGAGGTCGGGCCGTCCAAGCCGCTCCATTTCCTTGCGTAGGCACTGGACATCTTCCGGACTCTGCACAAAGGACATGCCAACGAGGTCCGCCAACTTCACGACAACCGCGAGGTCGCGCCGGTCGTCCTCCCCGAGCGATGGCAGGTGCAGATGCGTGTCGGGTACGTTGACACCCTTCTCGCTCGACAGCTTTCCGGAGGGCCGTGGGCCTCGGGTGATGCGGAGCTCCAGTTGTTCCGGATCGACCCGCAGCGTCTCGGCCTCAAATTTTCCGTCATCCAGGAGGACACGGTGACCCGGTTTCACCGAGGAAAACACGGCCGGCTCAGTGCAACCGATGCGAGCAGGGGTGAGCACCCGCCCGGCTGCATCGACGACCGCAGGGTGTCCGGGCGAGAGGGACCGCGTCAGGATGAGCGAATCGCCGATGGCGAGCTGAAGCGGCGCGTTGGCACGCGGGAGCCCCACCGGACAGACTGCCTCTTCGACGCCAGCGCGATGAAACTCGCAACTCTCCACCACGAAAGCACGCCGCTCGGCTTCAGACTGGAATGAGTCCCCGTCCTGTTCTTGGATGCGAAGCTCACGCCGGAGCCCGCGTGTGTCCCGAAACTGCAGGACGTCCCCGACGCGAAGCGACGCGAGCCACACCCGAGGGAACGTGAGGACTGGCGCGGGCCGCACTACCTCCTCCCCCGGAGGCGCCAGCCACACCCGGGTGGGAGCCTCCGTCCGCCCGCACCCGTCGCGTCGCACCTTCCACGTCACGACGGCGTGCCCGGGCTCGAGCGGGCCGGTCCGAATCTTCGGCCCGCAGAGGTCCATGAGGAGTCGACAGGACACGCCGAGTTGCTGCTCGGCACTCCTGAGGTGTCCGGCGATTCGCGTCCAGACTTCGGCGCTGTCGTGAGCGCAGTTGATGCGCAGGCAGGTCATTCCGCGCTCCACCAGCGCACGGACCGAGTCGGCATTCTGCGCCAGGCTTGCGTCCGCAGTGACCATGACGCGGACGGCCCGTCCCTCCGGCGCCGGTCCGAGAAGCGCATCGGCGTTTGAGCCGAGCGCAGCACGCGCTTCCTGGAAGTTGGGCCCGACAAGCGCGTACGTGCCGTCCGACCCGCCCTGAAGGCGAGTGAGCGCGCGATGGACGGCGAGGAGAGTCGCCTGCACATGCCCCTCCGCACGGCCAAGAGACGATAACCCCAATTCGGCGAGCGAGTTCTGCAGTCTCCGGACGTCATGAGCGCGGAGCGCGAGGTAGTGCCGTAGGTTCACCGCGCCCTTCCGGTGTACGGCGGCAATGGCGGCGAGCTCGCCTTCGGTCGGCGTCGCCCGCCCAACCTCGCCCAGAAGCGCTTCCACCTGAGAGCGAGCTTCTGCGACGGACGGCTGTGGAGACATGGCGAGTACACGCTGACAGTTCGGGGTGACAAATGCGTGAACTTGATCATGGCGCCCCGGGCGACTGCAGAAGGCCATCTTTGCGCCGTCGAGTAGTTTGCGTGCAGGCCCTCCGCCTGCTCCCGCACCGGTGACCCTTGCGCGGCTGGAGAGCCACTCTCCACGCGAACGCTCGGTTCTCGCCCCGGTTACACCCGAAGGCCGCTGTGACTACCAGGGCTGGCCGCGCGGTCACCTTTGTTTTGGGTTGCGATGCCTCAGGCAGAATGGTTAGCGTTTACCCTCGGAGGGCCCGGGTTCTCTTCGGGAGGGATGCGGCGATGCCGGCCACACCAGTGCGATGGCACATCGAGCGGCACAAGCACATCCTCGCAAGCCACCCCGAAGTACGCGCTCTTCAGGGGACGTATCCCCTGTCGCAGGCTTTCATCGTCGCCCTGGTCGCGGCCGACGTGGCGCTGGCCTGGGCAGTCCGCCACACCACCTGGTTGACCCTGCTCGCAGTCGCGTTTGGCGTGGGCGCGTTCGTCGGCCACGCGCTCGGCGTCCTCATCCACGAGGGAACCCACAATCTGGTTGCCCGCGGCTCGCGTGCCAACAGGCTGTGGATGTTGGTCGCAAACCTGCCCCTCCTCGCCCCCGTGGCCATTGAATTCCGAGTGCAACACCTGCTGCACCACAAGTTTCTTGGAGAGGTGGACGGCCGCGACACCCAGGCCCCGCCACGGGCGGAAATCGCATTCGTCGGTGCAAGTCCCCTCCGCAAGTTCGCATCCTTCAGCCTGGGTCGTTTCTTCTACCCCGCACGTTCAGCGAACCACGTACCGCGGGATGGCTTTCTGTTGCTGAATTGGTGTCTCCAAACCCTCGCCACTGCGGTGCTGTTGTGGCTCGTCGGCGGCAAGGGGATTTGCTTTTTGGCCGTCAGCGGGCTGCTCGCCTTCGGGCCGCACCCCTTGGGTGCGCGGCGGCTGTCCGAACATTTCGCGATGCGAGCGGACCAACCAACCGTGTCCTACTACGGGCCGCTCAACCGCGTGTCGTTCGACGTCGGCTACCACGTCGAGCACCATGACTTTCCAGCCATTGCGTGGCCGAGGCTACGCGCCCTTCGGAAACTCGCCGCTGAAGAGTATGGCGGCCTCTTCGCCTTTCAGTCCTGGACGCGCCTGCTCCTCGCTCACTTCTTCGACCGGCGCTACCGGGTCGAGCACTACACCGGCTTCGGAGCAATTCTCGGGACCAGCCCGGCGGGGCCTTGTCCGGCCCGGAAGACGCCGTGCCCCCCGGACAGACAAAGCGGGCCACCCTCGCCGGACGGTGGAAGCACCGGCGGCATGCTGCCTCCGTCGTTCGTGTAGAGCCCTTCCGCGCGACGCCGCTCACGCACTCGGCGCGCCGCTCCACTCGACCCAAGCGCCCTTCCCCGTGGCGAGCGCCCGCTGGTGGATGGCGTGAGCGGCAGCGAGGTCCTCGATGGCGATGCCGAGGGACTCGTACACCGTGACGTCCTGGTTCGAGAGGCGCCCCTGCACCTTGCCGTTGAGAACCTCGCCCAATTCGCCCAGGAGATGCTTGTCCGAGATGGCGCCCTCGCCGCGGGCAATCCGGAAGTCTCCGGACTCGTTGAGACAGGACTCCCGACAGTCGGTGTAGAGGAGCGCGCGCCGTACCGCATCCGTGTCGAGTTCGCGGTGCGTCGCAAAGCAGGCCCCCGCCGCATTCACGTGAGCGCCCGGCGCGAGCCAGGCCCCCCGGAGGATGGGCTCCCGGGCGGAGGTAACCGTGCAGACCAAGTCCGCGCCACGCACGGCCTCCTCGGCGGTCGCCATCACTTCAATCTTGAGCCTCGCGGGCACGGGCGCCTCGCGGGCGAAACGTTCTGCGTTGGCCCGTGTCCGACTCCACACGCGCACCCGCCGCAGGCGTCGCACGGCTGCCATCGCAGTCAAGTGGAAGCGGCCTTGGGTGCCACATCCAAGAAGCGCCAGGTCGCCGGCATCCGCGCGCGCCAGGGCATCGGTCGCCGCGGCCGAAGCGGCGGCCGTGCGAATGGCGGTGATGGCGGTGGCATCGAGCATCGCGAGTGGCTCGCCATGTATGACCCCGAAGAGGAGGACCACCCCTTGGTGGGATTCGTACGCCGTCCCCTGATTGCCCGGCATGACGCTCACGACCTTGAGGCCAAAACTGCGCGGCTCACCCAGATAGCCGGGCATCAGGCCTAAGACGCCGGAGCCGTCGGGCAAGCGCACCAGGGTGCGAAGAGGCTGTACCGCGTCGCCGCGCGAAAAGGTCGCGAGCGCTTCGCGCATCAGTCGGATGCACGCATCCATCGGCAACAGCTCATGCACCAGCACTTCGTTGACGATGAGAACCCTCACGGCCCGGACCCTGCCCTCCCCCTGAGAGTCGCGCACGCCCCCCGAGGAATCTACGACGTCTCGGTGAATGGGGGCACCTTCGAGACGCCGCGGGAACAAACAGGATGGGACGTCTGCGCCGCGGAAGCGCATGCGAGCTGGGGGGTGTTCATGCCTTCTGGGGGGCGGCAACCGACGGCTCCGTTCGAAAGTCTCCCGCGGGGTGGACGCGCACCTGGGAGGCCCGGGTGGGGCCGCTGTTCAGGGGCCCAGAGGGTACGCCGTTGAGCGCCTCAGCGAGTTGCTCGACGACGCCCGCACCTATGCGAAGCGGCGGCAAGACTTCGAATCCAACCGGATGCGCAAGGTGGCGGCGAGTAAGCGCCCGAGCATCCTTCGGACCCTGGAGATAGCGACCTGCCGCAACGCCCGGCATCCGCCCGGCTCCCTCCCAACCGGTGGCCCGTCCCCTCGCACCGGCTCGCACGGGGAGTGCGCGAGAGCGCGCGCGGTGTGTCCTCTTCGGCTCCCGGCATCCACTCGCCGGGCACAGCACCGTGGAAAGGAGGACCGTCGACGCCTTCAAGCCGATGCCGCGGTGCTCCTTGAACTGGCTTGGAGGCGGTGCTCTGACACCCGAATAAGGGGGGCGGTCCATGCGTTTTCGCTCATTGTTAGTGGCAGCAGCTGCGCTGCTGTTTTGGTCGTGCGGCCAAGCGATGCCGACGGATGCAGTGACTTCGGTGAACTCGGGCGGTCTCAGCGCGACGCACTCAAGCGCGACCAGCACCGAGTCGTGCCGTCCGAAAAACAAGGTCCTGCAGGTCGGCACCTGGAAAGGTCGCGTGGGCGCGTTCTCGTCCATCCAAGCGGCTGTGAATGCTGCCTCTCCGGGTGACTGGGTTCTGGTCGCACCGGGCGACTACCGAGAGACCGGTTCCGCCATCGCGGGGGTCTTCATCACGACTCCGGGCATCCACATCCGCGGAATGGATAGGAACGGGGTCATCGTCGATGGAACGCAGGTCGTGGGAGGGGACGCGACGCCCTGCAATCCTGCGGATGCAGCGCAGGTGAAGACGGCGGGTGGCCGCAATGGCATCGAAGCTCTCAAGGTCGATAACGTCACCATCGAGAACCTGACCGCCTGCAACTTCCTTGCGGACTCCGGAAACAACGGCAACCAAATCTGGTGGAATGGCGGCGACGGGAGCGGACAGATTGGAATGGGCGGCTATCACGGCGCCTACCTCACCGCGAGCTCGACCTTCACCTCAACCGCCTTCTCCGGCTCCTACGGCATTTTCGTGAGCAACAGCCGTGGGCCGGGCGTCATCGAACGCTCGTACGCAAGCAACATGTCCGACTCGAGCTTCTACGTAGGCGCATGCCCAGACTGCAACTCGGTACTGCGACAAGTGCATGCACAGAACAGCCCCCAAGGGTTTTCCGGAACCAATGCCGGCGGCCACCTCGTCCTCGAAGACTCAGAATGGGACCAGAACCGGGTCGGCATTGCGCACACCACCCTCGCTGCCGATGATGAGCCGTCGCCACAAAACGGTGCTTGCCCGGACGACCCCAGCAAGTCGTGCACCATCGTCCGCCGCAACTACATTCACGACAACAACAACCCCAACACGCCCGGAGCGGGCATCGCGGCCACCGTCCCGACGGGAACCGGCGTCATCATTTCTGGCGGACGGAACGACACCGTGCGCGACAACCTGATTGTCCATAATGGGGCGTGGGGCGTCGTGGTCAATGACTATCCAGACACGTCACCACCGGCTCCTGCCCCATGGTGCGAAGGCGGCAATCCACTGTTCAATCCACCGCCTCCATTTGACCAAATCCTCGGACCGGTCATCCCCTGCTACTACGACGCGTTTGGTAGCGAGGTGAGCGGCAACCACTTCAAAGGCAACGGCTTCTTCTCCAACGCGACCAACGCGGACCTCGCCAATGCCACGCTGCCCACGCCCACCAACAATTGTTTCCACGACAACCATGCGGCCCACCATGGAAAAGTCACCAGTACGCCGGTAAACATCCAGGACAGCTCCGTGCTTGGCACCTGCGGCGCGCCCTGGGCCGGGGACACGGCACAAGTGGCCCCGCTCTTCCTGGAACTGCTGTGCGCGAGCTTTGGGCCTGGCTCGGGCGCCTGCAATCCGGCAGAGCCGGGGTATCCACAGCCGACGCAGGTCTCCCTCCTGCCGATTCCGCAGGAGCAGGGAATGCGCAATCCTTGCAAAGGCGTTCCGAGCAACTCGTGGTGCAAGGGCCACGGCCGAGACGACGACGAGGAGGACGACGACTGACCTCCTTGGCATCCAGGTCGTCCGGACTCGGAAACGCTCGGGGTGCCGTCATCCAATCCTCAGGAGTAGCATCATGGCTTATTCGCTTGCATGTGCTGACAGCGGTGCGAAGTGCCCGGGGAAGTTCGTGACCGAGACCGAGAAGGAATTGCTCGACCACGTGAAGCTCCACATGGGTGCTTCGCATCCCGAGATGATGAAGAACCCACCCCCACCGGACGCGCTGAAGAAGCTCATCAAGCACGTCTAGCCGGGCCTGGCTGCCCGGCGTCGTTAGAGCATTCCGCGCGTCAGGCGTTGTTTCGACCGACAAAGCGGCGGGCTTCCTGAGCGGCTTGCACCCAGAGTTTCGTCGCGCCGCCGAGGACGACCCATTCCGTCATGAGCCGTCCATGTCCGGGGTCGAAGCGCTCCCCGGCTCCAAGCCGCACGAGTTCATCGACGCGCTCCTTGGGAAGCTTGACGACGAACCTCCCCTTGGACGCCAGCATCGCAAAGATTTTCCCACCAACCTTCAGCGCTGAAGACCCGAAGCCTCGGCCGCCGTAGGTCACCTTTCGGTCCTTCGCGAAGGCCGCGACCACCCGAGCCAAGTCCGGGTCAACGGGACCTCGGCCTAACTCGTCGGCTTTCTTCTTCCGGGCGGCCATCGGGGTGCGTAGGTCCCTCGCCGCGCATCATCGTCGAACGCCTCGGAAGTGGTCGACGGTAAAACGTTGAATGTCGCCCCTCGCGCTTTGCCCCAAGCTGGCCCCGAGGGCTCTTCGGCGACCCTTCGCTTCCTCTAGACCAGCGGGCCGCGCCCGGCCTTCCTGAAGCCGTTCGCTGCACGGCCGAGGGCGTTGCCAGCATCGACACCGTTGGAGGCGGCCTGCTCAGCGGACGCTTCGGCCTAAGATGAACGCGCGCGCGACGAGAGTTCCCTCGAGGCCCACCAGCAAACTGGGAGGGAGTCTGTGAAGGTCCTCTTCGCGTTTCTGCTTGTTTCGCTCGGTTGCGCTTCCTCTGGAGGCAGTGCGATGTCCGCCCTGGACATCGCGCACTTCTCTCCAGCACCCTCCTCACTGCCAACCGACGGAGGAACGGTCACCTTCAGCTGGGACGTCTCGAACGCCACCAGCCTCACCATCGACCATGGCGTACGCGCTGTCAGCCCGGTGGCGTCGGGCACCATGGAGGCCACCGTGGCCGCCACGACCTGTTTGCGCTCATGGCCGTGGGCCCGGGACACCTCCACGGCGACCGCCAACGTGACGGTCGCGTGCAATCCCAGCCCGGGGACGCTAAGTGCGACCTGCAATGTCCCCTCGGCCGGTCAGTGCGTGGACTTCTCCCAGCTCTCCTCGGTCGACCTGGCTTCGCTGCCGGCCGAATGCGCGGGCTTCGGCGGACAGTTCGGTTCGGCCCCTGTACCACCGCATCCCGCATCGGGACCTGCAATGTGCCCCCGGCAAGTCCGAACACCGGCGTCAACTGCTCTCCCAATGGCGTCATTGTCGAACACTACTACCCGCCCAAGTACACGCTGGAGACCGCCCAGGCGGCCTGCGCTGCTGTGCCGGGCACCATCTTCACACCTGGGTAGCCCGGCGTCGTCCGACGTCCAAGGCACTACGCCCGAACTTCAACGGGCGTCACTTGTGGTGCACCCAGTCGGTTAGGCTGGAGGCCTTCTCGGAGGTCGCGCTTGAACCACGCCGCGTCGCTGGGCTTCGCAGTCACGTTCCTCCTCGCCACCGCGTCGACCGCAAAGCGCGCCGCCCCGGCAGAGGTGAAGCCCCTCGTCCAGGGAGGTGTCTCGTTTCGGGCAGGACACTCCGCCGACGAGAATGGCAACCGGGGCACCGTCGAAGCGGTGGACGTCAATACCGGCAAGCGTCTCTGGAGGGTCACCGTGTACGAGATTGCCTACGAGAAGAACCTCGAATCGGACGTCCAGGACGTCTTCATCAAGAAACTCGCCATCCAGGACCGTTGTCTGCTTGTGACGACCGAGCGCCGAGAGACCTTCTGCATCGACTTAAAGACGCAGGCGGTGAAGAAGCTTCCGGAGTCCGCAGCCCCCTGAAGGAGGCGTTTCACGCAACGAGCATACGGCTGACGGCACGGCCCGCCGAGTTTGCGATGCCGGCCCACGGACGACGGAGCGTGGGCCCTGCGGTAGCGAGTTAGCGGCGCTCGAGCGCCAGGGTTAAGACGTAGGTGCTCGGGGTCAATGGGTGCCGTCGATGTCCTCTGAGTGGGGTCGACGCGAACCGCCCAGAGCGTGGAGTTCTTCCCCAGCGCGCGCCCACCTGGCTTGAGGTGTTACAACAGGTCGTTCTTCTTCGTCGGGTC
>JADGRA010000023.1 GCA_017881265.1 Myxococcaceae bacterium | reverse complement strand
GAACCGGGAGCGACAAATCTCGGTGGTGAGCCAGCCCGCCACGGGCGGAAAGCTGGGGGACATCGCCGAGGTCCTGGAAAAGCAGCTCGCCGCGCACGCGCTCCCGGCCGGCTACAGCATCCTCTACGACGGCCAAATCAAGACGCTGCACGAGCAGAACGACGCCTTTGGCAGCGCCTTCGGCCTGGCCTTCGTCTTCATCTTCATGGTGCTGGCCTCGCAATTCGAATCCCTGAAGCACCCCTTCACCATCATGGTCGCCCTGCCCCTGGCGCTGGTGGGGGCCGTGGTGGCCTTGATGGTGACCGGGAAGAACCTCTCCCTCGGGGCGATGATTGGCGTCATCCTGCTGATGGGCCTGGTGACGAAGAATGCCATCCTCCTCGTCGACGGCGCCCTGCAGAACATCCGCAGCGGCGACGACGCCACCACGGCGCTGCTGAAGGCCGGCCCCCGGCGGCTGCGGCCCATCCTCATGACGTCGGCGGCGATGGTGGTTGGCATGGTGCCCACCGCGCTCGGCCGCGGGACCGGGAGCGAGTTCCGCGGACCGATGGCCATCGCCGTCATCGGGGGCGTCATCACCTCCACCTTCCTCACCCTGTTGGTGGTGCCCGTCGTCTTCGTGGCGGTGGAGCGGCTGCGCTGGGCGCGCCTCTTCCGCCGCCGACCGGCCGGCGCCTCGGCCGCGCTCGCCGCCTCCCCGCCGGACCCGGAACCGCGCCGGGCGGTATCGCGCGGGCCGGGGCAGCCGCCCCCCACCCAGTGTCAGGGGGGAGAGCGAGGGTGAAAGACGCTGGCTATGGGCCTTCTCACCGACGCGACCGAGGATGACTTGCCCGGCATCCTCGCCATCTTCAACGACGTCATCGCCACCACCACCGCGGTGTACCGCGAGGAGCCGGCGTCCCTGGAGGAGAGACGCGCCTGGATGCAGGCCCGGGTGGCGGCGGGCTACCCCGTCCTCGTCGCCAAGGACGCACAGGGGGTGACAGGCTTCGCCTCCTTCGGGGAGTTTCGCGCCTGGCCGTGTTACCGCCTCACCGTGGAGCATTCGGTGCACGTCCGGGCGGACGCCCGCGGGCAGGGCATCGGCCGCACCCTCCTGGAGGCGGTGGTGGCCCGGGCTTCTGCCCTGGGCAAGCACGTCCTGGTCGCCGGCATCGACGGCGACAACGCCGTCAGCCTCCGGCTGCACCAGCGGCTGGGCTTCGAGGAGGTGGGACGCTTCCGCGAGGTCGGCCACAAGTTTGGCCGGTGGCTGGACCTGATCTTCCTGCAGCGGCTGCTGCCGTAAAGGGGGCGACGAGAAGCATGACGCCGAGCGTCGAGAGCGCTCCCGCCGTCGCGGCCCCCGCAACTGTGCGTGGACTCTTCCGGCGGCACCTCCCTAGGATGGCGTCGCGGTCTCGCCCCACGCGGCTGGCGACATGCGTTCGAGCTGCCGCAGGGACACCGGCGGATGAGTCGTCCACTCGACACCTTCCCGCGCCTGCTGCTGGACCACGCCGCGCACCGCGGCTCCCGGCCGGCCATGCGGGAGAAGGACCTCGGCATCTGGCAGACCTACAGCTGGACGGCCGTCGCGGAGGAGGTGCAGGCGCTGGCCCTGGGGCTGGCGGCGCTTGGCTTTCGACGCGGAGAACACCTGGCCATCATCGGCGACAACCGCCCGCGCCTGTACTGGGCCATGGCCGCCGCGCAGAGTCTGGGCGGCATCCCGGTGCCGCTGTACCAGGACGCCGTTGCCGAGGAGATGGTCTTCGTCCTCGCTGACGCCGACGTGCGCTTCGCGGTGGTGGAGGACCAGGAGCAAGTGGACAAGCTCCTGGAATTACGCGCGCGCCTGCCCGCGCTGGAGTTCATCGTCTACGACGACCCGCGGGGCCTGCGGAATTACCCGCGGGAGCTGCTGCGGCCGTACGAGGACGTCCAGACACGAGGCCGGGCCTTTGCGCAGGAGCACCCCGGCTACTTCGCCGAGCAGGTGGCAGCGGGGCGCTCGAGCGACGTGGCCATCATGCTGTACACCTCCGGGACGACCGGTCACCCGAAGGGCGTCATGCTCACGCATGACAACCTCATCCGCACCGGCCGCGGCGGCAACGAGCGGGAAAAGCTGACTGCCGACGAGGAAGTCCTGGCCTACCTGCCGATGGCCTGGGTGGGGGACAACCTCTTCAGCTACACCCAAGGGGCGATTGCCGGCTTCTGCATGAGTTGTCCGGAGAGCTCGGACACGGTGCTGACAGACATGCGGGAAATCGGTCCCACCTATTTCTTCGCCCCGCCGCGGGTGTACGAAAATCTCCTCACCCAGGTCTCCATCCGCATGGAGGACGCGGGCCGCGTGAAGCGGTGGCTGTACGCGCGCTTCATGGAGGTGGCCCGTCGCGTGGGGACGCAGCTTCTGGACCACCAGCCGGTGGGGCCGTGGGACCGCTTCCTCTACGCGCTGGGCAACGTCGTCATGTACGCGCCGCTGCGCAACGTGCTGGGGCTGAGCCGCATCCGCGTGGCCTACACGGCAGGCGAGGCCATCGGGCCCGACCTGTTTCGCTTCTACCGGTCGCTCGGCGTCAACCTCAAACAGCTCTACGGCAGCACCGAGACGTCGGTCTTCGTCTGCATCCAGCCGGACGGCGAGGTGAAGCCGGACACGGTGGGCACTCCGGCCAAGGATGTCGAGATTCGCATTTCCGAGCAGGGCGAGGTCCTGGTCCGGAGCCCCGGCGTGTTCCACAGCTACTACAAGAATCCCGAGGCGACGCGGGAGGCGAAGACGGCAGAAGGCTGGTTCCACACCGGGGACGCGGGCTACTTCGACGCCGACGGGCACCTCAAAATCATCGACCGGGCCCGGGACGTGGGACGGCTGCAGGACGGAACGCTGTTCGCGCCCAAATACCTGGAGAACAAGCTCAAGTTCTTCCCGTGGATTAAGGAGGCGGTCGCCTTCGGCGATGGTCGCCCCTACGCCACTGCCTGCTTGAACATCGACCTGCAGGCGGTGGGCAACTGGGCCGAGCGCCGGGGACTCGCCTACGCCGGCTACACCGACCTGGCCGGCCGGGACGAGGTGTACGCGCTCCTATCGGGGTGCGTGGACGCGGTGAACCGCGACCTCTCCCAGGACGCCAAGTTGCGCGGCTCGCAACTCCACCGCTTTCTCATCCTGCACAAGGAACTCGACGCCGACGATGGAGAGCTCACCCGCACCCGCAAGGTCCGCCGCCGCTTCATCGCCGAACGCTACGCCGCGCTGATTGACGCCCTGTATTCCGGCGTCGACCGCGTTCCGGTGGAAGCGCAGGTGAAATTCGAGGACGGACGACTGGGCACGCTCCGGGCCGACGTGCAAATTCGCCAGGCCCGGGTCTGGAACACGGTGCCTGCACTGCAGGCGGCCTGAGGGCGCCAAACATGGGACACCCGCGACAGAAGGTGGGCGAGGTCCTGCTAGAGGTCTCCGGCGTCAGCCTCTCCTTCGGCGGCGTCAAGGCGCTGCACCAGGTCAGCTTCCAGGCCCGGGAACGGGAGCTGTGCGCCATCATCGGACCCAACGGCGCGGGCAAGAGCAGCCTGCTCAACATCGTCAACGGGGTCTACCAGCCGAGCGCCGGCACCATCTCCTTCGCCGGCGTGCAACGCAAAAGCATGTCGCCGCGGGAGGCGGCCCTCGGCGGCATCGCCCGCACCTTCCAGAACATTGCGCTCTTCAAGGGGATGAGCGTGCTGGACAACATCATGACCGGGCGCGACGCGAAGATGCATTCCTCGCTTCTGGCCCAGGCGCTGTACTGGGGCCCGGCACAGCGCGAGGAGATGGAGCACCGCTGTCACGTCGAGAAGCTGATTGACTTCCTGCAAATCGAGCACGTGCGAAAGACGCCGGTGGGGCGTCTGCCCTACGGGCTGCAGAAGCGCGTCGAGCTGGCCCGGGCCCTTGCGGCCGAACCCCGGCTCTTGCTCCTCGATGAACCGATGGCGGGGATGAACGTCGAAGAGAAGCAGGACATGTGCCGCTTCATCCTGGACGTGAACGACGAGTTCGGCACGACCATCCTCCTCATTGAACACGACATGGCGGTGGTGATGGACCTCGCCGACCGGGTGGTCGTCCTCGACTACGGCCGAAAGATTGCCGACGGCACGCCGGAGGAGGTCCGCCGGAATCCCGAGGTGATTGCAGCCTACCTGGGTGTGCCCACCGAGGCCGACCGCGAAGCGGTCGCAGAAGGGGCCGGCTAGACCGTGCAATTCTTCCTCGAGGTCCTCATTGGAGGCCTGCTTTCCGGCGTCATGTACTCGCTCGTGGCGCTCGGCTTCGTCCTCATCTTCAAGGCCTCGGGCGTCTTCAACTTCGCGCAAGGGGCGATGGTGCTGTTCGCGGCGCTGACCTTCGTCTCGCTGGAGGAGCGCGGGCTTCCCCGCTGGGGCGCCCTTCTGGCCTCCCTGGCCATCATGCTGGGCCTGGCGCTGGTCATCGAGCGGGTGGTGCTGCGGCCGCTGGTCAACCAGCCCGCCATCAGCCTGCTCATGGCCACCATCGGGCTGACCTTCTGTCTGGAGGGGCTGGCCCAGGGCGTGTGGGGCAGCGTGGTGAAGGGCCTCGACCTGGGCATCCCCGACGTGCCCTTCGACGTGAAGGGGGTGCTGGTCAGCCAGTTCGACCTCTTCGCGGCCGCCATCGCCGGTTTCCTGGTGGCCGTGCTGGCGCTCTTCTTCCAGTACACGCGCGTGGGGAGGGCGCTGCGGGCGGTGGCCGACGACCACCAAGCCGCGCTCAGCCTGGGCATCCCGCTGCAGACCGTCTGGGCGGTGGTGTGGGCGGCCGCCGGGGCGGTGGCGCTGGTGGCCGGGCTGCTGTGGGGGTCCCGGCTGGGGGTGCAGTTCGCGCTCTCCGTCATCACGCTGAAGGCGCTACCCGTCCTCATCCTCGGCGGCTTCACCTCCATCGCCGGCGCCATTGTGGGGGGCCTGCTGGTGGGCGCCTCGGAGAAGCTGGCGGAGGTCTACCTCGGCCCGGTACTGGGCGGCGGCATCGAGAACTGGTTCCCCTACGTCCTGGCGCTGCTCTTCCTTCTCGTCCGACCCGAGGGCCTCTTCGGCGAGAAGCACATCGACCGGGTGTGAGCAATGCTCTACCGAGAAGCCGGGCAGTTCAAAACCAGCTACCGCGCCGACCAGCGCATCTTCCCCATCCTCCAGGATCGGGTGGTGGTGGGGGCACTGCTTCTGGTGGCCTTCGTGGCGGTGCCGCTGTGGGGCAGCGAATACCTGGTTAGCGCCCTGCTCATCCCCTGGCTCATCCTTTCCCTGGCGACTCTGGGCCTCAACATCCTCACCGGGTACGCCGGTCAGTTCAGCCTGGGCACCGCCGGCTTCATGGCCGTCGGCGCCTTCGCCGCCTATGGCTTCCAGCTCCGAACCCCGGCCGTTCCGCTCCTGTTGGCCTTCGTGCTGTCCGGGGTGTGCGCCGCCGGGGTGGGGGCAGTCTTCGGCTTGCCGTCCTTGCGCATCAAGGGCATGTACCTGGCGGTGGCCACCCTTGCCTCGCAGTTCTTCATCGAGTGGCTGCTGACCCGCGTCGGGTGGTTCACCAACTACAGCTCGAGCGGCGTCATCAACGCGCAGCCGATGGTCATCGCCGGCCTGGCCATCAACACGCCGCCGCGGCGCTACCTGCTGGTGCTGGCCGTCGTGGCGACGCTCGCGCTGGCCGCGAAGAACCTGGTGCGGGGCCGGGCCGGCCGGGCGTGGATGGCGGTGCGTGACATGGACGTGGCGGCGGAGGTGATTGGCATCCCCATGCTCCGCACCAAGCTGTCCGCGTTCGCCGTCAGCTCCTTCTACTGCGGCGTCGCCGGAGCGCTGTGGGTCTTCGCCCACGTCGGCTCGGTGGACCCGCAGGCCTTCGACCTCACCCGGTCGCTGCAGGTCCTCACCATGGTCATCATCGGCGGGCTGGGCAGCGTGCTCGGCAGCTTTCTCGGCGCAGGCTTCATCGTCCTGCTCCCGCTGTTTCTCCCCAGCGTCCTGAGTGCCGTCTTCGGGACTGCGCTGCGTCCCGGCCTTCTGCCGAACATCGAGTCTTTCATCTTCGGCGCGCTCATCATCTTCTTTCTCATCGTCGAACCGCAGGGCCTGGCCCGCCTGTGGCAAGTCACCAAGGAGAAGTTGCGGCTGTGGCCGTTTCCCCATTGAAAGACATTCCTGGAAAGGACACCCACATGCACCGTCTCATCCCGCAGTGCGCAGCCCTACTGCTGGCCCTCCTCTTCGCCCTTCCGGCGCAGGGCCAGGGCGCAGCGGTCCCCAACGAGCAGTTCATGCCGGTCCCCAGCTACCGGGTCGGCCCGTACGCCGCGCCGGGCACCAGCCTGTACGGCGGCTTCATCGACTACCTCAACCTGGTCAACGTCCGCGACGGCGGCATCAACGGCGTCAAGCTGACCTGGGAGGAGTGCGAGACCAGCTACAGCGTGGACAAGGGGGTGCCCTGCTACGAGAAGCTGAAGGGCAAGGGGCCCACCGGTGCCTCCATGTTCAACTTCTACAGCACGGCCATCGCCTACGCAGTGCTCGACCGGGCCGGAGCCGACAAGGTGCCGCTGGTCACCATCGCCCATGGCCGCACCGACTCCTCCGATGGCCGCGTCTTCCCGTACGTCTTCCCGCTGGTTACCAACTACTGGAGCCTGAACACCGACATCGTGCGCTTCATCGGCATGCGCTCCGGCGGGATGGACAAGCTGAAGGGAAAGAAGATTGTCCACCTCTACCTGGACGTCGCCTACGGCAAGGAACCGAACGAGATTCTCCAGAAGCAGGCCGCCCTGTACGGCTTCGAAACAAAGCTGGTCCCGGTGCCGCCGCCCGGCACCGACCAGCAGTCGCAGTGGCTGGAGATTCGCCAGTACCAGCCAGACTGGGTCATCGTCACCGGCTACGGGGTGATGAACCCGGCCATGCTGAAGGCCGCCGCCCGCGCCAACTACCCGCGCGACCACATCGTCGGGAACTTCTGGACCGGGTCCGAGGAGGACACGATCCCAGCTGGCGAGGCGGCCATCGGCTACATCAGCGCGCTCATCAACCCGGCCGGGAAGGAATTTCCCGTCATCCAGGACATCGAGAAGGTGCTGTACACCAAGGGCTTGGGCAACATGACCGACCAGAGCCGAATCGGCACCGTGCTCTACAACCGGGGGGTGATGACCGGCATCATCACCGTGGAGGCCATCCGCACCGCACAGGGCAAGTACGGCAAGAAGCCCCTCACCGGCGAGCAGATTCGCTGGGGGCTGGAGAACCTTAACCTCGACGACAAGCGGATTGGGGAGCTGGGGGCGACTGGCCTCATCCAACCACTGAAAGTCAGCTGCGCCGACCACGAAGGGGGCGGCGCCGTGAAGTTCCAGCAGTGGGACGGCAAGCAGTGGAAAGTCATCAGCGGGTGGATTCAACCCGACAAGAAGCTGGTGCGGGACATGGTGGAGGCCTCCTCGGCCAAGTACGCCCAGGAGAAGAACATTCAAATGCGCGACTGCTCCAAGGGCGGCTGAGGACCCTCAGCCATGCCCGCCAGCGCCACCCCGCCGCAGGCCGAGGGCCCGCTGCTCAGCCTGAACAGCATCGAGGTGGTCTATGACCACGTCATCCTCGTGCTGCGGGGGGTGTCGCTGGACGTGCCCAGGGGCGGAATTGTCGCGCTGCTGGGCGCTAACGGGGCAGGGAAGACCACCACCCTGAAGGCGGTCTCCAACCTGCTGCGCTCGGAACGGGGGGCGGTGACGAAGGGAACCATCCACCTGGACGGGCAGCGGGTGGATGCACTCACCCCCACCGAGGTGGTGCGGCGTGGCGTCATCCAGGTGATGGAGGGGCGACACTGCTTCGCTCACCTCAGCGTGGAGGAAAACCTCCTCACCGGGGCCTACACCGGGCGGCGGAGCCGGGCCGAACTCCGGGCCGACTTGGAGCGCGTCTACGGCTACTTCCCCCGTCTCAAGGAAAAGCGCAGGACGCTGGCTGGCTACACCTCCGGCGGGGAACAGCAGATGACCGCGGTGGGCCGGGCGCTGATGACGCGCCCCCGGCTGATTCTTCTCGATGAGCCGTCCATGGGGCTCGCCCCCCAGCTGGCCGAGGAGATTCTGGACATCATGCGCCGCCTCAACCAGCAGCAGGGCGTCAGCTTCCTCCTCGCCGAGCAGAACGTCGCCGCCGCGCTGCGCTTCGCCCACCACGGCTACATCCTCGAGAACGGCCGCGTGGTGATGGAGGGCCAGGCCGCGCAGCTGGCCAACAACGAGGACGTCAAGGAGTTCTACCTCGGCCTGGGCAAGAGCGGCCGGCGGAGTTTCCGGGACGCCAAGCACTACCGGCGGCGCAAGCGCTGGCTCGCCTGAGGGAAACCCCATGCCCTTCTACGACGCGCTGGAGACGAGGTCGCCCGAGGCCCGCGAGGAGGCGCTCTTCCGGGCGCTCCCGGGGCACCTGGCCCATGCCCAGAAGACGGCACCTTCTTTCCGTGCCCTGTACGGCGACGTGGAGACGCAGGCCATCACCTCCCGCGCGGCCCTGGCGGCCTTGCCCGTCTTCCGGAAAAGTCAGCTGGCCAAGCTGCAGAAAGCAGCACCTCCCTTCGGCGGGCTGGCCGCCGTCCGGGCCGGGGAGGTGGCCAGACTCTTCGCCTCCCCGGGGGGCGTCTTCGAGCCGGAGGGCCGGCGGCCGGACTACTGGCGCATCGGCCGCGCCCTGTCCGCCGCGGGCGTCGTCCGCGGAGACGTGGTGCACGTCGGCTTCAGCTACCACCTCACCCCGGCAGGTTCTATGGTGGAGACGGCCGCCCACGCCCTCGGCTGTGCGGTCATCCCGGGCGGCACGGCGCCGGTCGAGCACCAGCTGGCCGCCCTCGCCCACTTCGGCGCGACCACCTACGGCGGCACCCCGTCCTTCCTCAAGGTGCTTCTGGAGAAGGCAGATGTGCTGGGCATCCGCGTGCCCAGCCTCAAGCGGGCCTCGGTGTCGGCCGAGCCGTTCCCGACGTCCCTCAGGACGCTGTTCGCCGCCCGCGGCATCCTCGGGCTGCAGTGGTACGCGACGGCCGACGCGGGCCTCATCGCCTATGAATCCGAGGGCGGAGAGGGGCTGATTGTGGACGAGTCCGTCATCCTCGAGATTGTGCGGCCCGGCACCAGTGTGCCCGTGCCGGACGGTGAGGTCGGCGAGGTGGTGGTGACGGTCCTCAACCAGGACTACCCCCTCCTCCGCTTCGGGACGGGAGACCTCTCGGCCATCCTCCCGGGGACAAGCCCCTGCGGCCGCACCAACGTCCGGCTGCGGGGCTGGCTCGGCCGCGCCGACCAGCGCACCAAGGTGAAGGGCCTCTTCGTGGACCCAAGCCAGGTGGCCGAGGTGCTGCGGC
Organism: Myxococcaceae bacterium; assembly: GCA_017881265.1. Taxonomy (GTDB): domain Bacteria; phylum Myxococcota; class Myxococcia; order Myxococcales; family Myxococcaceae; genus JADGRA01. The sequence goes on along the minus strand of JADGRA010000023.1, from coordinate 168,793 downwards.
GGCACCCGCGGGTGAAGCGCGCCCGGCTGGTGGTGACGCGGGCGGATGAGCTGGACCACATGACGCTGCGCTGCGAGGTGCCGGGCGGCGCCGCCGCCGGGCTGGCCGACGCCCTTGGCCAGACGCTGCGGGAGGTGACGCAGCTGCGCGGGGAGGTGGAGGTGGTGGCCCCGGGGACACTGCCCAATGACGGCAAGGTGGTGGAGGACACGCGGCCCGTGGGCTGAAGGAGGCCCGGGGCGTCCCGCCCCACCCTTAGCGAAGTTGCTGGCGAAGTAGCTCCACCCGGCCGGGCCCAGGGTGGCGAGCAGCGTCACGACGACGGCGGCGACGACGGCGGCGGGCGGCGGAAGCACCAGCGCCAGCGGAAGTAGCAACAGGCCGTCCCCCACCATCAGCCCCGCCGCCAGCCGGTGGGTGCGGCGCCAGACGTCGTCCGAGGCCAGCGTCCAGGGCGTGCGGATGCCGACGAACCAGTTGGGCCGCAGCCGTCCGATGAAATTTTCCGGGCAGCAAAAGAAGCAGCGCGAGCCCGACGGCCACGGCGCGGCCGGGCCCCTGGAGGATGCCCGACACGGTGAGAAGCAGCCCTGCGTGCAACAGCGCCAGCATCACCACCACCAGGTGAATGACGGTCCAGTAAGAACCGTCGGCCTCGGCCGGTGCCGCGTCCGGCCCCGCGGCGACGGCGCCCTCGGCCCGGCGCGGGTCCACGCGTGAGAGGGCAAGCAACAGCGCCCACAGCCCGACGAGGAGGAGCGGGCCGAAGAGGACGACTTCGAGCTTGCTGCCGTAGCGGTCCACCTGCCCGGCGAAATTCCAATGGACGGGGACGGTGTCGGGAAGCCTCGCGTAGAGGACGGCCGACAAGACGGCGTCGCCCAAGAGCGCGCACAGGGCCAGGGCGCGGGTTGCGTTCATGGCGTCTTCCTCCGGCCACTCAAGTCCATCAGGGCCCGCACCACGTCCTGCATCACCGTCGTGTCCAGCCCGTAGACGACGTTCTGCCCCTCCCGGCGCGCCGTCACCAGCCCGGCGCTGCGCAGCACCGCCAGGTGCCGCGAGATGGATGGCTGGGACATGGAGAACCGGTCGACAATGTCCCCGACGGACATCTCCCGACGCCCAAGAAGGCGCAGAATCTCCCGGCGCGTCGGGTCCGACAACGCCTTGAAGGCGGAGTCGCTCACCTACAGGCCAACGGCCGGGAAGACGACGTGAAGCCAAACGTCCGCACTGCCGTGGGCCACCATGGCGGATTCCAGGCCGCGGCGACGAAAGAGCCATCCGCAGACGAATCCCACCAGCGCGTTGCCGGCCAAGAGGTAGCCCACCACCAGGGGGGTGCGCGGGACGCCGAGCTGCAGCGCCGCCGGCAGGTGCAGCGCGCCGAAAGCCAGGGCCGCCGCGACGTTGGCCACCCAGAAACCGAGGCCCCGCCGACGCCGAGCCGGTCCAGGGCGAAGGCGAACAGGGAGAGAAGTCCCCAGCGCACCAGCAGCTCCTCCACAATGGCGCCGTAGAAGGCCCCGGTGGCAGACGCCCACCAGGGCATGGCCGGGAAGGCCCCGAGGTCCGCAGGCAGACCCGCACGCAGCGCCTGCGACAGGGCGAGGACGGCCAGCGCGCCCAGGCTGCCCACGAGGACGGACACGGGCAGAAGCCCGCGCAGCCGCCCGAAGACGCGCTGGCCCCCAAGGCGGGCCCGGACGAGTGGCGCGTCCAGCCCGACGCGCGGCGCCGTCCACAGGCCCACCGCGGCCAGCAGCGCGGTGAAGACCAGGACTTGCACGTCCTGCAGCAGAAGGACGACGCCCGACGACACAGGGACTGGGTGCCCGGCCAGCATGCTGCGCAGGACGGGCAGCAGGAAGGGCGTGGCGCACAGCAGGCCGGCCGCGGCCAGCCCCACCAGGGCGAGCCACATCCGAAAACGGGAGACGGGACCCGGGGGGCTGTCCGGGGACAGGGCCACCGGGGACAGGGCGGCCCGGGCGGTGGAGTTCATGAAATGCGCATATAGCTATTTCGCTATATGACGTCAAACACCGCCTGCGTCACGGCTCGAAGGCCTCGGCGCCGGCCGCTGGCTCCACTTCCTCCGCCTCCGCCTTCGTCTCGCCGCAGCGGTCGAGTGCGACCTTGAAGAGGACGGGGCCCACCATCTCGTTCAACGCCACGGTGGCCACCGCCAGGGCCCCCAGGCCAGCGCCGAAGGCCGGAAACTCGCCCTGCACGTTGGCCGAGATGCCCAAGGCCAGCCCCGCCTGGGAGACGAGGCCTGCCCACCCCCAGTTCCGCAGGGCCGGGGGGTCCTCGGCAAAGCGGCTCGCCACCCGGGCGGAGACGAAGGACGTCGCCCCGCGGGCGACGACGAAGAGGAGCGCCACCGGCCACAGCGTGCGCAGCACCGGCAGGTCGAGGTGGGCCCCGGCGACGCCGAAGAAGACGACGTACACCACCTCGCCCATCGACTCGATGGAAGCCACGAAGGGCTCGCCCTGCTTGGAGAGGTTCTGCACCACGAAGCCGGCGGCCATGAAGATGAGAAGCCAGTCGAAGTGGAGGTAGTCAAAAAGCTGGGTGAAGACGAGGCCCAGTGCGATGAGCAGCAGGGCGAGGCCCCGGCCCCCGAGCAACCGCATGTACGCCGCCAAGAGCAGCCCCAGCGTCGTCCCCACCGAGATGCTTCCCAGCACCTCCACGCCCAGCTCGCGGAAGGCCGCCAGCGACAGATTGGAGCCGGGGGAGATGAGGGGGCGGGCGATGGTCATCACCAGGGCCAGCAGCACCACCACCACCACGTCCGAGGACATGACGAAGTTGAGGGTGAAGGTGGCCAGCGGACCCTTGGCCCGCGTCTGCGAGAGGATGCCCATCGTCGCCGAGGGACTGCGGGTGACGGCGATGACGCCCCACAAGAGCCCCACCCCCACCACGCCCGCCGTCGGGACGCCCACCAGGAAGGGCAGCAGCGGGCGGGCCGCGACGAAGACGCCCGCCAGCACCAAAAGGACGAGGATGTTCTGCCACAGCGTCGCCCAGGCCAGGCTGCGCAGCCCGCTCCTCAACGAGGCCAGCCGCAGCTCCGCACCGCCAGCGAGGGCGATGAGGGACAGCGCCAGCTGGTTGACCGGCGCGAGGTCCTCCACCGCCCGGTGGTCGACCATTCCCAGCACGTACGGGCCGGTTGCGACGCCGGCCAGCAGGTAGCCGGTGAGGTGCGGCAGCCCCACCAGTTCCAAAAGGTTGGCCAGCACCGTGCCCCCCATCAGCAGGATGCCGACCGAGGCGATGGTGCCGGCGCCGGCGCCGAAGGCGGGAAACAGCCGGCGCACCGCCACCAGAAGCCCGAGCAGGACGAGGACGACGGCGGCCTCAAGCAGCCGCTCGTCGAGCGGCCGCGGGGCGTGCCCGGCCCCACTCAAGACGTGGCCTCGAAGGACGCTGCGCTCGTCGGCTCCGCCGGCGCCTCGTGCAGCTCCCCGGCCCGTCCCAGCGCGTAGCGAAGGCTGGCCGGCCCCACCAATTCCCCCACCACCACGCTCAACGTCGACGCGGCGAGGACGACTGCGCCCACTGTCCCCGGAAACGCGAGGGCGAAGGACAGCCCCACCGCGACACTCAGCGCACCGGAGGACACGAGTCCCGCCCCGAGCGCCGGCCCGGCCGGCCGGGCCTCCCGCCAGGCAGCCCACAGCCCCACCCCGGTCAGCAGTTTCAACAACAGGCGCATCGCCACGGCCGCTGCCGCCAGCCACGGCACGGGCCCGTCGGTGGACGTCATGGCCCCGGCCAGAAACAGTACCGGCAACAGGAGGAAGCGCTCGGAGATGGCGCGCCGTCGGACGCGCCCCCGGTGCCGCCTCGGGGTGGCCAGCCCAAGCCCGAGGCCAAAGGGCAAGGCCAGCAGCGACAGGCCGAGCCGCACCGACAGGCCGATGGCGATGAGGGCGACGCCGAGCAGCACCCCGCGGAAGACGTTGAGACGGAAGGTGCGGCCGAGCATCACGGCGGCGGCCAGGCCGAGCAGCCACCCCAGCACAGGCTGCACCACGGCGGCGGCGCCCAGTGGCAGCGTGCCAAACGCGGTGGGCAACGGGTGCAGCGCGACGGCCACCGCGGCCAGTGCCACCGGGACCAGGTCATCCCCGGCGGCGACGTCTGTCAGCCGGTCGAAGAGGGGTCCCCGGGCACCGTAGCGCTGCGAGGCCCAGCGGAAGACGGAGCGCGTCGTCTCGGACAGCGCGGCGGCGGTGCCCAGCACCAGCACCCAGCGCTCGCCCCTGGAGAGGGACGCCGCGGCCAGCTGCGGCAACCAGGCCCAAAGAAGCCAAAGGGCGCCCCCCACGCCGGCGGCGCAGAGGAGAGCCACCCCGACGCCCCACAGCGCGCTCGGAAGCCGCACCCGGCGGCCCAGCACCTGGCCGAAGACGAGGCCCGCATCCATGGCCAGCCACCCCACCCCTACCTGGGCCAGGGGCGTGAAGAGTTCCAGGCTGTCCGAGGAGACGAGGTCCAACACCGAAGGACCTGCCACGAAGCCCATCAGCACTACGCCGGCACCGGAGGCCAGCCCCCGCGCCGGCGCCTTCGGGCCGCCCACGACAAAACCGCCCAGGTAGGAGGCAACCAGCAACAGTCCGAGGAAGGCCAGCGCCGTCACCGGGCCGCACCAGCCTGTCCCAGCGCCGCCAGGCGGACGCCGGCGTCCTTGAGCGCGCTTGCCACCCGCTGGCCGACGTCCGGGTAGCCGGAGGTGACGCGGTAGGACGCGCCCTGGACGTCGAGCGCCCGCAGCTCCACCCGCCCGCCCGAGGCATGTGAGCCGGCGGCCTCCACCAGCAGGGTCTGGACACGCGTCTGGTCCTCGTCGCCCGCCACGGTGACGTCCAGGGTGTTGAGCGGCGCCGGCCCGAGGACGCGCGTGGGCTGAAAGAGGGACACCAGGTGCGGCACCCGCACCGGCCGCCCCTCGGCGTCCTCCAGCACCACGGAGAGGAGGTCGACCTCCTTCACCGTCCCGACCTTGCCCCCCAGCTCCGCCACCTCGCCTACCCGCAGCCCCCGGCCGTAGACAATCGGCAGCCCCGCCACCACCGCTGCGAAGAGGGGCGCACAGGCCAAGGCCAGTCCGATGAGGAGAGCCTGCGCCAGCCCCTGGAAGGGACCCGCGCCGTCGCTGATGACGGGCCCGGCAAACACCACCGCGAGGATGAGCAACGCCCCCTGCAGGAGCACGCTGGTGGGACGCGCCAAGTCCGCGGGCACCCAGGTCAGGTGCGTCTCTCCGCGGGCCACGCTGCCGAAGAAGAGCTGCACGCCGCGCAGGATGAGGAAGAGCAGGACGCCGACGACGGCCAGCGCGAGCAGATGCGGCACCGCCCCCACCACCCGGGCCAGCAGCCGTCCGAGCGGCTCGAGCAGCATCCCGGTGATGCGGTCTCCGGCGGAGCGCGTCGCCTCGAAGAGGTGCAGGACGAAGTAGAGCCAGAGGTAGGCCAGCACCAGCTGCAGCGCCCGCTTGCTGAAGCGCAGCACGACGCGCAGGCCGCCCCGCACCGCGCTCTCGCTGGCCAGCTCCACGTTGCCGATCCGCACCGCCGGCGCCCCGCGCGGCCGCGCATCGAGCCAGCGCTCGAAGGCCACCTCCAGGTCCCCCAACTTGCGGATGAGAAGAAAGATGATGAGCCCGACGAAGACGGCCAGGGAAATGCGCAGCACGAGGTTCTGCAGGCTTTGCCGGCGCGCCTCGACACCGAGGGCATGCTCGAAGGTGGCTTTCGTCGCCGCGGCGTACACGTGCAGGTTCGCGTCGTTTGCAGCGGCCGCATCCTCGGGAGCCAGCTGCAGGATGGGGGCGGCCCCGACGAAGAGGGTCGCCCGGTCGGCCGCCTCCTCCACGCGCACCGGCTTCGGCCCCGACGCCTCCAGCGCCGCCGCCAGCGCCTGCGTGGCCTGGCGCGCGCGCGCCTCCGCCGACTGCCCACCCAGGCCGACGTGCAGGACGAGGAGACGGCTGTCCCGCAGCCGGACGTAGGCCTCGTCGGCCGAAGCACCGGCCACCGGCGGCTCGGCCGCCCAGCCAGGCCCGGACGGGAGAAGCAGAAGGCCGCTGGTGACGGCCAGCAGGCGGAGGAAGCCGACGGCGCGGCAGAGGCGCATGGGGGGCGCGAGCGTCACCCTGGCCTTCGCCCAAGGTCAAGGAACGCTTTCAGGCAAACCGCACCTGGCGCCCGCCTGCCGTGAGGGGGGGCCGCACCGGCGCCAGGGCCCCTTGCTGGTCAGTGGACGAAGATGCTCTTCGGCACCATGCAGTGGACGCCTTTGCGGATGTCCACCACCTGGCTGACGCGGCAGTCGGCGACCAGGGCCGTCAAGGCGTAGGCCTCATAGCGGTCGAGGCCCTTGGCCTGGACGAGGAAGTCCACCGTCTGGGCCACCGCAATCACCATCGCCTTGTCCAGGCTCTCGTCGAAGCCCACCTGGATGTAGTGGGTGGGCGTCTCGATGCGCGGCCAGGTCAGCTTCAGGTCCTTGCGGACAATCGGCTGAATCTCGATGTTCTCGAACGAGCACTCTAGCGCGGTGAGATTCACCTCGCCGTTGCCCTGGGCGCAGTGCGAGTCCCCCGTCCAGATGAGCCCGCCCTTGAGGAAGACGGGGAGGAAGATGGTGCTGCCGGCCGTCAATTCGTTGATGTCCATGTTGGAACCATTCTTCCAGGGCCGGAGCGAGCTCACCGGGGCGAGCGGGTCCTTGGCGCCGCCCTTGCGCGGCGAGGGGTCGTCCGGGTCGATGCCCACCGCCAGCGTGCCGGGGAAGGGCCGCAGCGGAATGACAATCCCGGGCTTGAAGACGGTCTGGTTCTTCTTGAGGTCCAGGTCGAAGTACTGCACGTGCCCCTCGGGGAACTCCGGCGCCAGGGCGCCGATGGTGGGGAAGTCCTTGCCGGGGAGGTTGAAGTTGGTGCCCACCTTCTTCGGGACAATCTTCAGGATGCGGATTTCCAGGACGTCGCCGGGCTCGGCACCCTCCACGTAGATGGGGCCGGTGAGGGAGTGCGGGCCACCGCCAGGGTTTGCCTTGCGCAGGGCCACAATCTGCTCCATCGACGTCCCCTTCTGAATTTGGTCCTTGGCGTGCATCAGCGTCTCGATGGAGACGATGTCGCCCGAGGCGATGGTGAGCTTGGGCGGCTCCTTCGGGTCGAGCCAGCCCCACTGCACCGACTCCGGCGTGGCCTTGAGGACGTAATGCTTCGGGGCCTTGGCCGGGGCCTTCTTTACGGGCGTCTCCTGCGCCGAGGCCGCTCCGCAGACAAGGACGCTCACCACAGCCCCCACCACACGACGACTCGTCCGCACCACCTGCATGCACCCTCCCCTGTTTCTGTCGGCCCCGGTCCCTCCCCCCCCCCCGGGCGGGAGGCAACCGGCGTGAAAGATAGAGCCTGCGCCGAGTCGGCCCGTCCGCGTGAGGGGCAGCCATTAGGGTAGCCGTCCGGACGCATGACTGTTTCCTACAGGGGCCGTTAGCCCTCGGGTGGGCGGCCGCCGCGCGGCGCATTGGGGTGCTGCTGCAAGAGCGACCGCACTTGGGGCTGGTGCTTCACCACCGCCTGCTTGAGGAGGTGGGCCAGGACGGCCGGCGGGGTAGCGCCCCAGCGCGCCAGGTTCTGCACCAACAGCAGCGAGGTGATGGTGCGCCCGCACAGGAGCGCGGCCGTCTTCTGGTCGAGGGGAAGCCCGGCCAGCTGGGCCAGGACCCGGCCCTCGGAGAGGAAGAGCAGTTCCACCTTCTCCTCGGCCGACGCGCTGCTTGAAAATCGCTGCCGCAACACCTCGCGCGTCGCCCGCTGGTTCTTCTCCGGCAGCTCGCGGCTGACGCTGAGGCGGAAGAGCTCGACGAGACGCCGGGGTCCGAGGATGCGCTGCAGAAGCCCGGGCGGAAGCTGCACGTTGCGCAACAGCAGCCGCTGCACTTCGGCGTCCCGGAGAAAGGCCTCCCGGGCGCCCAGCGCCTGCAGGGCCGAGGGGTGCGGATGGTGGGCGGCCAACAGCCGGGCCTGCTGCAGGCCGAAGCGTGGGTTGCCCAACAGCTGCGCGGCCACCGCCGGCAGCGGGTCGAAGCAAAGCGCGGACAGCACCGGCTCCTCGGCGGTGAGCGCAAACGCCGTGCGACTCTCGGCCGCCAGGCCGTGCAGCTTGCGTTCGAAGAGCTGACGCAGGCGCAGGACCTCGACGTCCGCTCGCCCATCTTCGTCCATGGCTCCCAAGACAGCACCCTATGCTAGCCGTCCCCCCTCCGCCCCTCGCTAACGCGCTGCGGCAAACGGTGGTGACAATTCGTCGCCACGCGCAGCGCGCTTTGAATGCCCCGCAACCGACGCCGTCGTTTGCGTGTTCCAACCCGCGCACCCCAGGCGTTTTGTCGCACCGCCCCCGAGGAGGGCCCTTTTGCCATGACGACTCGGCCTTCTTCCACTCCTGCGCGGGTACGGTTCCACCCGGGCGCCCTGCCCTGCGCGCTTCTGCTGTTGGCCGGGGCCCTGGGCTGCAGCAGCAGTTCGGGCACGCCGTCCCCGGACGGCGGACCGGCGCTGAATGCGGACACCGTCCGCTTCCTCGAGCAGAGCACCTTCGGGCCCACCGAGGCCCTGGTGGCCTCGGTGCAGGACGCGGGCTTCTCGTCGTTCCTCGACGCCCAGTTCGCCACGCCGGCGAGCAGCCTCGGCACCTACGCCGTCAATCTCGAGCCGCCGGCGGTAAAGTGCCCGACCGGCTCCCCCCCCAACTGCTACCGCGACAGCTTCACGGCCTTCCTGCCAGCGGTGCAGTTCTTCCACAACGCGCTGGTGGGAAATGACCAGCTCCGCCAGCGGGTGGCCTTCGCCCTGAGTCAGATTCTGGTGGTGAGCGACGGGGAGGTGAACAGCACCTACGGCATGGCGGACTACCAGCAGCTGCTCCTCGACGACGCCTTCACCAACTACCGGCAGATTCTCCAGGACGTGACGCTGAGTCCCGCCATGGGCCGCTACCTCAACATGGTGAACAACGACAAGGCGAACCCGGCCAAGGGCACCCACCCCAATGAGAATTACGCCCGTGAGTTGCTCCAGCTGTTCTCCATCGGGCTGGTGAAGCTGAACTCGGACGGCAGCGTCGTGACGGACAGCAACAACCAGCCCGTCGCCACCTATGACCAGAGCGTCGTCGACGGCTACGCCGCCGTCTTCACCGGCTGGACGTACCCCACCATGCCAGGCGTGGCCCAGAAGCCGCACAACCCCACCTACTACCGGGGCGTGATGGAGGCGGTGCAGGCCAACCACGACACCACGGCCAAGACGCTACTGGACGGTGCCACACTTCCAGCCGGCCAGACCGCCGCTCAGGACCTCAAGGGGGCCCTCGACGTCCTCTTCCAGCACCCCAACCTGGGCCCCTTCATCGGCAAGCAACTGATTCAGTTCCTCGTCACCAGCAACCCCAGCCCGGCCTACGTGGCGCGCGTCAGCGCCGCCTTCGCCGACAACGGCGCGGGCGTGCGCGGCGACCTGCCGGCGGTGGTGCGCGCCATCCTCCTCGACCCCGAAGCGCGGGGTGCGGCGCAGTCCGCGCCGAGCTACGGAAAGCTGCGGGAGCCCGCGCTGCTCGCCGCCAACCTGGCCCGGGCGCTCGGCGTCCAGAGCGACGGCGTCTACCTGCGCAATGCCAGCGCAGCCATGGAGCAGCCGGTGTACCAGTCGGGGAGCGTCTTCAACTTCTATCCCCCCAACTACCCGCTGGCCGGAACCACGCTGGTGAGCCCGCCCTCCACGCTGCTCGACAGCACGAGCGTCCTCACCCGGTCGAACTTCATCTACGCGCTGCTCTTCGCCACCATCAACCCCGACCCCACCATCCCCGGGGCGACCGGCACCTCCGCCCCGCTGACGGCGCTCGGCACCTCGGCCGCGGACGCCGGCGCGCTGGCCGACCGGCTCAACGCCCTGCTGATGCACGGGACCATGTCCCAGCCCATGCGGCAGGCGGTGGTGAACGCGGTGAATGCCGTGCCGACGACGGACAGCCTCGACCGGGTGCGGGCAGCAGCTTACGTCGTCGGGACCTCGGCTCAATACCAGGTGGAGCAGTGACCATGCGCATCTCACGAAGAAGCTTCCTGGAGGCCCTCGGGGCCGTCGGCGTCGCCGCCTCCTTCTCACGGCTGGGTGAAGGGCGCGCCTTCGCGCAGACGGCCCCCGACTACAAGGCGCTGGTCTGCGTCTTCCTCTTCGGCGGCAACGATGGCAACAACATGGTGGTGCCGCTCGACAGCGCGGGCTACGCCGCCTACGCCGCGGCCCGCGGCGCCATCGGCGCCGGGGGCCTGGCCCTGGCCCAGGCCCAGCTGCTCCCGCTCACCCCTTCATCCGGGACGGCCGCCTACGGGCTTCACCCCAACCTGCCGGACGTGCAGACGCTGTGGAACGACGGGGCGCTGGGGGTGGTCTTCAACGTCGGGACGCTGCTTGCCCCCACCACCAAGCAGCAGTTTCTCCAGAATTCCGTCCCGGTGCCCATCAGCCTTTTGTCGCACCAGGACCAGCAGCACCAGTGGCAGACATCCCTCTCCGACCAGTACTCGCGCACCGGCTGGGGCGGGCGCATCGCCGATGGCCTGGGCAAAGGTCCCCTTCCCGCCGTCATCTCCATCAGCGGGAACCAGCTCTTCACGGTGGGTGCCAGCACCAGCCCGCTGTCGCTGCCCGCGGCGGGCGGCAGCTTCGGGCTGGCCGGCTTTGATGGTTCGGCCGCCTCCAACGCCCGGCTGCAGGCCATGACCGACGTCCGCATGCTGCAGGAGCAAAACCTCATCGTCCAGGCGACGCAGTCCGAAGCCACCGCGGCCCTGTCGGCCAGCAAGCTGGTGGCCCCGGTGCTGGCCGGCACGGGTTCCACGGTGGACGGCCTCTTCGCCGGCCTCACCTCCAGCCTCGCGCTTCAGCTGAAGCAGGTGGCGAGGATGATTGCGGCACGGCAGACGCTGGGGGTGGGCCGTCAAATCTTCTTCGTCAGCCAGAGCAGCTACGACACGCACAACGACCAGCTCAACCGCCAGGGCGCGCTCTTCAGCGACCTCTCCCCGGCGCTGAAGGCCTTCTACGAGGCCACCATCCAGCTGGGCATCTCGCAGCAAGTCACCACCTTCACCCTGTCCGACTTCGGCCGGACGCTCCAGCCCGCCTCCGGGGACGGCTCGGACCATGCCTGGGGAAGCCACCACCTCGTCCTCGGTGGCGCGGTGAAGGGCCAGCAGACGTATGGCGCCTTCCCCACGCTGCAGCTGGGCGGGCCCGACGACTTCACCAGCCAGGGCCGCTGGGTACCCACCATCGCCGTGGACCAGTACGCCGCGACGCTGGCCACCTGGTTCGGGGTGAGCGCCGCCGACTTGCCGACGGTGCTGCCCTACATTGGCCGCTACCCGACGGCCAACCTGGGCTTCCTCGGGTAGGGCGTCAGGCGCGACGCACGTGCACCGGGACGCCGCTGAAGGCGGCGCCCCCGGTGAGGGCGTCGACAGCCAATTCATCGGTGACGTCGTTGATGCTGGCGCCGGGGTGCGCCACCGCCACCTGCGCCCGCACGCCCGGGCGGGCGTGCCCCCAGCCGTGCGGGATGCTCACCGTGCCGGCCATCATCTCCTCGCTGACCTCGAGCGGCAGGGGAATGGCCCCCACCCGCGACTCCACCACCACCGCCTCCCCGTGCGAGAGGCCGCGCGCGGCGGCGTCCGCAGGGTTCATCAGCAGCGTGCACCGGGCCGGGCCCTTCACCAGGCGGATGGAGTTGTGCATCCAGGAGTTGTTGCTTCGCAGCTGGCGCCGTCCCACCAGCTGAAGCGCCCCGCCCACGGCCGCGGGCTGGTCCAGAAGCCTTGACCGCAGGCGCTTCACGTCCGCCAGCAGCAGCTCCGGTGCCAGGCGGATGCGCTTGTCCGGGGTGCCGAGCCGGCCGGGCAAGCACGGCTCCAACGGCCCCAGGTCGACGCCGTGCGGGGCGGCTTCCAAGGCGCGCAGCGACAGCCGGTGCGGCGACCGGCGGCCATGCGGTCCGAAGCGCAGGCCGAAGTCGAGCAGCCGTCGGGGCGGCGCCAGGCGAAGGGCCAGGCCCCGCGCAACTGAGCGCAGCCAGCCCAGCCTGTGTCGCCGCGCCAGCCGGGCCGTCAGGCCATTGAAAATCTCCCAGTCCTGGAGCGCGCCGGGGGGCGGCTGAAACAGGGCGGGCGAGTACTTGGCCGTGTTGCGCACGGCCAGCAGGTGAAAGACGACGTCGTAGTGGTCGTGCTCGAGCGGTGAGGTGGGGGGAAGAATCAGGTGCGCATGGCGCGTGGTCTCGTTGACGTAGAAGTCGACGGACACCATGAAGTCGAGCGAGGCCAAGGCCCGGTCGAGCTGTGCGCCGTTGGGCGTGGACAGCACCGGGTTTCCCGCCACCGTCACCAGCGCGCGGATGCGGCCCGGCCCCGGGGTGAGAATCTCCTCCGCCATCGCCGATGCCGGGTACTCGCCGCCAAACTCCGGCAGCTGCCGCACCCGTGAGCGGCGGCGCGCGAAGTGCCCCCGGCTACTGCCGGAGGCGATGATGTCCAGGGCCGGCCGGGTGAACATGACCCCGCCGGCGCGGTCCAGGTTCCCGGTGACGGTGTTGAGGACGTTGAGGAGCCACTGAGAGAGACCCCCGAATTCCTGGGTCGACAGGCCGACCCGCCCGTAGGCCACGGCCGAGGTCGCAGCCGCGAAGTCCCGCGCCAGCGTGCGGATGCTGTCGGCACCCACGCCCGTGGGCCCGGCGGCCACCTCGGGCGGGAAAGCCCGCACCAGCTGTTCCACCACGTCGAGGCCGTCCACGAAGGAGGCCAGCGGCCCCGGCTGCACACGCCTCTCGGCGAAGAGGGTGTGAAGCATGGCCAACAGCAGCAGGGCATCCGTGCCCGGACGGATGAAGAGGTGGGTGTCCGCCAGCTCGGCCGTCTCCGTCCGCCGGGGGTCCACCACCACCAGCCTGCCTCCCCGCGCCTTGAGGGCCTTGAGACGCAGGGGCATGCCCGGGGCCGTCATCAGGCTGCCGTTGGAGACGGCCGGGTTGGCACCCAGGACGAGGAGGAAGGCCGTCCGGTCCACGTCCGGGATGGGCAGCAGCAGCTGGTGGCCGAACATGAGGAGTGCCGCCAGATGGTGAGGCAGCTGGTCGACGCTGGTAGCCGAGAAGCGGTTGTGCGTCCCCAGGGCCTTCACGAAGGGCACGCCCAAAAGCAGCGTCCCCAGGTTGTGGACGGTGGGGTTGCCCACGTACGCGGCCACGGCGTCTGCCCCGTGTTCCGCCTGAAGGCGCAACAGCCGCTCCGCCGTCTCGTCCAGCGCCTGCTTCCAGGAGACGCGCTGCCAGCCGTCGGCGGTGCGGCGGACAGGGAAGCGCAGGCGGTCCGGGTCCTCGTGGATGTCCTGCAGCGCCGTTGCCTTGGGGCAGAGGAAGCCCCGGCTCAGCGGGTCCTCCTTGTCCCCGCGGATGGAGAGGATGCGCCCGGCTTCCACCTCCAGCGTCAGCCCGCACATGGCCTCGCAGAGCGAACAGGTGCGGTGGTGGAGAGGCATGGACCCTGGGGCAGGTTACTTCGCCGGCACGTACTGGGCGATGCCGTCGCCGAACGACCAGTCCTCGCGGCCGACCTCGACGAGACTGACCACCAACTCATTCGGCGGAACTCCGGCCTCGTGCACCAGCTCGGCCATTCGGCGGTACAGCGCCTGCTTCTGTTCCGTCGTGCGGCCCCGACTCAGCGTCACCTGCACCAGCACTGGGTCCTGGTGAGGGATGCCGAGGTAGCTGGGGGCGAAGGCCAGCGCGCCTGGCGGGTGGGCGGTGAGGACCTGGAAGCGGTCATCCGGGGGGACGGCGATGGTTTCCACGAGGGCGCGGTGGACGGCCTCGGCGATGCGGGTCCGAAGCTCGGGCGAACGGGCGATGGAGACGTCGATGCGCTGGAAGGGCATGGTGTCCGGAGGGGTAATGCCGGCCCGGGGCCGACGCAGCCCGCGGGGGGCCTTCTGGCCGAACTGTGCTGTCCGCGGCGGGGCCCAGGGAGGCGGCCGTTCCGGCCATGCCGCACAGCGGCATGCCCCGCCACGGCTGGCCCGCTAGCCCTCCCGAGCGGCCGCGCCCGGGCAAAGGCGGCGGCCCCGGGCGTGGTGAAGGCGTGCCCTGCAGCGCCCTTCCACGGGGGACGCATCCGTCTTGTGTTCAAAAGTACGACCCTCGTATGGTGGAAGTCGTCCAACAGCCATGGGAGCAGGGTGAAGCGATGTCATTCGGAAGGGTTGGCTGGACACCTAGGCTTGCCGCCTTGCTGTTGCTTGGGGCGGCGCCGCCCGAGCCGGTGTCCCATTGGCGTGTGACGCGCGTCACCGAGGGGGGGACCGTCAAGTGTCGGGTCGAGTCCGAGAAGGCCCCCGTCAACGACGGCTACCAGAACGTCACGGCGCAGCTCGTCGTGACTGCCGCGGGTGGTGTGCAGATTGTCAGCGAATCCAGCTTGGACTTCGGAGCCGGGGATATCGGCATCCAGGTTGACAAGGACCCCTTCGTCAAGGCGGACAAGCTCGCGGGGGACAAGACGGCGGTGTTTGACGCCTCGGCGCCGACCCTCATCCCGCGCTTCAAGGCAGGGCTGAGCGCCCGCGCGCAGCTTCGGTTCTGGCCGACATGGCCGGTCACCGGCACGCATGATGCTGTTTTTAGTCTCATCGGATTCACCAAGGCCTACGACGAGATGGTCGGCACCTGCCAATAAAGGAGAGCACCGTGGGGCTGCGACTCAAGTTTAACCTGGTGTTGGTCGCCGTCTTTGCCGTCGGCCTCGCCTGCTCGGCATACATTTCCCGGCGCATTCTTCAGCAGAACGCCCAAGACGAGGTGGAACGGAACGCGAGCCTGATGATGGAGTCTGCGATGGCCGTGCGCGACTACACGGTCGGCCAGGTGAAGCCCAACCTCGAGCTGCAACTGATGAGGGTCTTTCTCCCACAGTCGGTGCCGGCGTACGCCGCCACCGAGGTGTTCAACAATTTGCGCAAGACGTACCCCGAGTACACTTACAAAGAAGCGACCCTCAACCCCACCAACCCCCGCGACAAGACCGTCGAATGGGAGGCAGACCTGGTCAACCAGTTCCGCAACAACGCGGACGTCAAGGAACTCGGCGGAGTCCGTGAAACCACGGGCGGCCCGTCACTCTTTCGGGCCCGGCCCATCAAAATCACCAACGAGAAGTGCCTGGTCTGCCACAGCACGGTGGATGCAGCGCCCAAGTCGATGATTCAACTGTACGGCCCGGCCAATGGCTTCGGATGGAAGCACCACGAGATAATTGGCGCGCAAATCATCTCGGTCCCGATGGCCGTGCCCCTGGCCAAGGCCGACGCTGCCTTTCGCACCTTCATGACCTCCCTTCTGGCGGTGTTCCTCCTGGCCTTCGTCGTGCTCAACATCACCCTGTCGGTGATGGTGATTCGCCCCATCGTCCGCATGTCCCGAGCGGCCGACGAGGTCAGCACCGGCAACCTGCAGATTCCCGAGTTTGCTGTCACCAGCAAGGACGAGATTGGCGTGCTCGCCATGTCGTTCAACCGCCTCCGCCGCAGCTTGGAAAAGGCGATGAAGCTGCTCGAATGACATCCTCGGGAGGCGACGCGAGAGCGGCTGGATGAAGACGCAAGGGAACAGGACCTTTGTGGGCACGGTCGTGTTCCTGGACCTGGGCGAGGCCGCCACCGCCTCCCCCGCCCCGGAGCTTCAGCAACGCGTCCGCGACGTGGTGTCTCGCACCGTCGGGCACCTGGCGGACACCGAACGGCTCCTCCTGGACACAGGGCAAGGGGCGGTCATGTGCTTCCCGGGCGACCCGGAAGACGCCATCTTCGTCGCCATCGGCATCCGGGACAGCCTTCAGCAGGAGGTGGGCAACTTCCCCGAGCTCCAGGTGCGCCTGGGCGTCAACCTCGGCCCCGTCAAGGTGGTCGAGGAAGGGCCCGGGCACACCCAGCTTCTGGGGGAGGGGCTGCATGGGGCAGAAGCCCTGCTGCCCTTCGCCAGCCCCTCGCAAATCCTCGCCTCGCGCTCCTTCTTCGAGTTGGTCTCCAGCCTCTCCGACGAGTACCGGGAATTGTTTCACCACCGGGGCGGCCGCCGCCCGGGCGCCCGGGAACTGGACTTCTTTGAACTCGCGCCGGTGGGGGGGGCCCCGGCCGCGGCCGACATGACCTGGCCAGCCGGCGCCACCCCTCCAGCGGGCGCTGTCCCGCCGCCGCCGGCCGTCCCCGCCGCCGAGCCCCTCCTGGCAGCACCTGCCGCAGCCGCCTCGCCCACGCCCAGTGGAGCGGGCTGGCGGCGGGAGGCCCTGACGGAGCTGTCGGGCGCCGTGGCCAAGGCGATGGGGCCGCTGGCCCCGGTTCTCGTCAAGCGTTCCGTGCAGAAGACGGGGGACCCCCGGGCCCTCTGCGACCTGCTCGCCGATGCCATCACGGACGAGTCGGACCGCGTGGCATTTCTCGCCTTTGCCCGGAAGTGGATTCCCTCGGCCCGCATGAGCTCGCCGCCCGCACCGGCGGCCGCGCCGGCCGCGCCGGGCCGCCTGAACCTGGAGGAGCGCGCCCGGCTGGAGGCGGCCCTCGCCCCCCACGTCGGTCCCATCGCCAAGGTCCTGGTGGAGCGGGTGGCGCACGAGGCTCCGGACCTCGTCGCCGCCTCGAAGAAGCTGGCCAACTCGATTGCCGATGGCGAATCGCGAAAGACGTTCCTCAAGACGCTCACCATGTTGCCGAACAACAAGGCGGTGCGCGCCGGTGGGGCCACAGCGGCCGCCCCGCCCGCGGCCTCCAAGTCGGCCGCGAAGCGCGGGCCGACCCGGGCCACGCAGGCCGTCGGCGGTACCCAGCCCCTGGCGGCGACCGCCTTCCTGGAGGAGGACGTCCTGCAGCAGGCCGAGCAGAGCCTGGTGCGGGCGGTGGGACCGATGGCCCGCGCCCTGGTGCGCCGGGCGGCCAAGAGCGCCCGCAGTGCGGATGAGTTGTACGCGGCGCTGGCCGAGGAACTGCCTGAGGGCCCCGAGCGCGAGCGCTTTCTGGCTTCGCACGGCCAGCGCTGAAGCCTAGCCGGGCGCGGCTGGCGCGCCGGCGAGGCTCGCGCGGAGCTCCCGTCCAGCACGCGACACCATCTCCTGGAGGTCGCCGACGGTGCCCTTCTCCGCCCACACGGCGACGACGTCCCCCGAGGAAGTGTCCTGGACGCGGAAGGCCATGCGCAGCGAGCTGGAGGCCGCGGTGCCCAGGCAGAGGTAGGAGCCGAGAACGGCCAGCTGCGCCCCGGTGACATCCCGCACGTGTTCCAGCGTCTCGCGCGGCAGCGTGTCCTGGGCGCCGAGCGACAGCGCGCGCTGGGCCCGCGTCACCTCCTCGGCCGGCAGCGTCCGCAGCGTCTGGCTGGCTTCCTGAAACTCCCGCGTCATCATCTCCACCAGCGCCGTGGATAGCCACCCGCTGTCCACGCGTCCCGCCAGGTTCCGGAAGCCCAAGACGGCCACCGCCTGACGCGGGTCGACGGTTGTCTGTCCGACGGCGCGCACGACGTCGAGCACCGACCGGAAGCGCTTCTTGGGTTCCCGCTCGAGGCACCGGAGGATGGTCGCATCCCAGCGTGCGTCGAGGTTCTTCACCAGCACCGACGGCACCGGCGGCGCCTGGTGTAGCCGTTTCATCGCCGCCTCCAGCGCCGTCTCGCCGGAGAAGGGGACGGTGCCGGTGAGCGCCTCGTACAACAGCACGCCCAGCGCGTAGATGTCCGTCGCCGGCGACAGGGCCCCACCGGTCAACTGCTCGGGGGCCATGTACGCCGGCGTCCCGATGAAGCCCACGCGGCTGGTGACGGAGGCGTCCTGCTCGCGCCCGCCGTGGTGCAGCGCCCGGGCAATGCCGAAGTCCGTGATGACGGCGCGCATCGCCGAATTCCCCTGGTGGCCTGGGGTGTCCGGGGCGCGCTGCATGAGAAAGACGTTGGCCGGCTTGAAGTCCCGGTGGATGACGTCCTGGACGTGCATCGCCTCCAGGCCTTCGGCCATCTGCCGGAGTAGGACGAAGAGCTCATAGCTGGCCATCGGCCCAGTCCGGGTGAGCCGCTGCGCCAGCGTCTCCCCCAACAGCAGCTCCATGGTGAGGAAGTTGAGCCGCTCGCCCCGGGCATCCACCGCCTCGTACAACTCGAACATCCGGCAGATGTTGAAGTGTGTGACGCGCCGCGCCAAAAGGACCTCGCGCCGGAAGCGCTCCATCGCGGTGGGGTCGGCGGCGAACTCCGGGAGGATGGTTTTCACCGCCACCCGGGTGCGCAGCACCGTGTCTTCCGCCTCGTACACCGCTCCCATGCCTCCCCGGGCAATGAAGCGGATGATGGTGAAGCGGTTGGCGAGCCGCTCCCCCACGTCCAGGGTGGTGCCGCCGGGTGTGGGGGGTTGGGTGATGGCGCTATTCAACGGAATGGGTGCGGTCGATGAAGAAATCGAGGCGGGCGTCCTGCCGCCCTGGGCGAGGCCGGGCCGGCTGCCACCACTGGGCCTCCCGGCCTGTTTGTCCCAATCCGCGGCCATGTCAGGAACTGCTCCCTACCCTTTCAGGCGACGCTCCCGCTGTAGTTCAAACCTGGAAACTGGCAGCCCGTCAGCATACCGGCAAGCACGCCTTGAGCGTAACCTCCCCTGCACCGTTCCCCCACCCCACCCCCCCCGGACCATGAACTGCTCGCACCTCAAAGACATCAGGGCCGTCCACCCCAATGCCAAGGGATGCGAGGAATGCCTCCGCATGGGGGACAGCTGGGTCCACCTGCGCTTGTGCCTGTCCTGTGGCCACGTCGGCTGCTGTGACTCCTCCAAGAACAAGCACGCCACCAAACACTTTCGGGCCACCCACCACCCGGTGATGCGCTCCCTGGAGCCCGGAGAGACTTGGGGCTGGTGCTTCGTCGATGAGTTGATGTTTGACCCGATGCCGGCGCCAGGGCCCTGAAGAAGGGGGGCACCCTTTCGGGGGGGGCGAGACGGACGGCCCCGCGCCGCCCGGGTCGTCGCCGAACCGCCGCGCTCAGGGCTTCTCGGACTCCAGCTGCTGCTTGGCCGCTTGACGGTCGCGCTCCTGCTCTGCCACCAGCTGGTAGGCGATGTAATACTTGAAGATGTTGGAGACGTAGGTGACGGTCTCCTGGCCGACCTTCTCCGCCACCACGAATTCCACGTTTCGGAACCAGCGGTTGGGGTCGAGGTGGCGCCGTGCGGCTTCCCGGCGCAGTTCCTGGATGCGGTTGGGCCCCGCGTTGTAGGAGGCGAACGCAAACAGCGTGCGCACCACCGGGTCGAGCCCCGGGTCGGCGAAGTAGGTGTCCTGCACGAACTTGAGGTACTTGACCCCGGCGTGGATGTTGGGCTCGAGCTGGCGGATGTCGCCCACCTTCATCTGATTGCCGGTCTCGGGCATCAGCTGCATCACGCCGACGGCACCCACGTGACTCTTCGCGTCCTGGTCTAGCCGGGATTCCTGGTACCCCTGGGCCATCAGCAACAAATAGTCGACGTCGTACTTGGCGGCGTACTTCCGGAAGAGGTCGACCGTCGTCTGGAACTTGCGAATCTCCCCAGTCGAGGTGGCTTCCTCGACGTAGCGCGCATTCTTTAAGTAGCGCTGCTGGAGGATGTTGCCGAAGCCGGTTCCAAGCTTGTGGTCCCGGACGAAGTCGTTGACCAGCGCCATCAGCTGGGGACTTCCCTTGCGGAGCATCCAGCCGATGGAATCCCCGGTACTGACGGCCACCTCCGGCGCAAGGCTCAGCTTCGGGAAAATCTGCTGCCAGAAACGCGCCTTGAAGCTATCGACGACCACCAGGGGAAGCAGGCCCGCGTTCACCATCTCCAGGAGGTCTTCGTCCTCGAGTTCCTCCGACGCGGGAATGAGCTTGGCCGGCGGCTTCCCCTGCCGAATGAAGTTCTGGTTGAGCCCCTCCAGATGCTCCCAGTAGCTGGAGGAGCGGCGGACATGGATTTTCGTCCCCGACAGCTGCTCGACGCTCGAGATGCGAGGCCCGCTGGGTCCCGTCACGACAATCTCGCTGACGCCGGTGGCCAGGGGCGCCGAGAAGTCCACCAGTCTTTCCCGGTCGGGGGTGATGGTGAGGCTGGCCGCGGCGATGTCACCCCGGCCATCGAGCAGCCCCGGGATGAGTTCGTCACGCGCCACCGGGACAAAGACGACGTTGAACTTGAACGCGTGCACGCCGAGCTTCTTGTTGAGGTCGTCCTCGAACGCCTTGAGCAATTCGTAGGTGAGCCCGCGCTGGTTCCCCCGGTCCAGGAAGTAGAACGTCCGGCTGGATACCACCAGCGCACGCAGCATCCCGCGCTGCTTGATGCCGTCCCAGTCGCCAGTGAAGGGCTGCAACACCGCGGCGAAGTCCCGCTCGGCGCCTGCGTCGGAAGAGGCCGCAGGCGGCGCGCTCTGCGCTCGACTCGGGGCCACGGCGAGGAGGGTCACGACGAGGGCGGCAGCGGCGACTCGCGTCATCTGTCGAAAAACCTACCACAGCCCCGACTTCACGCAGCGTCCAGTTGACCAGCCCCCTCGCCAAGCACGAGGCTTCCCGCCCCATTTTCGACGGAGGTTGCCATGGCGAAGGTCAGTCCAATTCCAGCGGGCATGCACTCGCTCACACCGGCCCTCATCCTCGACGGCGCTGGAGAAGCCATCGACTTCTTCCGACGGGCCTTTGGCGCCGAGGAGATGACTCGGGCACCGGACCCAAGCGGGAAGAAGGTGTGGCACGCCGCGCTTCGCATCGGCGACTCCATGCTCTTCCTCAGCGACACCTCCCCGGACATGGCGCCGAAGCCAGTCACCGCCAGGTTGTGGATTTACGCGGACGGGGTGGACGCCGCCTTCAAGCGCGCGACCGCTGCGGGCGCCCAGGTGAGGATGCCTCCGGCCGACATGTTCTGGGGAGACCGGATGGCGGAGGTGACCGACCGCTGGGGCAACTCCTGGGTGCTCGCCCAGCACACGCGCGACATGACCCCCGAGGAGATGAAGAAGGCCCAGGACGCCTTCGTCGCCAGCCTGAAGAAGAAGTAGCCGGTCCTGCCCCCTGGGCGGGCAGGGTGCGAGCTGCGACCACCCGCGGGGAGCAAGTTCCGCAAGGAGGAATGTCCCATTCAGCCCGCACCCACCGGAGAATGGAGTGGTGCAGCTCGCTCCACATCACCACCCGCCCCGAAGCAGAGGCGGTCTTCGGCGGTCCGCACTGCTCTCGTTGCTCGTCCCATGGACGGCCGGGGCCGCGGCATATTCGGTGGGTCCCGGTCGAACCTACAGCTCGCCGTGCGCCCTGGCGGCGGCGGTGGCGCTCGCCCCGGGGGACGTCGTCGAGGTCGACCCGGGGACCTACGGGGACACCTGCCAGCTGACGGCCTCCGGGACGGCCTCGGCCCCCATCACTCTGCGCGGGCCTCCTGGCCCGATGCCGGTCTTCTCGCCCCCGGCGGGGACTGACCTCTCCGGCGCCGGCTCCGTCCCGCGGGCCATCTTTCAGTTCACCGGCGGCAGCTACTGGGTCGTGCAGCACTTGGAATTGAAGAACGCCTGGAACACCTCGGCGAACGGTGCAGCGTTTCGGCTCACCGCGGGAGCCCATGACATCCTCATCGAGGATGTCTCGGTTCACGACTGCCAGGACGGGATGATGTCTGACGGGCCCGCCACCCTCACCGTCCAGAACAGTGACATCTTCCACAACGGCGCCGGCGACGGCTACTCACACAACTTCTACTTGCAGGGCGACAGCGCCATCCTCATTGGCAACCACATTCATGATTCCAATGGCGGCCAGAACGTGAAGCTGCGCAGCCGGTATGCGGCGCTTTTCTATAATTTGGTTGAGAACGCCGGACAGTACGAGATGGACCTCATCC
Organism: Myxococcaceae bacterium; assembly: GCA_017881265.1. Classification (GTDB taxonomy): domain Bacteria; phylum Myxococcota; class Myxococcia; order Myxococcales; family Myxococcaceae; genus JADGRA01. Next base: position 146,743 of record JADGRA010000023.1, on the reverse strand, counting down.
AGGGGCCGGATACGAGTAATGCCAACGCAAACGCCGTGTTGGTGGGCAACGTCATCGCCCGGCCCTCGGCGTCGGGGAACGACAACCAGGTCATCCTCTTCGGCACGGACGATGCGACGCAGGCGGCCCGGAACGGCAGCCTGTACGCCGTCAACAACACCTTCGTCCTGAAGAATTCGGCGAATCACCTGTTTCACGCCATCCAGCCCGTGGCCGGCAGCCAAATCGTCTTCGAAAACAACATTGTCTTTGCGACGGCGGCTGGGACGGCGCTCGCTGCCGATGCCACCACCGCCGGGATTCTGTCGGGCAGTCACAACTGGGTGGGTTCAAACGTCACGCTCGCCGGGACGCTGGCGCAGACGTTCACCGGGACGGACCCCGGCTTCATCGGTGCAACCGACTACCACCTGCAAGCCGGTGCCCCGGTCATTGACCAGGGCCTTGCCCACCCCACTTACGTGGACGGCTCCGGCATCACCCAGAGTGCCGTTCCCACCGAGGAGTTCTCGGCACCGCAGGGCACCGCCGTCCGACCGGCCCAAGCCATGCCCGACCTCGGCGCCTTCGAGGCGGCCAGCACAGACGGGGGCACCTCGGGAAGTCCCGATGGGGGCGCCGACGGCGGGGCCGCGGATGGGGGTGGCCTCGACGCCGGTGGCGTGCCGGACGCGGGAAGCACACCCGACGGTGGCCCCGGCGCCGTCGGAGGCATTGCCAGCAGCTGCGGCTGCAGCGAAGCCTCCGGGCCGTCCTTGCTCAGCCTGCTCATCGCCGCCTGCGCGGCGCTCCGCCACCGGCGTCCCGCCTCACAGGGTGGATGAAGTTCACCATTCCGACGCCACGCCCCCGGGCGCTATGCTCGTTGTGACGCGGCCCAGCGCATGCTGAACCATCCATTCCACCACGCATTCGCGGTCAAGGACCTCGCCTCCACGCGCTCCTTCTATGGAGGGTTGCTCGGATGTTCCGAGGGGCGCTCCAGCGACAACTGGGTGGACTTCGACTTCTACGGGAACCAAATCACCGCGCACCTGGGGGCTGTTACGCCGCCCGGCGCCGAGGGACGGGTGGAGGGCGTCGCCGTTCCCATCCCCCATTTCGGAGCCCTGCTCGGCTGGGAGGAATTTCACGCCCTCGCCACGCGCCTTCAAGGCGCCGGAATCGCGTTTGTCCTCAAGCCCTTCATTCGCTACGCCGGACAGCCCGCCGAGCAGGCCACGATGTTCTTCCTCGACCCGAGCGGGAACGCCCTCGAGCTGAAAGCCCTCCGGAACCCCGCCGCAACCTTCGCCCGATGAGGGCGGATGTCGTTGTCGTTGGGGCGGGCGTGGTGGGTTGCAGCATCGCCTACCACCTGGCGAAAGCGGGCAGCTGCCGCGTCACTGTGGTCGACCGGGGCGGGGGGAGCACGGAACGGGCCACCGGCGGGTTTCGCGCGCAGTTTGCCACCCCAGTCAACGTTCGGCTCTCGCTTCTCTCCTTGCAGAAGCTGCTCCGCTTCGCCGACGAGACGGGCATCGAGCCTGGCTACCGTCCATGCGGCTACCTCTTCGTCGCCTCGACGGCGTTGCAGCTGCAGCGTCTGCGGGACGCCCTCGCCGTCCAGAGGGCCGCCGGGAGCGATGCGGCGCGCGAACTCTCCCGGGACGACGTCCTGGCCCGCAACCCGGCTGTCTCCCCGGAGGACATTGTCGGCGGCACCTTCTCCCCCGTCGACGGCTTCCTCCGCCCGAGCGAGATTCAGCGCGGCTACCGGGAGGCGGCCATCCGCCTGGGCGTCCGCTTTCTGCAGGGGACGGTGCTCGGATTGAAGCGCCTTGGTAACCGCGTCGTCGAGGTCACGACGGACGGCGAAGCGATGCCCTGTGCCACCGTGGTCAACGCCGCCGGGCCCTGGGCCGCGGAGGTGGGGCGTCTGGCCGCGGTGGAGGTCCCCGTCACCCCGCTGCGGCGGCAGGTAGCGGTGACGGCCCCGACGGACGTGTTGCCCGAGTCCATGCCGATGACGATATTTGCCGACGGCTTCCATTGCCGGGTGCGGGACGGCCGCGTGCTGCTGCTGCGCCCCAGCCCTCCGGCGATGGAGCCCTTCGACATCTCCGTCGACCCGCACTGGGTCGACACGGTCCTCGACGTCGGCCGCGCCCGGGTTCCGGTACTGCGGGAGGTGAGCGTCGCCTCGAGCTATGCGGGCCTCTATGAAATGTCACCGGACGAGCATGCGCTGCTCGGATTTGCGGAGGGCGCGGAGAATTTCCTGCTCGTCAACGGCGCCTCCGGCCACGGCGTGATGCATGCTCCCGCCCTAGGCCAACTGGCGGCCGAGATGGTGACGCTTGGCCAGGCGCGCACGCTCGACATCTCCGCCCTCCGTCCGAGCCGCTTCCGGGAAGGGACGCCTAACCCGGTGCGCACGCTGCTCTGATGACGAGCCCGGAAACGGTGCGTCGGACGCCCGCGTGCGGCGGCCCCCCACCCCGGTCAGGCCTTCTTGAGTGCCGCGAGCACCTTGTCCGGAGTGAAGGGCACCGAACGCAGGCGGGCCCCGACGGCATCGTAGATGGCATTGGCAATCGCCGCAGGCACCACGGCCGCGGTCGGCTCCCCGGCGCCCCAGGGCTTTTCCTTCGGGCGGTCGATGAGGTCAATCACCACCTGCGGCACCTCCGGAAAACGGAGGATGGGGTAGGACCTCCAATCGAGGCTGGTCACGTGCGAACGGTCGAACGTCACCTGCTCGATGAGGGTGCGACTGACGGTCTGCACGACGTTGCCTTCAATCTGATTGCGGAGCCCGTCGGGATTGATGATTTGGCCGCAGTCGTGCGCCACGAAGAAGCGCTTCACCTGCACGGCCCCCGTCTTGGTATTCACATCGACGTCCGCCACGACGCCGACGTAGGTGCGGACCAGTTCGTACTTGGTGTACGCCACCCCGCGCCCCTGGGCCACCTCGCCCGCGGCCTTGGCCGCTCCAGCGGCGCGCGGCGTCCAGGCCGCCAGCTTCACCAGCCGTTCGAGCAGTTCCAGCCCACGCGCGTCCTTGAGAAGGCGACGGCGGTACTCGAACGGGTCCGCGCTCGCCGCCACGGCACACTCGTCAAGGAAGGATTCGTTTGCAAACGTGTTCTGCATACGGCCTGGCGTACGAATCCAGGAGGGACGCAGCGGCGTGTCGGCCAGCCAGTGCGCAGTTGCCTTGACGTTTGGAATCCCATACGGAATTGCGAGCGACTGCTGGATGTTGCCCGGGAATGCCGGGTCCGCGGGGAGCCCAGCGAGCTCGGCCGCAACCAGGGGCACCGTGAACTTTGCGGGCTTGTACGGGATGAAGACCTCCGACTCCCAGGCCGTAGGGGCGCCACCCTCTCCGAGCGCCGCGCGGTAATCGAACAACGTCGGGGGGCCTTTCGGGTCCCAGCCGTGCTCATCGGCGCGCATCCACTGCACCCGGACCGGCTTGTCGAGTTCTTTGGCGATGAGCACTGCGTCTGCCGCGGCGTCCTCGTGGCCGTTGCGGCCGTAGCAACCCGAGCCGTCAATGTAGACGCAGCGGATGTCCGCGGCTTTCATCGTTAGCATCTGCGCGAGTTGCTGGCGAAGAAGGTGGGTTGCCTGAGAGGCGCTCCAGCAAGTGAGTCTTCCGTCCCTGAATTCGGCAACCGCGCAGGAGGGGCCAATCGAGCCGTGCGTTTGGATGGCGAAGTTGTAGGTGGCGCTCAGTTTCTTGGTGGCGCTCTTGAGCGCGTCGGCTGAATTCCCCACCGTCTGGACGGCCTCGTCCTTCACCACCTTGCTGGTGCGGACGAAGTCCCACAGCTTCGCCTCGTCCGGGAGTCCCTTCCACTCGGACCAGGTGGCCTTGATTGCCGCTGCGGACTGGATGGCGCCCCACTCCGTCTTCGCTGCCACCGCGAGGAAATTGCCCTTGCGGACTGTCGCGACGTACCCAGGAACCTGCTTCGCCGCGGAATCATCGACCGAGAGCAGGTCGGCTTTGATGGCGGGAGGGCGCACCACCCGCGCATGGAGCATCCCGGGCCTCTTGAAGTCCTGCATGTACGTGAAGCGACCGGTGACCTTGCCTGGAATGTCGAGTCGGGGAACCGGGGTGCCGACGATGGTGTAGGTGGACGGATCCTTGAGAGGAGCCTTTTGGTCCACCTTCAGCGACAGCGTCTTTCCGCCAATGAGGGCGCCGTAGGCAACGCTCTTCCCAGTGCTCTTGGCCACCACCCGACCGGCTCGGACCTCGACGTCGTCGCGCTTGACTCCAAGCCGCTGCGCGCCCTGGGCCAACAGGGCCTCGCGCGCCGTCGCCGCGGCCTGCCGAATCTGCGTCCCGCCATTTTGAATCGAGAGGCTGCCCCAGGTGGTGCCCTGGTCCGGCGTCAGCAGCGTGTCGCCCTGAATCACGTCGACGCTGCCAAAGGGGACCGTCAACTCTTCGGCGGCGATTTGGGTCATCGCCGTGCGCACCCCGGTTCCGAGGTCGACCTTTCCGGAGAAAATGGTGACCTTGCCGCTCGCGTCAATGGCCACGAAGCCATCCACTTCATCCGGCGCGACAGTCTTAAAGGGCCAGACGTCCGGGGCGGTGGGGGCCGAGGCAGCGGCGGCGGAGCGCGACACCAAGCCGCCGAGCGAGAAGGTGATGACCAGCGAGCCAGAGGTCTTCAGGAATCCGCGGCGCGTCAGGATTGCAGCAGGCATTGGCATCTCCTTCTACTTGGCCGAGGCAGAGGCGCGCTGAATGGCGCGAACGATGCGCACGTGGGTTCCGCAACGGCAGAGGTTGTTGGCGAGCTCGGTGCGAATCTCCTCCTCAGTGGGCTTCTTGTTAGAATCGAGCAACGCTTTGGCCTGCATAATCATGCCGTTGATGCAGTAGCCGCATTGGACCGCCTGCTCCTCAATGAAAGCTTTTTGAAGCGGGTGCAGCTTTTCGGGACTCCCGAGGCCCTCCAGCGTCAGCACGTGCTTTCCTGCGACATTGCCAATGGGTGTGACGCAGGAGCGGACGGCAGCGCCGTCGACGTGGACGGTGCAGGCGCCGCACTGACCGAGGCCGCAACCGAAGCGCGGGCCATGCAGGTCGAGGTCGTTTCGAAGCGCATACAGGAGCGGCATCTGTGGATCGTCGACGTGGATTCGCGCAGTCTTCCCGTTGACAGTCAGCGTGACCGTGGTGGCCATGGCAGAGGTCCTCGTTGGATTGACTAGGGAAAGACCCTAGGCAGGGCGCGCAGTTGATTTCAATCGAGCGACACGTCCTCCCAGACAACGCGATGCGTGCATCGGCGAGACCGGGGGCTGCGGCTTGCTGGACAAGACGGCTCGCCCCGCATCAACGCTCCCAGGAAGTTGCTGACTCGTGCGCAACCAGCAGAAGGCCCTGGGCCAGCAGACCAACTGCTCGCCGGTGCGCGGTCTCGTGCCGAACCCATGCCCGAGGCCTTTCGCTCTCGGGCCGAGACACCGACGACAGCGCGGGCAACATGGGCGTCGAGAGGACGCGCCGACGTCTCAAGAAAATCCGGGGAATGTGGCTTAGTGCCGTTTGGTGGAAGCCGCCCATTCAATGCGAAACCAGGCTTTCATTTTCTCGCATTCCTTGGGCCCAACCTGCTATTAGGACGTTCGACCTCGAAGGAGAACCATGACAGTTCTTGAACTATTGAAGGACCTGCTCCACCAGATGGAAGCGCTGATCGAGAGCAACATCAAGTTGGAGCGCCGACTGGCAGGCTCTGCTGGAGGTGTTTCCTACAAGACGAAGCGCGGCCCAGGTCGTCCACGTGGTTCAGGAAAGAAGGCTTCGTCTTCCACCGGCAAGAAGCGCGGCCGCAAGAGCCGTTTCACGGCAGAAATGATTGCCGAGATTAAGAAGGCGCGTGCCAGCGGAACCACCGTTGCCGAACTGGCGAAGACGCACAAGGCCAGTGGGCCAACGATTTACGCGTTGCTCCGGAAGTAAGTGACCTCTCCTGGGAGTCTTGCTGCCTGAGTCCCTGTTCAGCACGGCAACGAGCTCCGGGGGCCGAGTCCTCGCACTTTCGAATTCCTTTGCTCCGCGCCGGGAACTCCCGAGACTCCGCAACCAACTCGGGCTCTTTGCAACTTTTCGAATGTCGCCGACCTGACGGCGTTGGGCTCAGCCAGGCCCTCGAAGGCAACGGACCGTCTTCGAGTTATGAGCGCGCCCGGAGGGAATCGAACCCCCGACCTTCGGATTCGAAGTCCGACGCTCTATCCGATTGAGCTACGGGCGCGAAGCAATTTCAGGACTTTGCTGGACGTCTGAGGTGCCCCAACGACCCCGAACGTCGTGGAGCACCGACGGGCTTCTGGGAATGCGAGCGCCACCGGGTTGAAAGTCTCGGAGGGGTTCGCCTTCTTATAGGTCAAGGCTGCGATCTCGTTCACGGGTTCGACGTTACTTCACCACCCGCGGTCTCCTCCAGCCACTTCAGCAGCGCTGGGCGGCGAACGAAGGCTGAGGGGGGTCCGAAAGGCTCCCGCAGTGAAGGTCCCCGCCACGGTCCACGCCCAGAGCGTCTTTCGGTTGACGCCATCTTAGCGCGGCAGACTCGGGCACGGTCAGGAATTGTTATTCGCGCTATCCGTTGTCTCTCGCCCCAACAACGGCAAGGGGGGGCTCGCTCGCGAGCTTTGGCGCAAGCAAGGCAAGCCGCTCTAAAGAAAACCCTAACAATCCAAAGTCCACCCAGGTCGGTCGAGGGCAAGGGGAGCTGCCGCGCCAACCGGGCCCGCACCACTGGGCTGGAGCCATGGACGTCGCGGAGGTCTGGCCGATTGGAGCGGTCGGTTCGGAAGACAAATTGCAAGATGCGACCGAGGAGCTCTTCCAGTGGGAACATGGTCAGGGTCAAAGGAACCGGCTCGGTTTCACCCGCGCCCTTAGGTTCAGTCTGCGTCACGCTGCCCTTGACCAACATCTTCGGGTCGGGCCTACTCACATGCGAGCGCGGCGTCGTCAGACCAGCCGAAATCCCTTTCGGGAGAACCTGTCGCTGACTGCCCGGATGCGAAAGCCCCACCGACGGATTGTCCTAACCGTCCTGGTCCTCTGCCTGGGAAGTCACCCAGCCGTTGCGGAAGAGCAAACCTGCAAGGTCGCTTCTCCCCTCCCCTGGCAGGACCCAGCGCCCCCGAACCGGCTGTTTCTGCAGCAGCCGTTTGAGGCTCCGGAAGTCATCGGGCCCAGGGTTCTCGAACTCAGCGCTCGGCTGCTGTACGCAAACGTCAATCTGTCCGGAAACGTTTCTGGACGCGTGAGCTATACGTTCGACGAGGAGACCGGAACCTTGCTGCTGGGGGTTCGCCAAGGCCTCGGCGACCGTTTCGAGTTTGGTCTGACTTTGCCGGTGGTCCTGCAGTACGGCGGATTTCTCGATTCGCCGGTCGAGTTTGTCGAAAGTTTGCTCGGGCAAGAAAACCCGACGCGGTTCGAGCGCCCTCGGAACCTGACAGTCTTCCAAATCACCCTACCCGATGGCCGGACAATCGAGCGTACGACTCCGGGGGTCGGACTCGGCGACACAACGCTGACGCTGAAGGGCCAGGTGCTGGTCCAGGACGGTCCCTGGCCTGCGGTGGCGCTGAGCCTTGCCCTGAAGCTGCCAACTGGCGGTCCAACCTACGGCGACGGCGAGACGGAGTTCGGAGGTGCACTCCTCGTCGGCTGGACGCTCGGTCGGGTTGGGCTGCGCTTGGCGCTCGACCTCGCTGTCCCGACGTCTTCCACGGCGTTGGTCGGGATTCCGACGAGGGTCTACGGAGCAATCCAGGTCGGTGTCGCCGTCGAACTGGGAGCGGGCATCGCCCTGCAAGTCCAGGGGGCCATTCACCGGGCACCCCTCGACCTGCCGCGGGTCGGGCAGGACAGCTACTACCTGCTTCTGGGTTTGACGGCTCAACTGTCTCGCAGTCTGCGGCTCGAGGTGGGAGCGGCCGAGAACGTCTTCAGTCCTGGCCGGGGTTCCGACACCACACTGCTCCTCGGCGTGCGTGGTGAACTGTGGCCTCGCTAGGACCGCGAGCAACTGTCTCAACTCGTGAAGCCATTCTGGGCTTCCGCTCCACGAAGCGGCGCCTTCCCGTTTCGCTACCAGCCCATTTACAAAAACAGGGTTATTCAAGCGCCGGGCTGGGGAAAGCCAAACGGGGACGATGCCAGAATGGTCAGTCGGATTTCGCACGGCTGGACGACGCCGCAGAATGCGGCTTCCTCTGAGCAACTGCTGCGCTCGGAGATTTTCGAACGCATCCGGGCCCGCCGGATTGCTGGCTTTCAGGGCACTGACCTCCTTCGGCGTGACAGCGGGAGTGAGGTCGAATTCGTGACCATCATGTGGTTCGAATCGCTTGGCGCAGTACGCACGTTCGCTGGCCCGGACTACGAAGTGGCGGTCGTCCCTCCTGCAGCGAGGGCGCTCCTCGCACGCTTCGACGCCCGTTCAGCGCACCACAGCGTCCGGGACCGCCGACTGGCCGGGGCCGCCAGGGCGGGCCGACCCATCCTCGTGCCTGCAGTGACTCTCTGCGGTTCGAGGCGCACGGAGGCACTCCTCCAGAAGGAGGGCCTCTCTCAGAGTTCGGGTGCCAATGCCGCGTCGGCGACGGTCTCAATCGCGATCGCGGTCAGGGCTGCGCAGTAGTCGAGATCGATGTTCGCGATCGTGTCATGCGTATCGTGATAGCCCTTGCGGCTGATGTCGTAATTCTCCATGAAGAGGACGACGGGAATTCCCAGGTCCGAGAAGATTTGACCGTCCGTGTTGAAGAGCGCCGAGCGCGGTTCCCACTCGACGCGTACCTCGCCACGTAGCGAAAGGTGTGCGAACTGCGGAGGCGGCGGGTAGGGCGGAACGTCTTTCACGCGCTGCGCACGCCCGGCGTGGGCGCGATCAGGAACACGGTTCGACGCCTTGGCAAATCGATTCCAGCGCAGGTTGGCGCGATGCGCCCGAAGCGCGAGTCGGGCGGAACCGGCCCCCTCCCCGGGGGCAATCTGAAACACATCCCGGTCGCGGTCGGCATTGTGGCCAATCATGTCCAACACGAAGACGCCGACGACGCGGACGGAAGAGACGTCGCGGGCGCTTCCATCCTCGGCGGCGAAGAGAAGCTGCTTCTCGACGAGCGCCTGCCCGAGGGCGCGTGCACCCAGGCAGTCCGTGGGGAACTCCTCGCCGGTCAAATGAATAAGCCAGACGTCGCGCGCAAGCTGGCCACCCCGCGAGAGCCGAAGCAGTTGGTCCGCGGCAAGCAAGAGCGCCGTCGTCGCCGAGTGATTGTCGTCGGCTCCGCAGGCGGGCGCTCGTAGGGAGTCGCCACCGCTGTCGGCGTAGAAGACGTCCTCCATGTAGGCCGTGTCGTAATGGTCTCCCATGACCACTGCCTCGGAGCGGTTGGCGCCCGGAATCATGAGCACAATATTGCGCTCGCTCGGCCCTTTCTGGTTCTTCGCCCAGCCGTCCATCCACGTAAACGCGAAATCGGTCTCCCAGCGGAAGACATGGTCCACGACCTCGGCGAGCCCGACCATCTCGTGCTTCGCGATGAGGTCTCGGTAGCGCGCGTGAAGGTAGTCGCCGAGCGCCTCGAGATCGCGCCGCTCGTGCCAGTGCACACCCGCGCGCTCTGCGGCCACCCCGCCAGTCTTGCCCTGATTGACGCGAATCCCGTCCGCGCCATTCTTCTGGCGAAACTCACCGTGCGCGAGCAGAGCAATGGTTTTCCAGACTTCTTCCTCAAACGAACGCGTGCCGAGGGCTTCGAGAACGAGCGCCGGACCTGGCTCCACGTCAGGCGCGAGGCCAGCTCGCAGCGTCGCCTCGAGTTGGGCCGCTGATTCGCGGTCTGCGGCGTCCGAAGCGAGACGCGCAATCCATTCGTCGACCGAGATGTCCTTGGCGACATGAACCAGCGCGCGCGCCAGGGAGCGAGGGACCGGCTCGCCCAGCAGCTCGCCCGCCTCGAGAAGCTTGCGGACGTTGTGGCTCGTCGTGTGGCGCACGCGGTCCGAATCGCGCTCGAAGAGCCGCGCCGCAACGCGGTGTGCCGGGCGAGCGAGCAGACGCGGCGTCAGTCGCAGCGGCGCCTTCCCATGCGCTTCAGCGGTCACGTAGCCAAGTGGCCCCTCAGCGAAGCGCCCGGCGCCGGCCCGCGCAACGAGGGGCAGGTGCCAGAAGAGCTCGCGCGTGCCTGCCCGCATCGGTGGATAGTACATGCGGTAGCCGAAGCAACCGCCGGCGTCCACCACCCCCGCCGCCCGTCTGATTGCCTCGCCATCCGCCCGGGGCCCGTCGAGAAGGAGCTCGTACTCTTCGGTCCAGATTTGCGCGTTGCGGGCGATTGGCTTGTCGTACAGACCGACTGCATCAGGCTCCGTCGAGAACAAGGCGACGGAGACCTTGTCGGTGTACATCCCATCGCCATGGATGCCCACATCGCGGGCAACACGCTGCCAGCGATGCGTCCGGGTGAGGTGAGACACAACCCGATGCCCGTGTGGAGCCTTGCCGGTCACCGGGTCGGACTCGTCGAGCCAGCCCGACTGGGGGATGCGAATAGCGCAGCTCGCCTCCACACGCGGGAACAAGTGGAGAAGCGGAATCTGCATGGCTCGGGGCAACTTTCGAGCGAGTTCCCGGTAGCGAGGATGCTCGAAGAACACGAGGGTCGCCGGCGAAGGCACGAGGGTCAGCTGTCCCGTCAGATAGGCGGCGCGAACGTTGGGGGGTAGGCGGGAGAATGGCTCGAACGTCACGAGCGTACGCACCCCGGCCAGCGACGGGCCCCGGAGGAGACGCCCATCGAGCGCCGCAGGCACGTCGTCCGCCCCGGGCAGGATTCGCCACGCCTCGTCGAGCTTCGCCCAGCTGACTAGGCCGCTGATGCGCGCCTCGTCGATGCCGTGCCAGAAGGGCGCCGCCGGCGCTTCGTGACTCGCTCCGAATAGGGTCCACCTGTCGTTGCCCTTGTCATCCTGGGTCCGCGACAATGCGAGTGGGCAGATGACGACGAGCGGATCGTGCGCGAGTCTGCCCGCGTGCGAGGCCTCGGCAAGCTCCGTGGGCCAAGCCGGGTTACCGTCGAGCAGCGTGTGCGACAGCGCTTGCGGCTGTCCCGCGAGGAGCCGCCCAAGCTTGGAGAGCACGTGCTCGGCGATGCGGTCTAGCCCCGGCTCTATGTCATGCGCTTGCTCGTACTCATCAACGTCGAGGCCATCACCGTCGCTCACCGAGAAGGTCGTCGGCGCCCCCGTACGGCTCGGCGCGTAGGGCTTGATGCCTACGTACGGGGAGGGCATGAACTCCGAATAGGCACGCAGCGGGAAGCGCCCAGCCCCGTGGAAAGCACCTCGCGCTTCGGCCTCGATCTGCTCCCAAGCGTCGCCCATGACCAAAGTCTACGCTAGGCTTGGGCCGCGTGGCGGTCACTCCCGGGTTCCGCATCAGGTGGACAGCCGACGTGGGCGAGTTGGTGGCGATGGAGCCAGCGCTCACCGACGTTGCTGCGCACGCCGGTGAACTCGCGGCCGGTTACAACGACCCTGAGAACGCCCGACACATGGGCCACTTCGAACCGTTCACCAAGACCGACGTCATCGCGCACTACGCCTCGATGCGCGCCGAGGGCGGGCGGACCTTCTTGCTTTACCTCCAGGACAGTTTGGTCGGGGATGCGGACCTGCGCGGCATGCGCGACGGGGCGGCCGAGTTCGCGTTCATGATTGGCGCGCCCGGCCAACAGGGCAAAGGCCTCGGCACGAAGTTCGCGCTCATGGTGCACGCCTGCGCCTTCACGGCGCTCGCGCTCGACCGCGTGTACGCGTCCATTGCTCCGACGAACGGCGCGTCGCGACGCGTCTTCGAAAAGCTAGGCTACACGGTGGACGGCAGCAGGGAGGCACGAACGTTCGCCGACGAGCCCGGAGACGTCACGATGGTGATTCGTCGTCCGACATTCGAGCGCACGCACGCCGCTGCTCTCGGTCAGCTCCGCATCGACGTCGTTGGCGCGTAGGAGGCGAACCGCCAAAGAAAGGGGCCTGCCGGCGAGCCCCCGGTGGTGAGTGCCAGAGGTTGGGCTACCATGGCGTGAAGCCGAGCGGCAACTTGAGGAGGCCTCAACCCTCCCGACGGCGTTCGCCGTGTCCTCCGACGCGGGAGGGGCCCAGACGGTTGACGATGGAACCCCGGAGCGATGAGGTGAGGGCATGGAGCGCTTTCGGAGAGCCGTGGAAGCGAAGGACGTGGACGGCATGGTCGACTGCTTGGCCGACGAGGTCGTCTTTCAAAGCCCGCTTGTCTTCCATCCGTACATCGGGCGGGACGCAGTCGGCAGGCTGCTTCGGGCCGCAGCCTCCGTCTTCGAGGATTTCCGCTACGTGGCGGAGCTCTCGGGAAGCGGGCAGACCGCCCTCGTCTTTCAGGCCCGCATTGGAAGTCGAGATGTCCAGGGCATCGACCTTGGCCAAGTCGACGCCGACGGATTGCTCACCCACCTGACCGTTTTTGTTCGTCCCCTCAGCGCTGCGCTGGCGCTGGGAGAGGCAATGCGTGCGCGGCTCGAAGGGGAGAAGCTCTGAACTAGCCGGAAAGGAGTTCTCCTCCCGGCGCCGTCCTCCAGGATGAGGCGCAGGCCCGGGCGTCAGGAGGCCGCGGGACCGCCCCGCTCGCTTCTCCACAACGGCGTCAGGAGTGCCGGTTCGCGCTCGGCGCAGAACTGAAGATAGGTCCGAGCCAGCGCGGAGGTGTGGCGACGCTCCGGGATGACCATCAGTCACCGCCCTCTGGCTACGCTGTGGTCGGGCTCGCCTCCGCATTTTCCCCAGCGCACAAGAGAGTGGTTTTTCTTTGTCGGGGCCTGGGCGAGCGTCTCGTCAGGTGCTGCTGTCCGGATGAATCGCCGTGGCGACGGAGCCAATACTCGCTTCGAGAAGCTGCTGCGACGTGCTCGAGGGTGCCGCTCCAGCCAGTTCGGAGAGGCTTCGCTCGCCCTTGGTTGCCGATGCGCCGGAACGTGCAGCGCTTTCAACCGATGTCGACCCACCCCTCGCGCCCGCACAACTGGTGCCTGAGGAGCCAGCCACCGAATGGGGGAGCGCAGCCGGACCTCTGAGGCGAAGCGCGGTCTTCCTCTCCTTGCGGCAGCTCCTCATCTGAGGTCTGGCACCGAGGGTTCGCTTGGTGCGGCACCCGGTACTGGCCCTTGAGTCCCTGCGCGTGACCTCCGTAGTCCCGGCTTCCGCCGAAGCCGCGGGGCGCAGCGTGGGTACTGGGCCTGCTTCCCTCACCCTCCGGCGCCCGCTGAAGGACCTCAGCGGGCAGGAGTCTTTCGCCCGTGCTGTCACTTCTCGCGCTTGCCGTCTTCGCCGTCACTCCAGCTCCACTGCGTCTTGGCGATTTGCTCGCCGAAGCGCGCTCGTGACCATCCTCGCCGGACTGGTCCCCATTCTCTGGTCGGCCGGAACGGGTGCTGACGTCATGAAGCGCATCGCGGCCCCCATGGTCGGCGTCGTCGTGACGTCGGCCCTGCTGGAATTGGCCGTGTACCCGGCTGTGTACTTGGCCCGGAAGGGGCGGCGACTCCGCAGGTCGTCCGCGAAGGCTGTGCAGGCACCGTAGCCAAGGCGGGCCGTGTCGCCTCCCGACCCCTAGCCGCTACCCTTTCTTCGAGGTCAAACTGCGGCGGGCCTCGGTGACGGGCAGCCCAGGAAGAGTTCAAGGTGATGAGGCGATGATTCGCTACGCCCTCCTGCTCCGCGGCGTGAACGTGGGCACGAAGAACAGTCTGCCGATGGCCGAGCTGCGCGCCCTGCTCACGAAGGTCGGCGGCACTAAGGTGCAGACGTACCTACAGAGCGGCAACGCGGTGTTCGACACGAGACTGCGGGCGGCCGAGCTCACGAAGGCGATCGAGGGCGCGCTGGAACGGAGGATGGGCCGCCCGATCGCCACGACGCTGCGCACGCACGCGCAGATGACCGCGATCGTCGAAGCGAACCCATTCGCGGCCGTGGCCACGAATCCCGCGTACCTGTGTGTCACGTTCCTGTCGAACACACCGACGAAGTCAGAGGTTGCTCCGCTCCATGCCTCGGATTTCGAGCCGGAGCTGTTCCAGGTATCGGGCAGAGAGATCTACACGTGGCATCCGAACGGCCAGGGACGGAGCGCGCTGGCAGCGGTCCTCGGAAAGCTGCGGCTGCGTGGTGCAGTCACGACGCGCAACTGGAACACCGTGATGAAGCTTCGGGACATGCTCGGCGACGACTGACGCTGGCTCGCAGCCACGACCCGGCGCACGGTGGGCGACAACTACGCGACGGGGACCGTTTTTGCCGAGCCTACCGCGCGCAGTGTCTCTCGCTGCTTCCGTCGGGCTCCGCACCTCTTACGGCTCACGACCGAAGCTTTGCGCGTTTTGTAGCTCCATCGCTAGCTGTCATCAGGAGACGACGACGCCGAAGTCACGGAGGAAGCGCATCGTCCCGCTTCCTTCGGGTGTCGTCGAGGCGCTTCATGCGCGCCTAGAGGGTCGAGCACGGAGTACCCTACTCTTCTGCTACCCGGACGGCAGCGCGTACGGCCGATACGTTGGCTGACCGCCCACATGCGCCCGCGCGGGTCTGGAGGCGTTCAAAATCCACCGGACTCGCCACAGCTATGCAAGCCACCTGGTGCAGAAAAGGGTCCCGCTGGCCGTGGTGGCGAGCCTGCTCGGCCAGACGGTGCTTCAGGTGACGGCGAAGTACGCGCACCTGGCGCCGGGCACCCTGCGGGAGGTGGTGCAGGTCCTCAACGCTCGGGCACATATTGGGGACATGACCAGTCAGGTTCGCCTGGTAAGCAGCGTAACCCAGAGAAACATTGGGCGACCAACCGGGGTCGAACCGGTAACCCCCGGAGCCACAGTCCGGTGCTCTGCCAGTTGAGCTATGGTCGCCGTGGAGGGGCACTGCCTAGCGGAAACGCCCGCAGGCTTCAAGCCGTGCCCGCCGGAACCTACTTCGCGCTCGCCGGGCTGAACGCCGGTGGGGCCACCGGTTTCGGCAAGGCGCCTGGAGACTCGGCAAGGGCGTACGTGACCCAAACCACGGCCGCCGCGGCTCGCGAAAAGGCCTGCGGGTCCACCTTGTCCAAGGTGTCTGCTGCGGAGTGGTGCACGTCAAAGTAGTGCGCGTGCTCCTGGACAACCGAAACAAGCGGCACCCGGGCGCTCGCCAACGGCGTGAGGTCAGCCCCTCCAGCTTCCTGCACGAGCAGCGTCCCAGCCCCGAGCGGGGCGAGTGGCGGAAGCCAGGGCCCGACGAGCGCTGCGGCGCCTGCACCCGCCTTCAGCGACACGCCGAGCGGCGCGCCGGCACCCGAGTCGAGCTCCATCGCCGCGACGTGGTTCGCCAACTCGGATGCGTGTGCCAGCGCATATGCTTTCGCACCGCGCAACCCGTTTTCCTCGTTCATGAAGAGCACGAAGCGTACGGTGCGGCGTGGCCTTTCCTTCAGCCCTGACAGAAGCCGCGCCGTCTCGAGCACCAGGGCCACTCCCGCTCCGTCATCCTGCGCCCCGACGGCTAAGTCCCAGCTGTCGAGGTGTGCCCCGACCAGGACCACCTCTTCTGGACGTTCGCGGCCACGCAGATCCGCGACGACGTTGGAAGACATGACGTCGGGCAGAAGCCGGCAGCCGAGCACCAGGCGCACCCGCACCTGGCCAGTCGACAACAGACGATGCAACAGCTGCGCGTCCTCGACCGAAATGGCAGCGGCCGGAATGGCAACGTCGCCCTCGGCGAATCGCGTATGGCCAGTGTGAGGCGACCGCATGGAAGCGGTCGCCAGGGAGCGGACCAGCGCCGCCACGGCACCCAGTTTCGAGGCCGCGGCGGGTCCCCCGTTGCGAAGCACGCCGAAGCGGCCATAGTCATCCGCGACCACCATGGCGTGGTTGAAGAAGACGATGCGTCCCTTCACCGCGGCACCCCGCTCTTTGAGTTCCGCAAGGGACGACACCTCCACGACCTCGGCCTCGAGTCCCCCTGGGGGCGTTCCAGGGCTTCCACCGAGCGCCGTCAGCGCCAGAGGTTGCTTCTGGCGTCCCGGCCCGGCCAGGACTTCTCCCTCTTCCACGCCGCGCACCCAGACTGGGACCAGCATGGGCTCCTTGCGGGCTTCGAGCCCCAGGGCGGCGAACTGCGTTGCCGCCCAGGCAACGGCAGCTTCCGCCCCCGGGGAACCCGAGAGCCGGGGTCCGACATGGTCCACGAGGTCAGTGAGAAGGCTGAAAGCCCCTCTGGACTCCTGGGCTCGGGCCATCAGCGGTGCGGCAGCCGCGTTGAAATCGGGCGGGGGCGCAGCGTGGAAGGCGAGTCCGATGAGCAGTGATTGGATGGGCATGGGTGTAGCAATTCAGCGGAACGGCGACCGTCTCTAACACGGGCAGGCCCCCAGGGCGCGCCCCGCCATCCTCGTGGGGCCCAGGCGGAAAACGTCCGTCGACGAGAATCTTCTCTTCGTCCCTGACCGAACCTGCGGCTAGCGTCCAACCACTCCGTGTTGACGTTCCGCGCATTGGTCGCCGGCGCCGTCCTGCTCGCGGCCTTGCCAGCGCGCGGCAGCGATGGGGGAACTCCCCAAGCCTTCTCGGCTCCCTGGTGGGGGCCGGAATCTGTCGCGATGTACGGTGGCTTCTACGGCCTCCGGGGACCGGAGCGCTGGCAGGACGGGTTCTTCGGTCTTGAACTCCGTGCAGGCCACTTCTGGTGGGAGTTGCGCGTCATTTCAGGCGCACTCAGTGCCTCCGACGGCTCGGCGTATTTCTACCTCGGCATCCTGGCCGACATTCCCGTCGCCAGCGTGCTGCACATCATCTTGAGCTTCGCGCCAGGCTTCTACAGCGCCGGGACCGACCACAACCTGGGCTACCCCTTCATCTTCCGTTCCACGGTGGAAGTCTCCTTCGCCGTCACCCGGTCGGTCCGGCTGGGCGTGAGCGCGAGCCACATGTCCAACGGTAGGCTGGCCGTCCAGAACACGGGGGTTGAGACTCTCTCGCTCGCCGTGACGGTCTTCGCGCTCCCGTACTGAGGAGGCCCCGGCGCCCCTTTGCCCGAAGCGGAGGCTGGACTCGAGGCCGCTCAAGTCGAGCGCGAGAAGGCCGTGGAGCAATGAAGAGTCGTCACCGAGGCAGCCCAGTCCGTCGCCCTCGCCGAGCAGCGCTGGCGGCAGGCGTTGACCGCTCTGGACGTCAAGGCGGACGTCTGAGCCAGGCGGAAAACCGCCTGCAAGCGGCCGAGACAACGCTGCAACAAGCCGAGGCAGCCTGGCGGAAGCGTCAGAGTTGAGGCTTCGGTCAAGGCGAAATGCCTCATGCCAGCCGGAAGCAACGAAAATTGTTGGGGAGGGCTGCCGCCAACGACGCTCAGTGTTGTATGCCAATAGACCATGCCCTTGAGCGGACGCATTCTCGTCGTGGACGACGACCGCGAGACCTGCGATCTACTGCAGGAACTGTTGGCGCAGCAGGACTTCGCTGTTGAGGCGACGACCTCTGCCGGTGAAGCGCTGGCGCGCGTCGTGGCCGAGGATTTCGACGCTGTCCTGACCGACCTCGGGATGGCCGAGATGGACGGCATCTCGCTGTGTCGGCGGATTCTGGAATCGCGGCCGGATATGCCAGTCCTGGTCGGCACCGGCCATGGAAGCATGGAGTCAGCCATCGCCGCCATGCGGGCGGGGGCTTACGACTTCGTCACCAAGCCGTTCGACCCCAAGTTGATTGTGCTGAGCCTCAATCGCGCGGTCCAGAACCACCGGCTCCGCAGCGAGCTCAAGCGGCTTCGGAAGGACATCGCCTCGCAGGCGGTGCCCGGCTTTGTGGGCCACTCCAGCGCCATGCGTCGCGTGCGAGAACTCGTCTCGCGCGTCGCGGACTCGGAGGCGTCCGTCCTCATCCAGGGCGAAACCGGGACCGGCAAGGAGCTGGTGGCCCGGCTGATTCATTCAAGCTCCAAACGCCAGTCTGGTCCTTTTGTCGCGGTGAACTGTGCCGCGGTGCCGCATGCGCTGATTGAAAGCGAGCTCTTTGGCCACGCCCGCGGCGCCTTCACCGATGCGCGCACACAGCGCACCGGGCTCTTCCTCGAGGCACATGGGGGTACGCTGTTCCTCGACGAAATCGCCGAGCTCCCGTTCGAGACCCAGCCCAAGCTGCTGCGCGCCCTCCAGGAGCGGACCGTTCGGCCGGTGGGCTCCAATACGGAAACGCCGTTCGACGTCCGGGTCGTGGCGGCCACCAACCGAGACCTCGAGTACGAAGTTTTCGAGAAGCGCTTCCGCGAGGACCTCTACTACCGCCTCAACGTGGTCACCATTGAGTTGCCCCCCCTCCGCAACCGCGGTGGAGACGTCCTGGAACTCGCCCAGTACCTCCTCGCTCGGTTCGCAGACCGAGCAGGAAAGCCTCCCCTGGTTCTGTCGGCGGGAGCCGCCGAGAAGTTCGCGGCGTACCAATGGCCCGGGAACGTCCGAGAGCTAGAGAACTGTCTCGAGCGCGGCGTCGCGCTGGCTCGCTTCGACCAGCTCACCGTGGAGGACCTTCCCGACAAGATTCGCAACTTCCAGGCTGAGAAATTCGTCGTCGCGGCCGACGACCCGACCGCGGTCGTCACTCTTGAGGAGCTGGAGAAGCGCTACATCCTCCGCGTGCTCACCCTGATGGGCGGAAACAAGTCGCAGGCCGCGCAAGCGCTGGGTGTCGACCGCCGGACGCTCTACCGCAAGCTTGCCCGCTTCGACAACTCGCCCTCCCCGCCTCCGGACTCCGAGAAGGGGTAGAGGCTCGGCGCCCCGTCAGGAGAGCGACTGACTGTGGCTGCAGGGCAGGCACTGTGGCGAAACGGTCGTCCCCCTCGCATGGGCCTGCCCCAAGTGTCCGACCTGATTCGCTCCACCCCGGGTGGCCCCGATGTTGCTCACCCTTGGGTAGAAGTCCCGAACAGGAGACAAGACTCATGAACTGGTCACAAATGGAAGGTCAGTGGAAGCAAGTCAAGGCCGAGCTGAAGTCGAAGTGGGCGAAGCTGACCGACGATGACGTGCAGAATCTCGCCGCAAAAAAGGATGATCTCGTCGGCAAAATTCAGGAGCGCTACGGCATTCTGAAGGACGAAGCCGAGCGGCAGGTGGACGCGTTTGTCGCGACGTTCGGACCGGACCGCACCAAGCCACAGAACAAAGCCTAGACGTCGCGGTGCGACGGAACCTGCGGTCGCGGCGGAATCATGCCGCGACCGCTTTCTGTGCGTTCAGACAAGGGGCAGCCAGAAGCAGACCGTCGTCCCGACCTGGGGCTTGCTTTCCACCCGAATCTCCCCGCCGTGCGCATCGAGGATGCCCTTGGCGATGAAGAGGCCCAGTCCTGCTCCCTCGCGGCTGGCGACCGAGCCCTTCCAGTAGCGTTCGAAGAGGTGGCCCATGTGGCCGGGGGGGATTCCTGGGCCGTTGTCGACGACCGAGAAGCGCGCCCTGTTGCCATCGCATGCGGCAGACAGCGTGACACGACCTCCGGCGCGCGGGACGAACTTCAGGGAATTGCCAACGACGTTCGAGAACACCTGAAGGATTCGATCTCTGTCCGCGCGGACCATCAACTTCGTGTCCAAGTCGTCCGTCTCGAGCCGGGCCCCCTGCGCCTCCGCAATCGGCAGTGCTGCCTCGATGGCGTCCGTCACCATCGCGGACGCCTTCTCCAGCTTCGGCTGAATGGACAGCCTACCTGTGTCGACCCGCGAGGCGTCGAGCAGGTCTTCGATGAGTCGATTCATGCGCGAGACGTTGCGCTCGATGCGCTGAACCAGCGCGAGGCAATTCGCAGGTGCGGTCGTCGGTGATTCATCGAGAGCGACGCGAAGCATCGCAGCACTCATTCCCACCACGTTGAGCGGATTCCGGAGGTCATGAGAGACGATGGCCAGGACGTCATCTCGGAGGGATGCGGCGTCGCGCGCGGCGCGGTAGAGGCGTACATTTTCGAGCGCCACCGAGGCCGTCTGCGCCAGCTGAACAAGCACCGCCTCGTCACTCGCGTCGAAATCTCCTTCCAGCCGATCTGTGAGCTGGAGGCTGCCGAGCGGCTTCCCGTCCTGGCCAACCAAGGGAGCGGCGAGCAGCCCTCGAACGGTGAGCCCCTTGAAGCGCCGCGCACAGGAGGACTTCCATGCCGAGTCCGCGTCGAGCTGACTTGCTGTCAGACGTACGCTCTTGCGGGCCTCGCGCACGAGCGTTGCCCAGCGCGGGTCCCCGTCGCTCGAGGCGACGGCGGAATGTCCGACGTACTTCTCCGACAGGGAGCGGCGCTCCACTTCGGCTCGACCACCGATGCCGTCCAGCTGCGCAACGGCGGCGTTTGCGCCAACCAATTCACGTGCCGTCTTGCTGATGAACTCCAAGGCTGCTTCAAGCGAGTGGGACCCGTGGATGCCGACGCTGGCATCCGCCAGGAGCTGCAGCTGGGCGGCCTGGTGCTCGACGGCTCGGCGCGCATCGCGGGCTTGGCGATCCGCCTCGCGGAGCCGCAAGGCCTGCCTCAGGCTCTGGGAGAGTCGCTCAGCAGTCAGCAGCCCCTTCTGTAGGTAATCGATGGCACCGGCCTTCATGAGCTCCACGGCGAGGGCTTCGTCCCCTTGGCCGGTGAGAACAATCACGGGCGTGTCGACCCCGTCGCTGCGAGCTTCGCGGAGCAATTCGAGGCCGTCCCCCCCTGGAAGCCCGAAGTCGAGGAGAACTGCATCGAATTCCTTGCGGCCCAGGAGGGCGGCCCGGGCCGAGGCGAAGTCGGAGACCTCGAAGACGGTGGCGGCGACGCCCGCTCGGTCGAGCGCTCTGCGCACCGCCGCCCGGTCGACCTCATCGTCGTCCACCAGCAGCAGGGCAAGGGGTGTCTTCGACATCATGGCAGTTCCACCGCCGTCCAGTACCGATTCAACGATGACATCAGGTCGACGAAGCTGCCGAACTTTACCGGCTTGAGCATGTAGCCGGCGACATTCATCTCGAACGCCTCCAGCTTGTCTCGCTCGTCGTTCGACGTCGTCAGGACGACGACCGGTGTCTTCCGCAGCATCTCATCGCTTCTCAGCTCGCGGAGGAACTCGATGCCATTCATCCGGGGGAGGTTGAGATCGAGCAGCACCAGGCGTCGCTCCGAGGGCATGGAGGGGCTCCGGAGAAGCTCCAGCGCTTCGACGCCATCGGCGGCCCGAAAGACAGGGGCTCGGATGTTCGCCTTCTCGAAGGCCCGCTGCACGTTCATGACGTCGACGTCGTCGTCCTCGACGAGCACGATGTTAAGAGGCTTGGCATTCACGAGCTCACCTGTCGCTTCGGCCACGTGAAGCGGAAGGTGGCTCCCTGACCGACCTGCGACTCCACCCACACCCTTCCTCCTTCGCTTTCCACCAGCTTCTTCACCGTGGCCAGGCCGATGCCCGTCCCTTCCACCTTGTCCCGCGCCACGAGCGTCTGAAAAATGCCGAAGACCCGGTCCTGGTACTGCGGCGCGATTCCCGGGCCGTTGTCTGCCACCGAAAACTCCCATTCCGCGCCTCTGTCCGCGGCCGCGACATGGACCTTCGCCCCGTCCCGGTCGGCATGCTTGAACGCATTGCCGAGCAGGTTCATCCAGACTTGCTGGAACGGGGCACGCACCGCGGTCACCGTTGGTAGTCCAGCAGGGATTTCGACGGCGAAGTGACCGCTGGGAGGCGCGAGAAGCTCCTTCACTTCGTGCACCAGCTGGCCGACGTCAATGTGCTCCCGTTGGCCTTCGCCGCGTCCAGCACGGGCATAGGCGAGAATCCCATCAATCAAAGACTCCATTCGGCGGACACGGCTGAGCAGTACGCGGATGTGGTCCCGAGACTTCTCAGTCATCGCTGCGCTCAGGTCCTCCTCGACCCACTGCGCCAGATTCGCGATGCCTCGAAGGGGGGCCTTCAGGTCATGAGAGGCCACGTAGGCGAACTGGTTCAGCTCGCGATTGCTTCGCTCCAGCGCCTTGCTGGCCACGTTGCGCTCCGCCAGGGCTCTCTCCGCCGCGACACTGGCAGCCGCCAGCCGGTCGCTGAGGCTCCGCTCCGCCTCGAGCTGACGGGCCAGCACACGCTCGCTCTCCTCGAGGCTGTTGCGCTGTGCTTCGAGGCGGGCCGCCTGCTCCTCGAGAAGGCTCTGGTTGCGGCGTTGGACGGCAACGTCGTGCCGGATGCCGATGTTGACGGCGACCGCCAGCAGGACGGAGACGAGGCTTCCCGCGGCGATAACCCACGTGGTGAACTCGACTTCCCGGTCGCGCTTTGCTTGCCGCTCCAGGAGTAGGGCGCGTTCGGCCTCAATCATCTCCTCGACGGTCGACCTGGCGGCTTCCATCTGCCCGGTCCCCTCCCCCGACAGAAGGTAGAGGCGCGCACCCTCCAGGCCGTGGCGCTCAAAGAGGTCCAGGGTCGTCGCCAGCTGAGCGAGCTTGGACTCCCACTGAAGACGGACCTGCTTGGCCCGAGCGGCCTGCGCCTGATTGTCGGAAACCAGCTTCTCCAGGTGGACCAGCAAGGTCCGTCCCCGCTCCGCTGCAGCTTGGTACCTCTCAAGGTAACGCGGCGCCTGGGTCAAGAGGTAGGCGCGCTCTTCCGTCTCGGCGTCCACCAGGAACAGCTGGTTCCGCTGCAGCAAGTCGATCACTTCCCTGCTGTGGTTAACCCAAAGCTGGCCCTGCCGTGCACGCTGGACGCCCACGAAGGCCAACGCTGCCACGACCACCACCAGCAGCGGCGATAGCAGGGCAGCGAGCACCTTTCGGTCGAGCGGTCGCGTCGGAGACCGGCCGAGGGCCACCAGGTCGCTACTTCCAAAACCTAGGGATTGTGTCCCCTTCTCCATTGCTGCCTTTCAGGGGCGTGCAGGTGTTTGCAGCTGTTTAGTGTGAAATCTACAGACCTCTTCCCAGAAGAGTAGGCATGGCCGGGCGTCGATGGGAGTTGCTGGCCAGCCTGCACGCCACACACTGGGGCAATCTGCCCCGCCTCCTCACCCCCAAGTGCTCTGCCCGTCGAGGCCGAGGTTACGGCACGCATCTGGCAGTCGCTCCTGCTGTCCACGGCAGTCCCCAGGAGGACCTATGCAAACGCTGGAAGAGGAGCAGGTCGAGGCAACCGACAGCGCACGCGCCGAGGAGCGGATACTCCGCACCTACTTTCGGGAAGTGGGTCGTCATCGGCTGCTCACGGCCGAGGAGGAGCGCGAGCTCGGGAGGCGCTATCGCGCCGGCGACCAGAAGGCGGGGGAAACGCTGGTCGCGTCCAACCTACGCTTCGCCATCAAGGTTGCGCGCTCTTACCGTTCTCCCGGACTGCCCATGAGCGACCTCATCCAGGAGGCGTCGCTCGGGCTGATGAAGGGTGTGGAGCGCTTCGACCCGGAGCGCGGCATTCGGCTGATTTCCTTTGCCGTGTGGTGGATACGTGCCCAGCTGCAGAGCTACGTGCTCCGCAACTGGTCCTTGGTGAAGGTTGGCACCACCCAGGCGCAACGGCGGGTCTTCTTTGGGCTGAGCAAGGCAGCGCGGGAACTCAAGCTACGCCAGGGAGATGATGAGGGTCAGACCCTGGCTCTGGCGAAGCTGCTGCAGGTCGACCCCACGGAGCTGGCGGAGACGCGGCAGCGGATATTGTCTCGAGACCTCTCCCTGGATGCGCCTGCGTCGGAGAGCTCGTCGACCCCACGCGGAGCCGCCTTCGCATCCGAAGGACCCGCACCAGACGAGCTGGCCGCACAGAGCGAGTGGGGGGCTATCGTTCGAGCTGCCGTCGACCGGGCACTGAGGGTCCTTGACCCGCGCGAGCGCTTCATCGCGGAGCGGCGGTTGCTGCGCGATGACCCTCCCACGCTGGTTTCCCTCGCCGCGCACTTTGGCTTCTCGCGCGAACGGGCAAGACAGCTCGAGCTTCGGGCCCAGGCCAAGCTGAGGGCCGTGCTCGCCCCGCTGGTCTCTGCTGAATACGGACAGTACGCCGCCTAAGTCAGAACCCGTCCAACCCCGAAACAAGCGAGGGTCATCATGCTTTACTGGGCCGCAGTCTTCTTCGTCATCGCCTTGGTTGCCGCCGTCTTCGGCTTCGCCGGCATCGCCGCGAGCGCGGCCGGCATCGCAAAAATTCTCTTCTTCGTCTTTCTCATCTTCGCAGTCATTTCGCTGATGCTCGGTCGACGGGCCGCGTGACGCTGCCTCCAAATGGGAGCGGCGCGGGCGGGGGAGGCCGCCCGCCAACCCTTTACCCGTCTGTTCGCGACGTCGAATCCGCCAAGTGGGGCGAGGTGCAAGCGCAGTGGGCGCTGGTCCGGCCGAGGGTGTCCCAGTACTGGACCCGGCTGCCGAAGGACGAAGTCGAGCTCCTTTCCGGCGACCGGGCCTCGCTCGTCCGCCTCGTGATGCGGTACTACGCCCTCGAACAGCGTGGAGCCGCGGCTCAGGTCAACGCCTGGGTCGCAGGGCTGTTGCCCGGCCACCAGGGCCACCAGGCGGTCCCCCCGCCCGCCAGGACGAAGGAAGAGCAGCGCGCCGAGGGCGAAAGGATGGGAGCCGTCCAAGGCGCCGCGAGCCGACGCTAAACACGCAGCCCCTCGCTTCCCCTGCAATGTGACGGCGGAGTTTCTTTCCATCTTCCGCCCGCCGTGCGCGCCCCAGTCGGTTAGAGTCCGCGCCGCGATTTCCCACCCTTCGGTGGGTGCCGCAGCGTCCATGGACCGACACACGAAGAAGGAACCCGAGCAGCACAGGAGCGACCGCGCCGGCTGGCTACGCGCGGCGGTGCTGGGCTCTGATGATGGCATCGTCTCCACCTCGAGCTTGATGATTGGCGTGGCGGCCGCGGCCGGCTCGAAAGAGGCCATCCTCGTCGCCGGTGCCGCGGGGCTTGTCGCGGGTGCGATGTCCATGGCGGCAGGAGAGTACGTCTCGGTGAGCTCGCAGCGGGATGCCGAGGAGGCAGACATCGCGCGCGAGAAGTCCGAGCTGGCCGAGAAGCCACGCGCCGAGCTCCACGAGCTAGCGGGCATCTACGTCCGGCGCGGACTGGACAAGGAGCTTGCGATGAAAGTCGCCGAGCAGCTCAGCGCACACGACCGACTGGGCGCGCACCTGAAGGACGAACTCGGCATCGATGGGTCAACCCTGGCGCGTCCGCTGCAGGCGGCCTGGATTTCGGCGGTTAGCTTCGCCCTCTTCGCGCTGGTTCCCATCTTTGCCATGCTCGTCTCGCCCCCAGCCTGGCGCCTTCCCGCCATCGCGGTCTCGTCGCTGGTCAGCCTAGGCGTCCTCGGCGCCTTTGGCAGCCACCTCGGTGGCGCCCCGCTCAGCCGCGGGGCACTGCGGGTGATGGTTGGCGGCGGTCTGGCGATGGCGGTGACTGCCGCCATCGGCCGCCTGCTCAGCGTCTCCGTGGGCTGAGGGACCCGAAGCTCACGAGCGACCCCGGCGTGACTCGAACACGCAACCGTCGGCTTAGAAGGCCGATGCTCTATCCAGTTGAGCTACGGGGCCATTCATCTGGAGAAATTTTACTACGGCCGGCCGGCTAAGTTCGCGGAGATTTTGGAAAAAGGCTGCCGCGAGGGCCTCCGCGACTTCGAGATAGACCGCCCTCGGAGGCCGCCAAACGCGCGGGTACGAAGCACCCACGGCGCCGCGACGAGGGGAGCATTTTCACCAGGCTGGATGCCCAGGGTAGGCCCGACTGCCGCGGACGTCGCCTGTCACTCGCCGTGCCACCGGTCCACGGCTTGTCAGAATCCCGCGGAGGTGCGCCCAGCTCGGGCTTCGGCTAATGAGTCGGCTGGACGTTGAGGCTGGCGTCCTTTCTGAGGGGCTGCGGATGCGTCGTCCCGCGTGGGCTTTGTTGGCGCTGGCGTGTGCCCTGCCGAGCGTCGTGCTCGCTAGCCTCGAGGCGAGCCAAGCCAAAGTAACCTTCACATGCGGCGGCCCAGCTGGCTTCCGCATGCAAGGTAGGGGTAACGAGCTGCAGGCCACGGACAAAGGCGAGGCGCTGGTGGTGACGGTGCCCGTGGCAAAGGTCACGACTGGGAATTCCCTCCGAGACACGCACATGCAGGAGAGGTACCTGGAGTCGGACAAATACCCCACTGCCGAGTTGGTGGTGCAGCGCGCGGATCTCAACTTTCCCGGCGACGGGGCCAACGTGGATGCAACGGCACCGGGCAATCTCACCATTCATGGTGTGTCCCGGGTGGTGACGGTCCACTACAGGGCGTGGCGCAAGGGGAACATCTACGAGGTCCAGGGCGACCTTCACATCAATATGAACGACTACGACATCCCGACGCCGAGCTTCCTCGGCGTCACGGTCAAGCCCTCGGTGGACATCGACGCATTCTTTCAGCTGCTCGAGACATAGCGCCCAACTGCAAAAGAGGGCACCTCCATGGACTCTGCCCCCGTCTGGTCCACTTTCCTCTGACACAAAAGCCTCACCGTCGCGACATTGCGACCCGGCGGTTTTCACCACCGAGGCGATTCGCGAAGAGTCGGTGCAGCGCGCGCCTGGCGAGGCCGACCACGGTGTTGCTCAGGCGAACCGCGCCCCCCGCTGCGTCCGCGTCCTCCGGGCGGCTACCCGCGGACCCGCGGCGTGGATGCCGGGAGGTTTTGCGACTCTTGTTCCAGGGCATCCGCGATGGCGTCGAGCTCCGCCCCGAGGTCCCGGACGCCCTGCTCGAGGCCAGCCGCGGACACCCGTCCGGCCTCTGCTCCGGCGGTCCGAAGTCGGACGAATTGCGAGGCCAGCCCTTCCAGCGTGTAGACGAGTCGCATGTGTTCCGCCTGCAGGCGGTCCGCGCTCAGGCGCAGCAATTCTCGTTGCCGCCGCTGCTCCTCGATGGCGGCGACGGCGCCGACGAGCGAACGGCGAAGGGACTCATCTGTCGCGGTGGCGAGACGTCCCTCGAGCTCCCTTTTCTCGTCGTCGAGCCGACCGAGGGCAACGAGGTCAACCTCCGTGCGCAGCGCCTGTTCCCGTCGCACGGTAGCGCCCCAGGACACCACCGCCCCGCTCTCGAGGACGGCATGGGCGCCCACCGTGGCGCCCATCCCCACCAGGGCTCCCGAGCGGACCGTGGCTCCCTCCCCAACGGTTGCGCCCATCTCGACGACGGCCCCCGGTTCGACAACGGCGCTGGAGGAGACGCTGGCCCCCATCCCGATGTAGGCGGGGCCCCGGGAGCGGGCGAGGTGGCGCTGCGTCAAACCGCGCGCGAAGAAGAGTCCGCCGCTCACCCCGAAGGCAACGGCAAGGCCGAGGAAGGGCCAGGCTCCCGTTCCGGCGAGCAGCAGGAGGCTACTGCCGGCAAGGGCCAGGAGCAGCCCTCCCAGGCGGCCCTCCGGAGGCAGTCGCGAAACAGGCGGAAGGGGAACCATCCCTCCGTCTGTTCCCGCAGCCAAGGCCGCCCGCATCCGGGTCAAGCTGCGTTCGAGTGCCGCCTCTGGCCCCCTGCCGTCGTCGTCGGCCACGCAGTCCTCCCCGGGTGTTTTTCTAGACCAGAGCGGCGACGCGGTGCGAGTCGAAGCGCCTCCGACGGCACGGGCCTCGCCCTGACGCGGACTGAGCGTGGAACTGCCGTGGACTCGCGGCGCCCAGGCCCGGGAGAGACAGCGAAGCTCGGGTTCCAGGCAGCCTGCCTCGCTCGACTTCGGACCTGATGGCGAGGATGAGCGAAGGCGGGGGGCGTTGGCGCCCAGTGCCCTTTGTGCTTGCCCCTGCCCGCGACCAGGGAGTCTCATGGGGTTTCGTTTGGGTTTCATGAGCCGAGCTTCACGGGGTTCCGCAGCGGCGGGTGCGGCACAGGCGACCTGGCGATTAACCGGCGACGAGGAGGTTTGGCTATGCCCACCGCAACGGCGATGAGCAAGGGACGCGCCACAGGCGAAACGGAGTCCTTTCTCAGTGCCACGGTGGGCAAGAAGGTGGTGATGGCCGCCACGGGGCTGATTCTCTTCGGCTTCGTGATTGGGCACATGCTGGGCAACCTCCAGCTGTACATGGGCGCCGAAGCGCTGAATGCCTATGCCCTCTTCCTCCGCACCTTCCTGCATGGCGGGGGCATCTGGATCGCGCGGACGGTCCTGCTCGCCTCCGTCGTGCTCCACATCTGGGCGATGACGTCGCTCACCCTGGTCAACCGACGGGCCCGCGCGGTGGGTTACCGCCAGTGGAAGCCGCGCGAATCGACCTACGCCTCGAGGACCATGCGCTGGAGCGGCGTGTTCCTGCTCGCCTTCATCATCTACCACCTGTTGCACTTCACCACGGGCGACGCCCATCCCGACTTCATCCCCGGGGACGTCTACCACAACGTCGTGAGCGGCTTTCAGGTGGTGCCGGTGTCAATCGTCTACATCCTCGCGACGCTGTGCCTCGCACTCCACCTCTTTCACGGAAGCTGGAGCATGCTGCAGACGCTGGGGCTGAACCACCCGCGCTACAACCGCCTGCGCAACGTCATCTGCGTCGGGCTAGCCGCGCTGGTGGTGGTTGGAAACCTCTCCTTCCCGGTCGCCGTGCTGACCGGCCTGGTTCGCTAAAGGGCCACATGGACCTCCGCTCGAGCATTCCCGACGGCCCCCTCGAGAAGAAGTGGGACCGCCACCGGTTCGAGATGAAGCTCGTCAATCCGGCCAACAAGCGCAAGTTCACCGTGATTGTGGTGGGCAGCGGGCTGGCCGGCGCGGGCGCCGCCGCGTCGCTGGGCGAGCTTGGCTACAACGTGAAGTCCTTCTGCTACCAGGACAGCCCGCGGCGAGCGCACTCCATCGCTGCCCAGGGCGGCATCAACGCCTCCAAGAACTACCGCAATGACGGCGACAGCGTGTACCGCCTCTTCTACGACACGGTGAAGGGCGGCGACTTTCGCTCCCGCGAGGGAAACGTCTACCGGCTGGCGCAGGTCTCGGGAAACATCATCGACCAGTGCGTGGCGCTCGGCGTCCCCTTCGCGCGCGAGTATGGCGGGCTTTTGGACAACCGCAGCTTCGGCGGCGCCCAGGTGTCGCGCACCTTCTACGCCCGCGGACAGACCGGCCAGCAGCTGCTGCTCGGGGCCTACCAGGCGCTGGAACGCCAGGTCGGCGCGGGGAAGGTGGAGATGTTCACCCGCCACGAGATGCAGGACCTCATCGTCATCGACGGCCACGCCCGCGGCATCGTCACCCGGGACCTCGTCACCGGTGAAGTCCGCTCGCATGTCGCGGACGCGGTGTGCCTGGCCACCGGCGGCTACGGGAACGTTTTTTACCTGGCCACCTACGCGAAGGGGTGCAACGCGACGGCCATCTGGCGCGCCTACAAAAAGGGGGCGGCCTTCGGGAACCCCTGTTTCACCCAGATTCATCCGACCTGCATCCCGGTGACCGGGGATTACCAGTCCAAGCTCACCCTGATGAGCGAGAGCTTGCGCAACGACGGACGCATCTGGGTGCCGAAGAAGCCGGCCGACACGCGTCCCCCCGGGGACGTCCCCGACGCCGAGCGCGACTACTACCTGGAGCGGATGTACCCCAGCTTCGGGAACCTCGCCCCGCGCGACATCGCCTCCCGGGCAGCCAAGCGCGTGTGTGACGAGGGCCGCGGGGTGGGGCCTGGCGGTAAGGGGGTCTACCTCGACTTCGCCGACGCGATTCAGCGGCTCGGCCGCAAGAGCATCGAGGAGAAGTACGGGAACCTCTTCGAGATGTACAACCGCATCACCGACGAGGACCCCTACACGGTCCCGATGCGCATCTACCCGGCCATGCACTACACGATGGGCGGCCTGTGGGTGGACTACAACCTCATGTCCACCCTGCCCGGGCTGCACGTGCTCGGCGAGGCGAACTTCAGCGACCACGGCGCAAACCGCCTCGGCGCGAGCGCGCTGATGCAGGGCCTGGCCGATGGCTACTTCATCATCCCCTACACCATCGGAAACTACCTGGCCTCGAACAAGCACGGTGCAGTGTCGGCCGACCATCCGGCGGTGAAAGACGCGGAGAAAGCCGTCGCCCAGCGCACGCAACGGCTCATGGACGTGCGCGGCACCCACAGTCCTACCCACTTCCACCGCGAACTCGGCAAGGTGATGTGGGAGCACTGCGGGATGGCGCGCACCGAGGCCGGGCTGAAGAAGGCGCTGCAGCGCATTCCGGAGCTGCGCGAGACCTTCTGGAATGACGTCAAGGTGGTGGGCAGCGGCGAGTCGCTCAACCAGTCGCTCGAACTCGCCGGGCGGGTGGCGGACTTTCTCGAGCTGGGCGAGCTGATGTGCCTGGACGCGCTGGAGCGCCGTGAGTCCTGTGGCGGCCACTTCCGCGAGGAGTTCCAGACGCCGGAGGGAGAGGCCCTGCGCGACGACGAGCACTTCTGCCATGTGGCGGCCTGGGAATACACCGGCGACGGAAAGAAACCCACCCGCAACGTCGAACCGCTCAACTTCGAAAACGTGCACCTCTCGGTGAGGAGCTACAAGTGAAACTGACCCTGAACGTCTGGCGCCAGAAGGACGCCCGGGACCCGGGGCGGTTCGTGACCTACCAGGCCCCGGACATCAGCCCGGAGATGTCCTTCCTGGAGATGCTGGACGTCGTCAACGAGCGGCTCATCGCCAAGGGCGAGGAGCCCATCGCCTTCGACCATGACTGCCGGGAAGGAATCTGCGGCCAGTGTGGCGTCGTCATCAACGGGAGCCCGCACGGGCCCCGGCGACGGACCACCAGCTGCCAGCTGCACATGCGCACCTTCCAGGACGGCGACACGCTGACCCTGGAACCGTTCCGGGCGGATGCCTTTCCGGTGGTGAAGGACCTCATCATCGACCGGTCCGCCTTCGACCGCATCATCGCTTCGGGGGGCTTCATCTCGGCAACCATCGGCGGCGCCCAGGACGCGAACTCCCTCCCCGTCCCCAAGGAGAACGCGGACCTGGCGATGGACGCGGCGGCCTGCATCGGCTGCGGCGCCTGCGTGGCCGCCTGTCCCAACGCCTCGGCGATGCTTTTCACCGCGGCCAAGGTGTCCCAGCTCGGGCTGCTGCCGCAGGGGCAGCCAGAACGCATGGACCGCGTGCGGAAGATGGTGGCGCAGATGGATGCCGAGGGGTTCGGCAGCTGCACCAACCACGGCGAATGCGAGGCGGTATGCCCCAAGGGCATCCCCCTAGGCAACATCGCCCGCCTCAACCGCGACTACCTGCGTGCCACCCTCAGCTGGGGACGTCGCCTGCCGGGGGCGGCCGGCGGCGGGCCGGGCTAGCGAACGGCCGCAGCCGTCACTGCTGCGGCGTCAAGACGCACGCGGTGACGTCCATGGTGAACAGGACGTCATAGGCGACGAGGAAGGACGCCCCGCCGTCGATGCTGAGCGTGTACGAGCCGCCAGTGGGTGTCCCGGTGGTAATCAGGACGGTCGGCTGGCTTCCGTCTGCGTTTCCGTACCCCACCACGCCGCTGATGACTGGCTGGGGGACTCCTCCGTCCGAGGACGGAAGCGTCATACTGAAGGCAATGGTGTTGGAGACGTAGCCGTTTCCCGACAGATCGGTCTTGGTGAACTGCGTTCCGTCCATCACGAAGCCGGAGAAGTCGCTGAAGTTCTGGTAGTTGAGCGTGACGTTGGGGTTGAAGAGGCTCTCCACGCTGATGTTGACGTCGCCGCTCAGGACGCCGTTGAAGCCGGCCTCTGTGGTGTACTGGATGATGGCTGGCCCGTTGAAGCCGAGAATGCGCGTCTCGGAGCTGATGGCGGTGAGGTCGTAGACGCGCAGGAGGCAGTCGGCCTCGGCCTGGGTGGTGGCTTTGAGGTGGGCGAGCGCCTGCGGGAAGGCAACGAAGCTGCCGAGCGAGGGACTGCCGGTCAAGGTGAGGATGCCGCCGTCGAGAGTGCTGCTGTAGGTCGCCCCGGCGTCGACGTCGAAGCGCTGGGCCCCATCCCGGCTCGTCACGGGGAGGTTGTTCTGGTTTTTCAGGACGTACTTCAGCTTGCTGTTGAGGGTCACCTGGGTGGCCGTCGCGATGTAGTCCCCTGCGTAAATGACGGTGGACTGGTCGCGGGCGATGGTGGTGAGGGTGAAGGGCGCGGAGACCCCTCCATCCGGCGTGGCGAAGACGAGGAGCGTCGTCTGCAGGGGCGTCGCCTGAATCCAGGTCGGCTGGTCACCCAGCGAGATGGTCTTGTCGAGCTCCTGACCGATGATTTGGTACGGCCCGAGGCAAGCGGCACAAACGCCAGCCAGCAGCAGGGCCAACATTGGGGTGGCACGCCTCACAGGTCCACCCCCACCAGGGCGCCCGTGGTGACGCCAAAGCCCACGGAGAGGTTTCCCCCGTGCAGCAAGTCGAGGAAGTCGACCGCTCCGCTTCCGAAGGCGGCGAGACTGACCGGGCCCGTGCCCACCCGCCAGCGGAGGACGGCGTTCATTCCCAAGCCCAGGGTGAAGCTGTTGAAGTCCGAGTACCCGGTGTTCGCAAAGCGATTTCCCTTCATCACCAGTCCGTCGAAATGAGGCCCGAGGCCGACATCGAGTTGTAGGCCGGCCACAAAGCAGAAGCGGCGCATGGCCGCGAAGAGGGCGTCGATGCCCCAGGCGCTGCTGTAGACGCTGGAAATGTCGACATGAGTTTGAACCCCGGAGACCGTCTGGGTGGCCGACACCGGGAAGTAACCGGTGAACTGGGCCTGGAAACCCCAGGTGGCCCCGAGGGTGGCGACGTACGTAACGCCGGGGGCCTCGACAAGCGACTGATTGCACCGGCCGGCGGAGTCGCACGTCTTGGTGTTGATGATGGTGAGCTGGAAGCTGGGGCCGATGGTGTGCTGCGCATTGTCAGCCCGGGCGCGTGTCCCGGTCAGGCACAACAGGACGACGGCGGCGCCCACCCTGCGCGCGTTGGCCAGGCGGCCGCCCCTGGAGGACAGGCCCCACGCCACGGGTGGACGTGGAAAGCGCTGCCCGGCGCTGCCGGCGGTTGGTACTACGCAGGTGGGTAGGTTTGGAGAGGCGGTCACGAAGGCAAGGAGGAGTCGGGGCGAGAGGATTTGAACCTCCGACCCCCTGCGCCCAAGGCAGGTGCGCTACCAGGCTGCGCTACGCCCCGAGTCGGCCGCGCAGTGAACACGAGGGGTTGGGCGGGGTCAAGAGAAGAGAGGGGGGGTGCTAGCACGGGGAGTGTCCGCTCCATAAGCACTGACAGCCGTCCACTCCGGGGCCTCCAGGGCACGGGCGCGGCAGGATTGCCGGCCAGCGCGCCCCAGTGAGGCAGTTTGGTTC
Organism: Myxococcaceae bacterium; assembly: GCA_017881265.1. GTDB lineage: Bacteria > Myxococcota > Myxococcia > Myxococcales > Myxococcaceae > JADGRA01. Next base: position 113,348 of record JADGRA010000023.1, on the reverse strand, counting down.
CCCACCGGTGGGCCTGTTCCCTGGGCAGGGGCCGCGGCACGGGGAATGCTTCCTCCGGGCTTCGAAGTACTTCCTTCGAGGACGACATGGCCAAGGCGATGCGCAATGGGCGGCAGTGGGTTTCTCGCTCTCCCGAGGTTCACACGACGCTCGGCGAGCTCATCGCAGCTGCGTTCGACACGCTGGGAAACCGTGCCGGCGACGTCGCCTTGCTCCTCGCTTCCGCAGAGCTGCGCCGCGCCGCAGGCGCACGCATCGTCCTACAGTGAAGCACCTCACTGCATTCGGCCCAGGGGCAAGCACTGGTGGCCTGACACTTACGTTCCTTGGTAGCCGGATGACCTCGACCCGTTGGATTTGCCTGCTGTTGCCGCTTGCGCTGGTGGCGTGCGCGCACTCGAGTGCCCCGGAGACGGCGGCGCCGGCGGTCACGTCCCGCGCCTCTCCGACCTTGAAGGAGCGCTACGCCGGCACCTACGTCTACGCTGGCGGCGAAGCCGAGAAAGCAGCGGTCAGCGCCGCGGTGGACGCCTCGGTGAAGGGCATGGGAATCGCGAGCGGATTTGCCAAGAGCGCGCTCATGGAGCGCGCGGTGATTCGTCCTTCCTACACCATCGCCTTCGACACGAAGGGGGACGTCGAAATCGAGACGCCCGGGTACCCCGCGGAGATTTCTCCGAGCAATGGCGCTGAAGTGAAGATGAAGAACAAGACCGGCGACGAGAGCCAGACCAGCCAGCACTTCGTCAAGGGCGTTCTGGTACAGCAAGGCCGGACCAGCGATGGGCAGGGCGAGACGGAATTCCACCTGCAACCGGACGGGAAGACGCTCCTCGTAAAGAAGGTCATGGAGAGCAGTCAGCTGCCGAGGCCTGTTGTGTACACGCTGACCTACGTGCGTCAGTCCGGGAAGTAGCGCCCGCTCCTCTCAGGCCTCGCCGTCGCCCCCCGGGAGAGGAAGGACGGGCAGGGGCGCTATTTCCGCGTCTGGGCGCGCTGCGTCTCGGCTGCAGCCCGGTAGTCGTACGTCGGGTAGAACTCGGTGCGGTAGGCGCCCCAGGCGCTCTGCTCAATCGCCAGGTTGACGTCGCGCAGCTTCTCCGCGGGAAAACGCAGCGTCACCACCTGGCCGACGCCCATCATCACGTACCAGGAGACGACCTCCACCCCCGGGGGCGGGAACTTCTGCCAGAAGCCCTTCTCCTCGAGATGCGCCTTGATTTCGGTCAGGGTCTTCGACTGGTCATGCTTCAGGAAGATGGTGAGCATCATCTTCCCTTTCTCCTGCGCAGGGGGCGCCGCGGCCGTCTGCTGCCCGAGGCCGACCGCGCCCAGAAGCAGCGCGGCCGCGAGTGCGAGCGGCAGAAGCAACGCGGAGAGGCGGGGGAAGCGGGCCATCGGACTCCTCACGGCAGGGGTTGGGCCCTCATAGCCTGAAACCCGTCCTCGCAAAGCGCCCGTGCGCCGCACGGCGCCCCTGGCCACCGGCGACGGGACGTCAGCCCAGACGCAGCCCGGAGCCGCCGGCCGAGTCGATGCGCCAGCCGATGCGGGCCGCCGGAATGGCGAGGCGTTCCCACCGGCGGTCATCCGGGTGGCGCGCCTGGATGCGGCGAAGCCAGTCGAAGCTTCGGGCCACTAGGTACGTCTCCGCCTCGATGTCGAAGCGCTGGGCCAGCACACTGCCGACGCGAAGCGCTCCCGGGTCCAGCATGAGGCACAGACGCACCAGTTGGTTGTCATCGGCGAAGGGGCGCAGCCAGCGCGCCAGCACCGTCTCGTCGGGGTTGACGGAGCCGGCCCACGAGACGAAGCGGGAGACGGTGACGCCCAGAAGCCGTGCGCCATGCACCAGCGCCCGCACCTCGCTGGGCAGGAGCCGCAGCTGCAGCGGGACGTCGCCGGCAGACGCGGGTTCCCCGGGCAAGTAGACGCGCCCGGCGCCGAGGCCGCTGAGGTCCAACTCGTCTGTGGTGGTGCGGCCCATCGGCTCTGCTTCTCCCCCAACCTGTACTTCAACGTGTGGCCAAAGCGTACACGCTGGGGTCCGGACGAGACCAGGGGAGGGGGAAAACCCCCGTCCTTTCAAGGGGTAGGCGGAGAAGCCGGCTCCGCCAGCCCCGCGAAGACGCTGCCCTTGCCGAAGAGGGTTTCGCCCTCCGCCGCCAGGAGGGCGGCGCCGGCCGCCATGCCGGGAAGCACCTGCGACAGGTGGTAGAGGAAGACGAAGGCGAGGGCGCGGTCCGCCGGGACGCCGAGCCAGCCCAGTGCCAGCGTCCCGCTTGCCTCGAACGAGCCAGCGTTTCCTGGGCTGGGGATGATGCTGGCGAGATTCCACGCCGTCAGGGCGCCGTAGGCCTGCATCGGGGTGAGGGCCAGGTCCAGCGCCCGGCTGGCCACGAGGATGACGAGGCACTCCCACAGCCAGGGGAGGGGCGCGAGCAGCGTCTCCACCAGAAGCAGCCGTCGCCAGTCGGCGGAGGCGAATCCCTCCCGGAGGTTGGCCAGCCAGGCCGGCCCGCGGTGCCGCCCGTGCGCGTCGCGCCGCCAGCGCTCGCTCCGCATGGCCACAAGCGCGGCGGCCACCGCGGCAACAATCGAGGCCATGATGGCCAGCGCGCGGAAGAGCCAGGCCGGGGGCCGCTCGTGTGCCGGAAGGGCCACGCTCACCAGGCAGATGATGGGGAACGCCGCCACCCAGCCCCAGCGGTCGCTGAAGTGGTCCACCACTTCATTGCCGAGCAGCTTGGCCCGGCTGACGCCGGTCCGGCGCCCGAGGTACTGCACCCGCAGCAAGTCACCGCCGCGCATGGGCAACAGCGAGTTGAAGAAGAAGCCCACCAGGATAGCCCGGTAGGCATGGCCGTAGCGCAGCCCCGGCAGCACCGAGCGCATCACCGTCCACCAGCGCAGGGACTGAAACCCCATCAGCACGAAGCCGCCCGCCACGGCAAAGAGAAGCGGGCCGGGGTGCGCTGACAGGACGTCCTGGATGAAGCTTTGCCGCGAGATGCGCAGGTAGACGACGGCGACACTCACCACGACGAGACCGGCCAGCGCCCCGAGGAGCACCCGGAGCAGGACGGCCCGCGCCGGAGCCGGGGCCGGGGCCTTCGGCGCGGCGAGCGTCACCGACGGCACCGCGGCTGGACGGGACGAGGCACGCTTGGAAGCCGTACCACTTCGGCGCCCCTTCCGGCCAATGCCGTCAGGCGGCGGGCGGCCAGCGTCCGGCGGCGTAGGCGAGCAGCCATGGGTGCAGCAGGGCGAAGGCCCGCGCGCGGTGGGAAATGCGACTCTTCTCTTCGAGGGAGAGCTCGGCCAGGGTGCGCCCGAGCTCCGGAACCAGGAGCACCGGGTCATACCCGAAGCCCCCCGCCCCCTTGGGCTGCGTGCTGATGCGGCCGGGGCAGCTTCCCGTCTCGACGACAGTCTCTCCGGTGGGGGCGGCCAGGCACAGGGCGCAGCGGAAGGCGGCCGTCCGGCGGCCGTCCGGGACGTCCTGCAATTCTTCCAGCAGCCGCCGGACGCGCGCGGCGTCGTCGCCCGGGGCGTAGCGCGCCGAGTGCACCCCCGGACGGCCCTGCAGCGCGTCGACGAAGAGTCCCGAGTCGTCGGCCAGCGTGACAAGCGAGGAGGCCTTCGCCCAGGCCAGCGCCTTCTTGCGGGCATTCCCCTCGAGGCTGTCTTCCGTCTCCTCGACCGCGGGCAGCGGCGAGACGTCTGCCGCGGACAGTACCTGCAGGCCAGCGGAGAGGGCCTGCAGCTCGCGAAGCTTTCCCGGGTTGGTGGTGGCGAACAGCAGTGGCCGACTCACCCCAGGGCCTGCCTTTGCCGCGCCACCAGCTGGGCGACGCCCACGAGGCCGGCGTCCACCATGGCGTCGAGCTGGGTGCGGGCGAAGGCGCCATGCTCGGCGGTGCCCTGCACTTCCACCAGGTGGCCCTCGGCGGTGGCGACAATGTTCATGTCCACCTCAGCGCTGGAGTCCTCCTCGTAGTCGAGGTCCACCACCACCGCGCCCCCCACCACGCCCACCGAGACGGCCGCCACCGGCACCACCGGCGGCAGCTGGCTGAATGTCCCCTTCTTCTGCAGGGCTTGCAGCGCCTGCACCAACGCGACGTAGGCCCCGGTGATGGACGCGCAGCGGGTGCCGCCGTCCGCCTCCAGCACGTCACAGTCCAGGGTGAATGTCCTCGGGCCCAGCCTGGACAGGTCCACCGAGGCGCGCAGGGCCCGGCCGATGAGACGCTGGATTTCCTGCGTCCGGCCCGACTGCTTGCCCTTGGCCGCCTCCCGGGCGCTGCGGGAATGCGTTGCCCGGGGCAGCATCCCGTACTCCGCCGTCACCCAGCCGGAGTTTTTCCCGAGGAGGTGTGGGGGAACCCGTTCCTCCACCGAGCAGGTGACGCGGACGAGGGTGTGGCCGACGCGGACTTCCGCGGAGCCTTCAGCGTAGCGGGCCACGCCCGCCACCAACTGCACTGGACGGAGCTCCAACGGGCCCCGGTTGAATGACCGCATGGCAGTCCTCGCTTCCCCTTTGGGCTACGGGGTGGAGTGCTGCCTTAGCAGACTCGCCGGGGGGCCTTCTTCAGCGACTGGCGGACGCCGCGGCGGGGGCCCGGTCCCTGGCCACCACTTCGGCCAGGAAGGCCTGGATGCCTTCGCTGAGCGCCGCCACCAGGCGGCTGCGGTAGCTTGCCTCCCCCAGCCGCCGGCCCTCGCCGGGGTGGGAGATGAACCCCACTTCCACCAGCACGGCCGGGGCCTCCACGCCCATGAGGACGTAGAAGGGCGCCTGCTGCACGCCGAGGTCCATCGCCCCGGTGCTTGCCAGAAGGCGGCGGTGAAGGGCGTAGGCCAGCCGCGCGCTGTCGGCGTGTGCCTCGCCTCGCTGCAAGTCGGCGAGGATGAAGGCCAGGGTGTCCCGCTGTGCCGGAGCCCCGCCCGCGCCGCCGGCCCCGGCATTCTCCTGGCTCGCGGTGCGCAGGGCGTCCTCCCCGGAGGCGCTGGCAGAGAGGAAAAACGTCTGGATGCCCTCCACCCGCGCCCGCAGCTTGCGGGTGGGCATGGAGTTGGCGTGCAGCGAGACGAAGAGGTCCGGGTGGGCGTGGTTGGCGAAGCCCACCCGGTCGGCCAGCGGCAGCAAGACGTCCTGCTCGCGGGTGAGGAGGACTTCCGCGCCGGTGCGCTCGAGCTCGGCCTTCAGCGAACGCGCCAGGTCCAGCGCCAGCGTCTTCTCGAAGAGGCCATCCGGGCCGAGGGCCCCCTCCTGGGCGCCGCCGTGGCCCGGGTCGAGGACGATGCGCACCGGGTGCGGCACGGGAGTCTCTGCGCCCAAGGGGGCGGCGGAGAGAAGGACCGCGGCGAGCGCGAGGGACGCAGACATCCGAAAGGAGATGCTACGCCGGCGGGCAGGCAGTGCCCAGTTGTGTGCTAGTCGACCACGTCGATGCCGGGGCGGCCGGCAAACAGCTCGCCGATGCGGGCCGCCTCCACCCCCACGCGCTCGAGCGCCCGCTGGGCCCGCGCGGCCTCGCGTTCCGGAAGGGCGGCGAGCAATCCCCCGTTGGTTTGGGCGTCGGACAGCACCAGCTGGATGTCACGCGGCAGCCCCTTCGGAAAGCGCACCTTTGCCCCGAAATGTTCCAGGTTGGCGGCGGAGCCTGCCGGCACCACCCCGGCCGCCGCCAGCGCGGGCACACCCTGGAGGATGGGGATGTGGGAGAGGTGGAGGCGCGCTCGCACCCGGGCCGCGAAGGTGAGCTCACACAGGTGGCCCAGCAACCCGAAGCCGGTGACGTCCGTCAGGGCGTGCACGGCGAAGCGGCGGGAGGCGAAGGTTTCCCCGGCGCGCCGGTTGAGCTCGGCCATCAGTGCAGTGACGCGGCGGGTGAGTTCCGGACTGGCCAGGCCGCGCTTGATGGCGGTGGTGGCGATGCCGGAGCCGATGGGCTTGGTGAGTAGCAGGGCGTCCCCGGGGCGTCCCCCAGCGTTGGTGAGGATGCGGCGGGGGTGGACGACGCCGGTGACGGCCATCCCGTACTTCGGCTCCGGGTCGTCCACCGAGTGGCCGCCCAGCACGGGAATGCCCGCCTCGTCCGCCTTGCTCTGCCCCCCTTGCAGGATAGCCGTGAGGACCTCGAGGCCGAGGACCTTCGTGGGGAAGGCCACCAGGTTGAGGGCAAACAGCGGCCGGGCGCCCATCGCCCAGATGTCGGACAGGGCATTGGCCGCCGCAATTTGTCCGTAGGCGAAGGGGTCATCGACGACGGGAGGAAAGAAGTCCACCGTCGACACCACCGCCTGGGTGGCCGACAGCTTGTACACGGCAGCGTCGTCGTGCGTGGCGAACCCCACCAGCGCCCGTGCGTCCTTTCTGGTCTTCAAGTGGCGCAGGACCTGCGCCAGGTCCGCCGGTCGGAGCTTGGCGGCTCAACCGGCGCAGTGGCTGAACTCCGTCAGCCGCCGCGGCCTCGGCACGTCGGTCATTCGCTTCCCCGGATGTAGTCCTTGCGGAGCAGGTCGAGCACGCCCTGCGCAATCTCCACGTCGTCGATGAGCGAGTGGTCACTCATCTCCTGCAGGCTACCGTGGTTATAAACCAGCTGGAGAATATCCAGTTCCCGGGGCGTGAGCTCCCGCAGCGGCTTGTTCAGCGGCCTGTTGAGGACGAGCTGCGCATCCGGCGCGGGGAGGTCCTTGGCGATGCGCTTGTACTCGTCCATCAACCGCAGCGCATCCATCAGGAGCGCCTCGGTGGAGTGGTCAAGCTCGACCATGAACTCGTCCGCCTCGGCCGGGCGCAGCTCGAAGTCGCCGTCCTCCCAGGTGATGATGCGGTTGAAGCTCTTCTGCGGACCGAGTTCGTGCCGCCCGCCGATGACCGCGTAGTAGACGCGGCCCTGGCGCAGGTAGATGCGCGCCTCGTGTGCGCCGGTCACCACCAGGACGCCGTTCTTCTTGGAGGTGTGGAACAGCTGCAGCAGGTCGGGCAGCGGGATGTCCTCGATTTTCCCGCTCATCGACGACGTCTTCGTCTTGGCTGCCTGCGCTTGGGCGGCCGCCTCGAGGTTGTGCTTCACCGCCGCGTCGCTGAGCTGGCTGCTCTCGGCGCCCGCCACCACCAGCTTGAGGATGGAGGTGCCGATGAGGATGCGGTCGCCTTCCTTCAGCCGCGCCGTGCGCACCTTCTCGCCATTGACGAAGGTGCCATTGGTGCTCCCCAGGTCCTCGATGGTGATTTTCGAGCCCTGCACGGCGATTTTGGCGTGCTTGCGAGAGACCATGTCCTCGACCAGCACCATGTCCAGCTCGCTGGAGCGGCCGATGACGACCTGCTTGTTCGGCTTGAGCGGGAATTCCCCGCCCTGGTACTTGCCGGAGATGAACTTCAGCGCGTAGGCCACGTCACCGGTCCCGGGTCCACTCACGGCGCCGCGACCCTTCGAAGCATTTCTCCGACCTTACAGCAGCGACCCGGCGAAAACGAATTCCGAAGCGGCGGTGGAGCGGGGCACCAGCCGGAGCCGGTGCAACTCGGCCGGCGGCCCCTCCTCCTCGGTGACCAGGATTTCCCCCGCTTCGCTGCGCATGTACCAGGCCTGTGTCGTCCCGTTGCGCATGGGATGGGCGAGCCGGGCCCGCAGGGCCGGCTCCGCCAGCGCCTCCTCCTTGCCGGCGTCCGTGTGCAGCGCGGCCAGGGCGGCCCCGTTGGACGTCTGCAGGGCCTGGCGTCGCGCGGCGAGTGCCGACACGGCGGCGGCCAGCGTCGGCGCGAGGCTGCCGTCCAGGTGCCAGCCCGTCGCCCGGCGCACAAAGCGCGTCGTCTCTCGCCCCAGCGAGGACACCCGCGTCGCACCGAAGCTCCCCTCGAAGTCCAGCGTGGACACGGCCCGGGCCTGGCCCGTCGCCTCCTCGGTGACGGTGACGCGCTGAAAGTGCAGCGCCTGGCCCAGCAGCGGGCTGCCCGACCCCGGGACGGCCAGCGACACCGGTGGGCGCGCAGCCTGGGCCAGGACGCTGGCCACCTCCGGAACGGCGCCGCCCGCGAGGCCCAACAGGACGGGCAGCAGCCAGAGGAGGCCGGCGGCGGCCAGCGCCACGGCCCCGAGGGCCGCCAGCGTGGCGAAGCGTGCGCGTGAACTCATCCTCCCCGGGCCGGCGGCCTTCTTCAGCCGCCCAGCATGGCCTGCGCCTTCGCCGCGTCAGGCGTCCCCGGCAGCCGGGTGACGATGCGCTCAAGCGCTCCACGTGCATGCACCGGGTCACTCAGCTTGAGGTACAGGTCGTGGAGCCGGAACAGGATGGCGGCCTCGTCCTGCCCCGGGTACTTCGTCACCAGCGTCTCCAGCCGGCCCACCGCTCCATTCAGGTGGCCGCGCTTCTCGTAGAAGTTGGCCACGTACATCTCGTGCTGGGACAGTCTCTGCCGCGCATCCTCGGCGTACTTCTTCGCCTCGGGGACGTACACCGAGGACGGGTAGGTCTTGATGAAGGCGGTCATCGTGTCCCAGGCCCCCTTCACCTGCGTCTGCTCGCGCTCCGCGGACGGCGGGAGGAGGAAGAGGCTGGACGGCATCTCGCGGTAGTAGGTGAGCGCTGCCCGGTAGGCGCAGTAGTCCACCCGGAAGTAGGCGGGGTGGAGCTTGACGAAGACGGTGTAGCGGTCCCGGGCCTCCGTCCACAGCTCGTGCTCGAAGCTGACGTCGCCGAGCCGGATTTCGGCCTCGCGCGAGGCGTCCAGGAAGGGGTACTTCGTCTTCACATACTCGAAGTACTTCTCCGCAACGGCGTACTGGTGGTCCGCCAGCGCCTCATTGCCAATCTTCATGTTGGCGGAGGCGTCGCTCGCATACGACGGCGCCCTGGCGGACGTCCCGGCGAAGGTGGTGCAGCCCGCGGCCAGCGCGGCGACACAGAGGAGGAGAAGGCGGCCCATCGGGGGCGGGAACCTAGTACCGGGCCAGGCGGGTTTCAAAGCCTTCGAAAGCCCCCGGCGCCTCCGTCCGTGCCCGTCGACACCGACGGCCCGGCGAGCAGGCGCTTCGCCCCTGGGGGGGGCGGCGCGGCTAGAAGCGCTCGATTTGAAAGTCGTCGTCGCCGCCGGTCGCCGCCTGGGGCTGCGGCGTGGCGGTGCGGGGGGCCGCTGGCGTCGCCGAGCGCGGAGGCGTGGGGAGGGGCTGAGGCGGCGGCCGCGGGACGGACGGCGCCGCACGCGCCGGCGTGGGCGCGGGGGCACCGGCGCCGGGAGCGCCGCGCTGGGCGAAGGCGAGCGAGCCGGGCGCGTTGGCGCCGTCGTTTCGCCCTTCAAAGTCGTCCCACTTGCTGTCCCCTGTGGCGCTGATGCCGCTGAAGCGCAGGGCGAAGTCGTCCGGGTTGGAAGCCTGGCGGTAGGCCTCGTCGTAGGTGATGAGGCCCTGCCGCACCAGCTGCATCAACGACTGGTCGAACGTCTGGGTGCCGTAGGTTTGGTGCCCCTGGGCGATGGCGTCCGGGATTTCCTTGGTGCGGTCCTTGTCCTCAATCAGTTCCCGGACGCGGGCCGTCGCCTTGAGGACCTCCACCGCGGCCACCCGGCCCTTGCCGTCCGCCCGCGGAACCAGTCGCTGGGAGACGACGGCTTTGAGGACGGAGCCGAGCTGAATGCGGACCTGCTTCTGCTGGTAGGGCGGAAACACCGACACAATCCGGTTGATGGTTTCGGTGGCGTCCAGGGTGTGCAGGGTCGACATCACCAGGTGCCCCGTCTCGGCGGCGGTGAGCGCGGTCTCGATAGTCTCCAGGTCGCGCATTTCGCCCACCAGGATGACGTCCGGGTCCTGGCGCAGAGCACTCTTCAGCGCCTGGCTGAAGGAGGCGGTGTCCACCCCCACCTCGCGCTGGTTGACGATGGAGCGCTTGTCCCGGATTAGGAACTCGATGGGGTCCTCAATCGTCATGATGTGGTTGGTCTCGTTGGCGTTGATGTGGTCAATCATCGCCGCCAGCGTGGTACTCTTGCCCGAGCCGGTGGTCCCGGTCACCAGCACCAACCCGCGCTCGTCGAGCGCGATTTTCTCCAGCACCGGGGGAAGCATCAGGTCCCGGATAGTCATGACCTTGAAGGGGATGACGCGCAGGACGGCCCCCACCGTGCCGCGCTGCTGGAAGACGTTGACGCGGAAGCGGCCCAGGCCGGGCACGCCGTAGGCGAGGTCCACCTCGTTGCTCGCCTTGAAGCGCTCCCGCTGGTACTCGTTCATGATGCCGAAGGCCATGCGGGCCACCTCTTCGGGTGGCAACCGCTTGCCGTCCTTCAGCGGCACCAGCGCGCCGTCCACGCGGAACATGGGCGGAAGTCCCGCCTTGAGGTGGATGTCGGACGCACCGCCCCGCAGTGCGATCTGCAGGATCTCGTTGAGTTCCATTCCGGAGTCGCTCGGCGCAAGCCTAGCACCGGCCATGCGGAACACTAGGCAACTGACCGGCACAGCCCCAGGGATGGGGCTGTGGGCAGACCGCGGTGGATCAGCGCTTGCTGAACTGGAAGCGGCGGCGTGCGCCGGGCTGCCCGTACTTCTTGCGTTCCACGACGCGGGCGTCGCGGGTGAGAAAGCCAGCCTTCTTGAGGGGGGCGCGGAATTCCGGGTTGAAGTCGCACAGCGCCCGGGCGAGGCCGTGCCGGATGGCACCCGCCTGGCCGGACAGGCCGCCGCCGCGGACGTTGACGGTGATGTCCACCTTGCCGAGCTGCTCCAGCACCTGCAGCGGCTGGTGCAGAATCATCTTCGAGGTCTCGCGCCCGAAGTACTCGTCGATGGGCCGGTCGTTGATGATGACGACGCCCGTGCCCTCCTTCAGCCAGACGCGGGCGGTGGACTCCTTGCGGCGTCCGGTGGCGTAAAACCCCTTCTCTTGGTGGATGGGCATCTTCAGGCCTCGACCTGGCGGGGCTCGGGCTTCTGGGCCGCGTGGGGGTGGGTGTCGCCCGGGTAGACGCGAAGCTTGGTCATCATCTGTCGCCCAAGCGCGTTCCGCGGCAGCATTCGGCGGACGGCGTTGAGGACGATGTCCTCGGGATGGCGCGCCCGCAGGGCGGCCAGGTTGGTGGTCTTCAGGGCCCCCGGAAAGCCGGCGCGCGGGTGGCGGTAGTAAAGCTTCTTGCTCTCCTTCGTCCCGGTCACCTTCACCTTGGCGGCGTTGATGACGATGACGTGGTCGCCGGTGTCCAGGGACGGGGTGTAGATGGCCTTGTGCTTCCCCTTGAGCAGGATGGCAATCTGGCTCGCGGCGCGGCCAAGCACCTTGTCGGCCACGTCCACGACGTGCCACGCCCGCTTCACGTCGACGGGCCGTGCGCTGTAAGTCCTGTGCGACATCGAACGACACTCCGGGGCCAACCCCGCGAAAACGCGCGAGGGAAAAAAGGGTGCTCATCTAGAGGGAGCTGCCCCACAAGTCAAGCGGACGGGGGTTCCTCGGGCCCGGCGGCCCGGAACTGCTCCCGGAGGCGGGCAAACACCGAGGGCTGCCCGGGGCCGGCCTGCGGGGGGCTGGGCAACGTCAAGTCCAGAAAGACGACGCTGTCCACCGGCAGGTCCTGGAGGAAGCGCGAGGGCGTCCTGGGCACCTCCCGGCCCCGGCGCAGGCGGGTGGCGGCACGGGTAAGGATGAGCTCGTCCCGGGCGCGGGTGAAGCCGACGTAGGCCAGCCGCCGTTCCTCGTCCAGGTTGGGGGCCTCCCCCAGCATTCCGGCGTGGGGGAGCAGCCCCTCCTCGAGGCCCACCAGGAACACCACCCGGAACTCGAGCCCCTTGGCGGCATGCAGCGTCATCAGGGCCACCCGGCCCCGCTCCGCCGACTGCTCCTCCTCCCGGGCGTCCAGCGACAGGCGGTTGAGCCAGGAGATGAGGTCCGCCTTGCCGGCGGCGCGGGCCTGGTAGGCCTCGAGCGAGGCGAGCACCCCTTCGACGCTGCGCAAACGCGCCTGGGCGACGCCGGCGTCGCGCGAGCCGGCCCGGGTGTCCTCGGCGAAGCCGATGTCCACCAGCAGCGAGCGCGCCACCTGCCCCATCGGCTCTGCGCGCAAGCGCGCGCGCATGCGCGCCACCAGTGCCGAGAAGGCTTCCACCCGCGCCGCCGCCCCGGGCGCCAGCCCCTCGACGGCCGCGGCCCGGTCCAGCGTCTGCTGCACGCCCAGGCCTTCACGGCGGGCGTGGGCGAGTAGCCGCTCCATGGTGGCGTCACCGATGCCGCGCGCCGGCACGTTGATGATGCGCAAGAGCGACACCTCGTCGAGCGGGTTGGCGAGCACCTTGAGGTAGGCCAGGACGTCCTTCACCTCTCGCTGCTGGAAGAATTCGGTGCCGCCGAGCACTTCAAAGGGAAGCCCCCTGGCAGAGAGGCTCTCCTCCAGGGGCCGGGACTGGCCGTTGGTGCGGTAGAGGATGGCCATCTCGTCGGCCGGGATGCCTTCCTGCAGCCGCCTCTCCACGCCCCGGGCCACCCAGTCCGCCTCGTCCCCCTCGGACGGCAGCACCACCAGCTGGACGGGAACGCCCGGGGGCCGGTCCGCCACCAGCACCTTGGGCCGCCGCTCCGGAACGGCCGAGATGACGGCGCTGGCCGCCGCCAGCACCGCAGGGGCGGAGCGGTAGTTGCGGCCCAGCACCACCTCGCGGGTGCCCGGGAAGTGTGCCTGGAAGTCGAGGATGTTGCGCACCTCCGCGCCGCGCCAGCTGTAGATGCACTGGTCGTCGTCTCCCACCACGCATACGTCCCGGCGGTCTCCGGCGAGGGCTTGGACGAATTGCAGCTGCGGCGCGTTGGTGTCCTGGAACTCGTCCACCAGCAGCGTCTGGAAGCGTCGACGCCAGCGCGCCAGCACCTCCGGGTGCTCGCGGAAGAGCTGCAGGGGCAAGAGGATGAGGTCGTCGAAGTCGACCGCGCCCTGGGCCCGCAGGGCCCGCTGGTAGTGCGGGAAGACTTCGCCCGCCACCCGCTGGTAGTCGTCCCCCTCCTGGGCGGCGTCGGGCTGGGGCGCCACCCCGGCATTCTTCGCCCGGGAGATGGCGGCCACCACCCGGCGCGCATCCAGGGCCCGGTCATCGACGCTGACGGCGCGCAAAAGCCGCCGGACGAGGCACAGCTGGTCGCCAGCATCCGCCACGGCGAAGCGCCTGGGCCAGCCGAGCCGGAAGAGGTCCTTGCGTGCCACCTCCGCGCCCAAGGCATGGAAGGTGGACACCCACAGCTCCTCCGCCGGGCGTCCGGCTAGGCGGAGGAGGCGCGCCTTCATCTCCTGCGCCGCCTTGTTGGTGAAGGTGACGGCCAGCACCGAGTCCGGCCGCGCGCCCTGGGCCAGAAGCCAGGCGATGCGGTAGACGATGACCCGCGTCTTGCCACTGCCGGCGCCGGCCAGGACGAGGAGTGGCCCCTTCGGGGTGGTGACCGCCTCGCGTTGCTCCGGGTTGAGGCGGGAGAGGTCCATTTGTGGGGGACGGACGCATAGCGCCTACCGGTGACTTCGCGGAGGAGGGTGCTAACCTTGACGTCCGTGCTTCCCGCCTCCCGGGTTCGCCCCACCTCGGCTGCACCGGACGAGGCCGCCGCGGCCCGAACCGCCGTCGCGGCCCTGGGACGCCGGGAGTTTCTGGAGCGCCTGGCGGGCCTGGTCCGGGCCGCCGGCTCGGATGCCGCCAACCCCGGCTCCTACGGCTGCAGCGACTGCGAGCGCTGCGCGGACTGCATGTTCTGCAAAGGCTGCGACGGCTGTCACCAGTGCACGCACTGCACCCGGTGCCAGCTGTGCAACAACTGCAGCCACTGCGTCGACTGCAAGAATTGCCACGCTTGCGCCTATTGCCTGCGCAGCGAGAACTGCAGCGCCAGCGCCTACCTCGTCCTGTCCCGCAACCTGGCCGACTGCACCTACTGCTTCGGCTGCGTGGGGCTGTCGCGGAAGGACTTCCACATCCTCAACATCCCCTTCGGCCGGACGGAGTACTTCGCCATCACCAAGCGCCTCCGGGGAGAGTTGGACCTGCCCGGGTAAGACGCGGGCGGACGCGCCAGCAGCCCGTTTCAGTTTCCGAAGGGACGCGGGCGGGCGGGTGCCTCCGCGCACACCCCTCCCCGCTGGCCGTCCGTGCGCGGCATGCAGCTGAGGGGCGCCGGACAGCTGCCGCTGCAGCCCAATTCGCACCGCGCCTCCTCGCCTGTGTCCCCCCCGCCCACGCACACAAGCGGCGTCTCGCAGCCGCCCGCGGCCGGGCAAGGCGCGTGCAGCTGGGTTTCTGCCAGGGAACCGGGCGGCACCGCCGGCGTCGCCGCGCACCCCAGGGCCAGCCCCAGCCACGCCAGGCGGACGCCCAGTGCCGCCGTGCGTGCCCTGACATCCGTGTTGCGCGTCCTCATAGCGCCCTCAGGAAGAAGGCCTTGAGGTACTCCGTCTCGGGCAACCCGCCCAGGGCTGGGTGGTCGGCGGCGGGGCCACGCCGCTCGAGGATTTGAATGGGCCGGCGCACGTCCTCGGCGGCGCCGAGAAGCATCTCCTCGAAGGCCGAGGCCGAGACTTTTCCGGAGCAGGAGCAGGTGACGAGGAGGCCATCTGGCCGCAGCAGCCGCAGCGCCCGCACGTTGAGTTCGCGGTAGGCGCGCATGGCCGCATCCGGCCCCTTGGTGCGCTTGGCCAGCCCCGGGGGGTCCAGCACCACGGTGTCGAAGCGTTCCCCGGCCCGGTCGAAGTCATGCAGGACGTCGAAGGCGTTGGCCTCCAGCACCTGCACCTGGGACCGGCCGTTGCGGGCGGCATTCTCCCGCAGCCGCTGGGCGGCCGCGGCATCCTGCTCCACCGCCAGCACCTCGCCTGCGTGCGGCGCCAGGGCCAGGGCGAAGCCCCCGTGGTAGCTGAAGCAGTCCAGCGTCCGGCCTCGCCCCAGCTGCCCGGCCCGCAGGTGGTTGTCGGCCTGGTCCAGGAAGCCGCCCGTCTTCATGTCGTGCTGCAAGTCCACCCGGAAGGTGTTCTCCCCCTCCCGAAAGTCCACCACCGCCTCCCGCGTGCCGCGCAGCGAGCGCACCTCGCGGGGGAGTCCCTCGAAGTCCCGCCCGCTGCCGTCATCGCGGGCCACCACCCGGGTGGCCCCCGTCAACTCCACGAGGAGGCGCGCCAGGAGGCCCTCGCGCGCGTCCATCCCCTCGGACAGGGACTGGACGACCAGGGCGCTCCCGTAGCGGTCGACGACGAGGCCGGGGAGGAGGTCCGACTCACCGTGCACCAGCCGCTCCGCGTCGCGCGGCCCCAGCGGGGCGCGCCTGCGAATGGAGGCTTCCAGGCGCCCGCGGAAGAAGTTCTCGTCAATGGGTTCCTCGTCCGGGCCGCGGCGGGTGAGGAGCCGGAGCGCCAGCGGCGAGCGTCGCGCATACAGTGCCTGGCCGACGGGGTTGCCGCCCGGGTCGACGACGTTGACGACGGGGCCGGCTGCGTCGCCGGAGGGCGCCTCCACGACGTCGGTGCGCCAGCACCAGGGCCGCAGGTGCCGGAGGGCCCGGGCGGCCTTGGCCGTGACGACGGCGCTATTCGAGGCCACGGGCGGCCAGTTCCATGTCGTCTTCGCCGCGCAGGTGCCCCACCTCGTGGAGCAGCGTCACCCGAATCTGCTCGAGGAGTTCCCCTTCGCTGGTGACGGCACGCGCGAGGTTGCGCCGGTACAGCACCACCGAACGGCAGGGCCCCTTCTCGCCCTCGGGACAGGGCTCGCCCAGCGACGGGCCGCGGAAGAGGCCGAGGATGGTGGGGGACAACGGTGGGGCCCCGTCGCGCAGGTCGTCGTCCTTCGGAATCTCCTCCGTCGTCACCGGGACACCGCGCAAGTCCTTCTGCATGTCCCTGGGGAGTGCCCGGACGGCGCGGGCGACGGCGTCGGAAAAGGCGGAAGGGGACAGCAGCACGGGCGGTGGGAAATCCTCCGGGGCCATTTCCTGAGCCTTCTTGAAGTCCGCCTCCGCTTCCGCCCACTTCCCCTCGCGTTCCAGGAGCATCCCGAGGTGCTCGAGAGCGTGCGCGCCGTGGTCCGGGTCGGTGCGCAGTTCCTCGAAGGCCGCCTTTGCCTCCTCGAAGCGGCACAACTCGAAGAGGGCCACGGCCCTCTCGTAGGCCACGTCCGCGTCGCCTTCCAGCACGCGGGCTGCCTCCTCGGCGCGCTGCAGGGCCAGCGTCGCCTCGCCCAAGTCATTGGCGGCCATGGCCGACAGCAAGGCGAATTGCGCCGTCAACTCCTCGTCGTCCCCGTCGGCGGCGAGCTCGCGGCCACGCTCGGAGTAGAGGAAGGCCAGCTCGTCGTTGTCGCGCGACGACGGCAGGCTGACGCCGTACAGGTGGGCTGCCCCCAACAGGGCGTCCAGATGCTCCGGGTCCAGCGCCAGAGCCCGGGCGTAGGCCAGCCGTGCCTCGTCGAAGCGGCCCAGCGCCGATAGCGCTGCGGCGCGCTCGCTGTGCGCGGCCGGGTCGTCCGGCGTCCGGGCGGCCGCCTCGGCCGCACAGGACAGGGCGCGCTTCCAGTCCTCGACCTCGTAGGCGGCATGGGCCGCCTCCAGGGGCGAGGCGCCGCGCGTCTCGCACACCGCCAGCGGCTCCACCGGCACCGGGCGCGAGGGGTGGTGCACCGGCGCGGTGGGCGTGCCCGGGTTGGGCGCACTGCTTGGTGCCGCAACTTCTGTCTTGTGACAGCCCGCGAGGAGAGCTGCGGACACGAGCAGCGCTGGAAGAAGTCTCATGACGTCCAAGGGGTGCAGTGTAGCAGCCGGCCAGGCTGACCTCGCCGTGCCTTTGCACAACGCGCGCCGGGCGCGGGCATTTCCTGCTCGACGCCCCGGCAAGCAGAGGGACAGACTGGCAGCCCGCCCGTGCTTCCCCTCGTCCTCGCCTCCACCTCGCCGGCCCGCCGGGCCCTTCTCGGCGCGCTGGGGCTGCCCTTTCAGGCCGTCGCCCCCGGCGTGGACGAGGCGGTGCCCCCCGGTACGGGCGTGGAGGAGGCGGTGCGCCGTTTGGCGCAGCGCAAGGCGCGCGCGGTGGCGTCCCGCTTCCCGGGCGCGCTGGTGCTGGGCGCGGACCAGCTGGGGGACGTGGACGGGCGCCTCCTCGCCAAGGCCGCCACCCGGGAGGAGGCGCGCGCCCAGCTGCGCGCGCTGGCCGGCCGCACCCACCGGCTCCTCACCGCCGTCTGCCTGGCCGGGGGTGGCAAGGAGGAGACGCGGGTGGAGGAAGCGCGCCTCACCTTCTTCCCGCTGGTGGAGGCCGAGGTGGAGGCCTACCTGGACACCAAGGAGTGGGAGGGCTGCGCGGGCAGCTACCGCGTGGAGGGACGGGGACAGGCCCTCATGGCGCGCATTGACGGAGACCGCACCGCCATCCAGGGGCTGCCGATGCAGGCGGTGGTGCAGCTGCTGCGGGGCCGGGGCGTGCGACTGCTCGGCTGAGCGCGCGACTCAGGCGCGTAGCTCGGCGAGGATTTCCGCCGCCGCCGCGCGCGCGCGGGCCACTTCCTCCGGCCGGAAACTCATCGCTGCCACGACCGAGTGGCCGCCCCCGCCATAGCGCTGCGCGATGGCGGACAGGTCATGGCGGCGCAGCTCCGGCCGCCAGGGGTTGCTGCCGATGGAGACTTTGGTGCGCTGCGCGCTCTTGCCCACCCACACCACGTAGCGGGCGTCCGGAAACAAGTCGTAGGCGATGAACTTGTTGATGCCGTCCAGGTTCTCGTCAGCGACGTCGAAGAAGACGATGTCGTTGTCCAGGCGCGCCTTGCGCCGCACCACCTCGACGTGGGCCCGGTGACGGGCCAGCAGTGGCTGGAAGGGCGTCTGGATCAGGGGAAGCGCGGCCACCTTGGACAGAGCGGCGTCCTGGAGGAGCCGAATGACGTGCGGAATGAAGGGCGGGTCGCGGTTGGCTTCCAGCACCGTCATCAGCTGCAGCGCCGGCTCGCGCAGGGCCACCGCCATTTCCGGGCTGGGAAACTGGGCGCCGTCGATGAGCTCGGCCCAGTCGATGAGTTCCTTCAGCGGCCGGCTATCGAAGCCGAAGCGTTCGGCCGCGACGTCGGCCAGGTACTTGGTGCAGCTCTTCCGGAGCGGGTCGTGGAACTTCCGGCCACTCTTGTCGGCGCGGAAGTGCGCCTCATCCCCCGTGTCCTGAAAGCCGGAGGCATGGTGGTCGAACCACCACGTCAGCCGGGGCGACTGGCTGTAGCGGAAGTCGACGATGGCATTCTCGTCGCCCTGGAAGACGCTCTCGGGGATGGCGCTCCCCCCTGCCCCGTGCGACAGACCCTGGTAGCTGAGCTCCGTCCCTGGGCGGATGCGCTCCAGGAAGAAGCGCGAAAACACCGCGGCGCTGGCGGCCCCGTCAAAGCAGTTGTCGTGAAACAGCACGTGCATCCGCATCGGCCCGCCCAGCGTATAACCCGGAGAGCCGACGCTCGCCTTCGGCCAGGGCACGGCATGCCCAGGCCGCACGGACCCCCGCCCTTCCGGGGCGCAGCCCTGTCCCAGTGGGGCACATTGCCTCGCCCCCAGGCGGTGCCAGCAGGCAGGCGAAAAAAAGAGCTGGCGACCGCGCAACCCGGGCCCGGCTCGCGCGTCGAAGCCAGTACGGAGGTTTGCATGAGAAACGCAATGCACCGGACGGGGCAGAAGCTGCGGTTGCTCAAGCGCAGGGCCGTCGCTGGAGGCCGCAAAGTTCACACCAACCTCGGCGAACTTGTCGCCGCGGCGTTTGACACGGTGGGCAATGAAGTGAAGGACGTCGCGAAGCTGTTGGCCTCGCCGGAACTGGGTCGGGCCGCGAAGAGCCGAATCGTCCTCGTCCAGTAGCCGCCCCCCTTTTCGGGACGCGTCCGGCGGAGGGGTTGTCCTCGCGCCGCGGGTGCCCTAGGCAGGCGCCCCAACGGTGATTGACTCGCACTGCCACCTGGACGTCCCGCGCTTCGACGCCGACCGCCCGGCCGTGCTGGAGAGGGCCTGGCAGGCGGGCGTGCGCGGCATGGTGGTGCCGGCCATTGGCCCCGACGCCTGGGAGGCGCTTCTGGCGTGGCCCGCCAGGGACGCCCGCGTCCAGGTGGCGCTGGGCATCCATCCGCAGCTGCTGCCCGAATTGCCGGAGTCCCTGGACGACGTGCACCTCGAGCGGCTGGATGGGCTGCTGCTGCAGCGGGTCGCCTGCGCCGTGGGGGAGTGTGGCCTGGACGGGCCGACGGGCGCCCGGGCCCCGCTGGCGCGCCAGCTGCGCGTCCTGGACGGGCACCTGCGCCTGGCCCACAAGCACCAGCTGCCCCTCATCCTGCATTGCCAGCGGGCCCACCCTGTCCTGGAGACGTGGCTGGAGCGCGTGCGGCTGCCGGAGGCGGGCGCGGTGCTGCACAGCTACAGCGGTGGCGCGGAACGCGTGGACGCCTACCGGGCCCGGGGCTGCTTCTTTAGCTTCGCCGGTCCCGTCACCTGGCCCGAGGCGCGGCGCCCGGTGGAGGCCCTCCGGGCGGTGCCGGCCGAGTCCCTCCTGGCGGAGACGGACGCGCCGGACCAGACCCCCACTCCCCACCGCGGCGGTCGCTCGGAGCCAGCCTTCCTCCGGGAGGTGGTGGAGGCCATGGCCCGGCACCGCGGGCAGGACGTGGCGGAGCTGTCCGGGCGACTTTTGGAGAATGCCCGACGCTTGTTTGGACGCCCCTTCGCGCCGGGCCCCTCTGTCCGTTAAACAGGACTTCGCCATGCGTCCCGTTCCCCACCCCCCGCCCCCCAGTGAAGGCCCGCTGGCGGCCGACCGCGGCCGCGCCTTCCGGCTGTCGCGGCGCTTCGACCGGACGGGCCGACTGCTGGGAGACGCCGGCATGGAGCGGCTGGCCCACGCCCGGGTGGTGGTGTTTGGCCTCGGCGGGGTGGGCAGCTACGCGGTGGAGGGCCTGGCGCGCAGCGGCGTGGGCCACCTGACGCTGGTGGACTTCGACGAGGTGTGCGTCACCAACCTCAACCGCCAGCTGCACGCCACGGTGCGGACGGTGGGCAAGCCCAAGGCGGCGCTGATGGCGGAGCGCTGCCGGGACGTCAATCCGGACGTCTCGGTGCAGCCGGTGCAGGAATTCTACCGGGCCGAGCTCGCCGACCGCCTGCTGGGCCCCGGCTGGGACTTCGTCGTCGACGCCATCGACAACGTGAAGGCGAAGCTGCACCTGTTGCACCGGGCCAGAAGCCTCGGCCTTCCGGTGGTGAGCAGCATGGGGGCGGCCGGACGGCTGGACCCCACCGCCATCCGCGTGGAGGACTTGTGCGAGACGCACATGGACCCCTTCGCCAAGGACGTCCGCAAGCTGCTGAAGCGCAAGTACGGGGTGGACACCGAACGGCCCACCGGCATCACGGCCGTCTACAGCATCGAGACGTCGCGGACGCCGTTGCCCCTCACCTACGACGCAAAGACGGACGGCTTTCTGTGCGTGTGCCCCTCGCGCGAGAACGACTTCCACACCTGCGACCACCGTACCCAGGTGAATGGGAGCGCCGTCTTCGTGACTTCGGTGTTCGGCATGGCGATGGCCGGCGTCGTGGTGCGCCGCATCGCCCAGGGGCGCTAGCCCAGGCACTACGCGGCGCTGGCGGTCAGTTGCGCCGGGGCCGGCGCGCGCGAGCGCTCGGCCTCCAGAGCGGCATACGTCACGTGCTCGCGGCCGCAGGCACGCCGGAAGGCGCAGCGGGCACATTCGGTGAGGTCCTCGGTCTTGGGGAACTCCGCCGCATCGGCCGGTACATTCTGCGCGGCGTTGAGGAGGAGGGCCTGCATCGCGCGGACACTCTCCTCGAAGAGGAGGCGGTACCTCTCAACGGTGGGCTGGTCGATTCGGACCTCCACCTCCTGCCCCTGGTTGACGAAGACGAGGAGGCAACGCACCGACTCCGGGGGGACGCGGTAGCGGTGGGCCAGGTAGAGCGCGTAGCCCACCACCTGGTCCTCGTAGCCCTCCCGCATCTGGCCCGTCTTCCAGTCCACCACGGTGATGCGCCCCGACTCGTCGCGGAAGACGAAGTCCGGAATGGCGAACACCTTCACGCCCTGCATGTCGAAGTTGCTCTTCTGCGCGCCCTCGTCCACCTCGAGCCACTGCTGCGGCTTCAGGGCACGGGCGCGCTCAATCCACGGCGAGGCCAGAAACCACCGCAACCCCTGCTCCACCGTGTGCCAGTTGCGCTTCCACTCCTCGGCGGGAATGGGCTCGTCGTACTCGTGTTCCACGAGGCCGGTGAAGTCCGGACGACGCTTGCCCTCGTCCCAGTAGGACTTGTTGCGCGAGTACAGCCAGTCGCGCTGCATCTGCTGGTGCGCCCGCCGCAGCACGGCCTCGCCCTCCACGGCGCGCTCGGCCTGGATGTTGCGCAGCACGTCGCGGATGTGCGCGTGCACGACGTTGCCCGCCCAGTTGAAGCGGTTGGCCAGGCGCTTCAGGGTGAAGAGCTGCCGCGCCTCCTCGGACGCACCATTCTCCCAGCCGCCCCAGCTGCCGTAATAGTGGAGGAAGTACGCGCGGCGGCAGCCGGAAAACTTCTCGTGCCGGCTCTTCGACCAGCTGAAATCATTGGTGATGACGTTCTGACCCATGGACGGATAAGGGCCACTCTACCCTCTGCCTCTGTCAGCCCGGCAGGTAGGGTGACAGCCCGTGGCCACCTCCGCGCGCCTTCGCAGGACGACCCCCGCCCTGCCTTCCGTGCCAGCAAACACTGACGAGGCAGTGCGCCGCGCGCTGCTGCGCTTCTACGACACCGAGGCCCGGGACCTCCCCTGGCGCCGCACCCGGGACGCCTATGCCATCTGGGTGAGTGAAGTCATGCTGCAACAGACGCAGGTGGCCGTCGTCCTGGGCTACTGGGCGCGCTTCCTGGAAGCCTTCCCCACCCTGCCGCAGCTGGCCGCTGCCCCGCTGGACGCGGTCCTCGCCGCCTGGCGAGGCCTCGGCTACTACGCCCGGGCGCGCAACCTGCACCGGGCCGCGCAGGCGGTGGTGGACCGCCATGGGGGTGCGCTGCCAGCCTCGGTGGACGCGCTGGCCGCGCTTCCCGGCTTCGGCCGCTACACGGTGGGCGCTGTGGCCAGCATTGCCTTCGGGCTTCGCGCGCCGCTTTTGGACGGCAACGTGGCCCGGGTGCTGAGCCGCCTGTTTGCCGTGCACGGCGCGCCGGGCGAGCCGCAGCGCGAGCGCACGCTGTGGGACTTGGCCAGCCGCCTGGTCCCGGAGGAGCGCCCCGGCGACTTCAACCAGGCCCTCATGGAGCTCGGCGCCACGGTGTGCCGGGTGGCGAGCCCCACCTGCCTTCTCTGCCCCGTCCGGCAGCACTGCCAGGCGCTGGCACGGGGCGAGGTGGAGTCCCTGCCCCCTCCGAAGCCACCCCCGGCGCGCCGGTACCTTCGCCTCGCCGTGGCGGTGGTGCGCCGGCGCGGCCGACTCCTGCTCGCGCGGCGCCCGAACGCGGGCCTCTTCGGCGGGCTGTGGGAATTGCCCGCGGTTCAGCTAGCGGCCGAGGCGCAGAAGAAAGGGGCGCAGGCCGCACTCCGGGCGCTGCTCGGACCGGGGACCCGCGTCGGCGCCAGCCTGGGCACGGTGCACCGCACCCTCACCCACCGCGACCTCGCCCTCTGCCTCTTCCAGGCAGACGCCCCGGCCCGCCCGCGAAAGGGGGAGTACGTGGAGCTGCGCTGGGTGCGCCCGGCGCAGGCAGCCCGGCTGGGAGTCAGCGCTGCCATGCAGGCGGCGCTGGCCCAGGCCGAGGCAGCCGTGCCAGCGCCGCGGCCGCGCGCAGCGCACCGCGCTGGTGGGCCTCGTCGCCAGCGGCCCAGGCTGACGCAAGCCCGTCCCGGCCGCTAAAAGGGGGCCGCCACCGCGGAGACACCGTCCCCATGCCGACACGCCCAGTCGCCGAACGCGCCGCCGCGCTGCTGCTGTCGGCCTGGGGTGCCTCCGGCACGCCGCTGGCCGGGTGGGACGAGGCGCTGCGGCCGCGCTCCTTCGCCGAGGCCTATGCCATCCAGGACGCCGTGACCTCCGCACGCGGGGCCTGGGGCGGCTGGAAGGTGGGCGCGCCGTCGGCCGAGGCCACCCCGCTGTGCGCCCCCCTGTATTCCCTGGGCCTGGTGAGAAGCCCAGGCGTGTTGCCGGACAAGGACTACCGCTCGCGCGGCATGGAAGCCGAGGTGGCCTTCACCTTCGCGCGGGCGCTGCCCCCGAAGGCCAGCCCCTACAGCCGCGAGGAGGTGCTGGACGCCCTTGGAAGCGCGCACGCTGGGCTGGAAATCGTCGAGTCCCGCTACGCCGAGCCTGCCCGCCTCGACCCCTGGGCCGCCGTGGCAGACAGCCAGGGGCACCGCGGCTACGTGGTGGGCCCGGGCCTGAGGGACTGGCGCCACCTGGACGTCTGGGCGCTGCCGGTGACGCTGCTCGTCAACGGCGAGGTCGCCGTCCAGCGGGTGGGCGGCAACACCTCGGGGGACGGCTTCCGCCTGCTGGTCTGGCTGGCCAACCACGGCAGCGTGCGGCTGGGCGGGCTGCGTGCCGGGGACGTGGTGACGACGGGCAGCACCACCGGGCTGACGGTGGTGCCACCCGGCTCCGTAGTGCAGGCGCGCTTTGAAGGCCTGGGCGAGGCGGCCCTGCGTTTCACCCCGTAGCCAGAGGCCTTGGAAACCATCCACCCCGCTCGTTAATAGTAGGGGCCATGTCCCTCTTCGCCAGCAGCGCCAAGTCCCGCCTCCCCACTGCAGAGGAGGCGCTCCGCGGTCGTCCGGAGCCCATGCCCGTGCCGGCCAAACACTTCGTCAACGGCGCCCCGCTGGTGCCGCCCTTCCCGGCGGGCACCGAGGTCGCCACCTTCGGGATGGGGTGCTTCTGGGGCGCCGAGCGGAAATTCTGGGAGTTGCCGGGCGTCGTCTCCACCATGGTGGGGTACGCCGGCGGCCTCACGCCCAACCCCACCTACAAGGAAGTGTGCAGCGGCAGGACCGGGCACGCCGAGTTGGTGCAGGTGGTGTTCGACCCGAAGAAGGTCTCCTACCAAAGGCTGCTCCAGGAGTTCTGGGAGAACCACGACCCAACGCAAGGCATGCGCCAGGGGAACGACACCGGCACGCAGTACCGCAGCGCCGTGTACACCCACTCCGAGGAGCAGGCGCGCGCGGCGGCCGCCTCGCGTGACTCCTACCAGCGCGTCCTCACCGCCGCGGGCTACGGCCCCATCACCACCGAGATTCGCGCCGCGCCGGACTTCTATTACGCCGAGGACTACCACCAGCAGTACCTGGCCAAAAATCCCGACGGGTACTGCGGCATCGGCGGGTGCGGGGTGGCCTACGCGCCCAGGGTTTCGGCAGAACTCCAGAAGGCCTGACGGCCTTCTGAAGGCCGCCTCGCTTGCCCGGGGCGTCCCTGGCGTCGAAAGTCCGCAATGGCGACGCCATGGGTTGAGTCCGGTACCCGTCATGCGCATACGGTGGCGTCGCCCCGGGGCAATGGGTGGAATCGCCTTCACCGGAGCGGCGGTGTCGTTGTACCGCTTGCCCAGCCCATCCGCCGTCTTTCCAGCGCGCCATAGACAGACTCCCAGCTGGCGGCGACGGGCCCAACGTCCTCGGCGCAGCCCACCAGCGCGGCGACGGCCAGCAAGGCCGCACCGGCTCGTCCCTCGGCAACCGCCGAGATGGGTTTCCGTCCACTCGCCGGACGCTCGGGCTCCGCCGCACCGTCCTTGACTGTACTGGAAGCGGCCGGAGTACGACGTCGGCCCGAGGGAGGAAGCACCACATGGCATACGACATCCACACCGATGTGAAGTACCCGCCCCTGGAACTGGTGAACGTGGGGCAGCTCGCCGACGCGTGCCCCGAGAAATGGTGGAACCAGAGCCTGTGCCGCATCAACGACTGCGTGGCACGGGTGGGCGTCTTCGAGGGGGAGTTCCACTGGCACAAGCACGACCGCGAGGACGAATTCTTCTACGTCATTGAGGGGCAGCTCCTCCTCGACCTCGAGGGACGGACGGTGGCACTCGCGCCGCGGCAGGGACTGCTGGTTCCGCGGGGGGTGATGCACCGGACACGCGCCCCGACGCGGACGGTGGTCCTGATGATTGAGGCGGCCACCGTCGTCCCAACCGGGGACTGAACAAGGCCCGGGGCCCAGGGGTCCAGCGGCGTCCGCCCCCCAACCGGTGGAATGCCGGGCCAGGAGATGCCCGACGTCCTACAGCCCGAGGTAGGCCTCGCGGATGCCCTTGTCCGCGACCAGGACGGCGGCCGCACCCTCTGTCACCAACTTGCCGTTTTCGATGACGTAGCCCCGGTCGGCAATCTCCAGGCCCTCCATCACCTTCTGTTCGACAATGAGGACTGTTACCACCTTGGAGAGCTCCCGCACCGCCGCCAGCGTCTGCTCGGTCAGCTTCGGGGACAGGCCCAAGGAGGGCTCGTCGAGGAGCAGCAGCTTCGGCTCGGACATCATCCCGCGCGCGATGGCCACCATCTGCTGCTCGCCGCCGGAGAGGGTGCCGGCCACCTGCCGACGCCGCTCGGCCAGCCGCGGGAAGAGGGCAAACATCCGGGCCACGTTCTCCCGGCGGCGCTTGCGCGCCCGGGGCAAGTAAGAACCGAGCCAGAGGTTCTCCTCGACACTCATCTCCGGGAAGAGCTGCCGGCCTTCCGGGACGTGGGCGATGCCGAGGTCGACAATCTCCGCCGGGGAGAGGCCAGTGATGTCCTGGCCGAGGAAGCGCACCCGTCCGGACTTCGGGCGCAACAGGCCCGAGATGACGCGCAGGCAGGTTGTCTTTCCGGCCCCGTTGCCGCCGAGGAGCGCCACCACCTCGGCAGTGCGCACCTGGAAGCTGAGGCCGAAGAGGGCCTGGAAGTCGCCGTAGAAGGCGGTGATGGCCTCGACTTCCAGCAGGACCTCGCTGCTCATGGCGGGGCCCCGCCCTTCTGGTACTTGCTGCCGAGGTAGGCCTCCACCACCCGCGGGTCATGCACCACCGCCTGGGGGGACCCCTCGGCCAGCTTCCCGCCCTGGTCCATCACCACCACCCGGCTGGCCAGCGCCATCACCACCCGCATGATGTGCTCCACGCCGCCCACCGCGGTCACCCCGAAGTCCTTCAGCTTCCGTAGCAGCGTCACCACCTCGGCCGACTCGGTCGGGTTGAGGCCGGCCATCACCTCGTCGAGAAGCAGCAGCTTGGCCCCGGTGGCCAGGGCCCGCGCCACCTCCAGTAGCTTGCGCTGCGCCAGCGGTAGCCCGGAGGCGAGCTGGTCCGCGCGCCGGTCGAGGCCTAGAAAGCCCAGCACCTCATCGGCCTTCTTTCCCGCCTCCGCCCGGGAGCGGGCGTGGAGGAAGGAGCCGAGCATGACGTTTTCCCGCACGGTGAGACTGGGCAGGGGCTTCACGATTTGGAAGGTGCGGCCGATGCCCAGCCGCGTCGTCTGGTAGGGCTTGAGGCCGACAATATTCTGCCCCTGGTAGAGAATCTCCCCGGAGTCCGCCGTGACGTAGCCGGAGATGAGGTTGAAGAGCGTCGTCTTTCCCGCCCCGTTGGGGCCGATGATGAAGACGACCTCGCCCTCCTCCACATCGAAGCTGACGTCATTGGTGGCCAGAAGCCCGCCGAAGCGCTTCACCACGTGCTTGAGCTGGAGAAGGGGGGCCAAGGGTGCGCTCCTTCAGGCCGCCTGGGCGCGGGGCGCCGTGCGGCGGAACCAGCGCTGCTTGGCGATGGACACCAGTCCACCGGGGAGAAACAGCACGACCAGCACCAGCAGCAGTCCATAGAAGAAGGTGTGGGCCCGCTCCAGGTACGTCTTCAGTGCCTCGGCCGCGACGGTCAGGACGACTGCGCCGACAATGGGGCCCCACACCGTGGCCGCGCCGCCCAGCATGGCGATGAGCGCCATCTGCACCGACATGTCGATGGCCAGCACGCTGTCCGGGCCGATGAATTGAAAGACGCCGGCGTAGAGGGCGCCGGCGGCGGCCACCAGCGCGGCGCTGAAGAGGAGCGCCTTCAGCTTCTCCACGGCCGGGTTGATGCCCACCGCCATGGCGGTGTCCTCGTTCTCGCGGATGGCGCGCAGGTAGTAGCCAAAGCGGCTCCTATGCGTCCACACCGTCAGGGCGAAGGCCAGAAACAACAGCGGCAAGGCGGCGTAGTACGTCTTCCGGTCGCCGTTGGGCTCCTCGAAGAAGCCGGGGGCAATCATCCCGATGGCCCCGTGGGTGAAGGAGAGGTTGAGGGCCAGAAGCCGCAGAATCTCCGCGGCGGCGATGGTGGAGAGGACGAAGTAGGGGCCGCGCAGCCGGAAGGTGAGGCTGCCGATGAGGAGTGCCGCCAGGCAGGCCAGCACCACACCGGCCAGGGTGCCGAGCCAGGGGTTCCAGTCCCACGTCTCGTGGAAGAGGGCCACGCTGTACGCGCCAATCCCGAAGTAGGCGACGTGCCCCAAGGACAGCTGCCCGGCGTAACCGCCGACCAGATTCCAGGCAATCCCGAGGATGGCGAAGATGACGACGCGGAAGACAATCTGCTGCAGGTAGGCGTCCCGCAACCACCACGGCAGCGTCAGCAGGAGCCCGAAGAAGACCACCGCCGGCAAAAACCGCGCGCGACTCATGGCGCCTTCTTCCCGAAGAGGCCTTGCGGCCGCAGCAGCAGCACCGCCAGGAAGAGGACGAAGTCCACCACTTGGGTGTAGCTGTCGGACCAGTAGTAGGCGGTCAGCCCCTCGGTGACGCCGAGGATGAGGCCGCCCAGCGCCGCGCCCTCCACGCTGCCCATGCCCCCCAGCACCACGATGACGAAGGACTTGAGGTTGTAAGGGCTGCCGATGGTGGGGTTCACGTAAAAGACGGGGAGCAGCAGCGCTCCGGCTCCGCCCGCGCACGCCACCCCAAAGGCGAAGGAGATGCCGGAAATCCACCGCACCCGGATGCCCATCAGCGGCGCCACGCCGGGGTTCTGGGCCACGCCGCGGATGGCCCGGCCCATCTCCGTATACTTCATGTACAGGTACATCGACGTCACCCCGAGGACGGCGATGACGAAGGACACCCCGTAGGCGACGTTGAAGTTGAGTGGGCCGAGGTTTGCCGTCTTGTCCGCCAGCGGCAGGCTGATGGAGCGGTAGTCACCGGTGAAGAGCAACTGCGCCGCTCCCACCAGGCAGAGCGCAATGCCTTCGGTGAGCAGAATCTGCAGGAAGTCCGACTGCCCCATGACGCGCCGGATGAGCAGCCAGTACACGGCCATCCCCATCATGAAGAGCGCGGCGCCCACCAGGGCGCAGCCCCAATAGGGGTTGATGTGGAAGAGGGTGTAGCCGAAGTAGGCGACGTACATGCCCACCATGAGAAAGGCGCCGTGGGCGAAATTCACCAGCCGCATCACGCCGAAGACGAGGGCCATCCCCATGGCGATGAGGGCGTAAATGCCCCCTACGAGGATACCGTTCAGGATGGCCTGGAGTGCGGCCACAGGCTACGGGCGGGCAGACCAGGGCGGGGTGGGGAGGACGGGCTGAGCGGTGGCCTGGTCGGGGGGCGCCACCACCTGGAAGGCCCCCTGCTGCACCTGCGTGATGAGGACGGGGTGCTGGTTCTGCTGGTTGACGAACTTGATGGGCCCGAAAATGCTCATCATCTCCGTCTTGGCGATGGCGTCGCGGATGGCAGCCGGCTCCCACTTCCCGGCGCGCTTGATGGCGTCGGCGACAATCTTCAGGCTCACGTAGGCCTGCACCGCGTGGTAGCTGGGGTACTCGCCCCAGCGCGCCTTCACCGTGTCGGCAAACTGCTTGCTGCCGGGCCACTTCGACTCGCGCATCCACTGCTGCCCGCTGACGGTGTACTCGGCGTCCTTGCCCGCGCCGCTGAGAAATGAAGGCAGGGCGAAGCCGGTCCCGGCGGAGGTGTACACGCGCGGATTGAGGTTCACCTGGCGCGCCTGCTTCATGAGCTGGGTGGCGTCCAACAGGTAGCTCGCGAAGTAGATGGCCTCCGGCGCCTTCTCCTTCACCTTCTGCAGCATCGCCGTGTAGGACGGGCTGCCGGCGCCGTAGGCCTCGTCGGAGACGACGGGGATGCCGAAATTCTTCGCCCAGGTGCGCATGGCACCGGCGTTGGCCTGCCCGAAGTTGGTGTTCTCGTAAACAATCGCCATGGTCTTCGGGAGCCCGGTGGCCTTGAGGAAGTCCACGGTGGCGTGGGCTAGGTCGTCCGCGCCCGAGCAGACGCGGAACACCCAGGGGCTTTTGCTGGCGAGCACGTTGTCCGCCGTCGCGGTGGGGATGACGAGCGGCACCTGGCGCTTGATGACGGGCTGCACCAGGGCCAGCGTGGACTGGCTAGCATAGGCGCCGATGACAACCGGCACCTTGTCCTGGTCGACCAGCTTGCTGACGCCCTGCACGGCCACGTCGGCCTTGCTCTGGTCGTCGTACTTAATAATCTCGAGCGGCTTTCCGAGGACACCGCCGCTCGCGTTGATTTCCTCCAGCGCCAGCGTGTAGCCGCGCTCGTGCTGCGTCCCGAAGGCCTGTTCGGAACCGGTGAAGGAACTGATGACGCCCACCTTCTGCGTCTGGGCCCAGGCTGGGGCGCTGGCGAGGAGGAAGCCTGCGACAAGCAACCGCGTGCGCATGGGATGAGACCCTCCGACTGCAAACGCTACCGCTGTCCCCCGGATGGGGAAGCAACTGCCTAGTTCACCGGGCCAGAGCCAGCAATGCCTAACCGCGGACAGCGCGGCGCGTCAGGCGCGCTCGCTCGCAGGCCCAGGACGCCCTGGGCCACGCGCAGCTGCTCCACAATGTGCTCGGCGTCCGGGACGGTGCGCAGCGCAAGCCCGCAAGCTGGCGTCAGCACGGCGCGGTCCAGCGTCGCGGCGGCGCGCGCCTTGCCCAGCACCGACTCGAGGGACGTCTCGGCGGCCGCCACCAGCTCCACCACCGAGGCGTCCTGGCCCAAGTCCGTCGGCACAATCCCCAGAGACAGGGCGCCGCCGCCAGAGAGGAAGGCTTCGAGGGGTCCAGGCACGTCCAGGAGCGCGTCCAGCGACAGGCGCACGTCGAAGGAAAGCAGGTCCAGCCCGAGTTCCAGGAGTGCCTCCCAGCGCGTGTTGCCGCAGCAGTGCAGCCCGACCAGCGCGCCCTCGCGCTGCAGCGCGACGACAAGGAGGCGGAGCTCCTGCAGCATGAGGAGGTGGCGCCCGTCGCGCGTGTCGAGCGCATACAGCCCGGGTTCATCCAGGTAGAAGAGGGGCGTCGCGCCGGCGGCCCGAAGCGCCTTGACCATGGCCAGACAGCGCGCCAGCACCAGGCGAAACACCTGCCGGTCCAGCGCCGGGTGCTCCGACACGGGCCCGCCCCTGTCCAGCTGCGTTCCCCAG
Organism: Myxococcaceae bacterium; assembly: GCA_017881265.1. Classification (GTDB taxonomy): domain Bacteria; phylum Myxococcota; class Myxococcia; order Myxococcales; family Myxococcaceae; genus JADGRA01. Next base: position 82,898 of record JADGRA010000023.1, on the reverse strand, counting down.
CGGACAGTGGCCGGCCCGGCCAGCTGGGCCTTGGCCAGCACCAGGTGGCGGGCTTGGACTTCCCACAGGAAGGGCAGCCAGGCGCGTCGCGCCTGGGCCGACGGCTGGAAGTCAGCCAGCGCCCCCGAGGCCAGTGCGGCGTCCAGGCGGGCGCCAAAGGAGGCCGCCCCGGCCTCCCAGGTGCCTAGGTGCACGGTGCACATTCCCTGGGCGTCGAAGTCGAGGCCGGGCAGCCCCTCCAGGGCGGAGGCCATCATGAATTCGCCGGGGTTTCCCGAGGGAAGCTCCGGGAGGAAGGGGACGTCCAGCTGGAGCGCGAGCTGCAGCCCCAGTTCCCCTTGGGTGTGCGGCAGGCTGCCAATGGCGGTGGTGGCGTGCCGGGGCAGGAGCGCGAGCGCGGGGCGCGACACGGGTGGGGGAACCTCGCGGGCTGCGGCGTTAGGCGACGGAGAAGTAGAACGCGTCCGGGTGGTGAAACACCAGCGCGGACACCGAAGCCTCGGGCTCCATCATGCAGCCGTCGGTGAGCTGCACATCCACGTCCTCCGGGCGAAGCACGCTGAACAGTTGCTGCTGGTCCTCCAGCCGCGGGCAGGCCGGGTAGCCGAAGGAGTAGCGCTTGCCCTGGTACTCGGCGCGGAAGCGCTCCAGCATGCTGAGGCCGGGGCTGTCCGGAAACCCCCACATGCTCCGCACCTTGGAGTGCAGCAGCTCGGCGTAGGCCTCGGCCGTCTCCAGCGCCAGCGCCTGCACGGCGTGCATCTGCAGAAACCGCCCCTCGGCCTTGAATTGCTCGCTCAGCTCGCGGATGCCGGCGCCGGCCGTCACCACGAAGAGGCAGACGTTGTCGCGGGGGCCGCCGTTGTGCAGCGGCGCGGCGAAGTCGGCCAGGCACACCCCGCCGTCGCGGGCCTGGCGCGGGAAGGTGAAGCGCGTGCTTTCCCTGCCCCCGGCGTCGAAGAGGAGGAGGGAGTTGCCGTCGGAGCCGGCGCGGAAGAACTGGAAGACGGCGCGGGGGTGCATCCGCCCGTCGCGCAGCAGGGCCTTGAGGCCGTCCAGGACGCCCTTCACCTCGAGGGCCTTGCGCCCCTCCTCGGTGTCCCGCAGCGCCGCCTCAGCCGGAGTCCCCAGCGCCCGCGCCACGGAACCCTTCACGCCGAGGTGCCGCCCGTACAGCATGACCGGGTTGATGAAGCGCCAGATGTCGTCGAGCGGCGCCACAGGCAGCACGTGCCGCTCGAGGTCCGGGGGACTGGGGAAGCTGTCCAGCAGCCGCACCTCGCGGGAGCGTCCGGCCGGGGCCGCCACCGGCGCGGGACGTGCTGCGGCCTCCGCCTTCAGCGCCGCCCGGCGCACCTTCATCTCGCCCTCCAGCACCCCGCGCTCGGTGGGGTGGACAATGCGCTTGGCCAGCTCGAGGCCACTCATGGCGTCCTGCGCATAGGCCACCGTGCCCGCGTAGGCCGGGGCGATGGACTTGTCGACGAAGTTGCGGCTCAGCGCCGCGCCGCCCACCAGCATGGGGATGTTCACGCCGGCGCGCGAGAGGTCCTCGGCGGTGGTGACCATCTGGTGGGCGCTCTTCACCAGAAGGCCGGACAGCCCGAGGATGTCCGGCTTGTGCTCGCGCACCGCCGCCACCAGCTGCTCCGGCGGCACCTTGATGCCGAGGTTGACGACCTGGAAGCCGTTGTTGGCGAGAATAATCTCCACCAGGTTCTTCCCGATGTCGTGCACGTCGCCCTTCACCGTGGCCAGCACGACCTTGCCGCGCACCGCGGTGGTGGTGCGGTCCATCTTCGGCTCGAGGTAGGTGACGGCCGCCTTCATGACCTCGGCGCTCTGCAGCACCTCGGCGACGATGAGTTCATTCGCGCCGAACAGCCGGCCCACCTCGTCCATGCCCTTCATGAGGGGGCCGTTGATGACCTCCAGCGGGCTGCGTGTAGCGAGCGCCAGCTCGAGGTCCGGCAGCAGGCCGTCGCGCGTGCCCTCCACCACGTACCGGGCCAGCCGCTCGTCCAGGGGCAGCTCGGCCACCTTGGGCCGCGCCGGCCGTGCCTCGCGGAACTGCGCGGCAAACGGCGTCACCGGGTCCCTGCCGCGGTTGTAGAGGAGGTCCTCGGCCAGCTTGCGGTCGGCCTCGCCCAAGGTGGCGTAGCGCTCCAGCTTCTCGGCATTCACCAGGGCCATGTCCAGGCCGGCCAGCGTGCAGTGGTAGAGGAAGACGGAGTTGAGGACCTCGCGGCCCGCGGTGGGCAAGCCGAAGGAGACGTTGCTGATGCCGAGCACCGTCTTGCAGCGGGGGAGCCGCTGCTTAATCAGCCGCACGCCCTCGATGGTTTCCACGCCGCTGCCCGTGTACTGGGCGTCCCCGGAGGCGCACGGGAAGACCAGCGGGTCGAAGTAGATGTTCTCCGGCTCCACCCCGTACTTCTGGGTGAGCAGCTGAAAGCTGCGCTCGGCGACGGCCAACTTGCGCTCGCGCGTCACGGCCATCCCCACCTCGTCGATGCAGCCCACCACCAGCGCCGCGCCGAATTGGCGGGCCAGCGGCACCACCTTCTCGAAGCGTTCTTCCCCGTCCTCGAGGTTGACGGAGTTGATGATGGCCTTGCCCTGACAGTAGGTGAGCGCCTCGGCGATGCAGCGCGCATCCGTGCTGTCAATCATCAAGGGGACGCGCACCTTCTTCACCACCACCTCGAGGAAGCGGCGCAGGTCGGCCTTCTCCTCGCGGTCCGGGTTGGCCAGGCAGATGTCGATGACTTGCGCCCCGCGCTTCACCTGGGCACGGGCCACCTCGCTCGCGTCCTCCCAGGCCTCGGCAACAATCAGTTCCTTGAACTTGCGGCTGCCGATGACGTTGGTGCGCTCGCCGACGATGACCGGCCGCACGTCCTCCCCCACCTCCAGATAGTCGACGCCGGACAGGCGCGAGCGCACCGGGGGGTTGGCCTGGCGCGGGGGCAGCCCGCGCACGGCGCGGGAGATGGCGCGGATGTGCTCGGGCAGCGTGCCGCAGCAGCCGCCGACGACGTTGAGCCAGCCCTCCTCGCAGAAGCGGCGCAGCACCCGCGCCAGCATCTCCGGGGACTCGAGGTAGTGGCCGTTCTCGTCCGGCAGCCCGGCGTTGGGGACGCAGCCCACCCGGAAGCGACTCATCGCGGCTAGCGACCGGATGTGGTCGGTCATGAATTCCGGGCCGGTGGCGCAGTTGAGGCCAAGGTAGAGCAAGTCCGCGTGCTCGAGCGCGGTGGCCAGCGCGTCCACCGACTGCCCGGCCAGCATGGTGCCGGTGGGTTCAATGGTGCCGCTGACGGCCACCGGCACCCGGACGCCCAGGGTGTGGAAGGCCTGCTCGCAGCCCAGCAGGGCGGCCTTCACGTTGCGGGTGTCCTGGGACGTCTCGATGAGGAGGTAGTCGACTCCGCCCGCCACCAGGCCCTCGGCCTGGACGGCGAACGTCTCCGCCAGGCCTTCGAAGGTGACGCCGCCGGTGACGCTGATGGCCTTGGTGGTGGGGCCGATGCTGCCGGCCACCCAGCGCGGCCGGCCGTCCTCGGCCTCCACGGTGGCCGCCGCCTCCCGGGCCAGCTCCGCCGCCCGGGCGTTGAGGGCCCGGGCCTCGGCCTGCAGCCCGTATTCGGCCAGCACCAGGGGCGTCCCGCCGAAGGTGTCCGTCTCCCCTACGTCCGCCCCGGCGCGGAAGTAGGCGGCGTGGATGTCGCGGATGAGGTCGGGCCGGGTGGCCACCAGATTCTCGTTGCAGCCTTCCAGCTCCGGACCGCCGAAGTCGGCCGCCTTGAGATTCTTCGACTGGATGAAGGTGCCCATGGCCCCGTCCAGGACGACGACGCGGGAGGCGAGCGCCTCCTTCAGCTCCGCCAGACGTTCGGCGCGCCGCTGGCTCATTTGCGTTCCCCGGTGAGGAGAAAGACGCGGAAGGGCGAGGTGGCCTCCCGGGCGTGCACCTCGCGCCCGAGGGCGGTGAAGCCAGCGCGCTTGAGGGCAGCTTCCAGGCGGGTCGGCGAGAAGCCCAGGTGCCGGTGGCCAAGACGCTCGCGCACCCAGGTCTCCTCGTGCACCATCAGCTCCAGGACCACCACCTTCCCCTTGGGCCTTAGAAGCCGGGCCGCCTCGCGCAGCACGGCCTCCGGCTCTTCCACGTGGTGCAGGCTCTGGCTGCACACCACCAGGTCGAGGCTGGCCGAAGGCAGGGAGAGGGCGTGGAGGTCCTCCCGGACGAAGCTGACGTTGCGCAGCCCCTCCGCCCGGGCCCGTGCGCGGGCCTGCGCCAGGGCCTCCGGGTTCTGGTCGATGGCCACCACGGAGCGGGCCCAGCGGGCGAGCGAGACGCTGAGGACGCCCGAGCCGCAGCCGAAGTCCGCCACCTCCAGCGCCGGAAGCAGCGAGGCCAGAGCCGAGCTCCACAGAAACCAGGACTGACCGGGCTCGAGCAGCCTTTCGTTGAGGGCCGTGCGGTCCACCCGGCTGCGCAGAAGGTCCGTCAGGCGCGCCTGGTCGCCGCTACCGTCCTCCGCCTCGCACGCCAGGCGGATGAGGGGCCAGTGCAAGTCCTCCGCGTCCACCGCCAGCGAGTAGTAGGTGAAGCCGGCGGCGCGTTCCTCCCGCACCAAGCCCAACTGCCGCAGCTTGCCGAGGTGGTGGCTGACGCTGGACTGGGACACACCGACGACGCTGACCAATTCGGTGACGTTGAGGGGCGCCGCCGACAGAAGCCGCAACAGCCGGAGCCGCGTCGGGTCGCCGAGGGCGCGGAAGGACTGGGAGAGGGCCTCCATATCGATAGATGCTCATACGTCGATTCTCCCTTGCACACAACCCGCGCCCCGTGAGACGCCCCCCCGGGCCCGGGCGGCTCCCTACGTAGGGGGCCCCGCCGCTGCCATGCCCAGACGCGTCCACCCCCCCTCCCCGGACGGCACCCCGACGTTGCTGCAGGCGCTGGCCGGGCGCCGGGTGGGGCTGGTGCTGTCAGCGGGCTTCTTCGGCTTCTTCGGGCACACCGGCTTCCTGGCAGGGCTGCTGGCGGCGGGCGTGCGCCCGGCGGCCTACGCCGGGACGTCCGCCGGCGGCCTGGTGTCCGCCTACGCCGCCGCCGGCATGGCCCCGGGGGCGCTGGAGGGGTTGCTTCTGTCCCTGCGGAGGGAAACCTTCTGGGACGTGGACGTCGTCGCTGGCCTCGCCGACGCGGCCCGTGGCGGCACGGGCGGCATGGGGCTTCTGGCCGGCCGGCGTTTCCGCGCCCTCCTCTCCTCCACCCTGCCCGTGCGCCGCTTCGAGGAGTGCGCGACGCCGCTGCTTCTGGTGGCGGCCGACGTCGGCCGCGCCGGCAGCGTGGCCCTCACCCGGGGCGAATTGGCCCCGGCCGTCCACGCCACCTGCGCCTACCCGGGCCTCTTCCGCCCGGTGCCCTTGGACGGCGGCCTGTTGTGGGACGGCGGCCTGGTGGACAAGGCGCCGGCGCTGGCCCTCAGCCGGCACCTGCCCCGGGCCCTGGACGCGCTGGTCGTCCACTTGCTCCCCACCCGGGGGGCCACCGCGGTGGGCGGGCCCTTGGCCTATGTCCGGGGGCTGGCCGCCGGCGTGGCGGCGCTGCGGCGCTCGCACCTGGAATTGCAACTCGCGCTGTTGTCCGCCGAAGGGCTGGACGTCTACCTGGTGGTGTCGGAGTTGCCGGCCGTCTCTCCGCGCAGGTTGCACCTAGGGCCACAGGCGGTGGCGGCCGGACGTGCTTCCGCGGTGCGAGCGCTGGCCCAGCCGGCCGCGGCGCTGCGGACCGCCGGGCCCGCATCCAGCTGAAGAAAGAGGCGGGCCGGTCAGTCCCCTGCGTGCCGGCGGTGCTCGACCATCAGGCACCTGTCCTGCACGACGTCGATGCCGGCGGCGGCCAGCTGGTCCGCGACAGCGTCGTTGCGGATGCCCAGCTGAAACCACACCGCCTTCGGCTTCTTGGCCAGCAAGTCCGCGACGTGCTGTTCCAGGTCCAGCGGGCGGCGGAACACGTCTACCAAGTCAATGTCGCCGGGAACGTCCTGCAGCCGCCGGTACACCTTCTGGCCGAGAATCTCGGTGACGTCGGGGTAGTAGACGGGGACCGGCACCACCTCCAGCCCCGCGCGGGCGAGGTACTTCGCCACGTCGTAGGCGGGCTGTCCGGCCTGCGCCTCCGTCTTGATGCCGAGGACGGCAATGCGCCGGGAGCGCTTCACCACCTCGGCAATGCCGGCGTCCGTCTCAATGCGGTGCGGGGAAAGCGTGGCCATGTCCAGAGACCTCCAGGCTCTCTTTCATAGCCGCCGCCGCGCCCCGGGTGGCAGCCCATTCGCGCCCAGCGTTATTCAACGTCACCAGGAGTCCTTGCTTGGCGGATGGGCTTGCAAGGAAGCGCGGAGGTGAGCAAGAGCAGAGGCGTGAATACGCTTCAGCTGAGTCATGCGCGCGCTCGTGAGTTGCTCACCCGTGGACTGAAGGCGAGCCCGCCGCGGCTGGACTGGGCCGCGTGCGCCGTCGCCTCGCTCGTCGACGACGACTTCCGCGTGGAGGAAGTGGAAGGCACGCTGGACGCGCTCGGTCGCCGCGTGCGGCAAGTCATGCCGGACAACGGCGACGTGGCCGGCCGGCTGGCGGCACTGCGCCAGGTGCTGGTGGACGAGGAGGGTTTCACAGGCGGCGCCGCGCTGGACGACACGCCGCCCAGCAGCGCGCTTCACCACGTGCTGGCCCGCAAGACGGGGCTGCCCATCGCCCTGTCGGTGGTGTACCTGGAAGTGGCGCGCCGGGCCGGCGTGCCGCTGGTGGGCGTCAGCTTCCCGGCACACTTCCTGGTGGCGACGCCGGGCCCCGGAGAGCGCCTGGTGCTGGACCCTTTCAACCACGGGCAGGTCCTCAACGGGTCCGGCTGCGAGGAGCTGCTGGCGCGCGTGGCGCCGGCGGTGCGCTTCACCCCGCGCCTCCTCTCCGCCGCCTCCGTGCAGACCATCACCACCCGCATGCTGTCCAACCTCAAGCGCAGCTACCTGTCGCGCGGCGACGGGGAGCGCGCGCTGGCCGTGGTGGACTTGCTCTTGCTGCTGGTGCCGGACCATCCGGGGGAACTCCGCGTGCGCGCGGGCATCCTCTCCGCCCTGGGCGCCTACCAGGCGGCGCTGACCGACGTGGAACGCTGCCTGGAGTTGTCTCCGGACGCGCCGGACCAGCGCAACCTGCGCCTGGCCGCCCGGACGCTGAAGCAGCGCGTGGACTACCTCAACTAGGCGAAAGTACCCACCCGTGCCGGACGCCGCACCGCCCAGGCCCTGGAGGCGCACCCAGCGCGGGCAGGAGCACGACTACACCATCCTGCGCATCCGCGAGGACCGCTTCGCGGACCCGCGCGACGGCAGGGAACATCCTCGCGTCGTCCTCACCGCGCCGGACTGGGTCAACGTGGTGGCACTGACGCCGGAGCGCGACGCCCTCCTCGTCCGGCAGTTTCGCTTCGGCGCCGAGGCCAACTCCCTGGAGATTCCGGGCGGCATGGTGGACGCCGGGGAGACGCCTTCCGCGGCGGCGGCGCGCGAGTTGGAGGAGGAGACGGGCTTCCGCGCCGCATCCTGGGAATTCCTCGGCGCGGTGCACCCCAACCCGGCCCTGCAAGCCAACCGCTGCCACAGCTACCTGGCCCTCGGCTGCACGCCCCTTCTGTCGGGCCGGCCACAGACGGATGAGGACATTGCCGTGGTGCGCGTCCCGGCCTCCGGCCTGGAGCGCCTCATCCAGCAGGGCACCATTACCCACGCGCTGGTGGTGAATGCCGTGTACTTCGCCGCACGCGCCGGTGCGCTTCGGCCCTAGGCGGGCGCCTTGCGCTTCTTGCGTCCGGACGGCCGTGCCCGGCGGGACCACGTCCCGCTCCGGCCGCCGGCCTTGTGTTCGAGTTGCAGAGACTCCAGCACCATCCCGCGGTCGACGCTCTTGCACATGTCGTAGACGGTGAGGGCGGCCGCGGCCGCCGCGGTGAGGGCCTCCATCTCCACCCCGGTGCGGTCCACCGTCCGCACCTCCGTCCGCACGTCCACCCCGGCCCGTCGCGTCCACACCTCCACCTCCACGGCGGACAGGGCAATGGGGTGGCACAGGGGCACCAGGTCCGGCGTGTGCTTGGCCGCCATGACGCCGGCCAGCTGCGCCGCGGCCAGCACGTCGCCCTTCTCCACCTTGCCGGCCACAATCCGCCGCACGGTGGCGGGCTTCATGCGCAGCCTGGCGGTGGCCACCGCCACGCGTTCCGTCCTCGGCTTCCCGCCGACGTCCACCATCTTCACGGGGCCACCGCCTGCAGCAAGTCCTCGGCAATGTCGTCCGGGTCCTCGAGGCCCACCGAGACGCGCACCAGCCTTTCCGAAATGCCGGCCTGGGCGCGTTCCTCGGCCGTCATGCGGCGAGCGGCGGCGCTGGCCGGGTGCATGACGAGGGTGGCCACGTCCCCCAGCGTCGGCGCCGGCCGGGCCAGCTTCACCCGTTCCAGGAAGCGAAACACCTCCGCCCGGCCACCGTGGGCCATCTCAAAGGCCACCATGCCGCCGTAGCCGCGCGGCAGCAGCCGGGCGGCCACCGCATGCTGGGGGTGCGAGGGCAGCCCCGGGTACAGCACCCGGGTGACGCGGCCATCGGCCGCCAGCCGCTGGGCCACCGCCAGCGCATGGGCGCTGTGCGCCGCCATGCGCACGGGCAGCGTCCGCAGGCCCCGCAGCGTCAGCCAGGCCTCGAAGGGGCCGAGGATGGCCCCGTCCAGCACGCGGGCGGCCAACAGCGGCTGGATGCGCTCGGCCGAGCCGGCGACAACGCCGCCGGTGGCGTCCGAGTGGCCGTTAATCCACTTGGTGGAGGACTGCAGCGCGTAGTCCGCGCCCTGCTGCAGCGTGCGCTGCAGCACCGGGGAACTGAAGGTGCCGTCCACGGCGAAGACGGCGCCCACCGCGTGGGCGGCGCGGGCCAACTCCGGAAGGTCTGGCATGTTGAGGAGGGGGTTGGTGATGGCCTCCGCCAGGAGGAAGCGCGGGGCGAGGGCTGCCATGCGTGCCGGGGCGTCCTTGTCCGACAAGAGCAGCGCGTGCAGCTCCACGCCGGAGCGCGCGGCCAGCTGCTTGTACAGGGCCCGGGTGGCGCCGTAGCCGTCCAGGGCCATCACCACCCGGTCGCCCGGGCGAAGGCCCTGCGCATCCCACAGCGCCCGCAGCGCGGCCATGCCGCTTCCGTAGGTCACGGCCGCCTCGGCGCCTTCCAGCGCTGCCACCGCCTCTTCGAGGAGGGAGGCATTCTGGGCGCGGATGCGGGCGTAGACGAAGTCCTTGCCGTCCAGGGAGGCGTCGAGGTCCTCGGACGACTCGAAGTACCCCACTGCGCTCAGGTGCACCGGGGCCACCAGGTCCACCGTGCGCGAGCCCTGCAGCCGCGTGCCGGCGTGAATGGCCAGCGTCTCGGGCTTGTCGGGCCCGCTCACCGGCCGTGCTCCACCAGGAAGCGTTCGGCATCGATGGCCGCCATGCAGCCGGTCCCGGCGGCGGTGACGGCCTGGCGGTACACCGGGTCGGCCACGTCGCCGCAGACGAAGACGCCTTCCAGTTCGGTGCGGGTGGAGCCGGCCACCGTCTTCAGGTAGCCGGCCTCCGTCGTTTCCAGGAAATTCTCGAAGAGTTCGGAGTTGGGCCTGTGGCCGATGGCGACGAAGAGTCCGCCCGCGTGCAGCGTCCTCACCTCGGACGTCTTCACGTTGCGCACCCGCGCCCCGGTGAAGGACTTCCCGTCGCCAAGCAGCTCCTCCACCACGCTGTCCCACACCACGGAGACTTTGGGATTCTTGAGCACCCGGTGCTGCATGATTTTGGACGCCCGGAAGGAGTCGCGCCGGTGCACCAGCGTCACCTTGGAGGCCAGCTTGGCGAGGTAGCTGGCCTCCTCCATGGCGGTGTCGCCGCCGCCCACCACCAGGACCTCCATGCCCTTGAAGAAGGCCCCGTCGCAGGTGGCGCAGGCCGAGACGCCGCGGTTTCGGTACTGCACCTCCCCGGGCACCGCCAGCCACTTGGCGGTGGCCCCGGTAGCGACGATGAGGGTCTCGGTCAGCACCTTGCCCCTGCTCTCGGAGGTGAGGTGGAAGGGCCGCCGGGCGAGCTCGACCGCCGTAATATTTTCCAGGTGCACCACGGTACCGAAGCGCTCGGCCTGCTTCTGGAAGCGCTCGATGAGTTCTGGCCCCGTCACCGCCTCGGGGAAGCCCGGGTAATTCTCGACGTCGGTGGTAATCATCAACTGCCCGCCCGGGACCCGGGAGGGGTCATGCTCCGCCGGACCGCCGGCGTACAGGACAGGTTCCAGGCCCGCGCGCGCGGCGTAGATGGCGGCGGTGTAGCCGGCGGGGCCGGAGCCGAGGATGGTCACCTTGTGGATGGGCGTCGACACGGGGGGCGTTCAGCTCTCCTGAGGGGGGCTGTGCTGCGGTGGAGGGTGGGCGGCTCCCCGGGCAAACCTAGCAGGCAGGGCGCCAGGGGGTCCGGGGCTTGTGGTAACAAAGGCCTCTTCCAAGGAAGAAGGAAGCTAACCGGATGGACGTCGCTCCGCTCGCCCAGGTCACCCTCTTCCAGGGGTTGAGTCCCTCTCAGCTACGCAAGGTGGCCGCCATTTGCGAGGCGGAGACGGTGGAGGCGGGCGCCCTCATCTTCCGCGAGGGGGAGCCGGCCCAGTCCATGTACCTGTTGGTCTCCGGCAAGGTGCGCATCTCCCGGCGCGTCCCCGGCATGGGAGAGGAGGCGCTGGCCATCCTCGACGCCGGCCAGTACTTCGGCGAGATGGGGGTGGTGGAGGAGAGCGTCCGCAGCGCGGACGCCTACGCGCACGAGACCGCCACCCTGTGGCGCATCGACCGGCGGCAGTTCGACCAGCTCCTCTTCACCGACAAGGACCTGGCCTACGCGGTGCTGTGGACGCTGGTGCGGACGCTGTCGGCGCGGCTGCGCGAGACGAACGAGAAGATGAAGGCCTTCTTCGCGATGTCCAAGTTCTAGGGCATGGCCCGCAGGCGCCGCCCGCGGCCGGCCGCAAACGTCCCGTCCCCGGGGTAGACTCCCCGCCCTTATGGAGGGTGTGCAGGTGCAGGACGAGGCAGCCGTCGCGCTGCGGCGGCACTTCGGGCTGGGCGCCTTCCGCACCGGCCAGGCGGAAGTCATCAGCAGCGTGGTGGCCGGCCGCAACACGGTGGTGGTGATGCCCACCGGCGCCGGCAAGAGTCTCTGCTACCAGCTGCCGGCGATGCTGTTGCCCGGGGTCACGGTGGTGGTGTCCCCGCTGATTGCCCTGATGAAGGACCAGGTGGAGCAGCTGGAGGCGCGCAGCATCTCGGCCACCGTCATCAACTCCACCCTCACCGAGTCGGAGCGCTCCGAGCGCATCCGCCGCATGCGCACTGGCGCCTACCGGCTGGTGTACGTGGCCCCGGAGCGCTTTCGCAGCCAGGCCTTCGTCGAGGCGCTGCAGACGGTCGGCGTGGCGCTGCTGGCAGTGGACGAGGCCCACTGCATCAGCCAGTGGGGGCACGACTTCCGGCCCGACTACGCGCTGCTGGGCCAGGTGCGCAAGAAGCTGCGCCCGCCGCGCACCGTGGCCCTCACCGCCACCGCCACGCCGGAGGTGCGCGAGGACATCGTCCGCTCGCTCCTCCTCAAGGACCCGGCCGTCTTCGTCGCCGGCTTCGACCGGCCCAACCTCTTCCTCGAGGTGTGCCCGGTATCGGGCGACGAGGACAAGCGGGCGGCCTGCGCGGCCCGGGTGGAGGAGGGCGGCTCGGGCCTCATCTACTGCGCCACGAGGAAGGCGGCCGAGTCGCTCCATTCCGCTCTCAAGACACGCGGGCACCCGGTGGTGCTGTACCACGCCGGGATGGAGGAGGAGGACCGGCGCCGGGCGCAAGACCGCTTCATGTCCTCGCCCAACGCAGTGGCCATCGCCACCAACGCCTTCGGGATGGGCATCGACAAGGCGGACATCCGCTTCGTCATCCACGCCAACATCCCCCGCGCGGTGGAGGCCTACTACCAGGAGATTGGACGCGCCGGGCGCGACTCGGGCCCGGCCCATGCACTCCTCCTCTTCAACCACGCCGACGTCTTCACCCAGGAACGGATGATTGAGGGGAACCACCCCAGCGAGGCCGTCATCTCCGACGTGTGGAATGCCCTGGTGGCCGCCGGGGGCTTCGAGAAGGGGCTGGCGGCGCTGGCCGCAGGCGTGGGGGCGAGCGAATTCGAGGTGTCCGCCGCGCTGCGCATCCTCGAGCGGGAGGGACTTCTGGAACGGACGGTGGCCGGCGAGGGCGCCTGGCGGCTGCGCCGCCTCACCGAAACCGACGTCCCGGCCCGACTGGGCAAGCCGGCGCGCGCCGTGTACGAAGCGGTGACGGCCCTTCTGGCCCCCGGGGAGGTGACCAGCCTGCGGCTCGGCGCACTGGCCAGCCGCTCGGGCCTGGAGGAGGACAGTGTCCGCCGGGCACTGGCCGCCCTGGACCGCGCGCGCCTGTTGGAAGTCCGCCGCCCTTTCGCCGGCCGCAGCATCCGCCCGCTGCAGCGGGTGCCCTTCCACACCCTGGGGCTGTCGCTGGACCGCGTGCGCGCACAGGAGCAGCGCTCGCTCTTGCTGCTCAAGCGGATGACGGACTACGCCTACGGCCGCCGCTGCCGGCGGGGCTTTCTCTTGCGCTACTTCGGCGAGGAGCTGGCGGAAAGCAGCTGCTCGGGCTGCGACGTGTGCCACGGCCGGCGGACGACGCTGGGCCAGCCACGCCCGCGGGCCCCTGCGGGAAAAAGCCAGGTCTACAAGTCCGGGGCCGCCGGCAACGACGGCCACTACAGCGAGCGCGCCGCCCTGGAATTGCGCCGCTTCCGCAGAGACCTCAGCCGGGACTTGGAGGTGCCGCCGTTTATTGTGTTCAACGACAAGACGCTGCGGGCCCTGGCCACCGCGCTGCCGCGAAACCGCGAGGACTTCCTGGCGGTGAAGGGGACGGGCCCCACCCAGTGGGAGCGCTTCGGCCCGCAGGTGGTGCAGATTTGCCAGCTGGCCACGGCCGCCGGCCCAGGAAATGCGGGGGACGAAGCGTCCCGATGACGCCTCGCCCCCCGCCGCTTTCCCAAAATTACGACGGCCGAAGGATGCCTGCCGGCCGGTCGCCTGTCATTCACGAAATGCGGCCGGACGGACGAAAGGCGCGGCGCAGCGCGGCCAGCACCAGGCCCAGGCCGGCGGCCAAAAGAAAAATGACGACGAGGGCGGTCAGGCCGAAGATGGCACGCAGGCCGGCTTCACTGAGGGTGCCGGCGAGGTAGGCCTCGCGCAGCGGCCCCAGAAGCCCGCACAGCGCAAGGGCCTCGGCGGGCAGCGCGTCCAAGGCGAAGGAGAGGGTGAGGACGCCGCGCGAGGGGTACAGCCGTCGCGCGCTCTCCACCAACAGGCCGAGGGCCAGGTAGCCCGCCGCCAGGGCGAGCGCGTTGGCCACCACCAGCTGGGCCAGCCGGGGGGCGGGCGCCTGTGGCCTCACTTGGCGGGGCCCGCCTTCTTCTTGACTCCCGTCAGCAGCTTCTTCACCCGGGGGGCGTCCGGAGCCTTCGGCGCCAGGCGGAGAAACGTCTGGTACTCCACCTGGGCGCGGGCCACCTCGGCCTCGCTTCCCCCCACAAGCGCGTCGGCCAGAAGCAGGCGCAGGCCGGCGTCGCCCGGGTCCAGCTGCACGGCGCGGGCGAGCTCCTCCCGTGCCTTGGCGTCGTCATGCTGCTTGCGCAGCACCTGGCCCAGGGCCGCATGGGGGTCGGCCAACAGCGGCCCCTGCACCAGGGCCTGCTCGGCGGCGTGGCGTGCTTCCTTCAGGGCGCCCGCGGCGAGCAGCACCCGGGCCAGCAGCGCCGAGGCGGCCGCCCGGTCCCACACCCTGGGCGCCTGGACCGACAGCGTCTGCAGCATGGCGCGGGCCTTGGGAGGCGCGGCCTGGGGTTTCACCGCCACCTGGCCCACCTTGCCGCAGACGCTGTCCGGGTCCTCGCGCAGCGCGGCTGAGTAGGCCTTGGTGGCCTGGGCGGCATTCAGCTGGCGCAGAAAGCCCCGGCCAATGGCGCAGAATGTCTCCGCGTCCTTGGGGTTGAGGCGGTTGGCCTTTTCCAGCGCCGCCATGCCGCCGCGCACGTCCCCCTTGGCGAAGAGGACTTGGGCGCGCAGCCGCTGCGCGTCCACGTCCGACGGTTCCCTCTGCAGGGCGCGGTTGAGGTGGCCTTCCGCCTCCTTCCAGCGGCCCAGCTGGGCCTCCGCGAAGGCCACGTCGCGCGAGGCGGCCGCGCTGGCCGGGTTGTCGGCCAGCCAGGCCTCGGCCTGCCGCAGCCCATCCTCGCCCCGGCCCAAGGCCAACAGCGCCCGGCTGAAGGCGTGCCGCGACTCGCCGTGGCTGCCGTTGCGCTGCACGGAGATGCTGAGCGGCTCGAGCGCCTTGTCCGGCGCGCCCTTGCTCAGGAGCAGCCGACCCAGCGCGCAGGCGCCCTCCCAGTCGCGCGGGTCCTTCATGGCCCCTTCAAACTGCGCCCGCGCCAGGTCGAGGACGCCGCGCTGCCAGTAGATTTTGCCAAGCGCCACCGAGACTTCCGGACGGGGGCGCTTGGCAGAGGCCTGCGTCCGTTCCAGGACGGCCACCGCCTTGTCCGCCTCCCCCTCGGCCGCATCCGCCAGGGCCAGCAGGGCCACCGCCTCCACCGGGACACGGCCCTGGACCTGGGTGCGCGCCAGCTCCGCGCGCGCGCGCTTCCAGTCCTTCAGCCGAACGTCGGCTTCCCCGCGCAACAGCGCCATCTTCCGGCTGTCGTCCTGGGCGAAGCGCTGCAGCACCTCGCGTTCCCGGTCCCGGGCGAGCAGCACCCGGGCCAGTCCTTCGCGCGCCTCCCCACTCTTCGGCCGCACCCGCGTCGCCGCCTCGAAAGCCTCCTGGGCTGCAGGCATGTCGCCGCCGGCTCGCAGCGCATCGCCCAGGGCCAGCTGGAAGTCGAAGCTTCTGTCCGGGAAGGCCTTGCTGCCGTCGGCAAGCGTCTGCACGGCGAGCGCGGTGGCGCCGCTGGCCGCCTGCAGCTGGCCCAAGAGCAGGGCGCGCCGGGCCTTCTCGGTGGGGGTGAGGGTGTCGCCCGGGGCCGGCAGCTTCTCCACCGCCTGCACGCTGGCCGTGACGTCCTGCCCTTGGGCCAGAAGACTCTCCGCTTCGCCCAGCACCCGGGCCGGGTGCGTCGGCGAGGCCTGGGCGGCGGTGGCGTAAAACGTCAGCGCGTTGGCATCGTCGCCGGCCTCCCGGTAGTAGTCGGCCAAGGCCAGCAGCGCGCGCACGTTGGCGCCCTGTAACTCCAGGGCGCGCTTGAAGCGCAGGACGGCCGTCTTGGCGTCCCCGGCCTCCAGCAGAATACGGCCGGCCAATTCATGGACGTCGGTGGCGTCCAGCGTGCTCTTCACCACCGCAGTCTTCTGCGGCGCGCGGCCGGCGGCATCGGCCAGAAGGTAGCGACTCACCAGCACCGCGGCCGGCGCCTTCTCCGCCACCCCGGGGTGGCCCAGGGCCGCCTCGGCCTGCGCCCTGTCCTCCGCCGCCCCGCCATGTTCGGCATACAGCCGCGCATGGCCCAGCGCAGTGAGGGCCCAGGCCTCCTCGCTGCGAGCGTCCATGGAGACGGCCTGCGCCAGCGAGGCGAGGCCCGCCGTGTAGCCCGACACCGTGTCGCGGGCGAAGGCCTTCTGCGCGGAGGCAAGGGCATCGCGCAGCGTACGGCCCTGGTTGACGGTGCGGGTGTGGATGAAGGCCCAGGCCCCGGTGCCGGCGGCGGCGGCCACCACCACCAGAAGGGCCAGCTGCGCCCAGTGCCGCTGCAGGAAGCTTTTTTCCTGGTGCGCCTCCTCCACCTTCTCGCGCAGGTTCTTTTCGAATTCCCGGGCAATGGCCTCGGTGTCCTTGGTGGACAGCCCGGCGCGCGGCAGCGCCGGGACGGTGGAGGCCTCGGAGAATTCCGGAATTTCCGACAGGACGCCGGCCTCGGCGGCAAACGGCGCGGGCGTCGGTGCCCGTGCCTCCTCCGCCTCCCGCGTCGCCTCCTCCCGTGCCGCCGCGTCCCGCGCCGCCGCGTCCCGCAGAAGCGGCACGGGGATGATGTCGCGGGTGTTGGAGGGCGAGGTCGCCGGTAGGTCCGACAGCGAGGAGAGGGCCGGGGACAGGCCGGAGGGCGAGCTGCGCAGCAGCGGACTGGGGGTGCTGCCCCCCGGGGCTGCCTGGGCCTGGGGCGCCTGCTGCGGCACCGGACTCAGCACCGGCGGCGGGGGGCGCCCCGGGTCGGTGCGCTCCATGGTTTCGGCCAGGGTGCGGCTGCTCGGGCGAATGGTGGGCGGGGGCCCGCCCGACAGCGCCCCTTGCGTCTGCTCCAGCCACGTCCGCAGCTCCTCGTCCTCCGGGGCGAGCGCGCTCGCCTTGCGAAGCAGCGGCAGGGCCGAGCGGTACAGGCCCTTGGCCAGCAGCACCTCGCAGATGAGGTGGTAGGCGTACGGGTCATCCCGGTTGACGGCCACCGCCCGGTCGAACTGTTCCATCGCCTCGGCGGGGCGGCCCAGGTTAATCAGCGCCTTGCCCCACATGACGCGGCCGGCGACGCTGCTCTGGTTGTGGAGGACGCCCTGCTGGCACACCGCGATGGCGCGCGCGTTGTCGCCCTGCTCGACGAGCGAGTTCGCAAGTTCAACGAAGAGGTGGGAGGTGGGGTCCTGGGCGAGGATCTCCTCGTACCGCTCCACCAGCGACTTGGCCATTCGAGAGTGTCGACGCTACCACGGCACTGAAAACACCGCCGTCCGCGCAGGTCGCCATGCGATGGTAGGCTGCACACTCACCCGTGAGTCCCCCTCGCACCCTGGCCCTGCTCCCGCTCGTGCTGCTGCTGGCGGGCTGCTCGCACAACCCGTTCGACCCGGGTCCCAACCTCAAATCGGACGCGGAGGACTTCGAGAAGTCCCTGCGCTTCCAGGACTACGCCGGCGCGGCGCAGCTGGTGGTGCCCGCGCGTCGGCAGGCCTTCCTCGCCGCGCGGCGCAAGGAGGGCAATGACCTCGAGGTGACGGACATGGAAGTCATCGACGTGCAGATGAGTCCGGACGGCAAGCAGGCGGTGGTGGTGAGCCGCATGCGCTGGGTGCGACTGCCCTCGGTGAGCGAGTCGACGGCCGAGGTGCACGCCGCCTGGGTGCTTTCAGCCGGAGGCTGGCAGGTACTGGCGCTGGCCGGCGGTCCCTTCCCGGAGCTCGCACCCCCGCACTAAAAAAACACGCCCACCGCCTCGGGGCCGGCCGAAGCGGTGGGCGCCGGGCGTCCCCCCATGGGACGTCCTGACCTTGAAAGCTGTCCGGACGTCAGAGCAAGGGGGATGCCGCGCCCACCCGCGGAGGAAAACGCGAGGGACTCCAGAGGCTTGGCGGCTACAAGGACTTAAAGTGAAATGCCCGGGTGCGGCCAAACCGCGACAGCGGTGTCAGGGCGGAGTGGCCGCCGCCAGTCCCAAGGCAGCTTCTCCGTCCACGCTGCGGATGGTTTCCCGCATGGAGAAGCGGGGCACCCAGGCCACGTCGCGCACCCAGGCCGAGCCGTCCACGTTACAGAGGAACTGGATGTGGTCGAGCTCCGGCGGGGGAAACCCCGACAGGCGGTAGCGGAACAGCAGGCTGAGCAGCGGGCGGGCCAGGACGTGGGGGACGGGAACGGGCGCGCGGCCGAGCTCGCGGAAGACGGAGGAGAGGGGCACCTCGCCCGGGCCGACGACGTTGTAGACGCCCCGGAGTCCAGGGCTAAGCGCCTCCACCATGGCCCGCGCGGCGTCCTCCTGGTGGATGAGCTGCACCATCGGGTCAAAACCGGCCAGCACCCAAGGGTGGCGTAGCCGCAGGTAGTTGGACGGGGCGTTCTTGATGGTGGGCCCGAGGATGTGCACCGGGCGGAGGATGACGGTCTCCAGCTCCGGGTGGCGCCAGAAGAAGCCGTGCGCCAGCATGTCCACCTCGATGAGGTCCCGCACTTCCGAGAAGCGCGAGGCGGCCATCAGCGGGGCGTCCTCGGTGAGGAAGTTGGAGTTGTCCGGGGACGGCCCGTAGACGTTGGCCGAGCTCAGGACCACCACCTTCTTCACCCCGGTGCGCGCGCAGGCGTCGAGAATCCGCGTGGTGCCCACCACGTTGAAGCTGTGGTGCTCCTCCTGGCTCATCCTGGGGTCATGCATGATGCCCATGTGGATGACGGCCTTCACCGGGAAGCGGCGGAAGACGTCCTCGGCCTTCTTCTTCCGCAAATCAATCTGAAACACCTCCACGTCCTTGGGCGCGCCGAGGAAGGGCCGCCGGTCGATGCCGACAATCCGCTCCCGGCGGTGGAGCAGCTTGGTGAGCGAGCGGCCGAGGTTTCCGCTGATGCCGGTGACGAGCACCACCGGCCGTTCCTTCTTCTTCTCCGCGCTCACCAGAACACGTTCTTTCGCTCTTCCAGCCCGTGCTGCAACAGCGACTGGATGGCCGACTTCACCACCCGCACCTTCTTGTCCAGCTCAGTGTCCTCGTCGTCGGGAAGGCCGGTGAAGTGCAGCGGGTCGCCGAAGTACAGCCGGTACTTGGTGGGCAAGGGCAGCGGCGTCACGGTGAGCGGCAGGGCGGGAAAACCAATCAGCTTGCCGAGGGGCTTCAGGTTGAGCAGCGCCGGGGCCTGCTCTTCGGCCCCGATGATGCCGATGGGGACGATGGGCGTGGCCGTCTCCAGCGCCAACCGCATGAAGCCGAGGCCGAAGTCCTGCAGCTGGTAGCGCTGCGGCCACAGCTTGCTGATGCCCCGGACGCCCTCCGGAAACACCATGACGGCCTCGTCCGCCTCCAACAGCCGGCGGCAATTCTCCGGCGTGCCGACAATCTGCCCGCTGCGGGCGAAGACCGTGGAGACGAAGGGCAGCGTCGCGGCCCACTTCTCCGTCATGCTGCGCACGGCCCTGGGGGGGTTGGCTTCCAGCAGCATGGAAATGCCCACCATGGCCCCGTCGAACGGCAGCTGCCCGCCGTGGTTGGCCACCAGCAGGACGCGCCCCTTGGGGACCTTCTCAATCCCGTGCGTCTCCACCCGGAAGTAGTGCTTGTACAGCCAGATGAGGGGCGCGGCGGCGGCCAGCAGGTAGTCGACGTCGAAGCCGAAGCGGTCCACCCCGAATTCATTGGCCGGCCGCCGCAACGTCCGCAGCGCACCCGCCCGCTCCCCGGCGAGGGTGTCCGTCCAACTGCGCAGCGAGCGCTTCACCTCGTCGGCAAGATTCTCGAGCACGGGTTTCCCTTCCATTAGCACGCTCGGCCAGGGCCGGTGGAAGCACTCCCCAAGCCCCCCGAGGGGGCCTTCGTGGGCGGGCCCTAGGCGCCTTCCGGCGCAGGCTGCGCCAGCGCCCGGCCCGCCTCGGCCAGGGTGGCGGTTTGGAAGTCCCGGGCCAGCCAGCCCAGCACCTGGGCCAGGCGGCGTTCCTTCTCCGCACGCGGACGCGCCACGTCCCGCTGCACAGACAGCAGCGCCCCGGGAATGCCGTCCGCGCCGTCCAGCACGTCCACCGCGTGCAATTCCAAGGACAGGAAGTCGTCCCCGGCCACCGCCCGGTAGGCCGCGCGCACGGCCCAGCCGGGCAGCGACGTCAGAAGCGTGCCGAAGAAGGGCACGCGCAGGACGGGCGTCACCGCCATGGGCAACTCCACAAGCGGCGCCGTCCCGCGGCGGTAGGGCCTGTCCACGTCCGGCGCGTAGGGCTGGCGCGGCGCCCACAGGACGGCCGGGCTGTCCAGCGAGGAGGCCGAGGCCCGGCCTGCAAGCCGCATGGCGAACAGCACCGCCGCCTTGGCCAGGTAGTACGGCACCGCCGGGAAGACGGAGGCGTCGTAGTGGTAGCCCCTTCGCACCAGCGCTTGAAGCAGCGGGGAGCTGAGCGTGTAGCCCGGGGCCCGGAAGCCCTCCGGCCGGCGGCCGGAGACGGCCTGCAGCGCCTCCTCCGCCCGGCCCAGTTCTTCGTCCAGCTGCCCCGGGGCGGCCCGGGCCAGCGCGTAGGGGTGGGTGTGGCTGTGGCTGGCCAATTCATGCCCGGCCTGCACCGCGCGGTGCAGGACCTCGGCCCCGGGGCCGTGGACGTCCTCGCCGACGACGAAGAGGGTGGCGCGGACGCCCGCCGCCTGGAACAGCTCCAGCAGCCGCGGCAGCGCCACGGTGAGGTGGAGGGCTCGCGCCCGGGCGTCGAGCGCGCTCTCGGCCAGTCCGTGAATGCGCGCATAGTGGTGCAGCCCGTCGAGGTCGACGGAGACGCACGCGCGCCTCATGCGCCGCCCTTGAGGCGCACCACCCACACCAGTTTGGCCACGTTGCGCAGCACGTTGGGGACGCGCTTGTACAGGTTGATGGTGGGCTTGCGCTTCTCGCGCAACTCGATGGGAATCTCCAGCACCCGCAAGCCCGCCCGCCAGGCGCGGATGACCAGCTCGCTCGCGAAGACGTCCCGGTCCACCACGCACGCCTCCACCACCGGAAGAAGGCGCTCCCGGCGAAAGGCCTTCAGGCCGTGGGTGTCCGTGCCCTGGAAGTCCAACAGCAGGCGTAAGAGCCCGTTGTGCACCCGGGTGGCCACCCGCCGCAGCATGGGCCGCCTGTCCACCGCGCCGCGGGCGGCCTTGCTGCCCACCACCAGGTCCACCTTCGGGTCCTTCAGCACGTCCAGCGCGGCGTCGTAGAAGTGCAGGTCCCCGAGGTCAATCTCGTCGCACACCACCAGCGTGCCATGGGCGGCGAGGATGCCCGCCTTGAGGGCCGCCCCGTAGTTGGGGCGTTCCACGTGCAGGAAGCGCACGCGGGCATCCGCCGCCGACAGCCGCTGCAGAATCTCCGGCGTCTCGTCGCGGGAGCCATTCTCCGCCAGCACCATCTCCCAGGAGAGCCCGCGCGCGTCCAGGGCATGCGCCAGCTCGCCCACGGCGGAGGCGACGATGGACGCCTCGTTGTAGACGGGGATGACGACGCTGAGTTGCGGCGCGGAAGCCATTGGCCTTGGGGCGGGCCCGGGGGCGGTTTCGGGCGCGCGAGGGGACTAACACGGGCCCTGGGTGTCGCCCAAGGACGTCCTTCCCCTCGGGGGGCCCCCCCGGACGCCCCGGCGTTGGGTGGGTGGCGCGTGCCCCTGCCCTCCCGAGAGAGGCTAGGCCGCGTTGAGGGTGTCCGCGGCGGCCCGTCCCGCCAGAAGGGCGTCCTCCATCGAGGAGTACTCCCACTGGCCGTAGCGTCCGGCGGTGTACAGGCGCGCGGCGGCGAGGAAGTCCATCACCGTCTTGCGCGCCGGCCCGTAGGCGTCATCGTAAATGACGTAGGCGTGCGGAATCTCCTCCGCCTCCGCGAAGAGGATGTCCTCGCGCCGGTGCACCATCTGCGCGGCCACCAGGTCCTCCACCGCGGCCGCCTCGCAGGCGGCCCGGCTGCGCTCCCCGGCGTGGCTGTACTCGACGTAGAAGGACGCCGTGCCCTCCGGCGCCAGCGGCGCGTACACCGCCGAAGGGGAACCGATGCGGTACGTCTGAAACTCCGCCTCCGGCAGGTACACCCAGTGCCAGGGCTGCCGGTTGAGGCCGCGGGCGCCCACCCGGACGTAGGTGACGGTGAAGGACCGCAGCCGACCCGCCGCCGCCCGCACCTCCTCCGGCACGCCCGACGGCCCTTCGGCCAGAAGCCGGACCAGCTGCGGCAACTCGATGGTGGACACCACGTCCGAGAAGCGGACCGTCTCCCCGCTGGACAGCGCCGCGGTGCGCGCGCGCCAGTCCAGCTTGGTGGGTACGGTGCCCACCAGCACGCGGCCCCCGGTGGCGGACTGCAGCAGCGCGCGGGGCAGCGCCTCGATGCCGCCCTGGCGCGGGTAGAGGAAGCTGGCGTTGTAGCCCAGCTGGTCACCCCCCAGGCCGAGCGCGCCCTCCACCACCTCCTTCAGCGTGGGCTTCGGCACGAAGCGGCTACACCAGGCGGCGGACAGCTGCGCCGGGGGCACCGTCCACAGCTTTCGGTTGTAGGGCACCATGAAATTCTTCGCGAAGCCCTCGCCCAGGTGCCGCAGGATGAATTCCTCGAAGTTGCGCGGCTCGCGCTCGCGCAGCGCCCGGCCCTTGTCCCCCAGCGTCGCGTCGATGAAGCCGAGGAGATTCTCCGCCACCACCTCGGCCGGCAGGCCGCTGGTATTCACCTGGTAGGGGAAGCGGGTGAAGACGCCCCGGGAGTAGACGGCGGCGCGCCGGTCGATGCGCACGAAGCCGTCCGGAAGCCAGGCCGTGGTGACGAGGGACGTCATCTCCGGGTCCCGCAGGTGCAGCCAGTGGCCGGTGGCGTCGAAGTGGAAGCCCCCGTGGAGGACTTCGGTGCGTGTCTTCCCGCCGACACGCGCCTCCTTCTCGACGAGAAGCCAGGGGCGTTTGAGGAAGACGGCCGTGGAGAGGCCGGCCAGTCCACCGCCGAGGATGAGCACGGGGTCCATGTAAGAGGGCGAGCTACCTAGCATAGCCCCCCGGCCTTCCCTGGCCTTTCTGGTAACGTTTGCCGTGTCCCATGAGAGTGACGTGCCCCTCCTGCCAGGCGACGTACAACCTCGACGAGAGGCGCATTCCGCCCGGCGGGGCGAAGCTGAAGTGCACCAAGTGCCAAACCGTCTTCCCCATCCAGGCGGGTGCCCCGGACGCGGTGCCGCTGCCGGCCACGCCGCCGCCGCCGCCGCCCGCGCGCCGGCCCGCTGAGGGCGCCGTCCCCCTGCCCGGCGCTTCCCCCGCCCCGGCCGCGCGCGCGGTGGCGACGGCCCCGCAGTCCATGACGACGGGAGTCATCCCCCTGCCTTCGCTGGGACTCGGCAACACCGGCCTGCCCCGGCTGACGCCCCACGCGCCGGACGCCAGCGCCGAAGGCCTGTCCATGACGACGGGAGTCATCCCCCTGCCGGCCATGCCGAGCCCACCACCGAACGCCGGCCCCGCCGTTCCGGCTGTCCCCGGTGCCCCCCGGCCGCCGGACCGCACGGTGGTGTTTTCCGTCCCCAAAGAGGCGCCGCCCACCATCCCACTGCCCGCACCCACGGCGGCGCCGGCGCGCCCGCCTCCCCCACCGCCGCTGCCGAGGGCAGCCCCGCCGCGTCCCGCCGCCGACGTGCCTCCGCCCCCGGTGCTGGACGTGCAGCCCCCCGCACCCGCGCCCTTCCCGGTGCTGGATGAAGCCCTCGCCTCCCCTGCCGCGGCAACGGCCGACGTCCCGGCGGCCGATGAGCAATTTGCCGCGGCGTCCAGCGCCCCGGCGGACCTTGCCTTCGCCGACGCCTGGGACGCCTCGCCCGACGCCTCCGCCCCCGCGCGCCCGTCCTTCGGCGAAGTGGAACTGGAAGGCGGGGACGCCAACGCCACCGACTTGCCACTGCCGGAGGACTTTGAACCGGCGCAGCCAGGCGGCTTCGCCTGGGACGCGCCGGCCTTCCCGCCCCCCTCCCCGACGGCGCCCCCACCCACCGCCCCGCCCAGCCCCAAGGCCCCGGCCCGGGCCACGGTAAGCGCATCGACGGCGGCGGTACCGCCGGCCACCCCGGCGACGCCGGCGGTGGACCCGCTCGAGTTCGACCCGTCCGCCCCCGCGCAGGAGGAACTGGAGGCGGACCTGTCCGCACCGTTGCCGCGCGGCCCGGAGAAGGAACCCGAGCCAGAGGACGGCCTGGAGATGCTCGGCTTCCTCGAGGAGGCGGCCAAGGAAAGCAAGGGCAAGCGTGCCAAGCCCACGCGCTTCCACGTCCGGCGGCGCAGCGGAAAAATCTTCGGCCCCTTCGACGAGGGCGTCATCGCGAAGATGCTGGGCGACGGCCAGCTCCTCGGCAACGAGGACGTCTCCACGGACCAGGACACGTGGGTGCCGCTGGGTTCTGTGCCCGGCTTCGCCGCCGTCATGCAGCACCTACTGACGCGCCCGGACGCACCCACGCCGGCCCCCGGAACGCCAGCCGCCCATTCCGGCCCCTCCGCCCCGGCGGACTTGGAGCGTCTGCGCCAGGTTTACGAAGGCCGCATGGCGGTGGTCAGCACCATGGTGGACAGCGAGGCCGACGCCTCGCGGCGCAAGAAGCTTCTGACGCTGGGCGCCCTGGCGGGCGTGGGCCTTCTGGTGCTGGCCGCCGGGGGAAGCCTGGGCTTCACCAGCTTTGGCCCCTTCGGCTGGAAGTGGCTGTTCCCCGCATCCCTGAAGGCCGGCTCACCCGAGGCGGCCAGCTTCGCCGCGGCGCAGAAGGCGCTGGGACAGGACAGCTACGCGGCGCTGAAGACCGCGCGCGCCCAGCTGGACGGGCTTCTGGCCGCTCGCGAGGTGCCGCTGGTGCGCGCCGCCTGGGTGCAGGCCGTGTCCCGACTGGAGAGGCAGTACGCCACCACCCAGGCAGCGGACGCACCGCGGGTGACGGCGGCCCTGGACGGCCCCCTCTCCCTCCTGGGGAAGCACGACGTGGAACGGGTGAAGGCCGTCGCCAGCGCGGCCCTCACCGCGCGACAGCCGGACCAGGCCCTGGCGGAGCTCGCGCTGGCCCCGGGCGGGAACACCGAGGTGGTGCTGCTGCAGGCGGAGGCCACGCTGCAGAAGAACCAGGCCAAGGCCGCCGTGCAGCTGCTGGAACCGCTTTCCAAGAATTCCCCCAGCGCCCGCGTCTGGCACGCCCTCGGCCTCGCCCGCCTGGCCAGCGGCGATGCGCCCGGGGCGGACGCGGCCTTCGCCCAGGCCCTCACCCTGGACAGCAAGCACTTCTCCTCGTCCATAGAACGGGCCGGCCTCGCCCTCTCCAAGGACAGCGACGGTCCGGCCGCGCTGGCCTGGCTGGCGCCCGCTGTCGAACCGGCGGCACTGGCTACCCTGGCCCCCGTGGAACAGGCCCGGGCACTCACCCTGGAGGGCCTGGCGCTGCTTGCCACCGGCGATGCGGAGGGCGGCCTGGAGGTGCTGGAGCGCGCCGCCAAAGCCGACCCCGCCGCCCCGGTGGCCCGCGGGGCACTGGCCCGCGCCTACCTGGCCAAGCACGACCTCGAGAAGGCCCTGCCGCTGCTGATGGAGGCGGCGCAGAAGGACCCGCAGAATGCAGCGCTGGCCGAGGCCCTCGTCACCGCGCTCCTGGCCCTCGGGCGGCCGACGGAGGCCCAGACAGCAGTGACGGCCGCTCTGGCCCGCTTGCCCACGGATGCCCGGCTGCTGCTGTTGGCCGGCCAGGTGAATGAGACCCTCGACCGCCTCGGCGAGGCGGAGTCCCGCTACACGCAGGCGCTCGCCGCCGACCCCAAGAATCCGGACCCGGCGCTGGCCCTGGGACGCTTCTTCCTCCGCTTCCGCCGCAACACCGAGGCGCGCGCCCAATTCGACGCGCTGGCGCAACGCCTCCCCGACGACCCGCGCGTGCTGGTGGGCCTGGGCGACTTGGCCATGGCCGACGGCGACGCGGCCCACGCCCGTACCGAGTACGAGAAGGCCAGTGCCGCGGACCCCAAGTACGCGGCCGCCTGGCTGGGCCAGTCGCGGGTGGCTATCGAGCAGCAGCGCTGGGCAGACGCGCGCGTCGACGCCGAGCGCGCCCTGAAGCTGGACGCCAACGTCCCCGACGGACGGCTGCAGCGTGGCCTCGCACTGTGGAAGCTGAAGGACTTGCCCGGCGCCCTGAAGGAGATGGAGGCGGCCCGCCCCAGCAGCGGAAACCTGAAGGTGAACGTGGCGGTAGGCGCCGTCCTCCTGGAGCAGGGAAACCTGCCCGCCGCCGAGACGGCCCTCACCGCCGCCCTTCGGGTGGAGCCCAGCAACCCCGAGGCCAACTTCTACATGGCCCAGGTGCACGCCGCGCGCTTGGAGTGGACGGGCGCCATCGAGAGCATGCGCGCCGCGCTGGACCGCGTCCCGCAGCGCGCCAGCTACCACTACGAAATGGGGAAGATTTACCTCGGGGCGAAGAAGGTGCCGGAAGCCATCGAGGAGTGGAAGACAGCGGTGAGGCTCAACCCCAAGTACACCGACGCCTGGATGGCCATGGGGCAGGCCGAGCAAGAAGCCCAGCAGTGCGAGGAGGCCATCACCGCCTACGAAGGCGGGCTGCAGGCGGACCCTTCGCGCACGGTGTTGTTGGTAGCAGTGGGCGACTGCTACGCGCAAACCAACCACTGGGCGGAGGCCGGCGCCCGCTACCTGCAGGCGCTGCGCGTGGACCCGAAGATTCCGGGGCTGAACTACCGCATCGCCCGCTCCTACGCCGAGCAGGGCGACCAGACGCGCGCGCTGCCCTACTACGTGAAGTCCACCGTCGCCGACCCCTCCAACGCGCTCGCCTTCTACCACCTCGGCTACGCCTACAAGGAACGCGGGCGCCGCCGCGAGGCCATCTCCGCCTTCAAGGCCTACTTGCAGAAGGCCCCCAAAGCCAAAGAACGTCAGGAAGTGGAGGACGAGATTCTCGATCTGCAAGGCGGCCGCTGATGCTGGATTTGCGCAGCCTCGAGGACCCTGAGTTGGTGGAGCGGCTGCGCACCCGTGGCGGCACCCTCGACCTCGGGCCGTTCCAGCGCCTCATGGCGGAGCGCCGGACCCTGAACGTGGCCCTGGAATCGCTGCAGCAGCGCCGCAACACGGCCAACGAGGAGATGAAGCGGCTGGCGAAGGAGTCGCCATCCGCGCTGGAGGCCCTGCGCGGGCAGATGCGCGAGGTCAGCCAGTCCATCAAGGACCAGGAGAAGCGCCTGGCCGCCCTGGAGGAGGAACTGCAGCAGATTCGGCTGGACCTCCCCAACCTGCCCGACGCTTCCGTGCCGGTGGGCGGCGGGCCCCAGGACAACAAGGAAGTCCGGCGGTGGGGGGAGGCGCCGCGCTTTCTCTTCACCCCCAGGCAGCACTTTGAATTGGGCGAGGCCCTGGGGATGCTCGACTTCGAGCGGGCGGCCAAGGTGTCCGGCGCGCGCTTCGCCTTCTACCGGGGCGCGCTGGCCCGCCTGGAACGGGCCCTGGTGTCCCTCATGGTGGACGTGGCCACCGAGCACGGCTACCTGGAACTGCTGCCCCCCTACCTCGTCCTCAGGCAGGCCCTCATCGGAACGGGGCAGCTGCCCAAGTTTGAACAGGATTTGTTCCGGGTCGTCTCGGGCGAGGATGAGTACTTCCTCATCCCCACCGCCGAGGTGCCCGTCACCAACTACCACGCGGATGAGATTCTGGACGGCGAGAAACTTCCCCTGCGCTACGTCGCCTTCAGCCCGTGCTTTCGCGCCGAGGCCGGCGCAGCAGGCAAGGACACCCGGGGACTGGTGCGCCAGCACCAGTTCCACAAGGTGGAGCTGGTGAACTTCGTCCGGCCCGAGGACAGCATGGCGGCGCTGGAGGCCATGGTGGACGGGGCATGTGAAGTCCTCCGCCGGCTGCAGCTGCACCACCGGGTGGTGCTGTTGTGCACGGGGGACATGGGCTTCACGTCCGCCAAGACGTACGACGTGGAGGTGTGGCTTCCGGGGCAAAACACCTTCCGGGAGATTTCCTCCTGCTCCAACTGCACGGACTTCCAGGCGCGGCGGGCGAAAGTCCGCTTCCGGCCCGAGGCCGGGGCCAAGCCGCAGTTGGTGCACACCCTGAACGGCTCGGCCCTCGCCGTGGGGCGGACGCTGGTGGCGTTGCTGGAAAACGGCCAGCGCGAGGACGGCACGGTGGCGCTGCCCGAGGCGCTGTGGCCGTACCTGGGGGGCTTGAAGGAACTTCGCCCCTGAGCGAGCGTCCACCCCTGGGGGCTATGGGTTGCAATGCCCCTGCAATACGGTAAAGAAGGCGACCCTTTTCGAAGGGGTGGAGGGCGTCGCCTCCTGCCGTCTTGGAGGAATGGCCGAGCGGCTGAAGGCAGCGGTCTTGAAAACCGCCAAGGGTGAAAGCCCTTCGTAGGTTCGAATCCTACTTCCTCCGTCGCTGCTCTTTGACATTGGTAGGTGTTGGTTCCTGTGGAGAGATGGCCGAGAGGCTGAAGGCACAGGTTTGCTAAACCTGCATACTCGAAAGGGTATCGAGGGTTCGAATCCCTCTCTCTCCGCCAAGTTTCAAAACGCGCCCTTAGCTCAGTTGGATAGAGCGTCGGACTACGAATCCGAAGGCCAGAGGTTCAAATCCTCTAGGGCGCGCCTCGCAGTGCGTTGGTTTCATTCGCGGAAGCATCCCATGTCGGCAGTCGGAGCACGAGCATCGGACGTTGGACCGACAGCCGCGTGGGCTGGCAGTAGTGGCCTGGTTTTCAGAGCAGAAACCTCCGGGCCAAGGGACCGGCGGCTCCGCGGGGACAGGGAAGCCGGCGCGGGCCCCAACCCCACCAGCGCATCGCAGCAGAGCAGGCGGGTGCGCGGCTCGGCCGCGGCTGGTCTGCCAGGACCGGCCTGGCCGCTGGTGCCCGAGCCCGGCCCGCGTCCGCTGCGCCGCGCACCTGGCGGAGTTTCTGGCGCGTCGGCGATAGCCACAAGACGTGGAAAAGCGTCAGAGAGTGGCGGCGACTACATAGCGCCGGCAGTTGGCGGCGAGGACCAAGAGTTACGCGTCTAGTTGGGGTTGGGAACTACGATGACCTTGGCAGGGGGAGCCTGGGGGGTAGTAACGATGACTGTCGACGGCTGGGCCGGCGGCGGCGTAACAACCACCGGCTGGGCGGCCGGGGGAGGCGCTGCCGCTTCCTTCGCGGTCGAACACCCGAGAGCAGCTACGACACAACTGGCAATCACCAATCTCCGCATTTGGCGTCTCCGTTCATTGAACCTGGAAAGGTGGCCACGACCACCCCCAGCCGCAAGCTGGGGCCTCGAAAAGAACCCCGGTGCCGCCCCAGCCGCTCCAGGTCCCTGTCCCCGCTCGCCGCGATGGCGGTGCCGGAGCGGGCAGACCGGGGCCCCGGATGGTCCCTTGGCCAACCTCCTGGGGAAGCAGCTGGCGGCCCATGCGGAGGGGGCCGCCATCCGCGCAGCCGTCGTCCGGTTGCGGCGGCGGCATGAGCGAGCCTGCAGCGTCGCGTTCAATAGGCGCCTGGGCCAACGCTAGAAGACTTGGACCACTACGGACGGGCTCGGCGCCGGCATGCCTTCGTCGTCCTCAGCCGCTGGGCCCCGACAGTCGCATCCCGAGGCTGTTCAGCGGCCTACCCCGTCTAACGTACGCCGAGCGTCCCAGCGACCGGCGAGTCCCCGTTCAGCGCGCGGAGGCCGAAGCGAACGACCGGGACAGCGTGCCGGCTTCCGTCGGCCGCGGCCACCTCGTCGTCCGTGACCGCAAGGCCCCTACAGCCGCAGCCGGCTGCCGTGCAGGGGCCGACCCCGTCCAATCCGTGCAGGCCCGCCGGGTGTCCACAGTCGCACGGCTGTGCCTTCTTCCTGTCCTCGACTACTTGGGCTTCCATTGTGGACAAGGTAGGGCGTGATGGGGTTGGTAAGTAGTGGCCCAGCTTTCCCATCGGCAGGGCGGCAAACCGCCGAATCCGGACGCTCTCATCCCGCAGCTCGTCCTCACTCCACTACCGGCCGACGATGCCCTGGGCGGAGGGGCACCAGGCCGGACGAGACTGGAGCCTGCATCGGGGGTGGCCCATTGGCCCCGACTGCTACAGCACTGGCTTCCATCTCGTCTCCCGACTTGAAAAAAATGGTGCGCCGGGCCCGCGCGCGTAACCCTGACTGCGGGCGTGGAGCCCGGGGCCGCGGCGGCCCTAAGTCCGCGAATGCGCCCATGGCCACCAGAACAGCCAAGACCGTTCGACTCGTGGTGGATGTTCGCGGAGGACGCTGCTGAGAAAATCGACCGCGCCCGAAGCTGAACGGAAAGCGGCCACCAGCAGCGTGACGCCGGATGCCTCCGCGGCCGCGACCATCAGGGCGTGGTCTCGGCTCTCGATATGCCTGGCACCGGCCGGTGTGGACTCCGCTCTGGCCTGCAGCCCGCAGAGTGGCTCCCGAATCTCCGAAATTGACTGCAGCATCTGACCGGTGCCGGTATCGCTTTGGGCGCTCTCCCGCGACGAATCAAGACACCTGAAATGGCACCTGCTTCGCGAGGAACAGGGTGCCTGGGCAGTAATTGCGCGGTCACTGGCGCGCCCCCTGCGACAGCGACACGAGCGCCGGCCGGGCGATGGTGGACTGCGTCACCGGATCCGGCTTCAGGGCGCTCAAGTGGGGACAGGGAGGCGCTTACCCGGCCCTCCACGCAGGACTACCTTACAAGGTATGCAGTTCGTTAGCTGGTGGCTCGAGCAAAGCACTTTCGCGCAGGTTGGCGCTGCCTTCGCAGCGTTTCTGCTTCTCGTTGGCGTCATCGTCCTTGCTGGAGCAGTCTGGACGGGGTGGCGCTTCTGGGTTCGCGCGCTCGCCTCTTAGTCTCACAGTGGCTCGCCAGAGCCAGATGCCGGCCGCGGCACCTGCTGTTGCCGAGGAGCCCGGCTAGGGCCGGGAAATGGCCGCAAATGCCGCTATCCGCCCGCTTTTACCTGCTCCAGGACGCCCCTGTTTCCGCACTCCCGCTGCGTCTGCAGCCGCAGAGGCTGGCTGTAGTGGCCTGGTTTTCAGAGGAGAAGCCTCCGGACCAGGGGACCGTAAGCTAGAAGGGACAGAGTGATGGGGGCGGCCGGTCGCCGATGGCCGCGGGTGCGCTACTTCCTTACGACCGCCGACAGCGTGGCGACGTGCACGGCAAAGCCGACGACGCCGAGTAGGCCGCCGAGGACCAGGCCTCCGATGACGCCGTCCAGGCCGGTGCCGGAGCCAAGGCCGCCCATGCAGATGGAGCCGAGGAGCAGGCCGGTCAGGCCGAGCCTCGGAAGCTGCTTCAACTCCAGACTGTAGGACTCCACGGCCATGGAATCTCCTCCGCCCGGACGGCAAAGGTAGTCACGACGGGCACCTGCGGCCCGGCCGGAGCGCCCGCGCGTTCGCCTCTTCAACGTCCGCCAGCGGCACGACCCGAGGGAAATCGCGGTGGATTGTAGTCGGCGCGCCTCAATCGGCGGGCCTGGGCGCTGGGCTACAGTGGCCTACAGGACTTGCGGAAACAGCTCGCGCGTCTCACTCTTGGGAGAAGCAGGTAGGGGCGCGCGACGGCAGTTGTGGGAGTGGCATCGGCTGGAGTCGCCTCCAGACCAATCACTGGCCTCATGCGACCCCTGCCCGCTTGCCCCAACATACGACAGGGCTGGCAGTCCAAGCCGGCCCCCACGGCTTCGAAATTTCGCATCCGTGGAACTGTGCCCGGGTCGTCGCGACCCCGCTTCCGCGGAGGCGAGCCCCGTGGCACCTTTCGTCGGCGAATGGCTGGAGCCGAGCAACGAACGGATGGTGCGCAGCTCCTCGTCGTAGATGACGAGGCCTTCTTCAGCGCCTTCCTCAGAGAAAAGTTCGAGGAGCTCGGCTATTCAGTGGCCACAGCAGCGGACGCCTTCGAAGCGTTGGAGTTCGTCGGCAGTTGGACCGCGCCGCTGGTGGTTCTGCTGGATTTGAGGATGCCTCGGGTCACTGGCGAAGGATTGCTGCGAGAGCTTTCGAAGAGTCCGCGCGCCGCCACTATCCGCGTCGTGCTGGTTTCGGCCCACCATACCGTCGAGCGCGTCGCAGCCGGTCATCCAATGGTGGCCGGTCGGGCGCAGAAGCCGATCGACCTTGGCGAACTGACCCGAATGGTCGTCGGCGCAACCCGAGCCCTGGGCCTTTCCACCGGCCCGGCTTGAACGGAGGGGTAGACAATGATGACAACGACCGGGGTGGCACAGCTGACGGTCGTGCCCGCGGCAAGAACCGAGAAGGTTAGGGCCGCCTGAGTGGACGGCGACGTACTGAAGCTGGTGCGAATCCGTTGCCGGGTGCCGGCGCCCGATGGGGTCATCGTTGCCAGGGACGTGGACACGGCCGGCAGCGTTCACTTCGTCCTGCTTCAGCCGCGCGACGGCGGCAGGGTGGTCAGGTACGCCGTGGACCCGGCGACTGGGGAGTTGGTGGGGCCGCCTCTGGATGAGCCCTGACCCGCGGCCGCGAGGAGAGTGGCACCGGGCAGCGCCACGGGCCCGACGCACTACGCAGGCAGTAACGTCCGGGTGGAATCCGCCGGCGCCGCTTGCCGCGCCCGTTGAAGGGCCGGGCCAGCTGAGTGGCTCCCACGGTGCTGTACCGCTGGCGTTGCTGGCAACCGCGGCGGCGATGGGCGGTGGCGGTTGCCGCAAACCTCAAGGAAAACTGGGGCCGCGGACGGTGGTTATACTGACTCGCCTGTTGTGCCCGACGGTCCGCCTGGCCTACGAATCCGAAGGCCAGAGGTTCAAATCCTCTGGGGCGCGCCATTCCCCCCCGCCCCCCGAAACCACGAAGCCCGTGCCATTGCCCACCCCGGACACGGACGTACGCTGGATGCACGAGGCGATCGCGCTGGCCGAGGAGGCCGGCCTGGAGGGAGAGGTCCCGGTGGGCGCGGTGGCCGTGCACGACGGGGTGGCCGTTGGCCGCGGCCGCAACCGCCGGGAGACGGCCAATGACCCGTTCGCCCACGCCGAGATGGAGGCGCTCGCTCACGCCGTGCGCGCCCTCGGGCGTTGGCGCCTCACCGGGGTGACGCTGTACGTCACCCTTGAACCTTGCAGCATGTGCGTGGGCGCCATGCTGGCGGCGCGCGCTGCCAGAGTCGTATGGGGGGCGAGCAGTCCGAAGGCCGGTGCCCTCGGGGGCCTCCTCGACATGACGGCCGCCGCCCACAACCACCGCTTCGAGAAGAGTGGCGGCGTCGCCGCCGAGGCCTGTGCCGAGCTCTTGAAGCGCTTCTTCACCGGGCTCCGCCGGGGCGAAGACTAGGCTTCCGGGTCCGACGCAGTTGCACGCAAACGGAGCGACTCCACTCCGGGGTGTCGAGGGCCGGACGACTTACGGATGTGGCGTGATTGCCAGGACGCTGCTGACTGGGGTGCGCTTGGTCTGCTTGCCAGTCCCCGCTAACTCGTCGAGTCCGTAGCACCAGAAAATCCGGTACGCGGCGGGAGTGTTGTTCTCCGCGGAGGCCGGGGGGCCGGCACCACGCTTCCCTGCCGGCCCGCCTCCACGGGGCTTCGCGTCGGCGCCGGGAGCTTTGGGTCCTCTCGCTTTCGGGCACAGGTATGGTAGCCACGCGGGCCGCAAGAGGAGGCCGCGGAACGGGGCCTTTGGAGAGCTGGCCGAGTGGTCGAAGGCACCTGACTCGAAATCAGGCGTACCGGCAACGGTACCGTAGGTTCGAATCCTACGCTCTCCGTCGCAGTCGTTTTGTGGAAAGAGGGGTTGGTCGCTGCAGAAGGCCAAGGGCTGGCCTCGCCTGCAGCGGGACATTTGCTGGAGAGGTGGCCGAGCGGCTGAAGGCGCACGCCTGGAACGCGTGTATACCTGAAAGGGTATCGAGGGTTCGAATCCCTCCCTCTCCGACTGGTAAAGAAGGACAAGCACTTTGTGGCCGGGACGACGCGGGGACGTGAACCCCGCCAGGTCCGGAAGGAAGCAACGGTAGCGCACCACCGCGTGTGTCCCGGCCGTTCCCATTCACGTCGGTGACGTCCGGAGGCCAAGCCCTGTCTCCCCTGCCGTCCCCTCCCGAGGAGAGGCCTGCGGCACGGGCCCGGCTGGCCGAGGTCGCGGCCGTCTTCCTCCGCCTCGGCGCCACCGCCTTCGGCGGCCCGCTGGCCCACCTGGCCTTGATGCGGGAGGAATTGGTGCGCCGCCGGGCCTGGGTGGACGAGCGCACCTTCGTCGACTTCCTCTCTCTGGCCAACCTGCTTCCTGGGCCCACCTCCACCGAGGTGGCCATGCAGCTGGGCCGCGCCCGGGCCGGCCGGGCGGGCCTTCTGTTGGCTGGGGCGTGCTTCATCCTCCCCGCGGCCCTGCTGGTGGGTGCCCTGGCCGCCCTTTACGTCCGCTTCGGCCTGCGCCCGGACACCCAGGCCGTGCTGGCCAGCGTGCAGCCGGTGGTGGTGGCGCTGGTGGCCACGGCCGTCCTGCCGCTCGCCCGCAGCACGCTGCGGGCGGCCGTGGACTGGGCCCTCTTCGCGCTCGCCCTGGCGCTCGCCCTGGCCGGCACCAACCCGCTGCTGGTGCTGGCCGCCACCGGCCTGGTGGCGCTGTTGCTTCTGTCCAAGCGGGGGACCCCGGCGGCCGCCGTGGTCCCGCCCCTCTGGCTTTTTGCCGCGACGACCACCGCGGTGGGCCTTCTGCCCCTCTTCCTCGCCTTTTTGAAAATTGGCGCGGTGGTGCTGGGCAGCGGCTACGTGCTGGTGGCCTTCCTGCAAGCGGACCTGGTGGACCGCCTGCACTGGCTCACCACGCCGCAGCTGCTGGACGCGGTGGCGGTGGGCCAGGTGACGCCGGGGCCCGTCTTCACCACGGCCACCTTTATAGGGTTTCTGCTGCGGGGGCCCGCCGGTGCGGCGGTGGCCACCCTGGCCGTCTTCCTGCCCGCCTTCGTGGGCGTCTGGGCGAGTGGCGGGCTGCTGGTGCGGCTACGCGCGGACGCCCGGGCCCGCGCCGTCCTGGACGGCATCAACGCCGCCTCCCTGGCGCTGATGGCCCACGTGACGCTGGTGCTGGGGCGCGCCGCGCTGGTGGACGTGCCGTCCGCGCTCATGGGCGCCGCCGCACTCGGCCTGCTTCTTTTCGGCAAGGTGAATGGCAGCTGGGTGGTGCTGGGTGCGGCCCTGGTGGGCCTTGGGCGTGCCCACCTTGGCTGACGGGCCGCCCACCCCCCAGGGGGGCGGGCGTCAGCGGGCCAGCACCGTCTCCCGGCCCACCGTCTCCGTCACGTGGAAGCCGGCGGCCTGCAAGGCCTCCAGGGCGCGGCCCTCAAACGTAATGGCCCGGTTGAAGCGCCTGTCTCCCATGGCCAGCCGGAAGTTGCCGTCCTGGGGCCAGTCGCAGGTGAGCCACGGAATGCGCTTGCCCACGTAGAAGAAGCCGCCGCTGCCCCACAGCCCTTCATTCACGATGAGGAGTCCGGTGACGCCGTCGGGCCGGGTGGCCCGCACCAGCGCGCGAAACTGGTCGCCCCGGGCGTCGATGGTGGTGGGCCGCGCGACAAGGCTAGCCAGAAGGGCCAGCGTCAGAAGGCCGAAGGCCGCGGCGCGGGGCAGCGCCCCAAGCAGGCGCCCCAGGGCCGGGGCGGCTTCGAGGACGAACAGCACCACCACCGGGTACAGGAAGCGCTCCTCCTTGTGCGGGGTGGCCAGAAGCGCGCCCAGGGACACCGCCGCCATGGCCAGCGCCACACCCACCCGCGGGCGTCCGGACGCCGGCCGTAGAAGGCCATAGAGGAGAAGCGGCCACACCCACAGCGGCAGAAGGCGCAGCAGCAGAGAGACGTAGAAGCCCGGCCCTTCCACGCCGAAGGCCTGCGCGGCCCCCCCGGACAGGACGTTGAAGTTCGTCCACGCGACGAGGGAGTGAAACGGCGCACCCCAGCTGACGTAGTCCAGGGCCCCCAGCAGCGCGGCCACCGCCGCCCCGCCGGCCACTACCAAAAGCAGCGCGCACCAGCGGCGGCAGCCGGCCAGCCAGGCCAGCGCCCCCAGCACGGCCGGGGCGCTGCCATAGCGGGCCACCACCGAAAGGCCGAGGGCGACGCCACCCCCTGTCGCGCGCGGGCGTGGGCGGTCCAGCGCATCCGCGGCCAGCACCAGGGCTGCTGCGGAGAGCGACTCGCTCAGCGTCCGGCCGGCGTAGGCCCACGCCATGGGAAGCAGCCCCAGTCCGAGGAGGGACGTCCAGCCGGCCAGCCGCGACTGGCGGCTGCCCAGCCGGAAGGCCGCCAGCAGCGCGGCGGCGTGCAGCAGCGCCAGGGGAACGCCGACCAGACCACGCAGCGTCCAGGGGTCCTCAAGGCCAAGCGCCCCGGCGGCGCGGAAGAGGCCGGACAGGGCCAGCGGCACGGCCCAGTTGCGAAGGCCGGAGCGCCACTCCCAGGCCAGGACGCCGTAGCCGTGCACGCGGTAGAAGGCCGGCTCCAGCGACTGGTACACCTCATCCGGGTGGAGCCGGCCCAGCTGGGCCACCGCCAGCACGGCGGGAAGCGCGCCCAGGGCCAGCGCGGCCAACAGGGGCGCCCGCGCTCGGACGGCGGCTGACGCTGAGCGGGCGAGCGGGGAGAGCAAGGGCTTTGGCGCTACTTGGGGACTCTATCGCCGCGCGGCCAGGCGAGGAGGAGGCTGTTATGGTGGCAACCCCCCCATGGGTTACCTCGTCCTCGCACGCAAGTGGCGCCCTCAGAGCTTCGAGGACATGACGGGCCAGGAACATGTCGTCCGCACGTTGGCCAACGCCATCGCGCAGGACCGCGTGGCCCACGCCTACCTCTTCTGCGGACCCCGCGGCGTCGGCAAAACCACCGCCGCCCGCCTGCTGGCCAAGGCTCTCAACTGCGTGAATGGCCCCACCGCCACGCCCTGCGGAAAGTGCGCGCCGTGCGTGGAGATTACGGCCGGCACCAGCGTGGACGTGGCGGAGATTGACGGCGCGTCCAACAACGGCGTGGAGAACGTCCGGGAGATTCGCGAGAACGCGAAGTACCTCCCGCAGCGTGACCGGAACAAAATCTACATCATCGACGAAGTGCACATGCTGTCCGGCGCGGCCTTCAACGCCCTCCTCAAGACGCTGGAGGAGCCGCCGCCGCACGTGAAGTTCATCTTCGCGACGACGGAACCGCACAAGCTGCCGGACACCATCCTCTCCCGCTGCCAGCGCCACAACTTCCGGCGCATCCCGGCCGCACGGATGCTGGAGCGCCTCAAGCAGATTGCGGCGGCCGAGAAGGCCGCCCTGTCCGACACCGCGCTGGCCCTCATCGTCCGACAGGCGGAGGGCGGGATGCGCGACGCCCTCTCGCTGCTCGACCAGGTGCTGTCCGCCGCCGGGCCGGGCGCCTCAGACGAAGCGGTGGCCGAGGCCCTGGGGGCCATCGACCGGACGGTGGTGCAGGGCTTCGCCGAGGGCCTGGTGCACCGGGACCCGGCCGCCCTGTTGCGCCTGGTGGAAGACAGCCACGTGAAGGGCGTGGACTTGAAGCGGCTGGCGGAGGAGGTGGCGCTGCAGCTGCGCCATGTCCTGGTCACGCTGGCCACCGGGGCAGCGCCCGAGGAGCTGGCCGACGCCGAGCAGCAGGCCGTGCGGAAGCTGGCGGCGGAGGCGGACGGGGCGCAGCTGGCGCGTCTGTTTGACGTGGTGCATGGCGCGGTGTGGGACGTGGGACGGGCGGCACAGCCGCGGCTGGCCCTGGAGATGGCCCTCCTCAAGGCCGTCCAGCTGGCCCCGGCCGCGTCCATTCCCGAACTGATTGCCCGGGTGGAGAAGCTGGCCGGCGCCGGGGGCCTGGAGCCCGCGCGCAAGGCTGCCGGAGCGCCTGGAGGTCGCTCCGCTCCCGCACCCTTTCGCGTCTAGCCCGGCGCCCACCGCCGTCCCTGGACCCACGCCGCGGGCCGCCGCCCCGCCGGCGCCGCCCGTTCCTGTCCGCACCGCCCCCCCACCCCCTTCGGCCCCGCCGCCCGCGGCGGTGGCGACCCCCGTTCCGGCGGCCACTGCCCCGCCGCCGGCCCAACCGTTGGGCATGGCCGCGGCGGACGGCCGCCTGTTTCCCCAGGAAGCGTCGCCGTCCGGCTGCGCCTCCGGCGAGTGCCTGCCCGAGGCCGTGCCGGCGGCGGCCGCCCCACCGGCGCCAGCCCTGTCCGCGGAGGCGCATTGGCGCGCGGCGGTGGAAACCGTCCGCTCGGCATCCGCCCGGCACGCCGCGTCCCTGGCCCAGGGCCGGCTGGTGGCGCTGCGCCCTGGCGAGGTGGTGCTGGCCTACCGGCCAGAGTCCAGCTTCCACCGCACCACCGTCACCGGGCAGAGTGGCCGCGCGGCGGTGGAAAAGCTGCTGGGCCAGCACTTCGGCCGGCCGACGCGCATTGTCCTGGACGACGCGGCCGCGGCGACGGCGCCCAAAAGCCTTGCCGAACAGGACGCGGAGGCGCGGGCCGCGCACGAGGTGTCCACGGACCAGTCGGTGCGCGGCCACCCCGCCATCCGCGCCGCGCTGAGGATTCTGGGCGGCGAGCTGGAACACATCCAGGTGCTGGAGCGCCAGCGCACCGGCGCGCCGGGGTCCGACGTCGTGGATGAACCGCCGGGCTGATTGGCCGCCCCCCCTTTGCTTCAGACGGAGAGAGACATGCCGGGAGTCGACCTGAATTACTTCATGCGCCAGGCCACCAAGCTGACGGAGAAGATTGAGGCGCGGAAGAAAGAATTGGCCGACGAGACGCTGGAGGGTCGGGCCGGCGACGGCCGCGTGGTGGTTGTGGTGAATGGCCTGCAGGAGGTGCGCAGCATTGCCCTGTCCAAGGACGTGGTGGACCCGGCCGAGGTGCCCCTGCTGGAGGACTTGGTCACGGCCGCGGTGAATGCCGCCCTGGCCGCCAGCCGGGCCCACATGCAAAGGGAGTTGGCCAAGGTGAGCGGCGGCGTCAACCTGCCGGGGCTGTTGCCGTGACGCCGGACCCCCTCAACCGCCTGGTGGCAGCGCTGGCCAAGCTGCCTGGCATTGGAGAGAAGACAGCCCAGCGGCTGGCCTTCCACATTCTTCGCGCCCCGCCGGAGTTGGCGGCAGAGCTGGGCCAGGCCCTGGCCGAGGTGAAGATGAAGGTGCGCCTGTGCGTGCGCTGCTTCGCCCTCACCGAAGGCGAGCTCTGCGGCTTCTGCACCGACGCACGGCGCGAGGAGCGCGTGCTGTGCGTGGTGGAGGGCATCGCGGACCTTATGGCCATCGAGCGCACGCGCGAATTCAAGGGGCGCTACCACGTGCTGCATGGCGTGCTGTCCCCGCTGGACGGCACCGGCCCGGACCAGCTGCGCATCCGCGAGCTGCTTCAGCGGCTGGAGGACGGCACGGTGGAGGAGCTGATTGTCGCCACCAACCCGGACGTGGAGGGCGAGGCCACCGCCCTGTACCTGCAGCGTCTGTTGAAGCCCAGCGGCATCCGCGTGACGCGGCTGGCGCAGGGGCTGCCCATGGGTGGGGACCTCGAGTTTGCGGACCCGGCGACGCTGGCGCGCGCGCTGGTCGGGCGCCGGGAGCTGTAGTTCGCCCCCCCGCCCTCGGCCCCGGCGGAGTACGCTTCGGCGTGCAATGGGTCCGGAAACTCAGCTGGAAGGCATCACCCACACCATCCAGCTGGCCGTCGCGCCCGTCTTCCTCCTCAGCTCCATCGGAATGATGCTGTCCGTCCTGTCCAACCGCCTGGGACGCATCGTCGACCGGGCCCGCCGCCTCGAGGAGAAGTTCGACCCGGCGCAGACGGGCGCAGGTGCCGTTCTCGAGGAACTCGCGCCGCTGTCGCGGCGGGCCAAACTCATCCACGCCGCGCTCACCTTCGGAACCGGCGCGGCCCTGCTGGTGTGCCTGCTCATCGCCATGGCCTTCGTCGGCTACCTGTTGAACGTGAAGCTTGGCGGGCTGGTCGCCGTCCTCTTCATCCTGGCCATGGCGGCGCTGGTGCTGAGCCTTCTCTTCTTCCTGCAGGAAGTCTTCATCGCCATCCGGACGCTGGAGTTCGGGCTTCCTGCCCAGCTCAAAAAGTAGTGGCTGCCCCGGCTTCAGGCCGTCAGTGCACGGCCGTGCGCGGCGGCGCCCGCAGGGTCTCGGTGAGGAAGAGGACCAGGACTTGGGTGGCCAGGGCGCGGTCCTCCACGCGCCAGAAGCCGTGTCCCTCCTCCAGGGCCAGCAGGTACCAGCCGTCCGCGCCCCGTCCCTGCAGGAGGGACTGCGCCTGCTTGTCACTGACGCGGCTGTCGCGCTTGCCGTGCACCACCAACAGGGGGGCCTTGCTGCCGCCCAGCGCGTGCAGGGGAGAGAGCCGCTCCTGGACGGCGCGCACCTCGGGCACGCGCTCGTCGCCGTACTCAGCCCGCAGCGCGTCCCGCCGGTAGGGCGGCGCGGCCTCCAGAAAGCCGGGCAAGTCCAAAAGGCCCGAGACGTCCACCGCGGCGGACACGCCCTCGGGAAAGAAGGCCGCCGCCAGAAGCGCGAGGGTGCCCCCGTAGCCCTCACCCCACACCGCGATGCGCGCGCCGTCGAGTTCCGGCTGCCTCTGGACAAGCGCCAGCGTGGCGGCCATGTCCTGTACCACCTGCTCGCGCAGAACGCCGTCGTCCAGCGCACGGAAGGCCTTCCCGAAGCCGGTGGAGCCGCGCAGGTTGGGGGCCAGCACGGCGAGGCCCTGTTCCAGAAGCAGCTGGTAGTCCCAGCGGAACACCGGCCGCTCCTGCGCCTCCGGCCCGTCATGGAAGGCCACCACCACCGGCACCCGGGCACCGGCGGGCACCTCGCGGGGAAGGTACAGGAAGGCCGACAGCGGCACGCCGTCGGCGGACGCGTAGCGAAGTAGCTTCGGAGCCGCCCAGGTGCGGGCGTCCAGCCCACCCACCTCGCTCTTCGTCCAGCGTTCCAGCCTCCTCGTCTTCAGCGACAGCTGCCAGACGTCGCTGGGCGAGGTGGGGCCTTCCAGGGCAAAAAACACTACGTCGCTGCGCCCCGCCGCAAAACGCAGGCCATGCAGCACGCCGTCCGGCAGCGGAAGCCGTTCCGCGCGGCTGCCGTGGACAACGAGGTAGGCCCGGGAGACGCCAGCTTCGTTGGTGGAGAAGACGAGGGTGCCGTCGCGGGCCACCGCCACCTCCTCCACGTCGGCGCCCGGGTCAGCCGCCACCACCTGCAGCGGCGCCTCCTCCGGGGACAGCGGCAGCTCGCGCAGGACGGTGAAGTCTGTGCCAGCGTCGCTGAGGAGGTACACCGCCCGGCCGTCCGGGCGAAACAGCGCCTGGCGCACGGAGGCGGGGGCCGCGCCGGGGGCCCTTGGGAACAACAGGCGCCGAGCCCCGGTGGCAATGTCCAGAAGCC
The DNA here is from genome assembly GCA_017881265.1 of Myxococcaceae bacterium. Classification (GTDB taxonomy): domain Bacteria; phylum Myxococcota; class Myxococcia; order Myxococcales; family Myxococcaceae; genus JADGRA01. The sequence continues at coordinate 41,836 of JADGRA010000023.1, read as the reverse complement.
ACAGCCGGCGTGTGGTTTCGCCCTCGGCCTCGGCGAGGAGGAGGCGGCCGCCGTCGGGGGAAAAGGCGAGCGGAAGCCAGCGGCCGTCCAGTTCCGTCAGCCGCCGCGCCCGCCGCGCGTCGGCCACCTCGGCCAGGTAGACGTCCGTGTCCTTGCCGTTCCGGCCGGTGCCGGCGTAGGCCAGCCACCGGCCCTCGCGCGAGAGGACGAAGGTGTCATGGCGACCCGTCCCGTCGGTGAGAAGTTCCGTGCGGCCGGTGCGCAAGTCCAGGCGCCACAGCTGGGACAGGGCCCCACCGCCCTGGTCCGCGAGGAAGAAGAGGGTGGAGGGGTCTCCGGGCAGAAGGGCCGCCTTGCCCGGCGCCACGTCCAGGAAGGTGAGCTGCTCGCGCATGCCCAGGGGCGTCGACACCCGGTGCAGCTGTTCCCCGGTGCCCAGCCGGGTGGAGACGAGGAGAGTACGTCCGTCCTCGGAGACGTCACGCAGGGCGGCCGAACGCGCTTGCGCATACTGGAGCACACGCAACGACAGCGCCGGGGGGGCCTTGGGGACGTGGGCGGCCAGGAAGGCCGGGCGCCCGGGCACGGCCTCGAGTGGAAGCGGCGCGGGCGCGGCCTCACGCCCCTGGGCAAGCAGCAGTGCGAGCAGCGGGAACAGCCTTGCCAAGGTGAGGACTCCTGGAACCGGACGCTATGGTGTGGTTAAGTCTCTAACCCTCCGAGTTCACTCCGAAAACCAGGGCAGCGCGGAGCGACCCAGCAGGACGCGATCGACAGCGAAGGGGACTGGTTCACGTCAATGGGCACGCAACTGGTGATGTATGACGAGGAGTACAACCGCATCAATGCCGTCTGCGACAGACTCACCAAGGATGCAAATGCCAAGGTGGTGTTCTTGGTGGACAAGAATGGGCAGCTCATCTCCGCCTCCGGACAAACCCAAAACATCGACACCACCTCACTGGCCTCGCTGACCGCTGGCAACGTGGCGGCCATGGGCGGGCTCGCCAAGCTCATCGGAGAGAACGAGTTCCCGAACCAGATTCATGAAGGAGCGCGCGAGTCTCTCTACATGACCATTGTCGGCAGCCGTGTCGTGCTGGTGGTCATCTTCGAGAGCAGCACCTCGCTCGGGCTGGTCCGGCTCCGGGTGAAGAAGGCCTCCGACGAGCTGGCGAAAATCTTCGAGGCACTGCTCAAGAAGACGGAGAGCCCCGGAGGGATGGCGTCGCCCTTCGCCGAAATCTCCGACGACGACATCGACAACCTGTTCAGCGAGTGAACGAAGAAAGCCAATGTCCTTCATCAACTACTCATCCCGCGAGATTAACTGCAAAATTGTCTATTACGGGCCGGGGCTCTGCGGGAAGACCACGAACCTACAGTACATCTACAACAAGACGAATCCGGAGACGAAGGGCAAGCTCATCTCGCTGTCCACCGAGACGGACCGCACCCTGTTTTTCGACTTCCTCCCGCTGTCGCTGGGCGAGATTCGCGGCTTCAAGACACGCTTCCACCTCTACACCGTCCCCGGCCAAGTCTTTTACGACGCCAGCCGCAAGCTCATCCTCAAGGGCGTGGACGGCGTCGTTTTCGTCGCCGACAGCCAGGTCGAGCGCATGGAAGCGAACATGGAGTCCTACGAGAATCTCAAGACCAACCTCGCCGAGCAGGGGTACGACCTGGCGAAGGTGCCCTCGGTGGTGCAGTACAACAAGCGGGACCTTCCCAACGCCGTGGCGGTGGAGGAGCTCCGGGGCGTCCTCAACACCCGTGGCGTGCCGGAATACCAGGCCGTCGCGCCCACCGGTGTCGGAGTCTTTGACACATTGAAGGCAGTGGCCAAGCTGGTGCTGACGGAGTTGAAAAAGGGCGGTTGAGCTGGAACGTCGAGCACGTCGTCCCTCGTGCTATGTGTCGCCGGACGTTCCTTTTCGGAGCAGCGCTCCACAGGAGCCATCCCGTGCGCGGTTCTCACGTCGTCGCCCTCGCCGCAGCAGTCCAGCTCATCGGGCTGCCGGTCCTGGCGCAATCCGCGACCAAGACCACGGTCCAGGCTCCCGCCGGAGCGCCCAGTAACCCACCCGCGCCGCCGCCGGACAACGCGGCGCCGGCCACGGACGTCGTCCCGCCGCCCCCGCCGGCCGATGCCAAGGCTCCCGACACCGCCGCGCCCTCCACCGCCAACGACGCCTTCAACACCCGGGTGAAGACGCTGGAAGAGCAGGTGGTCGACCTGAAGGAGAAAATCTACCGCACCAAGGCGCGCCTGCTCCTCTTGCAGGAGACGGTGCTCGGCGGCGACCTGTCGAGCGGCGCGCGCGCCATCATCTCCAGCAAGAACGAGATGGGCGGCACCTTCGCGCTGGATTCGGTGGCCTACGCCCTGGATGGCGCCCCCATCTTCACCAAGGTGGACAAGAAGGGCGATTTGGCCAGCCGGCCTGACTTGGAGATTTTCAACGGCCGGATTGTCCCCGGCCAGCACCAGATTGCCGTGCGGCTGGTCTACCGCGGCCGCGGCTACGGCGTCTTCAGCTACCTCGAGGGGTACAAGTTCACCGTCACCTCCAGCTACACCTTCACCGCCGAGCCCGGAAAAGTCACCAACGTGAAGGTGGTGGGCTACGAGAAGGGCGGACTCACCACCGACCTCAAGGACCGGCCCGCGGTCCGCTATGACGTCGAGGTCACCAAGGACGCCGGCCTCAAGTCGGCGCAGGGCGAAGGGACGAAACCGGCGACGCCGGCCGGGCCCGCGGAGCAGAAGTGATGGGACACCCACCGGCGTGGGTCGCGCTGCTGCCGGCGCTCCTCGCCGGCGTGGCGTCGGCGCAGGGCCGGTCCACGGCCCAGCTCGCCGCCCAGGTCGAGCTGGTCCAAGCCCAGGCGAAGAATGCCGAGGACAACCTCCTGGTGGTGGAGACGCAGTACGTCGGCCAGGCCGAACCCAGTGGCGAGCAGGCGCTGATGCGCCGCTTTAGCGACGGGGAGATTCAGTACCTCTTGGGCGACTACGCCACCGCCTCCGTCCTCTTCTACGACTTAGTGGGGGACAAGACGTTCCAGCAGAGCCCCAAGTACCCGGAGGCCCTCTTCTACCTGGGGGATGCGCTCTACCAGCAGGGCAACTGGGGCAGCGCTCGGGTGTACCTGCGCATGCTGCTCACGCTGGACAGCCCGCGCTACCGCGAGGCGCTGGCGGAGTACCTCGACGCCACCAGCCGGCTGAATGACTTCAGCAACATCGAGCCGTACATCCAGCGCGCCCGGGGGCCCAATGGCGAGCTGCCCCCGGAGCTTGGCTACATCTACGGCAAGTGGCTCTTCAAGCGCACCAACGTGCCCAAGGCGGAGCGCCTTACCCAGGCAGCGGCGGCCTTCGAGAAGATTGCCTCGGCCCCGGACGGCCGCTACCGGCTGCAGGCCCTGTACTTCCTCGGCGTCATTGAGGTGGACAGAGGCAACTACGACGCGGCCCTCGCCCGCTTCACCGAGGTGGCGAACAGCAAAGCGAAGGACGCCAAGGAGCAGAAGCTGGTCGAGCTGGGCAACCTCTCCCAGGGGCGCGTGCTGGTAGAGCAGGGCAAGTTCGCAGAAGCCATCGACCGCTACCAGGACGTGCCCCGCCAGAGCGAGGCCTTCCCGGACAGCATCTACGAGACGGCCTGGGCCAAGGTGCGCGCCGGGGATTACGCCGGGGCGAAGAACGCGACCGACATCCTGCTCCTGGTGGCCCCCGACTCGACGCTCGCCCCGCAGGCGCAGATTCTTCAGGGCCACCTGCTTCTCAAGCTGAAGCGCTACGGCGAGGCCACCGACACCTACAACGGCGTCATCAACACCTACGCCCCGGTGCGCGATGAGCTCGACGCGCTGCTCAACGTCAACAAGGACCCGGTCGCCTACTTCGACAACCTGCTTTTGCGCAACGAACGGAACCTCGACGTCAACACGCTGCTGCCCCCGGTGGCCCTCAAGTGGGCCACCACCCAGTCCGACGTGGGCGACGCCCTCAACGTGGTGAAGGCCATGGAGGACGGCCGCAAGGGCGTCCGCGACGGCCAGACGCTGGCCGACCGCATCCTCAAGGCGCTCGGCGAGCGCGGCATGGAAGCCTTCCCGACGCTGCAGGAGGGCTACACCCGCGCCGACGCCGTCTCCAACGCCCTGGTGTCGGCCGAGCAGACGCTCACCGACGTCGAGTCCGAGCTGGTGGCGCCGGTGCTCACCGCCGAGGAGAAGGCACAGCTGCAGGCACTGCGAAAAGGTGACGCCGCCGCCCGCGCGCAGCTCGCCTCGCTTCCCACCAGCAACACCGCGGTGGCCGACCGGCGCAAGGCCATGCAGGAGCGCGTGGACCTCCTGGACCGGGAGGTCTACCGCCTCGGCTATGAACTGCAGAGCATGAATGCCGTGCTGGCGGCGGTGCAGAAGTGGGTGGTGGACACCCGCGGCCAGCGCAAGGGGACGGCGTCGGACGAGAAGGCCTTCCAGGAACGGGTGCGCACCGAGCAGCAGTCCGCCGCCGCGCTGGAGAAGCAGGTAGACGCGCTGCGGGCCGAGCTGCGCGACGCCCGCGCCAAGGTGGACACCTCGCTCTCCGGCGAGGAACAGCTGCGGGCGGAAGTCACCTCCATGGAGTCGCAGGCCCACCAGGTCATCGCCCAGGCCGAGGGGCGTCTCACCGACCCGGCCGCCCAGGCCGTGCTGGCCCGCGCCCACGCCACCCGGGCCCGCCTGGACGCCATCGCCAAGCGCAACGATGCGGCCAAGCTGGCCCTGCAGGAACGGGTGCGGAAGAAGGGCGATGAGATTCGGGACAAGGTGCTGGCCGAGCAGACCCTGCTCCAGGAGTACACCGGCGACGTCACACGGGCCTCGGGCGACGCCCGGCAGCTGGTGGGACGCATCGCCTTCGACAGCTTCCGCCGCGTCCGGGGACAGTTCTACGACTTGGTGCTGAAGGCCGACGTGGGCGTGGTGGACGTGGCCTTCACCCGGAAGCGCGACAAGACGGCCGACATCCAGGCGGTGGCCGCGCAGAAGGAACGCGAGCTGAAGGCGCTGGATGATGAATTCAAGGAAGTGCTGAAGGACGTCGACTGACCGCCATGCTGCTCCTCCCCTTCCTCCTTCTGGTGGCCGCGCAGGCCCCCGGTGCGTCCACCGCCGGCAAGAAGGCGGCGGCGCCAAAAGCGGCCCCGGCCGCCCCCGGTCCAGCCGCGGCGGAGAGCACGGATGAGGACAAGGCGGACGTGACGCCCGGGGCAGCCAAGCCCAACCTGATGCGGGGCCTTGGACGCACGCCCGAGGAGCAGCGCCAGCTGGATGAGCTGGGGACGGCCATCGAGGCGTACGAAGCCGAGGCCACCGAGTACCGCAAGGACGTCCAGCTCTTGGTGCAGAAGAAGTACGAGGACAAGCGCAGCGCGCTGGGGGCCTCCTACGAGAAGGCCATCCGGGACCTGGAAGTCCTCGAGCGCAAGGAACGGCTGGACGCCATCGCCCAGTTCGAGGAATTCCTCCAGCGCTACCCGGATGAACCTCGCTACACCCCGGACGTCATGTTCCGGCTGGCGGAGCTGTACTACGAGCGCTCGAGCGACGACCACCTTCTGGCCATGCGCGAGTTCGAGGAAAAGCTGAAGGCCACCGAGGCGAACGCCAGCGCCGAGCCGCCTCCGGAACCGCTGCCCGACTTCCAGCCGTCCATCGCCATCTACCAGCAGCTCATCACGCGCTTCCCCACCTACGCGCTCAACGACGCGGCCTACTACCTCCTGGGCTACTGCCTGGAGAAGCAGAACGACTTCGACAACGGCCAGGTGGCCTACCGGACGCTCATCGGCCGCTACCCGAAGAGCAAATTCGTCACCGAGGCCTGGGTGCGCATCGGCGAGTACTACTTCGACGCCTACAACGACAAGGGTGCGCTGGCCAAGGCGGCGCAGGCCTATGAAGCAGCGGTGAAGGACAAGGAGAGCCCGCTCTACGACAAGGCGCTCTACAAGCTGGGGTGGACGTATTACAAAATGGACCGCTTCGACGAAGCGGTGGCCCGCTTCCTCGCCCTGGCCGACTACTACGAGGGGCAGAAGAAGGAGAAGGGGGCGGACAGTGGCGGCGACCTCCGCAACGAGGCGCTGCAGTACGCGGCCATCAGCCTGGCCGACGAGAAGTGGGGCTCCATCGACAGGGCCAAGGCCGCCTTCGCCAAGCTGGGGCCCCGGCCCTACGAGGCCGAGGTCTACAAGAAGATGGGCGACGTCTTCTTCGACCAGACGCGCCACGCCGAGGCAGTGGCCGCCTACCAGCTGGCCCTCAGCAAGAACCCCACCATGGACGAGGCGCCCTTCGTCCAGCAGCGGATTGTCGAGGCGTACGAAAGAGACCGGAAGCTGGACGAGGCCTTCAAGGAGTCCGAGAAGCTGGCCTCCTCCTACGGGCCGGGCACCGCCTGGTACGACAAGCACAAGCGCGACCCGGACTTCATCAGCCAGGTGCAGGCCATGGCCGAGAAGAGCCTCTACGGCAGCGCCGTCTACCACCACCAGCAGGCCCTGGCGCTCAAGCAGCAGGGCAAGCTGGAGGAGGCCAAGGCCGCCTTCGAGGTGGCCGCCCGCGCGTACGCCTCCTACCTGCAGCGCTACCCGCGCAGCAAGAATGCCTATGAAGTGCAATTCTTCGCGGCGGAGTGCCAGTACAACTCCCTGCAGTTCGCCGCCGCGGCGAAGAATTACGACACCGTCCGCGACAGCACCGCCGACAGCCGCTACACCAAGGACGCCGCCTTCAACGCGGTGTTGGCCTGGCAGAAGCTTCTGGAACAGCTGCAGCGCGACAAGAAGCTGGCCGTCTACCCGGTGCTGCGCAGCAAGGACCGGCCGGAGGGGGAGACGGCCAAGCCCATCCCCTTCGCCGAGGTGGAGAAGGGCTTCCTCGCCGCCTCCGACGCGTACCTGGCCCGCTATGGCAAGGAGGACAAGGCCCCGGGCGTCGCCTACAAGGCGGCCGAGCTGTACTACGCCCACAACGACTTTCCCGAGGCCCGGAAGCGCTTCGAGGCGATTATTGGAAGCTACCCGCGCAACGAGGTGGCGAAGTTTTCCACCAACCTCATCGTCGAGAGCTACCTCATCGACAAGGACTGGAAGAGCGTCGAGGAAGTCTCGGCGCGGCTCGCCAAGAACAGCGCCGTCATCGACCCGAAGAGCGACCTGTACAAGGACCTCAACAAGTTCAAGCTCGCCGGGCGCTTCAAGCTGGCGGACGAGTTGATGGCCAAGGGCGACTACGACAATGCGGCCAAGAAATACATTGAGTTGGTGGACGAGGACCCGAAGAACGAGTTCGCCGACAAGGCGCTCAACAACGCCGCCGTCTGCTACGAGAACACCCGTCGCTTCGAGTCCGCCCTCAAGCTGTACGAACGCATCTTCCGCGAGTACCCCAACAGCAAGCTCGCCGACGCAGCGCTCTTCCGCGTGGCCGTCAACGCCGAGAACAGCTACGACTTCGACAAGGCGGTGGAGAACTACCAGCGCCTGGTGAAGGACTACCCGGCGAGCAAGAACCGGGAGGCCGCCCTCTTCAACGCCGGGCGCCTCCTCGAGGGCCAGCAGCGCTACCGCGAAGCGGCGCAGACGTTCACCCGCTACGTGGAACTGTTCCCGAGCGCCGAGGACGCGCCCAAGAATCAGTACCGGGCGGCGCTCCTGTACGAGAGGCAGGGAGACCCGAAGGGCGAAATCAAGGCGCTGGAGGCCTTCGTGAAGAAGTTCGCCAGCAAGCCGCAGCAGGCCGAACTGGTGGTGGACGCGCAGAAGCGCATCGGCGAGGCCTACCAGAAGCTGGGAGACGAGAAGGCCGCACGAAGGGCCTTCGAGGAGGCGGCGCGGGAGTTTGACCGGCGCGGCCTCAAGCCGGAGGCAGCCCCACTGGCCGCCGAGGCCGCCGCCCAGGCCCGCTTCCAGCTGGCGGAGTACGTCTTCAAGGAGTTCGACCGGCTGAAGATTGGCGGCCGGGGCAAGGCGCTGGAGAACAGCTTCACTGTGAAGCGCGCCGCGGTGAAGAAGGTGAACGACGCCTACGGCGAAGTCTTCAAGTACAAGCGCCTGGAGTGGACGCTGGCGTCGCTGTACCGCAAGGGCTTCGCCCTGGAGCGCTTCGGGCAGACCATCCTCGAGACGCCGACGCCTCCCGAGGTGAAGCGCCTCGGCGACGAGGCGGTGGCCTCCTACCAGGACCAGCTGCAGCAGCAGACGGCCGCCCTGGAAGACAAGGCGGTGGAGAGTTACGTCGCCACCCTCACCGAGGCGCGGAAGAACCGCATCAACGACGAGTGGACGAAGCGCACCCTGGAAGCGCTCAACCGCTACCGTCCCAAGGAATACCCGGTACTGAAGGAGCCCAAGTCGGTTGTCGCCCAGGACGTCACCCACCCGGATGGCCTGGTGGTGACGCTGGAAGGCAAGCAGCCGCCCCGGGACGCCGCCCCCGCCGGCAAGAGTCCGGCAGGAGGCACCCAGTGATGCGCGGGCCGCTGCGTGCCATGGCCGTCTTGGCCCTCCTCGCCGCCTGCGCGTCTGCGCCCAAGCCAGCCCCGGAGGCGGCGGCCGCCGCGCCGCCGTCCGCGGCAGCGCCCGCGGCCCAGCCCACTGGCCTTCCGCCGCCCAAGGTGACGCCGCCAGCCACCCAGGACCCGGCCGCCCGGGCCACCTTCGCGCACGCCGTGCAGCTGGCCCAAGGGGGCGACGTGGCCGGCGCCGAGCGCGCGCTGCAGGACGTGCTGCAGCGCGACCCCCGGCTGGACCAGGCCTGGACGGACCTCGGCGTGCTGGCCGAACGCCGGGGGGACCTCGCCGCCGCGGAAAAAGACTACGGGCAGGCCCTGGCCCTGGCCCCGGACCAGGAGGCGGCCTGGGACTTCCTGGCGCGGCTGTTGTGCCGGCAAGGGCGGGCGCAGGAGGCCCAAGCGCTGGCCACGGCGCGATGCGCGGCGGCGCCCACCGCCGCCGGGCCGCGCAACGCCCTGGCCTTCGCCCTGCTGCAGCTGAACCAGCCCCAGGCGGCCGAGGCCGAGGCGAAGAAGGTGCTGAAGGACGACGAGCGCAACGTCCGGGCCATGCAGCTTCTGGCGCAGGCCTACTTCCGCGAGGGCAAGTACGAATTGGCCAAGCTGGTGCTGGAGAATGCGCGCGCGGTGGATGCCACCGACGCGGCCACCCACAACCTTCTGGGCACCACCCTGTTGCGGCTGAAGCAGAGGCCACTGGCACTGGAGGAGTTCCGCGCCGCGGCCCAGGCCCGGCCGGACTTCGCCGAGGCCCGCAACAACTACGGCGTCATGCTGGTGGAGGCCGGGGACTTCGACGCTGCGGTGAGAGAGCTGGAAGCGGCCGTAGCCCTGGCCCCGGACTTCGTCCCGGCCCGTCTCAACCTCGGCAACGCCTACCGGGGCAAGCTCGCGCTCGCCCAGGCCGACGCGCAGTACCAGAAGGTGGTGCAGCTGCAGCCGGCGCTGGCCGACACCTACTTCAACCTCGCCATCCTCAACCTGGACTCGGAAGTCCCCGGGGTGGACACGGTGGACCGGATGAATCGCGCCATCGCCTACTTCAAGACGTACCGGGAGAAGGGCGGCACCGACGAGCGGGTGGACCAGTACCTGAAAGACGCCGCCAAGGGCATCGACCGCGAGCAGCGCCGGCGCGAGCGCGAGAAGAAGGACCAGCTGCGCAAGGTGGAAAAGGACAAGGAGGCGGCCAGTAAGGCGGCATCCTCCACCCCCGCCAGCCCGCCTCCGGCCGCCCCACCCCCGCAGGCCCCTGCTAAGGTTGGGGCGGACAAGAAATGACGCCCCTCCCCCCGAAAGGCCGCGCCGGTGTGCTCGCCCTGGTGCTGCTGGCCTTGCCGGCCGCCGCCCAGGACAGCGTTGGCAGCACCCCGGCACCGGCTGCGCCTGCGGCCAAGGTGTCAAAAGAGGCGCGCAGCAAGGGCGGGCGTAAAGTCATCAAGCTGGAGGCCATCACCGTCGAAGGACGCATCCAGAAGCCGCAGGCCTTCTACATTCTGCAGCGACAGAACCTCAATTTCGACGAGCTCAACCGCACCGAGAGTTTTCTCAACAAGGTGCTCAAGAGCGTAGAGCACGACCCCTTCTAGGGCCCCATGACTCGCACCTCGGCCGGTCCCAAAATTCTCCGCGTGGGCATCATCCAGGACGGAAAAATCGTCGAGGAGCGCCACATCCGGCGCCCGGACAGCGTCTCCATCGGCCAGGACGCGAAGAACACCTTCGTCGTCCCGGCCAGTAACCTCCCGCCCACCTTCCCCGTCTTCGACTTCCGCGGGACGCACTACTACCTGCTCTTCACAGAACGCATGGACGGGCGCGTCCGCATCGGCGAGCGCGACGTGGACTTCGCCACCTTGCGCACCCAGAAGCTGGCGCAGAAGCGCGGCACCTTCTACGCGCTGCAGCTGGACGAGTCGGCAAAGGGCAAGGTGTCGTTGGGAGAAGTCACCCTCCTCTTTCAATTCGTCCCGGCCCCGCCGCCGCCGGCCCGCATGGCGCTGCCGAAGGAATTCCGCGGCACGGTGTGGTCCTCCCTGGACCACCTCTTCTTCGCCATCCTCGCCGCCTCGGTGCTGCTCAACTTCTCCGGTGCCGCCTGCATCGCCTTCAGCCCCAAGCCGCCCGACTCGGACGTGACGCTGGACCAGCTGCCGGACCGCTTCGCCAAGCTGCTCGTCCCGCCCAAGCCCCCAGAGCCGGAAAAGCCCAAGGAGGAGGCGAAGGGCGAGGAGAAGGTGGAGAAGAAGGAGCCGCCCAAGAAGAAGGACAAGCCCGCCTCGGACGAGGCGCGCAAGGCGGCCATCGCCCAGAAGGTGCAGAGCAAGGGCATCCTCAAAATCCTCGGTTCCTCGGGAGGCCAGGGCGCGCTCAAGGACCTGCTCGGCGAGGGGACCGGCACCCAGGACGTGGCCTCCGCCCTCAAGGGCGCCCAGGGCGGGGTGGTGGTGGCCACCACCGGGGGCGTCGGTGGCCCGCGCGGCGGCGGCGCCGGCTCCGCCGCAGGCATCGGGGACGTCGGGACGGCCGGCGGCGGCAACGTCTCCCTCGGTTCCAAGGGGGACGCCCGGGTGAGCGGCAGGGTGGCTGCGGCGGCGCCGGAGGTGGACAGCGCGGACGTCGACCGCGAGGCGCTGGCCCGCTACATCAAGGCCCGTCTCACCGCCATCCGCGGCTGCTATGAAAAAGAGCTCAAGCGCAACCCGACGCTTAAGGGCAAGGTGGTGGTGCGGTTCAACATCACCCCCGCCGGCCGCGCCTCCGACATCCGCATCGAGGAGAACTCGGTGGGAAGCTCCGAGGTGGGCCTATGCATCCAGAGTCTCATGCGCTCCTGGGTGTTCCCCTTCAAGCCGCCGGACGAGGTGCCCGTCCAGTATCCCTTCCTCTTCACCGCCTCCCAGTAGCCTCCGCCCAGGGGCGGTGGTGGCGGCGGTCCCGAGTCCCCCTGACCCCGGGGGCTGACGCCTTCAGGGTTTGACACCCCGCTCGAGCGGTTCCTAACCTACCGCCCTAGGTACCCATGTCCTGCCGCCTCCCACTTCTGCTGCCGGCCCTGCTGCTAGCCCCGGTGGCGCTCGCCCAGACGTCGCCCACCCCCCCGGTGCGCAACGGCGCCGCCCTGGCGCAGCCCGACGAGAAGGCCTCCGAGGTGCCGGACGCCCAGAAGCTCAGCCGGAGCTCAGCGGCCGTGACGCAGATGCAGGGCACGTTGAAGATGGTGCTGGGCAAGGTGGAAGAGGCCCGCAACACCAAGGACGTGGTGAAGCTGAACTGCGTAAACGAAAAGCTCACCCAGGTGAAGGGCCTGTTGCGCATCTCCGAGCAGTCGGACGTCGCGCTCCAGGAGGCAGTGTCCAAGAAGGACGAGGCCACCGCCGACCACGAATACACCAAGGTCACCATCGCCCAGTCGAAGGTGGAGCAGCTGCGCACCGAAGCCGAGCAGTGCATCGGCCAGCTGGCCTTCCGCACGGACGAGAACCTGAGTGTCGAGGTGCTGGTGCCGACCGACCTTCCCGGCGGGGACCCCACCAACCCAGGCCCCCCGACGCCAGCCACCGTCTGCCCGCCCCCGGCCAGTCCCATTAAATAGACGGTTGTAAACCTTCCGCTGGGCTGGACTGACGGGTAGGGAATCCTCCTCCCGATTGTTGGAATGGCTCCGCCGCACCGTGCTATGTCGTTGCCACGCGCTGCGCCGTAGCGCGTAAGGCGGGGTACGGACCCAACCTATGAGCCCAAGGGGTTCGCGGGAGGCATGAGGCGTCCGCACCAAATAGCCACCGCTGGGTTCCTCGGGGCGCTGCTACTGCTGCCGTATCTCGCGTCGGCGCAGGACACGTCCGACACCGGGTCCGGCGCGCCGGAGGCACTGTCCGGGGAGAAGCCGCAGCCTAACGGCTTCAAAATCGGGCCCGGCCGGCTGCACCTCTTCCTCACCGAGGGGCTTGTCTACAACTCGGCCGCCATCGTCGTGCCCAACGCGACGGGGAACTACACCGTCTCGGGCGAGCTCATCCTGCACACCCGGCCCGGCCTGAATCTCGAGATTGACGGGGACAACAACAGCTTCGGGTTGAACGCCGACATCGACTACCTCTGGTACACGGGCCTCATCACGCCCGGCGACAGCGCTGCGAGCACCCTGAATGCCGCCGCAGACCTGCACGGCTCCTTCAACAAGAACGGCGTGGTGGGCTTCAACATCATCGACAGCTTCAGCCGGTCCGCCAACACGTACACCGTCTCGGTGCCGGTGGGCGTCATCTCGCTCTACAACACGGTGGGCGTGGAAGTGCCCATCCGCCCCGGGGGACGCGCCCTGGAGATTATTCCCCACGGCAGTTACACGGTGGAACTCTTCCAGAATTACTCGGGCGCGGTCCCGGGCAGCGCCACCCCTGCGGACCTCACCCAGTACAACTACCAGGACCTCATCGGCGGGCTGGACGTCCGGCTGAAGTTTCTGCCCGAGACGGCCTTCATGTTCTGGAGCAGCTACAACGCCCCCTTCTATAGCCAGCCCCAGCTGAACCCCGAGGCGCAGGAATTGAAGCTGCAGGTGGGGTTGGCCGGCCTCATCACCACCAAGCTGTCCACGCTTCTGAAAGTGGGTTGGGCGCAGGGCTGGGGGTCGGGCTCCATCTCCACGGTCATCGGCCAGGCGGAGGTGACGTGGCTTCCCACAGAACTCGCCAGCCTCACGGTGGGTTTTCTGCGCGACGTGTACCCAGTGGCCGGCAACGGCAGCTACGTGGACGACCGGCCCTACCTGACGGGCAAAATCTTCCTCGGCGGGCGGCTGTCCATCAGCCTCACCGCAGCCTACGACTTCTTCGACTTCGCCCTGGGCAACCCCCCACCCAACCCGACGCCGGGCCGCAATGACACCCAGCTGACCTTCAACCTGGTGGCGGAGTACCAGGTAATGCGCTGGTTCCTGGTGGGTGGCGGCCTGCTGTTCACGTACCACACCAGTTCGCAGTCGACGAACAACGCCCTCAACTACACGCAGTGGCAGCCCTACGTGCAGGTGACGTTCACGTACTAGAGTGGTGCTTACCCGCGTGACGTCCCGCCCCCGTCTTCCCTCGCTGTTGCTGCTACTTTGTGCGTCGGCCTGCGTCGGCCCGCACGGCGGCAGCGTCCCCACCACCAACGCCTCGGACATGCCGGCCCCCCAGGGGGTGGCACCCAGTTCCAGCACGCTCGGGGCCGGGGACCTTCTGGAGGTGCGGGTCTTCGAGGAGGCGGACCTGTCCGGCCCCTACCGGGTCAGCCCGGGCGGCACCATCGACTTCCCGCTGTGCGGCAAGGTGAAGGTGGAAGGCCTCAACGGCAGCGGGACGGCGGACCTGCTCACCAAGTGCCTGGGGGAGAAGTACCTCAAGCGGCCCCAGGTGTCGGTGCTGGTCCGCGAGTACAACAGCAAGAAGATTTTTGTCTTCGGTGAAGTGCAGAAGCCCGGCACGTTTCCCTACGACGAGGACATGTCCATCATCCAGGCCATCACCGTCGCCGGAGGCTTCGGCAAACTGGCGAGCAAGAACGACGTGGCGGTGACGCGGCTGGTGAATGGCAAGGAGACGAAAATCCGCGTGCGGGTGGCGGACATCGGCACCGGGCGCGAGAAGAACTTGAAGCTGCTGCCCGGGGATATTGTGTTTGTCCCGGAGAGTCTCTTCTAGCCTGCCGGGCCGTTCACCAAGCACAGACGTCTCGCATGCACCACGTAATAAAGGCTACGCGGCGCTGAGGGATGCGCAGGCGTGCTTCCTCGGTAGCCAACCCCCATCGAAAGATGGAGTATGCCGCGGCTGGCCAGCCATGCGTGCGGGTGGCTGGCGTGCGTCAGGAGGGTGAAATGCGCCGTCGGCAGCGGTGTGAAGCATGGCTCGTCGCGGGCCTCCTGGCCCTCGGCTGCGCCGAGAAGAAGCCGCCGCCCCCGCCGCCGCCCACCGTCCTGGTGGCGCCGGCGGTGAAGGAGGACGTCTCCGTCTACTCGGAATTCGTCGGGACGGTGAACGGCTACCTCAACGTGGACATACGCGCGCGCGTCGCCGGCTTCCTCAAGTCCCAGGACTACAAGGATGGCGCCTACGTCAAGGCCGGCACGCTGCTCTTCACCATCGACCCGGCCCAGTACCAATCCCAGGTACTTCAGGCACAAGGGGAGCTGGCCCAGGCACAAGCGCTGCTGAGCCGCGCCAACGTCACTGTCCAGCGCTACCGGCCGCTGGCCGCAAAGCAGGCCGTCAGCCAGCAGGACCTGGACAATGCCCTCGCCGGCCAGCAAGCCGCGACGGGCCAGGTGGAGTCGGCCAAGGCCGCCCTGGAGCAGGCCAAGCTCAACCTCGGCTACACGCGCATCACCTCTCCCGTAGAGGGCATCGCCGGGACGGCGCAGGTCAACATCGGCGGGCTGGTGGGGCAGGGCGTGCCCACGCTTCTCACCACCGTGTCCCAGGTGGAACCCGCGAAAGTCATCTTCAGCGTGTCGGAGGCCGAGTACCTCCGCCAGGCGCCACTCGTCCGCCAGATGATTGAGCAGCGTAACCCGACTGAGATGAACAGGCGTCTTGCCGACATGCTGGACGGGGGGACCGGTGGACTGCAGCTCATCCTCGCCGACAACAGCACCTACCCGTACCGGGGCTTCGTCATCGCCGTGCAGCGCCAGGTGCAGACCACCACCGGCACCATCCAGGTGGAAGCGGTCTTTCCCAACCCCACTGCGCTGCTTCGGCCCGGGCAGTACGCCCGCGTCCGCGGCACCCTGCCAGGGGAGGCCGGGAGCAAGTTACTCGTTCCGCAGGCCGCGGTGAGCGAGGTGCAAGGGGCCTACTCGGTTGCCGTCGTCAGCCCGGACGACAAGGTGCAGCTCCGACAGGTGGAGGTCGGATCGCGCGTCGGGACGCGGTGGATTGTGACGTCCGGCCTCAACGCTGGCGAGCGGGTGATTGTGGAAGGACTCCAGAAGGTCACTGACGGCATGCAGGTCAAGCCGGAGCCCGCTCCCACCCCGCAGGCAGAGGCGCCTCGCTAGCTCCGGGCGCCCGAGGCGAGACTCCACACCATGTCTGCATTCTTCATCCGGCGGCCGATTGTGGCGATTGTCATCGCCATCATCACGGTCATTGCCGGCGTGGTGGCGTTGACCAAGCTACCCATCGCCCTGTTTCCAAACATCGTCCCGCCGCAGATTCAGCTGACGACGACGTACACCGGCGCCGATGCCATCACGGTTGAGCAGTCGGTCGCGACGCCCATCGAGCAGCAGATGAACGGCGTTCAGAACATGCTGTACCTGCAGTCCACCAACGGCAGCGACGGGACGATGACGATGGTCGTCACATTCGCGGTGGGCTCCGACATCGACACCGACAACGTCCTCAGCCAAAACCGCTACTCGCAGGCACAGTCCAGCCTGCCGCAGTCGGTGCTGAACAACGGCGTCACCATCCAGCCCTCGTATTCCTTTCCGCTCATCATCGTCTCGCTTTTCTCGCCCGACAACCGCTACGACCAGACCTTCCTCGGCAACTACGCCACCATCAACATCGTCGATGCGCTTAAGCGCATCCCGGGCGTGGGCAACGTCGTCCTGTACGGCTCGTCCAACTACGCGATGCGCATCTGGGTGAACCCGGATTTGCTCACCCGGCTCAACCTCACGGTGAACGACCTCGCGGACGCCGTGAAGCGGCAGAACGTCGTCAACCCCTCTGGCCAGGTGGGCGCGGAGCCCGCTCCACCCGGGCAGCAGTTCACCTACACCGTCCGCGCCCCGGGACGCCTGGTGACGGCGGAGGACTTCGGCAACGTCATCGTCCGGCTGAATCCCGACGGCTCGACCGTCCGGCTCAAGGACGTTTCCCGCATCGAGCTCGGGGCCCTCATCTATTCGCAGGAGGGCCGCTACAACGGCCAGCCGGCCGGTGTCATCGCAGTCCAGCAGGCGCCAGGGTCCAATGCCCTCGAAGTCGTAGCCGGCGTGGAGAAGACCTTCGCCCAGCTCAAGGACAAGTTCCCGCCCGGCATGGCCTACGAGGTCTCGCTGGATACGACGCTTCAAATCAGCGAGGGCATGCACGACATCATCAAGACGCTCTACGAAGCGATGATTCTCGTCATCATCGTCGTCTTCATCTTCCTGCAGTCGTGGCGAGCCACCCTCATCCCGATGATTGCCGTGCCGGTGTCGCTGGTGGGGACCTTCGCCGTCTTCCCTCTCCTCGGCTTCACGGTGAATACCCTATCGCTCCTCGGGCTGGTGCTGGCCATCGGCCTGGTGGTGGACGACGCGATTGTGGTGGTGGAGGCCGTCGAGCACCACATCGCGAAGGGGATGACGCCCAAGGACGCGACCTTCAAGGCGATGGAGGAGGTGCAGGCGCCCGTCATCGGCATCGCCCTCATCCTCGCGGCGGTCTTCATCCCCACCGTCTTCCTGGCCGGCATCACCGGCCGGCTGTACCAGCAGTTTGCAGTCACCATCGCCGTCTCCGTCCTCATCTCCGCCTTCAACGCCCTGACGCTGAGTCCGGCCCTGAGCGCGATGCTGCTGCGCCCCAAGAAGGCCCAGAAGGGCCTGCTGGGGCGGCTCGGCGACCGCTTCAACCGGTGGTTCGACCGCGTCACGGACGGCTACGGAAAGCTGTCGGGCGGCCTCATCCGCAAAATGGTGCTCCCGCTCGCCTTTCTTGTCGGCGTGGGCGTGGTGGACGGCCTGGTCGGCGGCCGACTGCCGGGGGGCTTCGTGCCTCAGGAAGACCAGGGCTACGCCGTGGTTTCCTTCCAGCTTCCCAACGCGGCGTCGCTGCAGCGCACCCGGGAGGTCGGGAAGAAGATTGAGGAGATTCTCAAGCAGACACCGGGCGTCCGCAGCTACAACGTCATCAACGGCCTCAACATGCTCGCCGCCAACTCGGCGAGCTACGTCGGCACGGCCTTCGTCTCCTTCAAGAACTGGTCGGAACGGGAGACGCCAGAGGAGAGCGCCGACGGCATCTTGCGCCACCTCAACGCCGCGTTTGCCGCCATCCCCGAGGCGCGCGTGGTGGCGTTCCCTCCGCCTGCCATTCCCGGCATCGGGACCGCCGGCGGCTTCGACGTCATGGTGCAGGACCGCTCTGGCGGGAGCCAGCAGTTCCTGACTGAGAATGTCGCCAAGCTGGTGCAAGCACTGAACAAGCGACCGGAGGTTGGAGGCGTCCTTCCCAACTTCGCCCCGGCCGTGCCGCAACTCTTCGTCAACGTGGACAAGGACAAGGTCCTCAAACAGGGGATCCCGCTGAACGCCGTCTACGACACGCTGCAAACGTTTCTCGGCGGCATGTACATCAACCAGTTCAACCGCTTCGGGCGAACCTGGAACGTCTACATGCAGGCCGAAGCACACTACCGCCTCAAACCCAGCGACCTGGAGGGCTTCTACGTCCGCAACAACACGGGCGAGATGGTGCCACTGTCCACCCTCGTCAGCATCGAGAACATCAGCGGCCCACAGTTCACGGTGCGCTTCAACCTCTTCCGGTCAGCTGAGCTCCTCGGCAGCGCCAGGCCAGGCTTCAGCTCGGGACAGGTGATGAAGGCCGTCGAGGAGACGGCGAAGGAGGTCCTCCCTGCCGGTATGGGCATCGCCTGGACTAACATGTCGTACCAGGAGAAGGCGGCCGAGGGCGGGGCGACGCAGGTCTTCGTCCTCAGCCTGGTCTTCGTCTTCCTCATCCTCGCCGCGCTGTATGAGAGCTGGTCGCTTCCCTTCAGCGTGCTTTTGTCGACGCCCGTCGCCATCCTGGGTGCCTTCGCCGGCCTCGTGATGCGGAGGTTCGACTTCGACGTCTACGGGCAGATTGGGCTCATCATGCTCATCGGCCTGGCGGCAAAGAACGCGATTCTCATCGTGGAGTTCGCCAAGGCTGAGCTCGAGAAGGGCCGGCCCCTCGTGGACGCTGCCCTGGCCGGCGCCAAGCTGAGGCTCAGGCCCATCCTCATGACGTCCTTCGCCTTCATCCTCGGCTGCGTCCCCTTGTGGCTTGCTGCCGGCGCCGGAGGCAACTCCCGAAAAATTCTGGGGACGGTCGTCATCATGGGGATGCTGGCCGCCACCGGCATCGCCATTTTTCTCGTGCCCGCGCTCTTCGTCTTCTTCGAGAAAATCACCGGTCACAAGGACGCTGCCAACAAGCCTGGCGTCGCGTCCCCGGTCGCCCCGCCGGAGGGTGCGGGAGGTCACCCATGAGGCGGCGCACGCCCCGGGTCCCCGTCCTGCTGCTCGCCCTTTTGGTGGGCTGCACCGTCGGACCGAATTACCAGCGTCCGCCGGTGCCGATGACTGAGGCTTTCCGGGACCAGGTGAAGCCGGCGGATGCGCAGTCCTTCGCCGACCTGCCCTGGTGGGAGCTCTTCGAGGACGACGCGCTGCGGGACCTCATCGTCCAGGCGCTTCAGAACAACCCCGACATGCGCATTGCTGCGGCACGCGTGGAGCAGGCGCGCGCCCAGGCAGGAATCTCCGCCGCCCAGGCTTACCCGGCGGTGGGGGTGGGGCTGGGGGCCAACTACAGCCGGGGCAGCTTCATCCCTGGGCAAACCACCCCCACCTTGGGCTCGACGACGCCGCAGCCGATTGGCGCGCAATTCAATGTCGGCGCCTCCTTCAGCTGGGAAATCGACTTCTGGGGCAAATTCCGCCGCGGCACGGAGGCCGCCGTCGCCCAGTTCCTCGCCACGGAGGATGGGCGGCGGGGCGTCATCGTCAGCCTCATCGCCGATGTGGCCTCTTCCTATGTGCTGCTCCGCCAGCTGGACTCGCAGCTCGAGATTTCCAACGCCACGGTGAAGAACTTCGAGAAGACGCTCGAGCTCTACACCGCGCGGCTGGAGGGGGGGACCGGCTCCAAGCTGGAGGTCGCGACCGGCCAGGCCCAAGTGAACGACGCCCAGGCGACGGCCTTCGACCTGCAGCGACAGATTACCGACCAGGAGAACCATATTTCCTTCCTGCTGGGGCGGCCGCCAGGGCCCATTCCCCGCGGGCGGACGCTCCTGCAGTTTGTCGTACCCCCAACCATTCCCCCAGGCCTTCCCTCCTCGCTGCTCGAGCGGCGCCCGGACGTTCACCAGGCCGAGGAGCAACTCATCGCCGCCAACGCCCTCGTTGGCGTGGCGCAGGCGAACTTCTACCCGTCCATCAGCCTCACCGGAATTCTGGGGTTGGCCTCGCCAGACTTGACGAAGCTCTTCACCGGTCCCTCCTTCGTGTGGTCCGTCGGAGGCACCGCCAGCTGGCTGGCGCCCATTTTTCAGGGTGCACAGCTGAAAGGTCAGTACGACGCGGCCTGGGCGAGCTGGCTCCAGTCCGAGGCGTTCTATGAACGGAGCGTCCTCAACGCCTTTCAGGAGGTGGCTAGCTCTCTCAACGACACCTCCGCCCTGGGGCCCGTCCTTCAGCAGCGCGAGTCCCAGGTGAACAGCCTGGTCGAGGCAGTCGACCTGGCCATCGACCGTTTCGAAGGCGGCGTGTCCAGCTACCTGGAGGTCACCACCAACCAGAACAACCTCTTCCCCGCCCAGCTCAACCTGGCCGCCGTTCGGGCCCAGCGGTACCTGGCCCTCATCAGCCTGTACCGAGCCCTGGGCGGCGGATGGCAGGTGCCGAAGACCGAGGCCACGGCCAGCCCGGCGGGCAGCAATCCCGCTGTGCCCGCGGCGAAGTGACGGCGAACCCCTGCCTGGCCAGTGCGAAGACGCACTCCTCACCCCACGACGTCGGCCCGTGCGAGTGTTCCGACCTCAGTGCCAAGGCCACTGAAATTCCGGGGCAGCGCCTTTGGCGTCGGCTTCAGCGTCGAGGCTGACGCCTCGGCGCTTCTCGAGGAGGCCCGTCTGCGGATGCCGCCCACCTGGCGACCTGGGCGCCGGGGTCGGCCGACGCGAGGGTACGTGCTGGCGCATGCCACGGACGGCGTCGTCGTCACTGCTGACGGCCTAGCGCTTGGCCGGGGCCTGGCCCATCTGGGCGCGCTGGACGTGCTGGAGAGTGACCTGCAACTCTTCGTCGCCCAGCACTCGCGGGCCTTCGTCTTCGTCCATGCCGGCGTCGTGGGCGTGTCCGGGAAAGCCCTTGTGCTTCCGGGCACTTCTGGCGCGGGCAAGACGACGCTGGTGCGGGCGCTTCTGGACGCAGGCGCGACCTACTACTCGGACGAGTACGCCCTTCTGGACACGGAGGGCCGCGTCCACCCGTACCCGCGGGCGCTCTCGGTACGGACGAAGGGGGGCCAAAAGGTCCGTGTCGCCGTCCACCAGTCAGTGGTCCGAACGGGCAACCGGCCCCTACCCCTAGGCCTTGTTGTCCTGGCAGAATATTTTAAGGGAGGCCGCTGGCGGCCCAAGCGCCTTGGCCGGGGGGAGCTGGTGCTTGCCCTTTTGAGCAACACGGTCCCCGCTAGGGAGCGTCCAGCCGAGGTGCTGGCGACCCTCGCCAAGGCGGTCTCCAAAGCGGAGGGGTTTCGCAGTGTTCGCGGGTCAGCGGAAGAAGCGGCCAAGACCCTATTGCGCTTGGCGGCCGGACCCTCAAGGGGTGCTAGTCTGCCTCCTCATGTCCGTTCCGCGCGACTTCGTCCCGCAGCCCCGCCGTCGCGGCGTCGTCTCCCAGGAAGTCGACGGTGAGACGTTGCTCTACGTAGAGGAGACGCACCAGGCGTCTTCCTTGAATGGCCCGGCCAGCCGCATCTGGGCACTTTGTGACGGCAAGCGGCCAGTGGAGGCCATCGCTGCAGAGGCCAACGTCGTCCCAGACGTAGTGTTGGGTGCCCTCAAGCAACTCGCAGACGCGGGTCTCCTAGAGAACGGCGGGTACGTACAGAGAGTCAATCTCTCCCGGCGCATGATCGTCGGCGCTGCGCTGGCCGGACCGGTCGTTCTTATGGTCTTGGCACCCAGAGCAGCGGCGGCGGCATCATCCTGCATCGCGTCGGGCCAGACTTGCAGTCTCACCGTACCGTGCTGCAGCTCCGGCAACCCTTGTACGCCCCCCGGCACTTGCCAGTAAGGCTAGTTGGTTCTCAGGTTTGGCTCCTGCTTCGCAATCGCTTTGCCGAGAGGACAGCATGGGCCGCGCCTTCTGGTAAGTTGCTCGGCTCGTTCTAATCGGCAGCGCCCATACTAGCGCGAAACGGGAAATTCTCAGCAGCGCCAAGCCGCTCCGCAGTAAGGCGCTTGCTGGCGAGCCCTCCTCGGTCAACTCACGCGGGCGCCACCTCAAGGGCCGGTCGTAAACGTGCGAGCCGCGCTCACTCCGTCGCTCAGATTAAAGCTAATCCGATTAAGCCCGCCGGGCGCTGCCACAATGTCGACCGTAGTCACGGGAGACAAACCAACCACATACCAGTTGTAACCGGTAGTCGAGGGCAGCGGGAGCCCAGCGTCCGCTAGGTCAACCGTTGTGGCGGCCGTTACTACGTAAAAAGTTGGTCCAGTCTGGCCCGACTGCGGATATGCAACAAACTCGTGAATCCCGCTCGGGAATGGCGTCCACGAGAATGCAGTCGTTCCCGTTACGCCTGTCGCCGCATTCGACGGAGAACTGAGCACTGGTGCGGCCGGGATGGCGAGCGTAACGTTAGGGACGTTCGCTGCTAGGCCTGCCTGCAGGATTTCGCTGACCTCACCTGCTGCGCTTGTCGCGGTGGCTGAAATGAAGATCTGCGTATTCGCAATAGACGGGGCGACGTAGGAAAACGTGGCGCTCGGGCTGCCGTCAATGAGCAGACTCATTGTGACCCCTGACGTCACTTCGATCGACATCGACTTGACGACCAAGGTGTAGCCGCTTGGTACGCTGACGACTGAGCCTGAGACCAAGCCGCTCGTCACTGGGCTCAAGGGCACGTTCTGGCCGGTAAGAGTCCCGGTGTCCTGAAGCACGACTCCGCTTAAAGAGCCGTAGCCTGGGTAGTCCGTCGGTAGACCGGCGTCGGTGTGCTTCTGGAGGGCGTACACAGTACCCGTCGTGCTGGTCGGTCCGGGCCACGTCACCGTCGACGAATAGCTTCCAGTCGGATGATCAAAGAGGTTCTTGATGGCTTGTGGGGAGACAAACAGAAAACCGGTTGAATACCCAGAAGGCTCGGGGAAAACGCCGCTGCCGGTGAACGTGCCCGACAACGTAGCGGTGCGATTCGAAGGAAGGAAAACGAATGCAGACAACGAAGGGTCTGTACGCGTGAGGCCCTGGTACTGGACGGCCTGAGCGGTTTCGATGACCGTCGCGTTGTACGGCGGCTGGACGTTCGGCACGGTGAAGCCGCCATCGCCATCCGTCACGGCTGTTACAGTGCCCCCGTCGCTCACTATGAGCACCGTCTCGCCGGCAATGGGCTGGCCATTTTCGTCGACCACGGTCCCGTTTACGGTTTCGATCGCCTGGCCCACTGTTACGGTGACTAGCGCGGTTGCAGTGCTCATCCCGTAGGGGTCGGTGGCGGTCAGAGTGAACGTGGTGGTGGTTGAGACGAGAACTGTGATGGAGCCGATGTTGGGGGAAACTGAGCCGACGTTCTGGTCGATGGAAAGACTGTTTGCACCAGTCACATCCCAAGCAAGCTTCACCTGACCGCCCCCGGTGGGCAGACTGGACGGCGTGGCTGTGAAGCTATTGATAACAGGCGGCGTCTTGGGCACCGTTACTCCTACGGTCGCGGTGCTGCTCCCGTTCGCATTCGTTGCTGTCAGCATAAACGTGGTGGTGGTTGTGACCTGAACTACCTTGCTACCAACATCGACTGGCGTCACCTGTCCCACCCCGTTGTCGATGGAGAGACTGGTTGCAGCCTTGACGTTCCAAGCGAGCGTTACAGGGCCGCCTCCAACGGGGAGGATCGACGGCGTCGCGGTGAAGCTGCTGATGGTGAGGGCGTTCACCACCACGAGGCACTCCTTTGTAGCCCTGTTGCTGCTGCCGGTACTGCCAGTCGCCGTCAGCGTGAAGGTGGTGGACCCTGTCACGTTGACAGAAGTGCTCCCCGACGTTGGTGGATTCACCACGCCAACGTTGTTGTCGATGGAGACAGTGACTGCTCCGTTCACGTTCCAAGCCAGCGTCACAGGGCCGCCGCCAAACGGAAGCGGGGACGTGCATGTGAAGCTCACAATGGTCGGTGCCGGGTTGCCGCCACCGGGACAGCCGGCAATCCCAATCACGAGTAACGCCACGAAGACCGCGCGGGTCGAAGCCATTCGCATCCCTCCACAATAGCTGAAACGCCGCACTTCCCCCTGGAACGGACCGCCTCTCAAGAGTGGCTTTGTCCGCTACGACCCCGCCACCCGACACGCCGGCGGTGATGACACCGCCGGCAGCGCCCATCACGCGCGAGAATCGTACGCCCAGTTTCCCCAAGTCGGTTCTGAATTGCCGGCGAGTGCTTGCCGCGGCCGACGCCGGCCAAACGCTGGGCCAACAGCTCTAGTTCGGAGTGCCAAGCCGGAAAATTTCAGGGCCAGCACCGAGAGTCCGCGAATTGGGACGCGTCCGACGCCTGTTCCCTGAGCCGCCGCGCCTCGTTCCAAGGCAAGGGAGATGGGCACTTCTGCATCAATACGCTTACAGCTACATTGGATTTCGGACACCAAGTGCTAGCGTTGCGACCAGTGTCCAGCCCGCGAGCCTTGTCCCGCGACCTAGGCGCCGCGGGCTTGTCACTCAGGAGGTCGACGGCGAGACGCACCCTTATGTCGAGGACACGCACCAGGCTCTGGCTCTAAATGGGCCCGCCAGTCTCACCTGGGAACTGTGTGATGGGCAGCGGTCCGTCCAAGACATCTCTGTGGAAGCAGACCTCCTCCCCGAGCTCGTGCTCGCCTCCCTGAGGCAGCCCGACGATGCAGGCCTTCTCGAGAACAGTGCAGAGGTTCCGCCCCGCCATGACATGTCGCGGCGGCGAATGCTGGCAGACCTCGCCATCGCGGCAATCCCCGTCATCCGGTTGGTAGTCGCGCCCGGTGCTGCGGAAGCCTGTTCCACAACCGGATGCGCTTGTACGCAGAATTCGGACTGCCCGTCGGGACACTGCCGGCCGAGGTTGCACATCTGTCGCTAAGGCCGCGCTCGAGAGAGACCAGTCTCGTGCAGATGCTGGTTTACCGCCGCCCCAGCAGCCGGGGACACTGGAAATCTTGGAGGACTCCGTGCCAGAGAAGCCCCGGTGGCTAAGCGCTCGGCGTAGCTGCCCGCACGGAAGTCGCTGATGCCAGGGCCTGCCGGCCGCCCGCTGGCTCTAGGCGCGGCCATCGCCTCGGTCCTGCGCACTTCCTGGCGCGAAACGCCTGAAGCGCCGGGTGACCTCCGCGAGGCTCTCTCCGCAGTTGAAGGGCCGCTCCTCGGGACGGGCTGTGGCGCGCTCGCCTGGTGGCGCGTACGCACGTCCTCCCTCGCCTCCCATGCGAGCGCCCTCCCCTACCGAGAGGCGTTTCGTCTCCACATGCTCCAGGCGGCGGTGCACGCGAACAGCCTGGAGCACGTCATTACCCACTTCAACGCCGTCGGCCTGGAGCCACTCGTCTTCAAGGGTTGGTCCCTGGCCCGGCTGTATGCCAGGCCAGGGTTGCGGCCTTACGGAGATGTGGACGTGCTGGTGGATGTGAGCGAGGAGCCCGCGGCTCGCGCCCTCCTCGCAACGCTTTCCGCGGAATCCCGGGCCTTTGTCGACCTCGACATGCGCGTGCTGCGGCGCTTTCTCCCGGATCGCCAATTCCCTGAGCTTCGGGAGCGCAGCTCTGCCGAAATGGTGGGAAGCGCCCGGTTCCGCGTACTCGCGCCGGAGGACCACCTTCGACTGGTTTGCCTGCACCAACTTGACCACGGCGGCTGGCGACCGCTCTGGCTGTGCGACGTCGCGGCCTTCCTCGAGTCGCTGCCCGAAGGCTTCCGCTGGGAGTTGTGCCTTGCGGGAAACCCACACCTCAGTGACGCGGTGGTGGCTCTCATCTCCCTGGCCGCGGAGCTGCTCGACGCTCGACTCCCGCCTGGGACCCCGCTGATGTCCGTCCCTGGGTGGTTCCGGCGAGCGACGCTGCGCGCCTGGGCTGGGGGCCTCCAGGCGCCACCTGACTCCCTCTTGGAGTTGCACCGTCTCGGCTGGAGACGGGCCGCCGCCGCGGTGCGCGCCCGCTGGCCGGACCCCCTCACCTCGACGCTGCACCTGCGCGCGCCACTGCGCGGCGTGCCTCGGCCCGTGCTCCAGGTCGCCGAGGCCGCTCGCCGCGGCGCACACTTCCTGCGACGCGTGTGGAGGGAGAACCGGGCGAGGGGCGAGCCCATCGACGGTGCGCACGGGAAGGAAGGGCGCACGGAGTGACTTCGGGGCTGTTCCTTCGACTGGTCAGCTTCTTGGAAGCGGATGACGCTACCGGGGGCGCTGCGCTCGCTGCAACTCGCCGGGAAGCCGCCCGGTGACCGCGGCAAACCACATCTTGAAGTCCGCCGCGAACGACCACAGGGGGTAGCGGAAAGTCGCCGGGCGGTTGTGTTCGACGAAGAAGTGCCCCACCCATGCGAAGGCGTAGCCGCAAACTAAAGCGCCCGGCAGCAACCACCAGCGGGCAGTCGTCACGGCGGACAGCAAGAGGAGCAGCGCCAGGGTGGTGCCCACCAGATGCAGGGCCCGCGTCCCGGGGCGGCTGTGCTCGCCCAGGTAGTACGGCCAGAACTGCGCAAAGCTTTGAATTCGGTCGGACATGGGCGTTCTCCAGACCCAAAAGACGCTACCCCAGCTTTTCGAGGCGCGTCGCCCACCGCCGGGGCCTCAGCGGCCGTAGCCACCCGGCCGGGGCTGGTACCCTAACTCGGCCAGAAACGTCCGGCATTCGCCTACCAACGGGCCCTCCAGGCCCGGCGCACAGGCCACCGTGTCCCCCACGGCGAGGTCGAGCGGTGCGCCGTCGATGCGGCGGCACAGCCCACCGGCCTCCAGCACCAGCAGCGCACCGGCGGCAACGTCCCAGGGTTTGAGGCCAAACTCGAAGTAGCCGTCGAAGCGCCCGGCGGCGAGCCAGGCCAGTTCCAGGGCAGCGCTCCCCATCCGGCGGATGCCCTGCGCCTTGCGGATGAAGCGCTGGAGCAAGCCCATCGGCCCTTCGGGGTGCTCGTGGACGTTGTAGGGGAAGCCGGTGCAGAGCAATGAACGCTTCAAGTCGACGGCCTCCGAGACGTGCAGCGCCACGCCGTTGCAGGTGGCGCCACGGCCTCGCGCGGCGGCGAAGAGTTCGTCCTTGAGCGGCTCATACACCGCGCCGGCGAGGAGTCCCTCTGGTCCCTCCACCGCCACGGAGACGCAGAAATGCGGCACGCGGTGCGCGTAGTTGGTGGTGCCGTCGAGGGGGTCGACAATCCACCGGTACACCCCTGCGCCCGAGGCCCCGCTTTCCTCGGCCAGAATGGAGTGCTGCGGGTGGCGCGTGCGGAGAAGGCCCAGGACAGCCTCCTCGCTGGCCTTGTCCGCGTCCGTGACGAGGTCAATGCCGCCTTTGAAGCTGATGGTGCGCGCACCCGTGAAGGAGGCCCGCAGCACCTCGCCGCCGAGGCGGGCGGCCGCTTCGGCCGAGGCAAGCAGGACTTCGAGTGATTCGACGTCCGACGTCACGGTTTGGCCGGCGTGCTCAGCATGAGATTGACCTTCTCGGCGATGAGGTCTGCGGTGCCTTGCTCCGTGAAGACGAGGTTGCCGGCCTGGTCGAAGACCCAGGTGGTGGGCATGTTCTGCAGGCCCAAGCTCTGCGTCAGTACCCCGCCGCCCGGGTCCAGGAGGACGGGCAAGTCGATATGAAACGTCATGAGAAACGGCTGCACCACCCCGCTGGCCGTGTCGATGTTGACCGCGTAGACGCGCACTCCCTGCGCAGCCCACTGCTTGGCAAGGGCGTCCAGCTTCGGGAGCTCCGCCTGGCACGGCTGGCACCAGCTGGCCCACGCGTCGAGGACGACAATGTGGCCGCGGTCGTCGGCGAAGGAGTGCTGCGCCGTGCCCGCCGGCCAGATGGGCAGGGAAAAGGAAATCGGCCCCCCGGGGGCAGGTTTCGGCGCTGGCGGGGCGCTGGCACATCCGGACAAGGCTGCCATCAGGCCGACAACGAGGATGTGCTTCACGTTCCACCTCCAAGACGGTGACGACTGCACTGGAGAGCGCGGCGACATGTTGTCGTGCCAGCCCTTGTCCTACCAGGAAACCTTGCCCGGTCCGCTAGACGCGGAGGAAACCCTGCCGGGACTTCATGCGGGGTGACGCCCGCGCAGCCGCTCGATGAGGGAGGCGTGAAAGCCGCCGAAGCTGCCGTTGGACATGACGAGGACGACGTCGCCCGGACGGACACCGTGTGCTACCAGGTCCACCAGTGCGGGTACTTCGTGCTCGGCGTCCGCCTGGAGGCCACGCGCGCGCAGCTCCGCCACCAGCCGCGGGACGTCGAGCTCCTCGCCCTCGGGAACACGGTCATGCCGTGCAGGAATCCGAAGGCTGACCCGGGCCGCCCCGTCAAACGCCGTCGCATAGGCCGCCTGGTGTAGCCGGCGCCGCGAGGTGTTGCTGCGCGGCTCGAAGACGGCCCAGAGGCGCCGGCCGGGGAAGCGGCCCAGCATTGCTTGAACGGTTTCGCGCACCGCCGTCGGGTGGTGGGCAAAGTCGTCGATGATGGCCACGCCGTCGACTTCCGCGCGCAGCTCCTGACGCCGGCGCACACCGGCGAAGCTGGCGAACCCGGCCTGGGCCGCGGGGAAGGGGACGCCCAATGAGGAGACGACCGCCCAGGCACCTACCGCGTTCTCCACGTTGTGAAGGCCAGGTACTTTCAGTTCCACCCTACCCAGGGCCACCCCTGCCTCGACCAGGGTGAAGCGTGTTCCACCAGGGCCCTGCTCCACCGAGTCCGCCCAGACGTCGGCGAGTGTGCCTGGAGCCCGTGCGTACAGGACGCAGCGGCAGGGCGCGGACCGAGCGACGTCCAGAGCCAGGGGCCAGTGGGCGCTGACGGCGAGAAAGCCGTCCTCGGGGAGCAGCTGGACGAAACGCTGGAAGGCCGACTGGTAATGCGCCTCGTCGCGGTAGATGTCGGCATGGTCCAGCTCGAGGCTGGTCAGCATGGCCGTGCGTGGGCGGTAGTGCAGGAACTTGGGTCCCTTGTCGAAGTAGGCGGTGTCGTACTCGTCCCCCTCGACGACGACGTGGGGCCCCTGGCCGAGGCGGAAGCTGACTCCACCGTTCTGTGCCACCCCGCCCACCAGGAACGACGGGTCCAGGCCGGCGGAGACCAGCAGGTGGGACAGCAGGGCCGACGTCGTCGTCTTCCCGTGCGTTCCGGTCACCACCACCGGGTGGTGGCCGGCGAGGAAGAGGGAGCCAAAGGCCGCAGGAAAACTCATCTGTGGAAGGCCCTGCTCGCGTGCCGCCGTCGCTTCCGGGTTAACGCGGCGGATGACGTTGCCCACCACCACCAGGTCGGGTCTCGTCACGTTGAGGTTCTCGGCGCGGTAGGGGGTGAGCACGTCAATCCCCCAGGCGCGCAGCATGTCGCTCATCGGTGGGTAGACGTCCGTGTCGCTGCCGCTGACGACGTAGCCCCGTGCCTTCAGCATGCCAGCGAAGCTACCCATGCCGCTGCCGGCGATGCCGAGGAGGTGGACCCGCCGGATGGCGTCCGGAGCGATTTCCGTCAGCACGTTTCCGTCGTCGGGATTCACCGGGAGGGGTTTATTCGAGGCCAAGCGCCACCACCACCCGGTCGTGGAAGCGTGGTCGAAACCCCTGGATGCCCACATTGTCCCGGCCCCGGGCCGTGCGGTTGGTCACCAGGGCCACCACCAGGTCCCGGCCCCGGTCCACCCACAGGCTGGTGCCGGTGAAGCCGAGGTGTCCAAAGGCGCCCGGAGGGCTGTTGCCGAGGTGTGCGCCGGCAGAGGAGCCGTAGGGGGAGGGGGTGTCGAAGCCGAGCCCGTGGACCCCCCCGGGGAGGGGCGAGACGGCACGCTCCCAGAGGCGGGCCGGGGCGATTCGCCCGGCACCCGAGAGCTCCTCGAGCGTGGCCTGGCCGAAGCGAGCGACGTCCTCGGCACTGCCGAAGAGCCCCGCATGTCCGGCAACCCCGTCGAGAATCCACGCGTTGTCGTCGTCCACCTCTCCGGCGCGCGAGGGCAGCGGTTCAATCCCGGCCCAGTCGTAACCCTGGCCCGGCGCCGGGGGGCGCGGACGCACCTGTCCGGTGACGGGCAGACCCTCCCAGTTGCCGGCGCACGGGTCACGCGTGTCGTGCCCGCGCCCGGACAGCCGGTGGAAGTGCGCACCGAGGCCCAGGGGCTCCCGCACCCGGGCGTCGTAGAGGGCGTCGAGGGGCTTGCCCGCCAAGTCAGCCAGGATTTCGCCGAGGAGGAGGAAACCCAAATCGCCGTACGTCTGCGCGGCGTCGGGCGGGGCGACCAGGGGCGTCCGGACGACGGCTTCGACGAGTCGAGCACGGACGGAAAACCGCGTGGCCGCCGTGCAGTCCGGCGAGAGCAGGTCCGGCAGCCGCTGGATGGGCTCCGAAAAGAGCGGCAACCACGTCGGCAGCCCGGAGGTGTGCGTGAGCAACTGCCCGAGCGTGACGCCTGCGTCCGCCGCAGGAGTCCCAGTGTGGAAGCGGGACACCGGCGTCTCGGGGTTGACAGCGCCGTCGGTCCACGCCCGCAGGAAGAGCGGGACGGTGCACATGGCCTTGGTGAGACTGGCCAGGTCGAAGGGCGTGTCGCGCGAGACGCCACCGGCGGCGCCCCGGAAGACGGGCGCGCCCTTGTGCCAGACGGACGCCTGGGCCGACGGGAAGCTGCCGTCGTTGACGCCGGCGTCGAGCAGCGCCTGGAGCGGGTCGGTCACTGAGTCGCGGCCTCCAGCGGGGTGAGGGTGCCTGCACCGGCGTCCAGGCGGACACGTGCCCCGAGGGCCAGCGGCATGTTCACCGGACCGTGACCGACGGGGAAGCCCACCGCGCACGGCAGGCGCGTCTCCTCGGCCAGCGAACGCAGCACGTCCCGCGCCGTGAAGTCCGCATCAGCGCGCTCGCAGTTGGTGAAGTCGCCCAGCGCGATACCAGCCAATCCGGCCAGGACTCCGGCGTTGCGCAGGTGTGTCCACAGCCGGTCGAGGCGGTACGGCTGCTCACCATCGTCCTCGAGGAGGAGAACGGCGCCGCGCATGTCCGGCAGCCAGGGCGTGCCGAGGACGGTCGTCAGCACGGTGAGGTTGCCTCCAAGGAGCGGCCCCTCCCCAACGCCGGGGACGAGAGGCGTCGCGCCGGTGAGGGGGGGCGGGAGGCCCCCTTCGAGGAGCTGGAACAGCTGGTCGAGCACCCCTGGGGGCTGTTCGCCCAGCTGCGTCACCACCGGCCCGTGGATGCTGATTCGGCCGTGCGCCTGGAGCGCCGCGTGCAGGACGGTGACGTCGGAGCAGCCGACGAAAAGCTTGGGCGGAAAGGAGCCCAGCTCCAGGAGGGGAAGCAGTCTTCCGGCTCCGCTGCCGCCCCGCGTACAGAAGACGGCGCTGACGTCCGGGTCGAGGAGCGCTGCCCGAAGGGACTCGGCGCGGACGGCGTCTGGACCGGCCAGGTAGTGCTGCCGCTCGAGGGCGTGTCCGTCGAGGGTGGGCCGGTAGCGCGATGCGAGTCGCTCGATGCCACGCCCGAGACCCTCGCGGTCGACGGGACTCGACGGGCTGACGATGGAGATGCGGTCTCCAGGCCTGAGCGACGGGGGGCGAAGCATCCTGAGCAGGAGGCTAGCACCGGCGCGGTGGCGGGCCAGCGGACGACCTCCCGGCTGCCCCGAGCGCCGGCGCAAGCTGCGGCACAAAGCGGCCCACCGTCGTCACGGACCAGAACCGCCCGCCTTCGCCCCCGCGGGTGAAGCGGCCGCCAACAGCTACCGGGGACCCGGGCAGAACGTCGATGCCGAGAGGCGGGGCTTCACTTCTGCGCGCCCGCCTTTGGATGGGCCCAGAGAAAGTCCAGCACCGCTTCCGGCCAGGCCGGGAGGGCGAAGTTCGGCACATGCCCTCCCCCCTCCAGCTTCCAGTGCTCGACGGCAACTCCCGCAGGGCAGCCAGCGTACGAGGACACGGACGTGTCGGCCGCGGAGCTGTCACACGTCAAATGCAACTGCTTACCGCGCGTCCGCGCTCCGTGGCAGCCGTCGGCCTGGGCCCAGAAGGCAAGCGAGGCGTCGGCCGAGGCGTAGGCGCCGAGAAAACCGGCTGTGCCGCCACCGTACTGGATGAGACGGTCAGCCGTTCCGTGCACGGTGAGGACAGACACGGGCTTCACCGGGTGACAGCTGCCCGTGTCGACCGCTCCGGCCAGACTCACCAGGGCCGCGATGCGGTCGCTGCGTGCACAGGCCAGCCGGTTGGCCATGAAGGCGCCGTTGGAATGGCCGACGACGAAGATGCGGTTGCTGTCGGCCCCGAAGGCCGCGACGACGTCCTGCAACACGGCGGTGAGGTACGCCACGTCGTCCGGCGCGACGGCGGAGAGGTGCCTGCCGGTATTCCAGTACAAGGCGCCCTTGGAGTCCGGCGTCCCATTCGGCTTCACCAGGATGAAGCCTCGCTTGTCGACGAAAGAGTCCAAGTCGAAGTAACGCGATTGCGACTCGCCGTTGCTCGTGTATCCGTGAAGAAGCAGCACCAAGGGGAGGCCAGCTCTTGGTGCGGCAGGTACATGCACGCAATACTTCCGTCGGAGTACGGAGCGCTCCCCGCCAAGGCACACCGGCTTCTCTCCCCGGCGAATGCCGTCGAAGGCGCACGACCGGTCGGCCGGTTGCGCGTGGAGTCCATGCGGGCTGAGGAAGGCCCCGAAGACGACAAGCCAGCGCGCCGTGCCGAGCCTCATGCCCCTACCCCCGTCCGCCGGCGGACGATGCTACCGCCGAAGGCAGCTCCAGGGGGACCTTCTGGTATGCGCGCGACGTGAGACGGCCCACCGCGGGTGGGCACGGGGCATAGGTGAGGCGTGGCTTCCCGGCCGTCTTGCGCGGGAGAGGCGGGCCCCCAGGAACGTCCCTCGCGCAGGAGAGGCCGCCCCGGCCCTGTCTGCCCCCTTGACAGTGCCTATTAGTTAGCGAATGCTTACCGTTATTCATGACTAACGCTGCGCGATGCTTTACTGCGCTGGGAGACCCGACGCGGCGAGAGATTTTCGAGCGCCTCGCCCGCCGGCCCATGTCCGTCGGCAAGCTTGCCTCGCGACTGACGGTGACACGTCCGGCCGTCTCGCAGCACCTCAAGGTGCTCCGCGGCGCAGGGCTGGTCACGGAGCGCCAGGAGGGGACCCGGCACGTCTACCGGGTCGACCCGCGCGGAGTGAAGCTGATGCAAGCCTATCTCGACCGCTTCTGGAACCAAGCCCTCGCCGCCTTCGCGGTGGCAGCCAACAAGGAGGCCGACACATGAACAGCGTCGAACCGGTGCGAAAGAAGGTGGTGGTGACGACCTCGGCTGAGCGGGCCTTCCGCGTCTTCAGCGAGGGCATCGACCGCTGGTGGCCTCGCGAACACCACATCGGTGCGTCCCCGCTCAAGCGGGCGGTGCTCGAGCCCCGGTCGGGCGGACGGTGGTACGCGGTCTGCGAGGATGGCTCGGAGTGCGACACCGGAAAGGTGCTGACCTGGGACCCACCTCGCCGGCTCGTGCTGGCCTGGCAAATCACCGCCCAGTGGAAGTTTGACCCAACTTTCCTCACCGAGGTCGAGGTGACCTTCACCCCCGAGGGCCCGAAGCGGACGCTGGTGCAGCTTGAGCACCGAAACCTCGAACGCTACGGCGCAGATGCAGCCGAGCTGCGCAAGGGCATCGACGGCCCCGGAGGCTGGGGCAAGACACTCGAGGACTTCGCGGCGGCCGCCGCAGCCGAAGGCGGTTTGTCGTGAGGCGGGCGGCCGCGGCCCTGCTCCTCCTCCTCGGTGTCCTCATCGCCCTAGGCGCCTACGGGCACTCCTTCCTGGGACGACGGGCTGTCGATGCGCAGCTCGACACGTTCCCGGTCGCCTGGGACGTCTACAGCATGCTCTACGTCACCTGGTACTTCGTCGGCGGTGCCATGCTGCTCTTCGGCGTCACCATCTTCCTGGCCTGGTTTCGTCTCCGACGGGGGGACCCTAGCCTGCTCATCGTCACGGCGTTCATCGGCGTGCTCTACCTCGCCACCGGCGTGGGCGGGATGGTGTACCGCCACGGCGACCCCTTCATGTCCGTCTTCATCCTCGAGGGGGCACTCGTCCTTGCCTGTAGCCTCGTCCTCACAAGGCACTCGCGAAGTGCCTCCGCGGCAGGCGGTCGCGCCTGAGAGCACAGGAACGGGCTATCGGCGCTTCACCCTGCCCGGCGCCCCAACACCGCCGCATAAAACGCGTCCATCCCATGGCGGTGCGGCAGCGTCACCAGGTCGCCGTCCGGAGACTGCAGCGCGGGGGGCACGGGTGCCGCTTCCCGGGCGAAGTCACGGTGCGTTGAGAGGAAGTCCTCGACGACGTTCTGGTTTTCCGCTGGCCGGACGGTGCACGTGGCGTAGACGAGGCGCCCGGCAGGTGCCGTGTGCCGGGCCGCCGTCTCGAGCAGTTCCCTCTGCAGCCGGGGAAATCTGGCCACGGCACCGGGGTCCAACCGCCAGCGAAAGTCCGGCCCCCGTCGCAGCGTCCCCAAGGCCGAGCAGGGCGCGTCCACCAGCACGTGCGTCGCCCGCAGTCCGGGCGGGAGGTCGCGGAGGATGCGTAGCGAGGTACGCACGCCCGCACGGGCGGCGCGATGCTCGAGGCGGCTGAGTGCGGCGTGGTCGACATCGAAGGCGTCCAGACGGCCCTCGTCCTTGAGTGCGGCTCCGAGGAGCAACGTCTTCCCGCCGGCGCCGGCGCAGAGGTCAAGAACATGGTCCCCCGGGTGCACATCCAGACAAAGGCCCACCAGCTGAGAGCCCTCGTCCTGGACCTCGAAGAGTCCAGACTGGTGGCTCGGCAGCCCGAGGACGTTGGGCCGACCGCCCAGGACCAGGCCATCCGGTGCATGGGCTGTCGGCTTGCTCGGGACGCCCTCCGCCCGCAGACGCTCGCCAAGCGCCTCCGGGTGCAGCTGCAGGCTGTTGGCGCGGACGGTAATGGGACCCGGCAGGTTGCTCGCCGCGGCGAAGGCCTCCGCCTCCTCGCCCAGCGCACGGCGGAATTCCTCGGCGAGCCAGTCCGGGTAGGAAAGACGCGTTGGCCAATCCTCGGGGGGAGGCTGGGGTTGACCGCTGGCGCCGGCGAGGTCCCGAAGCAACGCGCCCAGAAGGGCGTCTGGGGTAGCGTCGAGGGAATGGTGCCGAAGACGTCGCCGCCAGAGCGCCACGCCGAGGAGCGCCTCGGCGGCGACGCCCCGCTCCGCGCCGGTCCAGGAAGGGTTCTGTCGGAGGAGTCCGGTCAGCGCCCGGGTTGCCTCCCGGCCGGCCAGAACCGCTCCGAGCGCCGCCGTAACACCAGCCCGAACCCTAGGGAGGCTTTCCCAGTCAATGCTCCGGAGTCGCTCCTCTGCGGGCCAAGGCGTTGACATGGCGGAAGTCGCACCCTAAACACCGCCCCTCATTCCCCGATAGCTCAGCTGGTAGAGCGGGTGACTGTTAATCACCATGTCCCAGGTTCGAGTCCTGGTCGGGGAGCCATTTCATCGCTCTTCAAAAAGGGCGAGCAGGTGTTGAACGGAAGCCCCGATCGCCTCGCGGTGGTCGGGGCTTCGCTTTTCTGGCGTGCTGTCGCGGAGGTGCGCGAGCGCGGCGATCTGGGTGCTCGGCGGCGAGGTGGCACCCTCGCTCTCCTGAGGACCGAGACCCGTTTTACAGCCGGAGAGAAAGTACGAACACCTCTCCGCCCAACGCGCGCCACTGACATGCGCGTGGCGCTTCGTGAATCTCGGGACGCCGCTGTTAATCGAGGCGGCCGGTCGAGGTTCAGAACGACACCGAGCGTTCTAACCTTCTTTTTCGACCGGGCCTTGAACAGACGGTGCGGTTGTGCTGCTTCTTCGCGTCCGGTTCCGAGCGGCTGGTGGGATGGCGCTCCCCTGCGGTCTGCTTGAGAAACAGGTCGCGCACAAACCACTCGGCTCCCTGTCACATCATGGCAGTCCTGGATCCGCGTTCGGGCTAGGGTCTCGAGTGCCATGGAGAGAGTGATGCTCGAATTTCATCGGGCCCCTGTCGGCGCGCCGCCTATGGCTGGGGCGTGAGCGAGCCTAGTGAGAGCGCTCGGGAGCCCTCGACCACGCGCACCCGGTTTTCGAGCGGTGTTCTGAGTCTCGACGGGCTCGTCGGACTTCGCGAGGAAGACGCGCGCACTCGCTTGCAACAGGAGGGGCCGAACGAGCTCCCCGCACAGCAGAAGCGCAACCTGCTCACCATCGTACTCGAGGTCGTGCGCGAGCCGATGTTCCTCATGCTGGTTGCTGCCGGCGTCGTGTACCTCCTCATGGGGGAGCCGACCGACGCGCTGATGCTGCTTGGCTTCGTGTTCGTCGTCATGACCATCACCATCGTTCAGGAGCGGCGCACGGAACACGCGCTCGAGGCTCTGCGCGATCTCTCTAGCCCGCGCGCCCTGGTGATTCGCGACGGCAAACGGCGGCGTATCGCCAGTCGTGACGTGGTGCGCGGCGACCTCGTTGTGCTTGCCGAGGGCGACCGCATCCCTGCCGATGGTCTCTTACGACGAGCACTGCACGTCTCCGCCGACGAGTCGCTGTTGACCGGAGAGTCGGTGCCGGTCCGCAAGGTGCCATCCATCGATGCTCAGGCGCTTGACCGGCCTGGCGGCGACGACTTGCCGTCGGTGTTCTCCGGCACCCTGGTGACGGCTGGACAAGGCATCGTCGACATCACGGCTACGGGGCCGCGCGCGGAGCTTGGCAAGATCGGCAAGGCGCTCGAACAAACCAAGTCCGAACCGACGATGCTGCAGACGGAGACCAGGCGCGTCGTTCGCATCCTGGCCATTACGGGGCTCGTAGCCTGCGTGCTGGTGGTAGTTGTATTCGGGGTCACCCGCGGTGGTGGTGCGGACATATGGAAGCAGGGCTTCCTCGCGGGCATCGCGATGGCCATGGCCATCCTCCCCGAGGAGTTTCCCGTCGTGCTCACCATTTTTCTCGCGCTCGGTGCGTGGCGGCTCTCGCGCACCCAAGTGCTCACGCGACGGATGTCGGCGGTCGAGATGTTAGGTGCCGCCACCGTCCTGTGCGTCGACAAGACGGGCACGCTCACACAAAACCAGATGACCTTACGAAAGCTTGCCACAGCGGGCAGCTCGATTGACCTGGCCAGCCTCGACGGAGACCTTCCTGAAGAGCTGCACAGCCTGCTCGAGCACGCAATCCTGGCGAGCAAACGCGACCCATTCGATCCTATGGAGCGGGCACTACACGAGGCGGGGGACCGGCTCATCGAGAACACGGAGCACCTCCATCCGGACTGGACGCTGGTGCGCGAGTACCCACTTACGCCCGGCCTGCTCGCGGTAACCCACGCTTGGCACGTCGGTACCAACGACGACATTGTGGTGGCGACCAAAGGCGCGCCCGAGGCCATCGCCAACCTCTGCCATTTCACGGCGAATCAACGCGCCTCGATGGCGCGCGACGTGATGAGCCTCGCATCACAGGGCCTACGCGTTCTTGGCGTCGCGCGTGGCATCACGCGCGCGGAAGCGCTTCCTGTTGAGCACCACGACCTTTCCCTCGAGCTTGTCGGCCTATTGGGCTTCGAAGATCCGCTGCGGCTCAAGGTGCCTGGCGCCGTGGCCGAGTGTCAGGCCGCTGGCGTGCGGGTAGTGATGATCACCGGTGACTATCCGGCCACCGCCCAAAGTATCGCTCGACACGCCGGCCTCACCCACTGCGAGACCGTGCTCACCGGGCTCGATCTCGAACGGATGTCCGAGGAGGAGCTCGCCCGGCGCGTCTCGGATGTACAGGTCTTTGCGCGCGTCGTCCCCGCGCAGAAACTACGCATCGTCAACGCACTCAAGGCGAACAACGAGGTGGTCGCGATGACCGGCGACGGCGTGAACGACGCGCCAGCTTTGAAGGCCGCGCACATCGGCATCGCGATGGGAGGGCGCGGAACTGACGTAGCGCGCGAGGCGGCGTCCCTCGTGCTACTTGACGATGACTTCTCTTCAATCGTCGGCGCGGTGCGCCTCGGCCGACGTATCTATGACAACATCAAGAAGGCCATTGTCTTCATCGTAGCTGTGCACGTGCCGATCGTCGGCTTGTCGATGCTACCTCTCTTCTTCGCCGACTGGCCGTTGCTGCTAC
Organism: Myxococcaceae bacterium; assembly: GCA_017881265.1. Taxonomy (GTDB): domain Bacteria; phylum Myxococcota; class Myxococcia; order Myxococcales; family Myxococcaceae; genus JADGRA01. The sequence goes on along the minus strand of JADGRA010000023.1, from coordinate 3,892 downwards.
TGCCCGTCCATATCGCGTTCCTTCAACTGATTATCGACCCATCGTGCACGCTCATCTTCGAGGCCGAAGAGGCCGAGAGCGACGTGATGCGGAGGCCGCCGAGAAGGCGAGACGAGGGGCTCTTCTCGAGAGAGACCCTCAGCATCGCCATCCTGCAGGGTCTCAGCATTCTCGTGGTGTGCTTGACCGTCTTCCTGCTCGCACGCAAGGGTCACTCCGCGGACGCTGCTCGCGCTCACACCTTCGCGACGCTGGTGGTCTCTTTCGTCGTCGTCATTCTGGTCAATCGTTCTTGGACCCGGTCCGCCGCCGCGATGCTGCGCGTTCCCAACACCGCCGTGCGCTGGGTTCTACTCGGCGCTCCTACCTTTCTCGCCCTGGCTCTCCTGGTCCCGTCCGCCCGGCGCCTGTTCCGTTTCGCTCCGCTCCACCCCACGGACGCCCTCCTCAGCCTGGGAGCCGGATTTGTCTGTGTCCTTTGGTTCGAAGTCGTGAAGCGCGTTAGACGGCGCGCCAAAAGGCCAGCATGAGCCCGCTCAAACCGATGAGCATTCTCGCGGTGGCCTTCTGCGGCGCGGCGGTCGTGGTCCTCGCCCCCCTCTGGGCGCCCCTTGTGCTCGCGGCTTGGATTGCTGACCTGCTCCGACCGGCGGTACGAAATTTCGAGCGACATCTCGGTGGGCGGCGACGCGCCGCCGGTGTGCTCATCGTTCTAGTCGCGGTGGGGATCCTCGCTCCTCTGATTGGCATCGTCGCTGCGCTCACCAACTCCATCCTGGAATTCCTGGGTCAGGTGCGTGCAGCACTCGAGGGCCAGGGGTCACTCGCCGCCGTACTCCTTGGTGAGGGCAAGGCTGGCGCACACCCAGAGCTGAGCGACTGGGCTGACCTTGCGAGCCGCTATGGCACGAACGCATGGCGCGCGATGGCCGTCGTGGGGCGCGCGTCGGCACGCGCGGCAATAGCAGTGGTCGTCTTTGGTGCCGCCCTCTACACGTTCATCAGCGAAGGCGAGCGTGGTTATGCGTGGCTTGAGGAGCACGCGCCGATCCCGAGCCAGGCATTGGCCCGATTGGCGGCCGCCTTTCGCGAAACCGGTCGCGGGCTCATCGTCGGCGCAGGAGGGACCGCGCTCGTCCAGGGCGCTCTCGCGACAGCGGCGTACCTTGCCATCGGAATCCCGCGCGCGTTCATCCTCGGTCCTCTGACAGCCGTGTGCGCGCTCGTTCCCTTCGTTGGTACCGGCCTCGTTTGGATTCCACTCGCGATTGAACTCGGCGCGAGCGGGCAATACTGGCGCCTCGGAGTCGTCGTCGCCATGGGCCTCGGCGTACACAGCCTTGTCGACAACTTCCTTCGGCCTTTCCTCACACGGTACGGGCGCCTCAAACTCCCAACGTTCGTTGTCCTCGTATCCATGCTCGGTGGCATTGCAGTATTCGGCGTAACCGGAGCGATACTTGGTCCGCTGGTAGTACGGCTCTGCGTCGAGTCGCTGGCGATCGAGCTCGAACGGCGGCGCGAGGAGGCTTCTTGACTCTCGCCCCCAAGCGCCTCCACGAGGGCGGCATCTGCCATGGCCGCCCGTGACGCCCTTGGCGCGAGGTCGATCTTGAGCAACGTGCGCCTCGAAGAATGCCCATGTCGATAGCGAACTCTCGAGGACCGCTCGCGGGGCTGGCCAAGACCGCGATCGCTCTCGAGGTCGTCCTGGCACTCGGAGCGCTCGGCGGAGGAGCAGCGCTCATGCTCGGACCCCGTGCCCAGATCATCCCGCTGCCGATGTCAGCGCTCGCCGGCTCACCTTTCGCCGACTACTTCGTATCCGGCGCGATCCTGTTTCTGGTCATCGGCGGCGGACCGCTGGCGGCGGCAGTCCTAACGTGGCGGCGCCATCAGCCGGCTCCGTTGCTGGCGTGCGCGGTCGGAGGGGCGTTGCTTGTCTGGCTCGCCGTCGAGATCGCCATCTTGGGCTACGGCAATGAGCCTCCGCTACAGGCTCTCTACCTCGCACTCGGGACCGTGATCCTGCTCGTTGGCCTCGGCTGGCTGAACCAGACCAAAGCGGGCAGGTCGACGTGATGGAAAAGGCTTGGTGCTGGTGGGCGGCGGGGCATCCCCGTTCACAGCTTTTCGAACCAGGTCCTTCGTCACTTGAGGGTGTCGTACTTGGGCAAATCTCCCGAAATCTCGTAGTAGTCGCCCTTGCTGGCCGCGAATATGTGGGCCTTCTCACGGATGCCGGTGGGCGCATCGAGGGTGCCGGCGCAAATCCCCATCTTCGGATCCGGCGTTTCGTCAAAGAGCACGCTCGAGCCGCACTCGCTGCAGAAGCCCCGCCTGACCGTAGATGACACCGTGTGCCATTTAAGGCCCCGCGCCTCGGTGAGCCGGAATCCCCCGCGGTCCACCGCAGTGTATGCCCCGACGTGCCCATGCCACCGGCGACACTTCGAGCAGTGGCAGTACGTCACCGCCGTCATTGGTGTGCTCACCTCGTACCTAATCGCCCCGCAATAGCAGCCGCCCAGGTTCATGGCCCCTCCCTTCAGCACACCGCCATGTGCCCGGCAATATGGCTCGGAGACATCAGCGTTCGTCCCATCAGTGCGGTTCTAAATTCGTCCATCTCGGGGAGCACGCTTGAAAGCCCTTTCCGGCCTGCGTCTTTTTTTGGGGTCAACTCATCGGCCAGGCTCCCCAAGGGTCTCATTCCGACGAATCTGCTGCGGCCCGGTAATGCTCGTCGCTGACCGCCTCTTCGACGACGGCCAAGTGGACATGGGGATGCACGTCCTCTAGTGCCTTCTATTCGCTTGCGCCGAGCTTCGGTTCGACTATGTCGGGCTGCTCTTGAGCGATGCGCAGGCTGCAGATCGGATCGACACGTCGACCCCCGGCTACCCGCATGACCTCGTTCAGCGTCGATTTCCCAGATGCTCTTGTCGCCTCCTGCTACGAGAAGCTGAAGTGAGACATGCCGATTCCTATTGAACAAGCGCGCGTACTCTTGCGGACCCCGCGGCGCGCATCTTCTATCTCGCGCCCTTCCGAACCTTGGCACTCAAGAAGGCTCCGGGCTGCTCCAGAGATCTTCGCGAACGTGAGGCTCGTCATCGTCGGTGAGGGACATCTGATCGGGCCGTCGGAGCGATTCGTGCGCAACGAAATCTTCGTCGATCACCTTCGTGCGCGCGCTCGGGCGACGGGGGCGCGTGTACTTCTGTTGTCGGCGGTACTCCGAAACCCCCCAAGGGCTTCCAGAATGGGTGACCCGAGGTCCCAAGGCGGTCGCCAGCTCCCCGTGGAAGCCGTGTGCAGAGCGATTCGGGCCGTTGCGATGGAACGGTTCGCGAGTGAGGGTCGACTGGCAAGGAGACGTCGCCACGTCCAACCCGTCGTTCGTTGAGGCGAAGCCGCTCGGGTTCAGCAGACACAGGAAAGCTATTCCCGAACGACAAGAACGAGGCCGTCGCTGCCACCGCGGTGCGCCTCCTCTTGGTTGCCGGCGGGTCTCGGTCCGAGTCGCGCTCGACGACCAGGACGTGGCCGTGGTGGAGGAGGCGGTCCATGGCGGCGCTGGCGAGGAGGGGATTGCCAAAAAAACCTGCCCACTCTGAGATGTCGCGGTTCGAGGTGAAATCATTACGATTGGCTATTCCCGCGCATGTACGCCCGCCGTAACATTGCTCTGAAGCTATCCTCCACTGTCTTGCAAATGAAACAAATCTGAAACTTCTAGGATGAGAACATGAAAAAGTCGGCCGCGAGCCAAGGCCAGTCGGCATCGGAGCTCATCTCGAAAAGAATCGCCGAACTCGGGGACTGGCGCGGGGAAACCCTCAGCAGAATGCGCAAGCTCATCAAGGAAGCAGACCCGGACGTCGTCGAG
>JADGRA010000022.1 GCA_017881265.1 Myxococcaceae bacterium | reverse complement strand
TTCTTCCAGAACTCCAACAACTCCGTCCGCGTCACCGACGACTTCATGAAGGCGGTGGCGGAGGACCGGCCCTGGACGACGCACGCGGTCCGCGATGGGCACGCCATGGAGACGTACCGGGCACGTGACCTCTTCCGCGAGATTGCGGAGTCGGCGCACCTGTGTGGGGACCCGGGGCTGCAATTCGACACGGCCGTCAACGACTGGCACACCTGCTCGGCGACGGCGCGCATCAACGCGAGCAACCCCTGCTCCGAGTACATGTTCCTCGACGACTCGGCCTGCAACCTCGCCTCGCTCAACCTGATGCACTTCCGGAGCCCGCTCGACGGCAGTTTCGACGTCGAGTCCTTCCGCCACGCGGTCGACACCGTGCTCCTGGCGATGGAAATCATCGTCGGGTACAGCAAGTACCCAAGCGAGAAGATTTCCGAAAACAGCCATGCCTACCGGCCGCTCGGCCTCGGCTACGCCAACCTCGGCGCGCTGTTGATGGCCTCCGGCCTGCCGTACGACTCGGAGGAGGGGCGCGACTACGCCGCCGCCATCACCTCCCTCATGTGCGGGGAGGCCTACCGGATGAGCGCCCAGATGGCAGAGCGCATGGGCCCCTTCGCGGGCTACGCGAAGAATTCCGAGGCGATGCTCCGCGTCATCAGCAAGCACCGCAAGGCCGCCCACCAGCTGAACCCGGACGGCGTGACGGCGGACCTCTTCGCCGCCCAGCGCCAGTCGTGGGACGACGCCCTCGCCCTGGGCAGCGAGGCCGGCTACCGCAACAGCCAGGTCACCGTGCTCGCCCCCACCGGCACCATCGGCTTCATGATGGATTGCGACACCACCGGCATCGAGCCGGACATCGCCCTCATCAAGTACAAGAAGCTGGTCGGCGGCGGCATGCTGAAGATTGTCAACAACACGGTCCCGCTGGCGCTGGCCAAGCTCGGCTACTCCCCCACCGAGGCCCAGGCCATCGTCTCCTACCTCGACACGCACGAGACCATCGAAGGGGCGCCCCTGCTCAAGGCCAAGGACCTGCCCGTCTTCGACTGCGCCTTCAAGCCCTCCAAGGGCGAGCGCAGCATCCACTGGATGGGCCACCTCAAGATGATGGGCGCCACCCAGCCCTTCCTCTCGGGTGCCATTTCCAAGACGGTCAACCTGCCCAACGCCGCCACCGTCGAGGACATCGAGCAGGCCTACCTCGAGGCGTGGAAGCTCGGCCTGAAGGCGGTGGCCGTCTACCGCGACGGCTGCAAGCGCAGCCAGCCCCTCAACACCTCGCGCTCCACCAAGGAGGAGGCGGCGCCGCTGCAGACGGTGGAGCCACGGCCGCTCCGGCGCCGGCTGCCGGACGAGCGACACGCCCTCACCCACAAGTTCTCCATCGGCGGGCACGAGGGGTACCTCACCGTGGGCATGTATGAGGACGGCACGCCCGGTGAACTCTTCGTCGTCATGGCCAAGGAAGGTTCGGTGGTGTCGGGGCTGATGGACAGCTTCGCCACCAGCGTCTCGCTCGCGCTGCAGTACGGCGTGCCGCTTCAGGTCCTGGTGGACAAGTTCAGCCACACCCGCTTCGAGCCTTCGGGCTTCACCGGCAACCCGGACATCCCCATCGCCAAGTCCATCACCGACTACATCTTCCGGTGGCTGGCGCTGAAGTTCGGCTCGACGCAGCCGGAGCTCCCCGAGGCCTCCTCGGCGCCGGAGCCCGCGGCCGCTCCCGCCCCGGCGGCGCGGACACTGCCGGCGACGACGGTGGAAGTCACCACCGGGGGACCGCGACAGGCCTTCCTCAACCAGCAGGACGCCCCGCCCTGCCACACCTGCGGCGCCATCATGTACAGAAGCGGCGCTTGCTATAAGTGCAACAACTGCGGCGCCACCAGCGGCTGCAGCTGACGCGCCTTCCGCAGCCTCGCCTCCATCAACCCCCGCCCCCGGCAGCCTGCCAGGGGGCGCGGGGGCGTTTGGAGCGGAACGTCTACCCGGCGTCAGGCCGAGGGCCCGCCGGAGGAAACTCCGGAGGCGGTGACTGCTGCAGGCATTGGATGAGAAACGGCGACGTCATGAGGATGTCGTAGTCGCCATTGCACCTCTTGCGAGCAAAATCGAAGCACGTCTGCACCGAGCTCGAGCAGTCGATTTCGATGAGGGTCTCGCCATGGGGGCCCATGATGGCCGTATTGGACACGTAGGGCTTGCACTCGATGAGCTGGGTGAGGGAGTCGCCCAGTCCGGCGCTTCCGTTGCTAGAGATGACGTTGAAGCCGCCCTTGCATGCCCTGCGCGCAAGGCTGGTGCACGCCGAAACGTCGGAGCACGAGACCTGGAGGAGGTGTTCCCCGTGTGGGCCAGGGGCATCCGCCTGGTAGACGTGTGCACTGGAGCAACCGGTGGGTGCGAGCACGGCCCAAGCCGCCAAGGCGAAAGCAGTTGACGTCTTGCCCCCAAGAAACGCGCGCGCCGACGTGTGGTGGCCAAGCATGTCTTGCACCCCCCAAGCGCTCCGCGCCCTGGAGTTGACGCTAGTCGACACGGGGGGGGCGTGCGGAAATTCAAGCGCCCGGCCGATTCGGGCCGTGTTTCTTCAGCAGAGGATGAGCTGCTCGAGCAGGGCCTTCTGGACGTGCATGCGGTTCTCCGCCTCTTCCCAGATGCGGGACTGCGGCCCCATCATCACCGCGTCGGTAATCTCCTCGTCCCGGTGGGCCGGCAGACAGTGCAGCACGATGGCGCTGGCGGCAGCGCCGGTCAGAAGCCCGTCGTCCACGGTGTACCCGCGCAGGGCCTCCCGGCGTTCCTCCGCCTCGTCCTCCTGGCCCATGCTGCTCCACACGTCGGTGGCCACCACGTCCGCGCCCCGCACCGCCTCGCGCGGGTCCTCCACCAGCGTGACATGCGCCCCGGCTGCCTTCACGACCGCGGCCGGCGGCAGGAAGCCAGGGGGGGCAGCCAGGCGCAGCCGGAAGTCAAAAAGCGGCGCAGCCTCCAGGAAGGAGAGCGCCATGTTGCCGGCACAGTCGCCGGTGAAGGTGATGGTCCGCCCCGCCACTGAACCGAGGGCCTCCTCCACGGTGAAGAGGTCCGTCAGCACCTGCACCGGGTGTCCCAACTCCGTGAGGCCGTTGATGACAGGGATGGAGGAGGCAGCGGCGTACTCGCGCAGCCGCCCGTCGGTGGAGGTGCGAAACACCACCGCGTCGGCGTAGCCGGAGACAATGCGGGCGGTGTCGGCCAGCGGCTCGCCGCGGGCAAGCTGGCTGCTGGCCGCCGACAGCTCCACGAAGTGGCCGCCCAGCTGGCCGATGGCGGCGGCGAAGGAGAGGCGCGTCCTGGTGGAGGCCTTCTCCATGAGGACGACCAGCGTCCGGCCGGCCAGGGAAGTGTCCAACAGTCGCGCCCTCCGGCGGCGTTTGAGTTCGGCCGCGCGGCTGAAGAGGGCCCGGTACTCGGGCGGGCTCCGGTCGCCCAGCCGCAGGTAATGGCGTGCAATCACCACGTGACCTCCTGAAGCACCTGGAAGAGGTGCGCAAGCCGGGGAGTCGAGTGGGCCAGCGCGCGGCCCTCCACTGCGCGGGCCCGCAGGGTGGCCACCTGCTGTGCCACCGCGCGGGGCCCGGTGCCCCCGACGCTTTCCCGGCTGGGCACGGAGGTGCGCACATCCCGCGTCTGCTCGAGTGCCGGCACCAGCCGCGCGTCCACGGCGGCCGCCACGTCGGCCGGCACCACGCCGAGCGGAATGCCCAGGCCCTGGGCCTGCTTCACCAGCGTGCCCACCAGCTGGTAGGCGGTGCGGAAGGGGACGCCCGAGCGCACCAGGGCCTCGGCGATGTCGGTGGCTTGGGTGTAGTCCGACTCCAGCGCGCGGAGGGTGACGGCCGCGTCGAAGCTGACGTGCGGAAGCGCGACGCGCAGCGCCCGCACCACGCCAAGCAGCAAGGGGCCGGCGCTCAAAAGCGGCCCACGGTCCTCCTGCAAGTCCCGGTTGTAGCCAAGCGGAAGCCCCTTCACGAGGGTGAGTAGCGAGAGGAGGTTGCCCACCCCGGCCGCGCCCTTGGCCCGCACCAACTCGAAGACGTCCGGGTTTCGCTTCTGGGGCATGAGGCTACTGCCGCAGGCGATGGCGTCCCCCAGCTGCAGGAAGCGGAATTCGGACGACGAGAAGTCGATGATGTCGGTGGCCAGCCGCCCGGCGTGCAGCAGGCAGCGCGCCACGGCGTAGGTGAAGTCCAGCGCGAAGTCCCGGTCCCCCACCGTGTCCAGCCCGTTCAGGGTGAGGCGCGAGAAGCCCAGCAGGGTGCGGGGAATGTCCCGGTCGGTGGGCAGCGACGTTCCGGCCAGGGCGCCGACGCCCAAGGGGGACGCATCCACCTGCCTGTGGGCGAAGGCGAGGGCGTCCAGGTCCCGGGCAAACATGGCCGCCGCGGCACACCACCAGTAGCCGGCGGAGATGGGCTGGGCCCGCTGGCGGTGGGTGTAGCCAGGAAGCAGCACGTCCGCATCCGCTTCGGCCCGCGCCACCAGTGCCTCCACCAGGCCCGAGACAGTCTCCAGGGCTTCCACCAGCTGTTCGCGCACGTGCAGGCGCAAGTCCAGGGCCACCTGGTCGTTGCGCGACCGGCCGGTGTGCAGGTGGCCGGCCTCGGTGCCCAGCCGCCGCGTCAGTTCGGCCTCCACCGCCATGTGGACGTCCTCCTCCCCCTCGGCCGGACGCCACGTCCCGGCCTCGGCGGCGTGCCACAGCTCCACCAGCGCGCGGTGGATGGCGCGGGCCGCCTCCAGCGGGATGATGCGCTGGCGCCCCAGCATGGTGAGGTGGGCGAGGCTTCCGAGGAGGTCCTCGCGCAGCAGCACCCGGTCCTTCTCCAGGCTACTGCTGAAGGCGAGCACCTCCGCGTCGAGCGAGGGGCCCCCTCCGGCGGCCGTCTTGGCAATCACGGCTTGGGCTCTCCGTGCAGCCGCGCGAATTCCTGCAGCTGCAGCCCCATCAGCTGGATGAAGCCCTCGGCGGCCCGGTGGTCGAAGCTGTCTTCCTTGCCGTAGGTGGACAGGGCCTGGTTGTAGACGCCGTACGGGGAAGTGCGGCCCACCACCCGCAGCGAGGCGTGGTGCAGCTTCAGCGTCACCTCGCCGGTGACGCTCTTGTTGTGGACGTCGTTGAAGGCCTGAATGGCCTCGCGCAGGGGCGAGAACCAGAAGCCCTGGTACACCATGTTGGCGAAGTGGTCATCCAGCTCGCGCTTCACGCTGTGGGACAGGGCGATGGTGGTGAAGCGCTCCAGGTCCTGGTGCGCAGCGATGAGGGCCACCGCCGCCGGGGCCTCGTACACCTCGCGACTCTTGATGCCGACCATGCGGTTTTCCATGAGGTCAATCCGGCCCACCCCGTTCTGCCCGGCCACCTCCCCCACCCGGCGGATGAGGGCGGCCGGGCTGAGGCGCTTGCCGTCCACGCTGACGGGCAGACCCGCCTCGAAGCCAATGCGGAGCAGCGTCGGCTGCGGCGACGCCGTGGTGGGCCCCCGCGTCCAGGCGAACGCCTCCTCCGGCGGCTCCGCGGCGGGGTCCTCCAGGACGCCGCCTTCGATGCTGCGGCCCCACAGGTTCTCGTCGATGCTGAAGGGGGACTTCTTGCTCGCCGGCACCGGGATGCCGTGCGTGGCGGCATACTCCATCGCCGCATCCCGGCTGATGTTGCGCTCGCGCTGGGGGGCGATGATTTTCAGCTCCGGCGCCAGGCCCTTGGTGCCCAAGTCGAAGCGCACCTGGTCATTGCCCTTCCCGGTCGAGCCGTGGGCAACGGCCACCGCGCCGTGCTGGCGCGCCGCGGCCACCAGGTGCTTGGCGATGAGGGGACGGCTGAGGGCCGAGTTGAGGGGGTAGACGCCCTGGTAAAGGGCATTGGCTTGCAGGGCCGGGAAGCAGAAGTCGCGCGCGAACTCCTCCTGCGCCTCCACCAGCTCCACCGCCACGGCTCCGGCGGCCTTGGCCCGCGCCACCACTTCCTTGGCATCGCGCGCCTCGCCGACGTCGACGTGGACGGCGATGACGTCATAGCCGTAGTCGAGGCTGAGGATTCTCACCAGCACCGAGGTGTCCAGCCCCCCGGAGTAGGCAAGCACCACCTTGTCCTTCGTCATTCCCGCTTCTCCTTCTTGAAGAAGAACTCGTCCAGTCGCTGCCGCAGCCGCGCGGCGCCAGTGCCCTGCGACGGCGCGACGAAGACGGTGTCGTCGCCGGCGATGCTGCCCAGCACCTCGGGAAGCCGCGCCTGGTCGAGGGCCAGGGCCACCGCGGAGGCCGCCCCGGGCCGGGCATTCACCACCACCAGGGAGCCGTTGTCGCGGACCCGCGTCACCAGGCTGCCCACCGTCTCGGCCGCCCAGGGCGTGCTGCTGGGCGCGGGCAATTCGTACGCCATGCCGCCTCCCGGCAAGGGTGCCCGCCGGGCGCCCAGCGCGGCGAGGTCCCGGCTGAGCGTCCCTTGGGTGACGTGGTAGCCGGCCCGCACGAGGAGGGCGCGCAACGCGCCCTGGGTGGCCACCCGGCGTTCCGACAGCAGCTGGCGGATGGCGGCGCGGCGAGCGCGCGTGCCATGTTCCTCCTCGCGCGCCACGTTCATTGCAGCGTCACCAGCGTGCCCACGCCCTGGTCGGTGAAGAGCTCGGCGATGCCGGAGTGCGGTACGCGCGCATCAATCACGTGCACGCGCTCCACTCCGCCGCGCAGGGCCCGGAGGATGGCCTGCACCGTCACCTTCAGGTGCCCCACCACCGCGCCGTCGGCCAGCTGGTGTTCCAGGTCCGCCGTGGTGAGCCGGTTCTGCAGCTCGCCGTCCGCCATCAGCCCCGGCGCGTCCAAAAGAATAATCAGCTTTCGCGCCCCCACCGCCACCGCCACCTCGGCCGCCACAGCGTCGGCAAACATGTGAAAGCCCATCCCGCCCTCGCCAAGGCCCACCGGGGCGATGACCGGGGTGTAGCCACCGGTCAGCAGCATCTCCAGGAAGTCGCGGTTGACTTCCGTCACCTCGCCCACCCGGCCGAGGTCGCCACCTTCGGTGACCAGCTTCTGCGCCCGCAAGAGGGGCCCGTCCTTGCCCGACACCCCCACCGCGCAGCCACCGTCGGTGTTCAGCAGGGTGACCAGTTCCGAGTTGACGCGGCCGGTGAGGACCATCTCCACCAGCTTGAGGTCGGTCTCGTCCGTCACCCGGACACCGTCGACTTCCCCCGCCTCGCCGGCGCCCAACTGCTTGAGGGTGGCGGCAATCTCATGGCCGCCGCCGTGCACCACCAGCGGCCGCAGGCCGACCGAGCGCAGCAGGTTGACGTCCTCACAGAAGCTGCGCTTCAGCGTCTGCTTCACCATGGCCCCGCCGCCGAGCGACAGGACGCAGCGGCTCCCGGCGAAGCGGGAGATGTACTTGAGGGCCTCCACCAGCAGGGCGCGCTTGAAGCCCGGGCTGTAGCGCGTTAGCCGGTCGTCCTTGGCGACGGAGCCATCGGAGCCGGGGACAATGAGGGAGGTGTAGTCGGCATTAATCTTCACGTAGTCGTAGCTGAGGTCACAGCCCCAGGCCGTCGCGCTGGCCGCCCCTTCCGCAAGGTGCACCTGCACCAGCACCTGCGGCTCCCGCATGCGGACGCGCAAGGCTTCCGCGTCGTGCGGCACCGGCGCGCCCCGCCCGTAGACCAGGGTTTCCTGGATGTGGACGTCGGCCCGCACCGGGTCGACCGCCCAGTGCTGGGAGCCGCCGCGTGCACCGACGGTGGCGAGAATGCGACCCCAGTTGGGGTCCGCGCCGAAGATGGCGGACTTCACCAGGGGCGAGGCGGCGATGCTTTTGGCCGCATCCCGGGCCACCGCCACGTCCGGTGCGCCCGTCACCTCCACGGTGAGCAACCGCGTGGCGCCCTCCCCGTCCGCGGCGATGGCCCGGGCCAGTTCCATGCACAGCTGGGCCAGGGCTTCGGCAAAGGCGTCGAAGTCCTCCCCCTCGGCGGCCAGGGGGGGGTTACTGGCCAGGCCGTTGGCCAGGGCGAAGACGCAGTCGTTGGTACTCATGTCCCCGTCGACGACGAGGCAGTGGAAGCTTCGGTCGACGGCCAGACGCAGGGCCTTGGCGAGGACAGGCGCCGGCACGCTGGCGTCGGTGCAGATGGCGCTAATCATCGTGGCCATCTGGGGGGCAATCATCCCCGAACCCTTGGCCAGGCCGAGCAGGCGCACCTCGCGCCCGCGCAACAGCAGTGAGCGCGCGGCCACCTTGGAGTGGGTGTCGGTGGTGAGGATGGCCTCGGCGGCCGAGTCCCAGCCCGGGCCCAGCGAGGCCACCAGCCGGGGAAGGCCAGTGACAATCTTGTCCACCGGCAGCCGCACGCCGATGACGCCGGTGCTGGCGGTGAGGACAGCGTCGGCAGAGACGTGCAGCGCCTCGGCCAGGCCGTCGCGCAGGCGCTGGACGTCCTGCTCCCCGGCCCGGCCGGTGAGGGCGTTGGCGTTGCCGCTATTCATGAGGAGGGCGCGGGCGCCTTGGGCCGGAAGGCGCGCCTCGGCGTCCCGCACCGGCGCCGCCTTGGCCGTGTTGACAGTGAAGCAGCCGGCGGCCGAGGCCGGCACGTCGCTCACCACCAGGGCCAGGTCCTTGCGGCCGGGTTTAATGCCCACGTGCAAACCGGCGTAGCGAAAGCCCAGCGGGCCATTCATGAGAAGGCCCCCCGTTCGACCAGGAGGCCGCGCGTCTCGGGAAGGCCCAAAAGGGCGTTGAGATTCTGCACCGCCTGGCTCGCTGCCCCCTTGAGGAGGTTGTCGAGCGCGGAGAGGACGACGACGCGCCCCGGGTCGAAGCCGCCCAGCGCGCAGGCCACCCCCACGCGTGCCCGGGGCGTCCCCACCACCGAGCGCAGCGTCACCTCCTCCGGGGTGGCCACCACCTCCACCAGCGGCTCCTCCCCGTAGGCGGCCCGCAGCGCCTCCGGCAGCCGTTCCGGCGCGACCCCCGGGCGAAGGCGGGCGGACGTTGTACAGAGAATGCCGCGCCGAAGCGGCAGCAGGTGCGGGGTGAAGGTAAAGGCCGCCGGCCGCCCCGCGGCGCGCTGGAGGGATTGCGCAATCTCCGGCAGATGCTGGTGGCGCAGCACGCGGTAGGCCCGCATGTCCTCGTCCACCTCCGAGAAGCTGTAGGGCTCTGCCGCCTGACGTCCGGCGCCAGTGACGCCAGAGGCGGCATCCACCACGACGGCTTCCTCCGCCAGCAGCCCCGCGGAGAGTAGCGGCGCCACCGCCAGGGCCGCCGCGGTGGCGAAGCAGCCCGGGTTGGCCACCAGCCGGGCGTGGGCCAGGCCGTCCCGCCCAAGTTCCGGCAGCCCGTAGACGGCCTCGGCCAGCAGCGCCGGCGAGGGATGGGTGAAGCCGTAGGCCGTCGAGTAGGCCTCCGCCTGCTTCAGCCGGTAGGCGCCGGAGAGGTCCACCACCCGGACGCCCCCCTCCAGCAATTCCGGGACGAGGCGCAGGGACACCTCGGTGGGGGTGGCCAGCAGCACCACTTGGCACTCCTCCGCGCGCTCGAGGGCACGCTCCACCGCCTGGTAGTGCAGGGCGCCGACGGTGCCGCCGATGCCGGTGCGCGAGCGGACGGTGTCCCCCTCCCAGCGCTCGGAGGCCACAAACCGCAGGGAGACGTCCGGGTGCTGGGCCAGCAGGCGGCACACCTCGACGCCCGAGTAACCGGAGGCCCCCACCACGCCGACTTCATAGTTATGCGTCAAGAACGCGTATTTATGCAGTCTCGCTGTGGACGTCAAGCGACGGTTGCGCGACCTTCCCGGGCCTCTCGCGCGTCTGGGCGGGCCGTCCTAGTAGGCGTGGCGGGAGAGAAAGCCGCCGAGGACGGTGCGGACGAGGATTTTAACGTCGAGGAGGAGCGACCAGTTCTCAATGTAATAGAGGTCAAACTCAATCCGCTTCTCGATGGACGTCTGCCCGCGCAGCCCGTGGATTTGCGCCCAGCCGGTGATGCCGGACTTCACCTTATGGCGCAGGTGGTACTTGGGAATGCGCCGCTTGAATTCCTCGATGAAGACGGGCCGCTCGGGACGCGGGCCCACCAGGCTCATCTCGCCCCACAGGACATTGAAAAGCTGCGGCAACTCGTCCAGGGACGAGGCGCGCAGGAAGGCCCCCACCGGCGTGCGTCGCGGGTCCCCGGCCCGCGCCATGGTGGCGCCGTGCGCCTCGGCGTTCTCCCGCATGGTGCGGAACTTCAGAATTTGAAACGTCCGGCCGTCCATCCCCATGCGCTCCTGCCGGAAGAAGACGGGGCCGCGGCTGGAGAGCCGGACGGCCAGGGCCACCACCAGCAGCACGGGGGACAGGACACACAGCGCCAGGAAGGCCAGCACGATGTCGAAGAGGCGCTTGGCCACCAGGGCCCACCCTTCCAGCGGTCCCCCCTGAAGGCCAATCAGCGGCAGCCCGCCGAACTCCTCCAACCCCCCGTACAGCGTCACGTACTGGAAGAGGTCCGGCACCACCTTCACGTCCACCGTCTGCAGCGCCAGCCGCTCCATCAGCTGCTTCAAGAGCGGCGTGTCCTCGCTCGGCAGGGCGAGGATGACCTGGTCCACCGGACGCTGCGCCAGGACAGTTTCCAGGTCCGCGGTGGTGCCCACCACCGGGACGTCCCGGACGGTGGCCCCGGGCGGGCAGGCCTCGCGCGACAGCGCCCCCACCACGCGGAAGCCGAGCTCGCGGTGTCCCTCGATGGTGTCCACCACCCGCTCGCCGAGACTCCCCGTGCCCACCAGGAGGATGGACTTGAGGTTGTAGCCCCGCCGCCGGATGGCGGCGAGGACGCCACGGAACGTCAGACGGGTGGCCGACACCAGGACCAGCGCGTAGGCGAGAAACAGCGCCAGCGTGGCGCGCGAGTACCGTTCCCGGAAGAAGTAGGTGATGGCCACCAGCAGCAGCGTCGCGGTGAGGGAGGCCTTGAGGACCTCGAAGACTTCCTCCAGGTCCGTCCGCGCCCGGTTGGTGGCGTACAGGTGGGCCTGCCGGTAGGCCAAGGGCAAAAGCACCAGCGCCAGCCCCAGCGTCACCAGCGAGTCCTCGATGCTGGGCTCGGGCCGGTGGTGCGTCCAGGTGAACCACGTCAGGTAAGCCAGGCCAAAGGCCACGGACAGCACCACCACGTCGGTGGCCACCTTGATGGAGTTGTAGAAGCGCTGGAGGCGGCCAAACATACGGGGCGGAAGGGCGCCCGGGTGTTACCACGGAGGCCGGCCGAGGAGCGGCTCCGCCGCGCGGCGGATGCCGGCGGCGAATTGCTCGGGCCCGAAGAGAAGCGCCCGCGCCCGGGCCGCCTCGGGCCGGAAGCCCTTCTCAAAACCCTCGAACGCCTGCACGGCCCCCACCAGTGCTTCCGGGGTGGCCTCCTCGAAGAAGAGGCCCGTCTCGCGGGTGACGGTTTCCAGGGCGCCCCCGCGGCCGAGCGCCAGCACCGGCCGGCCGGAGGCCATGGCCTCCAGCGGCACAATTCCGAAGTCCTCCTCCCCGGGAAACACCAACGCCCGGGCCCCCTGGTACAGCGCCGGCAGCTCCGCGTCTGACACCGGCCCGAGCCACCGCACCGACGCTGGCCGCCCGCGGCGCAGCAACTCCGCCTGCTGCCCGTCCCCAGCCACCCACAGGGGCGCCCCCAGCCGGCGGAAGGCCTCCAGCGCGACGTCCAGCCGCTTGTAGGGCGCAAGCGCCCCCACCCAGAGGAAGTACCCACCGGCGCCCTGGCCGACGGGGCCCGTGGCGAAGCGCTCCACGTCCACCGGCGGGTACACCACCTCGACGCTGCGCCCCCAGGCGCGGGCGATGCGCCGGGCCACGTGCTGGCTGTCCGCCAGCATGACGTCCGGCGCCGCGGCGGTGGCCCGGTCCCACGCCTGAAGCCGCGTGCGCAGCGCCCGCGCGCCCAGGCGCACCGGCCAGGAGGCGCGGCCCGGCCCGAAGTACTCCTCGAAGAGGTCCCACATGTAGCGCATGGGGGCGAAGACGTAAGCCAGGTGCGGCGTTCCCTTCGGGACAGGCACGCCCTTGGCCACGCAGTGGCTGGTGGACAGGACGAAGTCGAAGCCGCGGACGTCCAAGCGCCCCACCGCCCAGGGCATGAGGGGCAACAGGCTGCGGTAGTGGCGGAAGACGCCCGGCACGTGCTGCAGCGGGGAGACGTGGATGGGACGCGATTCGACGGTGGGCCCGACGCTGCCCGGCTGGTGCAGCAGGGTGAAGACTTCGGCCCCCGGAAACAGGCGCACTAGCGCCTCGAGCACGGCCTCCCCGCCGCGACGGCCCACCAGCCAGTCGTGCACCAGCGCGACGCGCATGCCCAAGGGGCCCAAGGTGTAACACGCGCCTTGCGCCCTCCGGGACTTCCCCTGCGCCCTGGGGTGGCGCCGCCGGGCCGCGGGCCCGGCTGCCCCCGGACGGCCGGCCAAGTGGTGTACCGTCCAGACCCCTTGCTCGCGGCGCCACCGCATGTGGAAGAGACGGCGGAAGGCTCTCCCTCGGCCTGGCGCGCCTCCCTGGCCGAGGCGGGCCTCCTCCTCTGGGGCGTGGGGGTGCAACTCTCCGAGGCGCTGGGCGCCCTCGGCATGGTGCTGTGCCTGTTGGCGGTGCTGCGGCCCACGCCCGGCTGGAAGGCGAGGGCCCGGGAGACCTGGCCGCTGTGGGCCTTCGTCGCCTGGTGCCTCCTCGTCCCGCTGCTGGCCGGCCAGTGGCCCACGCCCGGAGGGGCCGCGCGCATTCTGGACTGGTGCTTCCTCCCGGTGGCCGCGGCCGCGCTGGGGTGGCTGGGCCCCCCGGCGCGCCGGCGCCTGGCGGTGGCCATGGGAACAGCATTCCTCCTCTCCTGCGCCGCGGCGCTGTGCCAGCACTGGGGCCTGTGGCCAGACGTCACCAGCTTCGACCGCCTGCGCTGGACGCACCTTCCCTTCCAGCGCATGTACGAACCACTGCCGGGCGAGCCGTCCCGGTACATGGCCGGGGGCCTGCTGCTCCACCGCCTCAAGTTCGCGCACGTCGGCGGATTCTTGGTGCTGGGCTTTCTGGACGTGGGGCTCTTGTTCCGCAGTCGGGCGGCGCTGGCGGTGGCCACAGCCGGGGCCGTGTGTGTCCTGTGGTTGCCCCATGCCCGGGCCGCCTCCGTCGCGCTGGTGGTGGCCCTGGCCGTGGTGCTGGCCTTCCGCCTCTCCGCGCGGCGGCGGTGGCCGGCCCTGCTGGCGCTGGCCGTCCTCGGCGTGGGCCTGGTGGCGGGCGTCCCCAGCCTCAGGCTGCGCTTTGCCTCGGCCGTCACCGATGAGGGAAGCGGCGACAGACGCTGGCTACTGCAGTCCGCGCTGCGCGCCGTGGCCCAGCACCCGCTGGCCGGCGTCGGCCTGGGCCGCTACCACCCCGCCCTCTTCGCCTCGGCGGACACGCCCCAGGAAGTGGTGCGCCACGCCGGCAAAGCCCACAACCAGTACCTCACCCTCGCCGCCGAGGCGGGACTGCCGGCCGCCCTCCTCTTCCTCGTGCTGCTGGCCTGGTGCTGGCGCGCGGTGCAGCCGGGCCTTCCCTTGGGCGCCGGGGCCCGGGCCAGCGTCGTCTTCCTCGCGCTTCTCAGCCTCCTCCATGACCCGCTCTTCCACGCCGAGGTGTCCATGGCGGCCGTGCTGGCCTTCGGGCTGGCCCAGGGCATGCGGGACAAGCGCACGTGAGACGTGCGCCGCCGGAGGCACCGGCACCCTCCACCCGCACCGGGGGCCGGCCCCGGCTGCTTCTGGACTTGCGCATGGTGGAAGGCCACCTGCACGGCATTGCCCGCTACGCCCTGGCGCTGGCGGCGCGCATCCCCGCACTGCTGCCGGAGGTGGACGTGCAGGGCCTCGGTCCGCCGGGTGGGCTGCCCGACTTGGGACGGCTGGCCCCGCAGTTCCCCGTGCGCCCGTGCCCCGCGCGCTTCCTCTCCCCCTTCGAACAGCCGGCGCTGGCCGCGTCCCTGTTCTCGGCCCGGGCGGACTGCTTCCACGCCACGTCCTTCTCCGTCCCTCTTCTCTGGCCAGGCCGGCTGGTGGCCACGCTGCACGACGCCACCCACCTCGTCCGCAGAAGCGACTATGGCCGGGCCACCGCCCTTTACTACCGGGCGGTAGTGCGCCCGCGGCTGCGCCACGCCCGCGCCCGCCTCACCGTCTCGGCCTTCGCCCGGACGGAGTTGGCCCGGTGCCTCGGCTTTGCCGAGAGCACCTTCCAGGTGGTGCCCCCGGGCGTGGACGCGGACTTCCGCCCACCCAGCCCCGAGGCCCTGGCCCGGGCCCGCGCCGCGCTGGGGCTGCCCGGGCGGTACCTTTTGGCGGTGGGCAACCCCAAGCCGCACAAGCAGCTGGGCTGGCTGGCCCAGCTGGCCCCCCGGCTGCCCGCACCGCTGGTGGTGCTGGCCGGGCCGTCCGTGCGGACCCTGGGCCTGCCGCCGGGCGTCCTCGGCCTGGCCGATGTGGAGGAGCGCCACCTGCCGGCCCTGTACGGCGGGGCCGAGGCGCTGCTTCTCCCCTCGCTGCACGAGGGTTTCGGGCTGCCGGCGCTGGAGGCCATGGCCACCGGTTGTCCGGTGGTGGCCGCGCGCGCCGGGGCCCTGCCGGAAGTGGTGGGCGAGGCCGGACTCCTCGTCGCGCCGGGCGCGGAGGCCGCCTGGCTGGAGGCGGTGGGGCGGCTGCAGGCCGAGGCTGGCTTGCGCCAGACGCTGGTGGAACGCGGGCTGGCCCGGGCCAGGGCCTATTCCTGGGAGGCGTGCGCCCGGGCCACGGCGGACGTCTACCGGCGTGCGCTTGGCTGAGGCACGTCCCCGGGGTGCACCAGCCCCACGCCCCACACCAGCGCGAAGGTGAGGTGCACGCCCGAGTGGAAGGGCAGGTGGTGCACCAGGGCCAGGGCGTGAAAGGCCCCCCAGGAGAGGAGTGCCCCGGCCGCCGGCCAGGCGCCTGCGACGGCACGCCGCCACAGGGCCCGCGCCAGCAAAAGCTGCCAGGTGAGCCATAGCAGAAGGCCGAGGAGACCCGTCTCCGCCCACACCGTCAGCCACAGGGCGTGCGCGTCGCGCGCCAGCTGCGCCGGCAGTTGTGTCTCCGCTGAACGCGCCAGCGCCGCGGCGTGGTAGTTGCCGAAGCCGACGCCCAGCACCGGGTGCCGGCGGACGAGGTCCCAGCCCGCCGCGCGCGCCACCGCCCGCTCGCCGTCCAGGAGGTTTTCCGCGGCGCCGCCGAGGCGCAGCCGCCAGCCCGGTGCAAGCGCCACCGCGCAGCACAGCAGCAGCACCCCCCCCAGGCCCGCGCGCCGGGCCCAGCTGCGCGACAGCCCCACCCCGGCCGCCACACCCACCAGCACCGCCGCCCCCAGCGCCGCCCGGGCAAAGGAAAGGTAGACGGCCAGCGCGCAGAGGAGGGCCAACCAGGCGCCAAGCCAGCGCCGGCGCGCACTGGCGGCGCGCAGCGCGGCGCCCAGCGCCGGACCGAGGAGGGCCACCGCGCCGTGGGCGAAGCGCAGCCGGTGGAAGAAAAACCCGCCGGCAGCGAAGCGCGGCTGCCCCTCGGGGGCGAAGACTTCATGCACCCGGCCCACTGGCAGGCGCAACAGCGGGGGCAACGGGACGTCCCAGCGGACGAGGTGCTGCACCAGTCCCAGCGCCACCGAAGCCGTCCAGCCGGCCACCAGCGCCAACTCCACCGCCGCCCAGCGCACGCCCACCCCGGCGGCCAGCGCCAGCGCGGGCGCCGCGGCGGTGTCGAGACATTGCAGCCACCGTCCGGGAGGCGGCCATTCCGGGGCGCCGGCCAGGTGGGCGAGGAGGGGGGAGAGCGCCTGGTAGAGGGCCAAGGCCGCGCCGGCCAACACCGGCGCCTTCAACTCGCTGGCGAGCGACGCGCGCCGGGCCAGTACCAGCCCCAGGGCAAAGAGGATGGTGGCGTCGGCGGCCCCCTGCATCAGCCCCTCCGAGGCCGCCGTCCCGAGCGCCCACACCGCCAGCAGCGCGGTCAGCAGCACCGGCAGGCTGTTCCTCAGTGCGGGCGAGGGCGGCGAGGTCACGGGGCGCACTCTGGCTGAGGACTCAGGACGAGGCGACGAGGAGCCGACGCAGTCGCGGCCGGGCGTTCGGCCAGCGGGCCATGGCGGCCGCGGTGAGAGAGAGCACCACCACCGGTGCCCAGGCGGCCACTGCCGGGGCCAGGCGCCCGCCCACCACCAGCCCGCGCGCCACCACCATCAGCCCCCACAGCGCCAGCGTCACGAGCAGGCCCTGCATGAGGACGCCGGTAATGCCCTGTCGCCCGGTGCGCAGCGCAAGCGCCAGGGCGAGGAGGGCGGCCGGCACCGCCATCAACGGCACGGCCACCCGGTTGTGCAGGGCGAGGGAGAAGAGGCGGTCGGGAAGTCCCACCGTGCGGCGGGCGCGGATTTGTTCCTGCAGGACGGCGGAGGACATCTGCTCGGGCCGGCCCGGGCGGATGCTCAAATCCGAGCGGGCCACCCCCAAGTCGAAGACGCCGTCCGGCGCCGAGCGAATCCGGCTGGCCGCCTGGCCTTCAAAGCTGCGGATGCTGACGCCGGTGAGGCGCCAGCGCGTCCCGGAGACGTACTGCATGGTGTCTGCCTCCAGCCGCTCGCGCAGCGCAAAGGCCGGGTCCAGGGTGAGCACGGTGACGCCGCGAAACCCCTCGTCGGCGCTGCCGTCCTGCAGGTGCAGAATGCGGTCTCCCCGGCGAAACCACTGCTTGCGCCCGTAGAAGCTGCGCCAGTCCCCCCAGCGGTGGAAACGCAAGGTGGTAATCTCGTCCACCCGTCGGCCGGCCCGGCCCACCACCGTCTCGTCCAGCACGACCAGGCCAACGGCCACCGCCAGGCTCACCAGCACCACCGGCCCGTACAGCGTCCAGCGCGAGAAGCCGAGGGCCTGGATGGCGGTGAGCTCGCCCTTGCTGCGCAGCACCGCCACCAGCGCGCCGGCCCCCAGCAGCAGCGCGGCCGGGGCCAGCTGGTGGCCGGCCACCACCGCCTTGTAGCCGTACAGCACCAGCACGTCCCGTACCCAGTTGGGGCCGGTGTAGGACTTGGCGCGGTCCACGAAGTCCGCCACCAGGAAGACGGTGAGGACGCCGCCGAAGATGGTGGCGGTGAGGCGCAGGTACATCCGGCACAGGTGCCGGAAGAGGAGGCCCCTCACGCCGTCACCCCGCGGTCGTCGAGCCACCACATGGCGGCCAGCCCGGCCAGGCCGAAGAGGAGGTTGGGCCCCTGCCCTGCCACCAGCGCCGGCAGCCGCCCGGTGCTGCCCCAGTTCTCGAAGCTGCGCTCCACCACGTAGAAGAAGACGTAGAAGCCCAAGGACAGCATGTAGGCAAGCCCGCGCGCACGGCGCAGCCGCATCGCCAGCGGGACGGCGAGCAGCGCGAAGGCCACCGGCGTCAGCCCCTGCGCCAGCCGCACGTGGAAGGCGGTGAGGAAGGGAGCGGGACTCTTGCCCGCGGCCTTGCTTTGCTGCGCGGCACCGAGCAGCTCCGCCGGGGTAAGTTCCTCGATGGGAGAGCTCAGCTTGTTCTTCCGCAGCAGCGTGTCCTCCACCCCCACGGCCAGCTCGCCATGGTCGAAGTTGAGCAGCGCGTAGTCGCCCCCGGTGCGCTCGGCCCGGTGCACCTCGCCCTCGTGGAGCGCGACGGTGAGGGCCGAGCTGGCGCCCTCCGCGCTCACCAGGCCTTCCCGGGCCAGCACCAGGATGGGGGCCCGTGGGTCGCGCTCGTCGTGCACCAGCACCTGCGTCCACACCCCCCGCTGGGCGTCCACCCCGCGGGCGTAGAGCGTGAGGGCGGTGAGGTCCTCATAGAAGACGCCCGGCTTCACGTCCCCCAGGACGTTGCGCTTGATGACCTGGCTGACAATCTGCTTCACCTGCTTGAGTCCCCACGGCTCGACGGTGGAGGACAGCAGGAGGATGAAGGCGCCGAGCGCCGCCGCCAGGGCGATGGGGACACGCGCCACCTGCCAGGGGGCGCTGCCCAGCGCACCCAGGGCCAGCAGTTCTCGGTCCTCGGCCATCCGGCCGAGCCCCAACAGAATGGCCAGCAGCAGGCCCACCGGGATGGCCATCACCAGGAAGTGGGGGGCGAGGTTGGCGGCCAGCTTGCTGTAGTCGCCGAAGGTGACGGCGCTGCCCAGAAGCACGTCCGTGCCGCGGAGAAACTGCATGACGAAGAGGAGCAGGAAGAGGAAGGCAATCCACACCACCAGCGGGCCGGCCAGCTCGCGCAGCACCGCCTTCACCAGGAGCGGCAGCCTCCCCGTGGCCACGCCGACCTCCCTCCTCCGGACGGCGGAGGCCGTCATGCCGGCGCTCCGGCGCGCAGCGCGCGCGCGCCAATGTCGTGGCGCAGCTGCATCCCCTCGAAGTGGATGCGCGACACCGCCCGGTAGGCGGAGGCGCGCGCCTCGGCCAGCGACGGGCCCTGGGCGCAGACGGTGAGCACCCGGCCGCCCGCAGTCACCAGGCGTCCGGCAGCGTCCCGGGCCGTGCCGGCGTGGAAGACGCGCGCCGACTCCCACGGGCCCTCGGTGCCGGAGATGGGGACGCCGGTGCGCAGGGGCCCGGGGTAGCCGGCACTCGCCAGCACCACGCCTACCGAGGCGCCCGGGGCGACGGCCAGGGGCCGCTGGCGCAGCGTCCCGGTGGCGCAGGCGGACAAAAGCGGCAGCAGGTCCTCGGCCAGCTGCAGCACCAGGACCTGCGCTTCGGGGTCCCCGAAGCGGGCGTTGAATTCCAGCACGCGCGGGCCCTGCCGGGTGAGCATCAGCCCGGCGTACAGCGCCCCCTGGAAGGGGTGCCCCCGGCGCGCCATTTCCCGCAGCACCGGGGCGATGACGGTGGCGCCCACTGCCTGCAGGCCGGCGGTGTCCAGCTGGGGCACCGGGCAGACGGCGCCCATGCCCCCGGTGTTGGGGCCCTGGTCCGCGTCCAACAGCCGCTTGTGGTCCTGGGCCGGCGGCAGCAGCACGTAGCGCTCCCCGTCGGCCAGGGCGATGACGGACACCTCCTCGCCCTCCAGCACCTCCTCCAGCACCAGGGAAGCACCGGAGGCGCCGAGGCGGGATAACTCCTGGATGGCCTGCACCGCCTCCTCGGACGAGGCGGCCACCACCACCCCCTTGCCAGCGGCGAGCCCGTCGGCCTTCACCACCAGTGCCCCGCGCGTGCGCGCGTAGGCCTCGGCGGCCCGGGCGTCGTCGAAGGTACGGTGGCCGGCGGTGGGCACCCCGGCCGCCGCCATGACGTCCTTGGCAAAGGCCTTGCTCGCCTCCAGGCGCGCCGCCGCCGCCGCCGGGCCGAAGACGGGAATGCCGGCGCGCCGGAGGGCATCGGCGACGCCGCGGCTCAGCGGAAGCTCCGGGCCCACCACCACCAAGTCCACGCGTTGCTGCCGCGCCAGCGCCGTCACCGCCAGGGGGTCCTCCGCCGCCAGCGGGCGGCACTCGGCGAGCGCGGCCATGCCCGGGTTGCCCGGCGCGCAGACGAGGTGCTGCAGGGCCGGGCTCTGCGAGAGTTTCCAGGCAAGTGCATGCTCGCGCCCACCGCTGCCGACGACCAGCACGCGCATCAGCTCTCCTTGGGCAGAAGGTACAGCGCCCGCTTGGCGGATGCGTAGCTCGGGTCTATCTGCACCACCTTGCGCAACCGCTCCCGCGCCGCGGCCACCGCGCCGGCCCTGGCCTCCGCCTCGGCCAGCTTCACCTGGGCGGCGAGCAGGGTGGGCGCCTTCTGCGTCACCTCCCGCAGCCACCGGCGCGCCCCGTCGAGGTCCCCCGCCGCCAGGGCGGCCGCCCCGGCCGCGTACTGCACCAGCGGCTGGGCCCGTCCGTTCTGCTGCGCCAGCTGGGCCACGGCCACCGCCCCCTTCGCGTCGCCGCGTTCCAGCAGCACCAGCGCATGCCAGGCAAGCGCCTGGGGGAAGGCGGCGTCCAGGGCGAGGGCCGCCTTGAGCGCCGCCTCGGCACCGGGCAGGTCCTTCCGATGGAAGCGCAACACGGCGAGGCCCACCTGCGGCGCTGGGTCCGCCGCCCCTTGCGTCAGCTTCACCAGCGGGGGCTCGGCCGAGCGCAGCGACTCGTCGGGCCGCAAGGAGAGCTCCGAGAGTGGACTCCAGGGGCCGGCCCGGGTGGGGTCGGCCTGCTCCGCTGCAGCCAGAAGGCCGAGCGCATCCCCGCGGCTGGCGGCGGCCGCCTGGGCCGACGCTCCCCAGAGGAGGGCGTCGGTGCGGCGCGGGTCGACCTGCGCGGCGCGCGCAAAGGCCTCGGCCGCCGCGGCGGGCTGCCCCTGGGCCATCCTCACGCGTCCCTCCACCACCCCCTCGAGTCCCGCGTCGTTGAGCTTCCCCAGCACCAGCGGCAGGTGCTCGGCCGCCCCAGCGCCGTCCCCCTTGTCCAGCGCTAGCAGCAGCAGCTGCAGGTGCGCGCCGGCGTCGGCGGGCTGAAGCGCGAGGGCCGCCCGGGCCGCGGCAAGGGCCGTCTCTGGGTCCCCGGCGGCCCGGGCTGCGGCGGCCAGCAGCGTGTTGGTGCGCACGCGCGCCGCGGGGGTGAGCCGGTCTCGCTTGAGGGCGCCGCGCAATAGCTGCACGGCGTCGCGGGGACGGCCCTGCAGCGAATCAAGGGCCGCCAGGGCCAGCAGCGCCGGGCCGTCCTCGGTGCGGGGGTCCGCCTGCAGCCGTTCGAAGAGGCGGCGCGCCTGGTCCGGCTCGCCCACCTCCACCAGCAGGCGGCCGGTGCCGAAGAGGCTGGCCGCGTGGTCCGGCTCCAAGGCCAGTCGGGCCTGAAGCGCCGCCAGCGCCTCGCGGGGCTGGCCATTGGCCGCGAAGGCCTCGGCGCGCAGCAGGGGGATGCGCCGCTGGCTCGGGTCGACACTCTCGGCCTTCTGCAATTCGGCCAGTGCCAAGTCCGCCGAGGTGCGGACGTAGGTGCGGGCGAGCACCAGGTGGGCCTGCACCCGGTTGGCGGCTAGGGCCTCCTGGGCCAGCGCCCGCACCCGCGCCTCCTCGGCCGCCCCGGGGTGAAGCAGCAGCAGCTCGGCCAGCCCGAGGAGGACGGCCGGCGAACGGCCACTCGTCACCACCGCGCTCTCTGCCAGCTGCAGCAGGGCGGTGGACTCGGCCGCGTCCAGGGCCGCCCCCCGGCCGAGGGCCACCGCCGTCAGCCAGGCGCCGAGCAACTCTCCGTCCCGGGGCGCGCCCACCAGCGCCCGCTCCAGACGGTGCTCCGCGCCGGCGTAGGCGACCGGCTGGTCGAGGGCAAGCTCCCGGTCCGCTTCCACCAGCGTCTCCTTGACGGCTGGGCTGGGCGCCGAATCCGCGGCGCGCCATTTGGCGAGCCGCTCGGCGAGCCCGGTGGGCAGCGCTGCACCTGGGTCGACGGCGCGCACCGGACGGGCAGGCAACGGCAGCCGCAGCGGGGCCGCGCTGCGGCGGTACAGCCAGGCCAGCGACAGAAGGGCAAACACCAACAGGCCCGCCACCGCCGCCAGCCCCGTCCAGCGGCGCACGGGGGCGCCGGGCAGGGGCACCGACGGCGTGCGCCGCGGGGGGGACGTCGCCCGGCGCGACAGCGGCGCCGCGTCGGCCAGGGGTGGGGGCGCGGCGACGCTTGGAGGCGCTAGGTGCGCCGCCGCGGCGGCGCGGCAGGGCGCGCACACCCCGCTGGCGACGTCCTCCAGGTGGGGCACGCCTCCACCGCAGCTGGCACACGTCACCTCGGGCAGCGCCTCCTCTTCCTCCACGGCAGAAGGCGTCTCCTCCGGGCCGAAGAGGTCCACGGCGGTGAAGGGGAGTCCCGGCGGTGGTGCGCTGGCGCCCGCGGCAGTGGCCGCGGCAGCGGGTGCAGCCGTGGCAAGGGACGAGGCATGCCAGGCCTTAGGGGGCGGCGCGGCGGCGGGCGCCGGCGACACGGCCGCCGCGGCGGGGTCGCCGTCTTCCCAGGCGAGCTCGCCGAAGAGCTCGGCGCGGGCCTCTGGACCCTCGGTCTGGAGTGCCTCCGGGGGCGGAGCGGGAGGCCGCGCCACCATGCGCTGGGTGAGCGTCACCCGGGCCACCTGACTGCGCGCGGGCGGCTCTGGCTCCGGCTCCACCTCCCGGCCGGGCACCGGCGGACGGCTGACGGAGATGGGGTTGGCCATCTCCTGCGCGCGCGTGGCGGGGTTGGCCCGGGGGTCCGGCGGGGGCGGTACGTACTGGATGTTTTTGCATCGCGGACACTGCGCCCGGACCCCGCGCGGCGTCATCGCCCCGTCGTCAATGAGGTAGACCGCTGCGCAATTCTCGCAGGCCAGGCGCATCAGTGCCGGAAGTGCCGCACCCCGGTGAAGACCATCGCCAGCCCATGTTCATCGGCGGCGGCGATGACTTCGGCATCCCGCATCGAGCCGCCCGGCTGGATGACGGCCGTCGCGCCAGCCCGGGCCACCTCGTCCAGCCCGTCGCGGAAGGGGAAGAAGGCATCCGAGGCCACGGCGCTGCCGCGCAGGCTTGGGCCCCCGCGGGCGGCGGCAATCTTCGCCGACTCGACGCGGCTGGTCTGCCCCCCGCCGGCGGCCAGCAGGCGGTCCGCGGTGGAGAAAACGATGGCGTTGCTCTTGACGTGCTTGCACACGCGCCAGGCAAAGCGCAGCCCGGCTTCCTCGGCAGCGGTGGGGGCGCGCCGGGTGACGACTTTGAAGCCGAGCTCCGGCTCGACCGCATCCCGGTCCTGCACCAGCAGGCCCCCCGAGACGCTCCGCAACTCCATGGACGGCACGGCGCGGGCGCCCTCGGGCCAGGCCCCGTGCGCGTCGAGGAGGCGGAGGTTCTTCTTCGTGGCGAGAATCTCCCGTGCCTCGGCGCCGTAGCTGGGTGCGATGACGGCCTCGAGAAAGGTTTCGGCCAGGGCGCGGGCCACGGCAACGTCCACTTCCCGGTTGAGGGCGACGATGCCGCCGAAGGCTGACACCTCATCGATGGCGCGGGCCCCGCGGTAGGCCGTCTCCAGCACGTCCGCGAGCGCCACACCGCAGGGGGTGTTGTGCTTGATGATGATGGCCGCGGGCCGCTCTGGAAATTCGAGGGCCAGCGCCAGCGCGGCGTCGAGGTCGAGCAGGTTGTTGTAGGAGAGCTCCTTGCCCTGCAGCACCTCGGCGAAGCCGAGCGAGGGCGCCTGGGGGGGCTGGTAGGCCCGGTAGAAGGCGGCCCGCTGGTGGGGGTTTTCCCCGTAGCGGAGGTCCTGCGCCTTCTGGAAGGAGGTGGTCAGCTCGGCGGGAAACGTCTCCGCGGCGGCGGCTTGCAAGTAGGCGGCGATGGAAGCGTCGTAGGCGGCGGTGTGCGCGAAGGCCTTGCGCACCAGGCGCGCGCGCGTCGTCGGGGTGGTGCCGCCCGAGCGCAGCTCGGCCAGCACGCCCGGGTAGTCGTCGGGGTCCACCACCACGCTCACCCGGGCGCCATTCTTGGCCGCGGCGCGCACCATGGCCGGGCCGCCGATGTCGATGTTTTCGATGACCTCGTCCTCCGCCGCGCCGGAGGCCACCGTCTGGCGGAAGGGGTAGAGATTCACGGCCAGCACCGAGATGGGGGAGATGGCGTTGGCCTGCATCTCCGCCTGGTCCGCCGGCAGGTCCGGGCGCCCGAGGAGGCCGCCGTGAATCCTCGGGTGCAGGGTTTTCACCCGCCCGCCGAGGATTTCGGGGCTCCCGGTGTACTCGGACACCTTGGTGGCCTTGAGGCCGGCGTCCT
This sequence comes from Myxococcaceae bacterium, assembly GCA_017881265.1. Lineage (GTDB taxonomy): Bacteria > Myxococcota > Myxococcia > Myxococcales > Myxococcaceae > JADGRA01. Next base: position 1,685 of record JADGRA010000022.1, on the reverse strand, counting down.
TGAGGGCCTTGAGGGTGCCGCCGGTGCTGAGGAGCTGGAAGCCGAGCTCGAGGAGCCCAGCCGCGAACGGGACGAGTCCGCGCTTGTCGGAGACGCTGAGGAGGGCCAGCAAGGGCAGGTCCTGCGATGGGAGGGGACTGGTGAGGTCTAAACCATTGCGCGCTGGCGAGTGTCAACGAGACTGAAGCGCCAAGGGGGTCACCCCCACCCCGGTGCGGTGCCCCGGGGCCGGCGCCAGCCTCTACTCCTCGGTGGCCTCGCGCAGCTTGGCCAGCCCGCGCGTCTCCACCTGGCGGATACGCTCGCGGGTGAGATTCATGATGGCTCCCACCTCCTCGAGCGTGATGCCGCCCTTCTCGGCGACGTCGAGCGCGCAGGTGTGCTCGAGCTCCCAGATTTCCTTGTCCGGGAAGTTGAGCTTGATGGACCCCGTCTCCGGATTCACATCCAGGTAGAGGTTGTGCTTGCAGGAGACGAACAGGCACGGCCTCGGTCCGTTGATGCACTCGGCCCGCTTCCGGGGACGCATGCTTTCGATGCTCTTGAGGAGCTCGGCCTCCTCCGGCTCCATCTCGCCGCCGAGCCGTCGGCGACGGAGGTCACGGGCCATCTCCTTGCGGGACATGGTCCTGGACCGTCGGCGCTCGGGGGCGACCTCGTCTGCGGAAGGTATTTCCTCGGGCGCCGGCTCTGCATTCACTTCACTCATGATTCCCTCCTCCAGTCTTTCGAACGTTGGCGGCCGCCCACCCCTTGGGCGGCCGGTTCAGCTCAGCTCCTCCGTGCGCGTGCGCTGTGCAGTCAGCTCGCTGCCGAGGCGCGACAGGTCGCGCACCAGGGCCTCGGAGCGCCGGCGCAACAGCTCCAGCTCCGACTGCAGCTCCCGCTTGTGCGCCGCGCCGAAGGGCCGGGACTCGAGCTCGGCCTGGAGGCCAGTCAGGGTCTCACCAAGGCCGCGCTGCACCTGGTCGATGCCGTTCTTGAAGAAGACGAACGAGCGCTTGATGTCCTCGAGGGTGAGGCCAGCGGCCATCATCTTCTTGATGGCGTTGATGCGCCGGACCGACTCCACCGGGTAGACGCCGTGGCTGCCGCGGTGCTTGCCCTTGCGGCCCACGCGGCGGCTCCGCGGTAGCAACCCGGCCTGCACGTACTTGCGGAAGGTGGCCTCCGAGAGACGGACGCCGCGCGGGCGGAAGATTTCGAGAATCGTTCCGGCCGACAGGCCACGGGCGTGATCTCGCTCGATGCGTGCGATCTCCGCTGGGCCCAACAACTCCATTCAGTACCGCCGTTTCAATAGAGACAACTGAATGTACTCCATTGAATAACTTATTTGGAAACGAGCCGTCAAGCGAGGCGGCCCCCTCGGGGATCAGGCGTTCAGCGGTTCGGTGCTGAGGCGGACCGTGCCGCAGCGCCGACGCGGCGCGAACGCGCGGCCGCACCGCTGCGTCCCTGGGCCGGACGCCAACCGGCAGCGGGCGTCCGGTGGCGGCAGCCCTCTGTCAGCGGAGGCCCCGGCAGTCCTCGGCCTGCGGCCGGGCGCGGGCCTCCACCAGCCCCTCGAGGGCGGAGAGTTCCGAGGCGAGTTGGCCCGCCGGCGCGGTGCCAGAGTCCACCGCGTCGAAGAGGAGCAGCACGCGCTCCACCTGGAAGTGGATGCTGCGTGCCCGCGCCGGGGC
>JADGRA010000021.1 GCA_017881265.1 Myxococcaceae bacterium | reverse complement strand
CCTTCTGGTCCGGGTTGGCAACGAAGGGGCAGGTGTCGTACCCGTCCGCGATGGCATCGCCGTCGGCGTCATCGGTGTAGGAGAGCGTCTTGCCGTCGTCGGTGTAGCTCACCCACACCGAGCAGCCGCAGCTGCAGCCGCAGCCGCCGCCCTGTTCTGCGGGGGCACCACACTGCGTTCCAAGACACTCCGGATTGTTCGCGCTCTGGGCCAGTGCAGGTACCGCCCAGAACAGCGACGCGCCAAGAATCATCCAAGCGATACGTGCGTTCGTCATTGCTGCTCCTTTCGGCGAGGAGCAAAGCAAGGTCCGTTCCGTCGTCTGCGGCATGTTTACCTTCAATGAATTCAGTGGGTTTACTCTCATGGTTGGAGGGTCAGCAGCCAGGTGTGGGGTCGGCACCCAAGGGCCTGTGGGGGGCAAGCTCCACACTTTCTGGTCACTCACTGGCCCACCACATAGTCAGTGGGCCCAAAGGAAATGACGCCTCTCGGATTCTTCGTGGCGGGCGGCGCGAAGTTCACTTCCTGGGTGAAGACGGAAGCGATGCCGACGCCGTGCTCGTCATCCGGTCGACCGGACTGCAGGTACAGGTAAATCTCGTTGTTGCCGGCGGGAATGGGCGTCAGCGGCTTGTTGGGCAACGACTGCGTGCGCACGAGCGAAACGTTGTCGACGCGAATCGTGTAGCAGGGCCGTCCGTCCGCCGTCGGCGGTGCACTGACAATCTGGTACTGGTAGCCGCGGTCGGCCTGGTAGGCCTGGTCCACGCTCTCTGCGTCCGAGTGCTTGGTGACCTCGTCCGCGTTGGTGGTGCCGTCCCGGTCATCGTCCTGCAGGTCCTCGGCCACCAGCGGGTTGGTCTGCGACAGGAACTCGATGAAGTCACTCAGCCCATCTCCGTCCGTGTCGGCGATGCAAGCGTCGGTTCCGAGGACGCGCTCCTCGCAGTCGTTCAGCTTGTCCTGGTCCGTGTCCAGGTTGGGGTTGCACGAGGTGATGATGTTAGGGGTGAGTGGGTCGAGCCCCATCTTCACCTCGATGCCGTCGCTCAGCCCGTCGCCGTCGGTGTCGGGATTGAGCGGGTCCGTTCCGATGATGCGCTCCTCGTCGTCCGAGAGGCCGTCCCCGTCCGAGTCGATGAGCTGCGAACCGGCGCGCGCCATCGCGTTGCGGTTGAAGGCATAAAAGCGCTTGAGCACGAGGTCGCGCTGGAGTGAGGAGAGGTTGACCTGCGAGAGCACGGTCCCGATGGTGGCGCTGGTCGCCACCAGGGGCTGGGTGCCGCCGGTCGCCGAGATGGCCGGGTTGATGATGTTGGCCAGGTCCCCATTCGGGTCTCCGGGGCCAGCCGGCGTGTCGCTGATGTAAATCGGCTGCACCACCACGCCGCCGGCCGAGTACTTCTGCTGCAAGGCTGCAAGCTGCCCGGCCTGCTTCTGCAGCTGACAGGCCGCGCACTGTGACGCATTGGGGAGTGCCAGGCAGACAGAATCGATGCCGGCGTAGATGGACGGGTACTGGCAGCTCGTGTCCACCGTAGCCTCGAGCAGGATGACCACGTACCGCGTTCGGTTCACCGTCCCGCGACACCCGGTCTGCATGTCCCCGGAGATGTAGCTGTCGGCCAGGTCGAGTGCGGAGCCGATGCTCACCGGTCCGGTCTCTTGAAAGGTGCTGTACTGCGCCAACGCGCCCTGCAGGGTGACGGCGTCCGAGAAGCCCCCGACGAAGCCCTGGGCCGTCACGTGGTAGGTGAGGAAGGTGTAAGTGGTGGTGTTGGGCTGCAGCTGCACCACCTGCTGGATGGCGGCGAGGGTGGAAGAGCTGATGGCCTGGGTGACGGTGGTGGTCCCGCCTTCCATCGCGAACACCACCTTCACCGGAAAGGCGCTGCCTTGCGCCAGCGGCACGCACACCGTCCCTTCGAACGCCGTCCGGTCTGGTCCGGGCACGCCTCCACCCTGCAGCGTGTAGACGCCGGCGTCGGTGCAGCCAACCGCGGCAGCGACCAGGGCGATGAACATCGGGAAAGGGAATCGCATCGTCGTCAGGGGAGGTCCGCTCTTCGTCGCCACCCCACAAGACGCGGAGTCTGCAGCGGCGCAAACGCCGCGGCGACATCGCACGAGTCTACAACGTCATCAAGTACGCAAGCAGGTCGTCACGCTCGCTCGCTGTCAGCTCCACCCTGGGCGCGGGTGAGTGTCTGTAGTTTTCCAAGACCTCGCGGAGCACGAAGCGATTGCTGACGTGCAATTTTCCATCGGCGCTTGCCCGCAGTCCCGCCGCTCCCGTGCTCAGCATGGGGAAGATGTCCCAGGCGCCGACCAGCGCCGGTGCTGGCATTCCCACGTACGTGCTGTCCTGCATCTCGGGACGCAGCGGAAACACGTGGGGCGTGGTGACGTCCAGGTACTGGCCGCGTGTGTGGATGTCCTGGTCGAGGCTGAAATACGGCGCCGGGTGGCAACCAGCACACCCGGCCCTGCCTTCAAACAGAAGCATTCCCGCGCGCGGGTTGCCCCTTCGCCCATCGGGAAGCGCGAGCTGAACAGGTGGGGCCCCGTCGACCCCGACGAAAGGGTTAGGAAGCAGCGTCAGGGTGCTGGTGAAGAGGGACAGCTGGCGCACTTCGTCCGCGTCGAGCCGGGGGTTGAAGTACCGGTTGCGGTTTCCAACGGTAGTCACCGTCTGCTCGAGCGTGAAGGTGCTGGCCGGCGTGAAGTAGGGCGGCGTGTCGCGCGTCCCCCGCACCGTCGGGCTGCGGTAGATGCGCAACGGTCGCGTCTTCTCGAAGAGGACGCCCTCGCCATGTCCCTCCAGATGGCACGCATCGCAGGACATGGAGGAGCGGCCCATGTCGGTGAAGTAGAGAAGCTGGCCGAGACGCCGCTCGGTCTGCGCTCGCACGTCGAGCAGCGGGACCTGCCGGCGCACGCTGGCCTTCCCCTGGCGGGCGTCCCGCACGTCCAGCTCGGCGAGCGTCCCGGTGAAGCGGTTGAGCACCCACAGCGTCGTGCCGTCGGGCGACAGCGCGAGCGCCTGCGGGCCGGAGTGCATCTCCAGTCCTGCCCGGCCCTGGACGCCGAAGTCCTGCGCCGGCCGGATGGTGGGGAAGCCGTCGGGTGGAGGCACGGGGAGAGTGAAGAGGGGGGCCGTTCGTGCCGAAGCGTCGTCCCGGCTCAGCGCACGTGCGTCGAGACCGCGCACCAGCCCGGTGCCGATGTCGGCGACGTAGAGCACGCCTCTGGCGTCGTCGAGCGCCAGGCCCTGCGGTACGCCCGCGCCGAAGCCGAGGTGCCTCTCGAAGGTCCCCTTGGTGACGTCCACCACCCCCACGCCTCCATTCATGGAGACTTCCATGCGCTCCGGGTTGGGGCCGATGTTGGGTCCGATAGACGTGACGAAGAGGCGCTGCAGGCCCGGCGACCAGGCGAGTCCGCGCGGGGCCTTGCCTCCCATGGTGTACTTGGCGAAGGCCTCGGTGTGGCCGCCGAGGATGGGCGTCAGAGGCCCGGGCGCGATGGCCGGGCCCACTGCGCCCGTGGCGAGCGACACCGCCTCGAGGTCTCCCGACTGCTGGCTGCCCACCACCAGCACGTCGCCCGCGATCGCGAGCGCCTTGGGGTTGGGGGCGACGGCGGCCCGCCAGAGAAGCGTCCCGTCGGAAAGCGACAGGGCGAGGACGCTGTCGCCCGCATGCTCGCTCACCAGCACCAGCCCGCGGGCTGCGTCCACCACGACGCCGGTGGCGTTGGCTGGCGCGGGCAGCGTCCGGACTCGCGCGCCGGTTCGCCCATCGCACACCCAGAGCTCTGGACTGTAGGCGTGGGCTACGGCGAGCCACTGTTGGCCAGATGCGGCCCAGCTCGCCAGCGCCGAGGGCCCGTCTCCTGCCGGGACGATGCTGACGGAGCCGGTGGCCGGGTCCACGCCCACCAACTCGTCGGTGGTGACGGACGCTGCCCACAGCCGCGTTCCGTCGGGCGTCGCCACGAGCGACGTCAGGTCCGGAAAGGCCCGGTCATTGACGAGGTGAAGCATGACTGCCGGAGCGCCCAGGGCCCGCGACAGGTGCAGGGGCACGGCCGCTTCCACCGTGGCGGCGGGAAGCAGCAGGTCCGCCGGGAGCCGGCTGAAGGCGTGGTGCTCGTCCAGCACCGTAACCGGCAGCGTCCGGAAGAAGGGCGCCCCCACGGACAGCGTCATGCCCCGGAAGAAGTGCTCGCCCACCAACGCCAGCGGCTGGGACGTCTGGTTGCTGACCTGCCGCGGGCCAATGTCGCGCAGCCGCGGAGGCGGGCCGCGCCGTTGGATGTAGAGCTCACCTGCGCCGAGCGCAGCCACCGCGACGATGGCGGCGAGCAGCAGTGCCGAGCGCCGCGACCTCATTCCGAATCAGACTGAACCAGGCCGTACTTGTGCAGCAGCGAGTACAGGTGCTTGCGGTCCAGCTCGGCCTCGCGAGCGGCCTTGGCCACGTTGCCCTTGGCGCGCGCGAGGAGCCGGGTGAGGTACTCCCGCTCGAAGGCCCGCACCAGCTCCTCCTTGGACTCCTTGAAGGGTCCGGTGTAGCCGGCGGGGAGCAAGTCGCCGCCCGCGAGCGGCGGCTGGGCGAATTCGCGCAGTAGGGAGTTGGAAGTGAGCTCCGGCATCTCCACCATGTGGCGCGCGCGCTCCAGGGCGTTGCGCAGCTCACGCACGTTGCCTGGCCAGGTGTGGGCGGTGAACTGGTCGCGCACGCCCTGCGGGAGCCGTTCCCACAGCGACTCGCCAGCAAAGGAATCCACCAGCAAGGGGATGTCCTCCTTGCGGTCGCGCAGGGGCGGAAGCGTGACGGTGAACACCGACAGTCGGAAGTAGAGGTCCTCGCGGAAGCGGCCGGCCTGGGTTTCTTCCCAGAGGTCCTTCTTGCTTGCCGCGACGATGCGGGCGTCGAAGGCCACCGGGGTCCCCGAGGCACCGAGTCGCCGAAACTCCCGGTCCTCGATGGCCCGCAGCAGCTTCGGCTGGAGGTCCATTCCCAGGTCGTCGATTTCGTCCAAGAAGAGGGTGCCGTTGTTGGCCCGCTCGAGGCATCCCACCCGCTGGGCCACCGCGCCGGTGAAGGCACCCTTCTCATGGCCGAACAGCTCGCTCTCGATGAGGCTGTCGCTGACCGCCGCGCAGTCGAACACCACCAGGGGGCCGGCTTTGCGTGGGCTCAGCTGGTGAACGCCCTTGGCCACCAGGCCCTTGCCGCTGCCGGTTTCTCCCACCAAAAGAAGGGTCGAGTCGGTCGGGGCAATCCGTTTGAGCAGTGCAAAAATCTGCCGCATCGGCAGGCTCTTGCCGACCAGCTCGCCCAGGCGCTCTTCATTGATGGGGGCGATGCGCACCGGCTGCAGCGTCGACTGGAAGCGAAGCTGGACATCACCGAGTTCCAGAAGCTGTCCGGGCTTGAGGTACGCCTCACGCACTTGGGCGCCGTCGATGAAGGTGCCGTTGGTGGACGCGAGGTCCTGGACGAGGAACCGGTCCCCCTGGCGACGGATGATGAGGTGGTTTCGGCTCACCGTGGGCAAGTCGATGACGACGTCGCTGTCGGGGGCCTTGCCGATTTTCAGCGTCTCGTTCCGCAGCGGAAAGGACTGTCCCGCCTGCTCGGTGTTCACCAGAACCAGGTGAAAATCCTGAAAGCCAAGACGCTCCCCAAGCGCGGAACGCGTCCCGAGCACGGTGTGGGCGGGGATGGTGGGGTTGGGGGCAGTGGTACTCATTGGGGGGTCGACTCCACATTGTACGGGCTCCCGCGCCGGCCGCCATGCCTTGAACGGGGTGCGAGTCCCTCCCACGTCGACTCCACGGCGCGGGCGAGAGCGTGCTAGGGAGCCGACGCGAGAAGACACCAATGAAACGCGGGGAAGGCCGAAGGCGAGTGTTGTCGCTGGTGAGCGACGTGGACGCGGATGTCGACCGCTACGCCGAGCACCTGCCGCCACCCCCAGGCGAGGTTCTCGTCCTGGGCAGTGCCGATGGCCGGGTGGTGCGGGCGCTCGTCAAGCGAGGGGCCCAGGTGACGGCCGTCGACCCGAGCCTGAGGATGGTGGCCCGCGCCGAAGAGGCCCGGAGCGAGCTGCCGCCGGATGCGCAGGGGCGCTGGCACGTCCTGCGCGCCGACCTGCGCGCGCTGCGGTTGCCGCAGCGCTTCGGGGGCGTCTTCGCTCCCCAGAATGCCGTGGCGCTGATGGCCAGCCGGATGGACCTCGAAGCCCTGTTTGCCACGGCGGCCGCGCACCTCGACGCCGAGGCCCCGTTCGTCTTTGACGTCGCGCTACCGCCCCGGCGTTACCTGGCCCAGGAAGACGAGGAAGGGCCACATGACGCGGTGGCGTCAGAACGCACCGTCTTCACCCCGCACCTCCGGGAGACGCGCCGCGGGGCCAATGCGTCCGCCGGCATCCGGCGCCTTCTGCTTCGGCCCTTCACCGCCTGGGAAGTCGACGCCGCCCTGGCAGCGGCCGGGCTGCAGGCCCACGGGCGGGACGCTGCTTTCAGCGGGCGGGCATGGAAGCCCGGTGACGCGGTGATGCTGGTGGTCGCGCACCTGCGGGGCTAGCCCCGCCGAACGGCACTGCTCCGGGCCCCGCGCTGTGCGGCCCTGCACCGAATGCGCCTCACCGCAGCTTGTCGTCGGGGCTGGACTCCATCTCGAACGCGAGCTCGAGCAAGTCCAAAAGCTGCGCCTTGGCGTCAAGCGTGTCGGCGGCAAGCACGGTGACCTCGACGGGCAGCCTGTCCTCGGCCGCGACGGGTTCGGGCTCGACGGGCTTGCCGGCCGGGTCGAGTTCCTCCACCAGCAGGTCGCCGTCCCGGTGGATAGTGTAGCGGCGGTACATACAAGGTGGTTCTACGTCGGCGGCGCGGGAACTTGAAGCGCTTCGAGGCCTGGCCGATGCTTCCACCCCACTGTGGAGCTCTCCAGCGTGGCCCTTCTCACCGAGTACGTCCGCCGCTTCATCGACGGCGAGGAAGCACTCGCTCAGGCCGTCACCACCCCGGTGCTCGTCTGGGAGGCGGGCCTCTTCGCCGACGACTGGAGCCACCCCCCCTCGCAGGTCCCCACCGCGGACAACCCGGTGGTGTTCCTGCTGCGAAAGACGGAGGCGCGGCCCAACCCCTTCGAGGCCGGCATCTCCCTCGGCCGGGCCTCGGTGAATGACGTGGTTCTGCCGCACAAGAGCATCAGCCGCTTCCACGCCTACTTTCAGCAGGAGTCGACATCCGCCCGGTGGGCGGTCGCCGATGCGGCCAGCCGGAACGGGACGCAGGCGGACGGAGTGCCGCTCAAGCCGAATGTCCCAGCCCTCCTCGGCAGTGCCCACCGCCTGCGCGTCGGCGACCTCGACCTCACCTTTCTTTCGCCCGACGCCTTCGTCCGCTGGCTCAAGAAGCTGGTCGAAACCGTCTGACGCTGCCTCAGGCCTTGGTGGTGTCGGCCTCGAAGCGGTAGCCGAGTCCACGCGCGGTGACGAAGTAGCGGGGTTGCTCGGGGTCGGGTTCCAGCTTGGCGCGCAGCTGACGGATGAAGGTATCCACCGTGCGCGGCGTTCCGTCGTACTCGAGCCCCCAGGCGCCCGAGAGCAGCTCTTCGCGGGTGAAGATGCGGCCGGGCTGCGAGAGCAGGTGCACGAGCAAGCGGAACTCCTGCGCGGTGACCTCCAGCGGCTTGCCGCCGCGCAGCACGCGCTTCACGTCGAGTTCCACCGTTACGTCCCCGAAGCGGATGGCGGTGCCCTCCTCGCCGTAGCGCCGCCGGAGCAGCGCCTTCACCCGCGCCAGCAGCTCGGCCACGCCGAACGGCTTGGCCAGGTAGTCATCCGCGCCGAGGTCGAGCCCCCGCACCTTGTCGCGCTCCATGCCCTTGGCAGACAGCATGAGGACCGGGACGCGCTGGCCGCGCCGGCGGAGCTCCGTCAGCACCTCGTAGCCATTCATCCGCGGCAGCATGATGTCCAGGATGACCAAATCCGGCGACTGCTGCACGGCGAGCTCGAGTCCCTGCGCGCCATCCTGCGCCTGCAGCACCTCGTAGCCCTCGTAACGCAGGTTCATCGAGACGCCGGTGAGGATGGAGAGGTCGTCCTCGACGACCAGGATGCGTCCGGCTTCCGAGCTCATGCGCGCGCCGTGGGGAGGTACAGGGTGAAGGTGCTGCCGCGGCCGAGCTCGCTCACCAGCGTCAGCGAGCCGCCGTGTGCTTCGACGATGCGGCGCGAGATGGACAGGCCGAGGCCCGAGCCCTCGGTGTCGCGCGTGAGGAGGTTGTCCACCCGGTAGAAGCGGTCGAAGACGCGCTTGCGGTCGCGCTTGGGGATGCCCACCCCGTGGTCCTCCACCTCGATGGCCACCCCATTCTTCTCTCCGTGGGCTCGCAGCGCGATGCGCTTGTCCGCACCGCTGTACTTGTAGGCGTTGTGCAGAAGATTCAACAAGGCCCCGGCCAGGGCCTCGCGGTCGCCCTCGATGGCAGGCAAACCCTCGGGGACCTCGGCGGAAAGCGCCACCGTCGCATCCAGCCTCTGTGCGCGAAAAGCCTCCAGGGAGGCGTCCACCACCTGCCGGATGTCCAGCCGCTCCTTCTTGAAGCCCTGCCGACCGCTCTCCAGCCGCGACCAGTCGAGGACGGCCTCAATCATCGCCGACAGCCGCTCCGTCTCACGCTTGAGCAGGCCCAGCACCTCTTGAATCTGCCGTTCATCCTTCACCCGCCCCAGTGCCAGTGTGTCGATGAACATCCGGATGGACGTGAGCGGGGTCCTCAGCTCGTGGCTCACCAGGCTCACGAAGTCCGTCTTGAGCCGCGACAGCTGGGCGTGCAGGTAGAGCGCGCGCGCCGTGTAGACCACGCCCACCACGAAGGTGACGTAGAAGATGGCGAGCAATAGCCCGTAGACGAGGCGGTTTCGCGTCGAGGCGGCGGCCACCGGGTCCCCGGATTCGGGAACCACCTGAATCTGGAATTCCTGGAACGGAGGAAACAGCGGCCGGCTGGCCACCGGGGTGGGCGCGAGCGCCGTCCGGGCCGTGGCGACCCCGGAGATGAGGCGGCCCACCAAGCCGGGGGGTGGCCCCTCTCGCTTGAGGGGCACCAGTTCGAAGTGCACTGCCTCGTCCTTGCTGAGCAGTTCGCGGCCGGCCTCGTCCAAGAGCGCATCGAGTGCCCCCTCGTCGAGGCGGGCGCCGACGACCCCAGAGGCGGTCCGTTCGGCGACGATGAGGAAGGGGTGCTCCGCCCCGGTGACGGACAGGAACGACGGCCGGCTCGGAAGGAATGCGAGCTGGCTGCGCAGCGGGGTCAGCGCCGCCGCCAGCTCGCCATTGCTGGCGTGGACGGTGTCCCCCCGCAGCTGAAACCCTTCGTCGGCCAGGTTTCGTCCGGAGGGCGCATGCACCTGGAGGGAGCCATCCGGGCCGGCGGTGACGGACGAGGCTTCCAGCGCCTGCCGGAGCCGGACGGCGAGAAGTTCCAGGCGGCTGCGCCACACCGCGCCGAGGCGCTGCTCCACCGCCGCGCGCTCATTGAGGATGGCCACCACGCCCAGACCGGTCAGGCCTGCGGACGGCAGCGCCACCAGGACCATCAGCAAAGCGAAGGTCCGGCGAAAACTCAGCAAGTCATAGGTCGGCGACGGCACGGGGTTACCGGTGTTTTCACCGGCCCGTCCCGCCAGTGCAAGGGCCACCGGGGTGGACGGCCCTCTGTCCGCGTGCACCGTCTCCGGGATACGCTGACCTTGGCGGGTCCCCCGTGCAGCCCGGGGGCTTTGAGGAGGGCCACGGATGCGCGCGGCGGTGCTCGGGTCGGGCTCCTTCGGAACAGCGCTGGCCAACACCCTGGCCATCAACTGCGCCCAAGTCCGGGTGTGGGGCCGAGATGCGGACGCGGTCGCCGCCATCAACACGCGCCACGAGAACCCGGGCTACCTTCCGGGCATCCCGCTGAGCGACCGCGTCCGTGCGACGGGCGAGCTCTCCGAGGCGCTGGACGGGGCCGAGCTGGTGGTGCTGGCCATCCCCAGCCAGGCGACGCGCGAGGTGATGAACCGGACGCTGCCCTGGATTCCACAGCACGTCCCCATCGTCTGCGTGAGCAAGGGCATCGAGAACGGCTCGCTGATGACGATGACCCAGCTGCTCGAGGACTGTCTACCCGAGGAAGTCCACCCCTACCTGGCCATCCTCTCGGGGCCCTCCTTTGCCAAGGAGCTCGCGCAGCGCATGCCGACGGTGGTGACCATCGCCAGCCGCTGGGACAAGGTGGCCGTGCGCGTGCAGAAGGCGCTTCAGACGGAGAGCTTCCGGGCCTACACCTCGACCGACGTGGTGGGCGTGGAGATGGGCGGGGCGCTCAAGAACTGCATTGCCATCGCAGCAGGCATCTCGGATGGCCTCGGCTTCGGGCACAACGCCCGCGCGGCGCTCATCACCCGCGGGCTGGCGGAGATTACGCGCATCGCCGTCCGGCAAGGCGCGAACCCCATCACCCTGGCCGGGCTGTCGGGGATGGGCGACCTGGTGCTCACCTGTACCGGAGACCTCTCCAGAAACCGCCGCGTGGGCGTCGAGCTGGGACAGGGCCGCCCGTTGAAGGACATTTTGGGAGAGATGAATCAGGTGGCCGAGGGGGTCAAGACGGCGAAGAGTGCACGGGACCTCTCCGAGAAGACCGGGGTCGAGCTCCCCATCTGCGCTCAGGTGTACGCCATCATGTACGAGGGCAAGGACCCGAAGCGCGCCGTGGTGGAGTTGATGACCCGGGCCCCGAAGGCGGAGAGCTGACGGCGCCCGAGCAAGCAAGCAGCCGCACTGCACCGGGGGTGCGCGGCCGCGCCCTGCCGCCCCTTGTCGGGGGAGGGCGAATTCCTTGCGGTCTGTAGCTGCCGGAAGTCCCTGGCCTTTCTGCTGCCATGCGGCCCCCTTGCGCGTGGGGGGCCCGGGGCCTGTTTTTTGATGACTTTTCGCGTATAGGCACCCCTCGATGATGGCCCATCCCCCCCTGTCCTTCGACCGAGTTAGCTACCCGGAACCGCACCTGGAGCGCACCCGGACGCTGCTGCGTAACCACCCGGAAGTCCGCACCCTGTTTGGACGGGAACCGTGGACGGCCTTCTGGGTGCTGTTGCTGGTCGTCGGCCAGGTGGCTGCCGCTTGGGCGCTGCGCGCCCAGCCGGTGTGGCTCCTGGTTGCCGCCGCCTGGCTCGGCGGCGCCTTCGCGGTGCATGGGCTGTGGGTGCTGATTCATGACAGCACGCACAACCTCGTCTTCCCGCGGGCCCGGGACAACGCCATCCTGCAGATTTTTGCTGGCCTGCCGCTCATCTTTCCGGCCGCCATTCCCTTCCGGAAGTACCACCTGCTGCACCACCGCTTTCAGGGGGACCCGGAGTTGGACGCTGACCTCTCCACGCCGTTCGAGGCCCGGGTCATCGGCAACGGCACCCTGCGCAAGGCCCTCTGGCTCCTCACCTTCTTCGCGTGGCAGGCGGCGCGCGTCCCCCGGCTAAAGCGCATCAAAATTTGGGACGGCTGGTACGTGGCCAACCTGGTCTCCAACATCGCGTTCAGCGCCGCCATCTACGCGGCCTTCGGCTGGCGAGCCCTGCTGTTCCTCTTCCTCTCGAGCGTGTTTGCCATCGGGCTCCACCCCTTGGGCGCGCGCTGGATTCAGGAGCACTACCTCACTGCGCCCGGCCCGCAGGAGACCTTCTCGTACTACGGGCCGCTCAACGCTATCGCCTTCAACGTCGGCTACCACAACGAGCACCACGACCTGATGATGGTCCCCTGGTCGCGCCTCCCGAAGCTCAAGGCGATGGCCCCCGAGTTGTACGAGCCGCTCTACTCGCACCGGAGCTGGACCCGGCTGTGGCTGCGCTTCATCTTCGACCCCAGCCTCAGTCTCTTCAGCCGACGGGTCCGAGGTTCTGCGGCTCCGGTTTCGGAGGAGCGTCCGGCGGACCGAGCGTTCATCGAAGCCATTACGGTGGACGCGTGCGAGCAAGCACAAAGCGTCTGAATCCGATTCACTCCACAGGCGAGGTGTAACGAATGCGACGGACTCTGGGGGCGGTGGGAGCGCTTGCGCTTTTGGCGGTGGGAGTCGTCGCGTGCAGCAGTCCGTCCGTCAGCGATGCTCAGCTCGGCTTCACCGTCACGGAGGGGCTCCTGTTGGTCTCGGCGGCAGACCCGACGGTGGGCACGGTCATCCTCTCGAGCACCGCGGGCAACTGCCGTGCCTTTCAGGAAGGCGCAGCATTTAGCCAAATCGTGCCGAGTGACTTCCTGACGTTCGCACTGGAGTCGCTCGCGCCGGACCTTTCGCTTCTTCCGTTGAGCGCCGGCACGTACGCGATTGAAATTCCTTCGGCGACCGGCCCGCTGGATGCCGGGCTCTACGCGGCGTCCACGGAATACGAGACCACGAGCTGTGACACCCTTTCCGCGACGGGTGCGAACAGCGGAGACCTGACCATCGAACCGTTCAGCACGGACGGTGGCGCAGGCTCCAACGCGACGTTCACCGTGATCTTCGGCTACAACCGATTCAGGGGCGCCTACCCCCTAACCACCTGCGTTGTTCCGGTCGACGGTGGCACCATCGACGCCGGGGTTTGTCTCCCCCCCGGCTACCATTGAACGGCAATACCCGCGTTTCGTGACGCTGACGGACGCTCCACTTTTGCGCTAGCGGCCTCGCGGTGCCGACGGCGCGTGCTTTTCAATCCCCGTTGGGGACCTAGCAACAGGCGGTCGAGAACCGACCGGAAGGACCAAGGTATGCGGACGGGAAAGCTTGCACTGTTGGCCATCACCAGCGCAGGCCTGTTCGCCTGCTCGAGCGGCACCAGCCAGGGAGCGCTGACGTTCACCGTCGCCGAGAGCCTCTTCGTGTTCCAGCCGGACGATGCCACCTCCGGATACGTCTTGCTCTCCAACGCCAAGGGCAATTGTGCCGCGTTGCAGAAGGGAATCCAACCGGTTGAAATCGGGAACACCAGCTACTTGCTGATTCTGCTCGGGCAGCTCAACGCGCAGGGCCAGTTCGCCCCGTTGACGGCCGGGACGTACAACATCCTTGACCCGAACTCCTCCACGTCGCCGACGCCTCCGGCGTTGATCGGCACTTCAGCCCTCGTCCAGACGGACAGCGCGTGCAGTGCGGCTGGCGCCAACGCCACCAGCGGGACCGCCACCCTGGCGCCGCTCGACACGTCGGACGGCGGGAGCTCGACGCTCAACTACTCGGCCGTCTACGGCGGCGTCCAAATCAGCGGCACGAATCAGCTCACCACGTGCCTGGTGAACGTGCTTGCTCCGGCGCTGGACGGGGGATGCGCGGCGTGCACCGGACCTGGAGACGGCGGCCCCTGCACCATCCAGTAGGTCCGGCCCCGGGGGCCCCCGCTTCGCTAGCTCGGGTCGAGCCCGCCCCCGCGCAGGGAGATGTCGAGGAGTTCGACCGGGTGGGCGGCGCGAAGCCGCATTCCCCGGTCGCGCAGCAGCTTCTGGATTTGCAAGGTACAGCCCGGGTTGGCGCTCGCCAGAAGGTCGCACCGGGTGCTGAGGACGTTGGCCACCTTGCGCTGGCCGATTTCGGCCGCACTCTCGGGCTCCATGAGGTTGTACGTCCCGGCGCCGCCGCAGCAGGTGTCGCCATCCGGGATTTCCACCAGCTGCACGCCGGGGATGGCACGAAGCAACTCACGCGGCGGCACGCGAATGCCCTGGGCGTGCGCCAGGTGGCACGCGTCGTGGTACGCCACCCGGGCGTGGACGGGGTGGCGGACGGCGCGCGGCGCAAGGCCCGCCAGAAACTCGTTCACATCGCGCACCTTGGTGCTGAAGGCCCGCGCTCGTTCTGCCCAGGCCGGGTCTCCGGCGAGAAGATGGCCGTACTCCTTCAACGTGCTTCCGCACCCCGCCGAGTTGATGATGATGGTGTCGACACCCGACCCCTCGAATTGCTCGATGAGGGCGCGTGCGAAACCGAGACCCTCCGCGGCGCGTCCGGTGTGTAACGACAGCGCCCCGCAGCACCCCTGGCCGGCCGGCACGCGGACCTCGCATCCCTCGGCGCTCAGGACGCGGAGGGTAGCGTCGTTCACAGAAGGAAAGAAGACCCGCTGCACGCAGCCGGCCACCAACCCCACCGTCGCACGCTGGGGGCCCTGGGCCGGGACCAGGGTGGGCAGGCTTGCCCGAAGGTGCGACCAGCGCACGGCGGGAAGCATTGCCTCCAGCTGCTGCAAGCGCGCCGGGAGCAGCCGTAGCAGGCCGCTCGCCCGGAGGAGTCTCTGCAGCCCGGTGACGATGTAGACCCAGACGGGCAGGAGCATCGCCCGGAGACGCGCCGGGTGCGGGAAGAGGGAGAAGACCAGCTCCCGGAAGGCCCGGTCGGCCAGGCCCCGGACGTGGGAGGCCTCGACGCGCGCTCGCGTCTGTTCGATGAGCGTCCCGTACTTCACGCCCGAGGGGCAGGCCGTCACGCACGCCAGGCAGCCGAGACAGCGGTCGAAGTAGCCCACCACCTCTTCCGTCAGGGACACCTTCCCGTCGCGGAGCCCCTTCATGAGGTCAATCCGGCCGCGGGGGCTGTCCATCTCCTCGGCCCACGACTGGTAGGTGGGGCAATGCGGGAGGCAGAAGCCGCAGTGAACGCAATCATCTAACAGCTCGCGCCGCGCCATGGCCTTTAGAGCCCTCCCACCAGCCGCCCGACCGCCAGGCGGTGCTCCGGGTCGAGGGCATCCTTCAGCCGTCGGAAGAGGAAGGTCGCCGCGGGAGCGGGTCCCCACACATCGGTCTGTCCCCGCACCTGGGCGGGAGCGGCGTGCAGGATGAGGTGCCCTCCGTGGAGCGCGAGCGCCGCGCGCGCGCGGGCAATGGCCAGGATCAGCGCGCCCGCCTCCGGCACGTCACCGGCGACGAAGCCCAGGCCAAGCGTCGGGTAGAGGACGGCCCGCGGCGCCTGCAGCGCTTCGCGCAAGATGGCCCACGCCTCTGCAGCTGCCTGGGGCGATTCGGCTGGCTGGCTAGCAATCTTCGCACGCAGGCTGGCCGGCGCCTCGCGCGCCGCGGTGTGCCGTCTCCAGAAGCCGTCCGCCGAGGACCCGTCGAGCACCTCGGCCGGCATCTGCAGCTTCTGGGCGATGGACGACAGCCGATCACGCTGCTGCCGCACCCCGGCCTCGAAGCCCTCGAAGCGGCAGCCCACCTCCACGCCCCGGTCGGTCCACAGCGCCGCCACCGCACCCGCTTCCAGTTGCGCCGCGTACATCTCCAGGACGAGGCGGCCGGCGGCCACTGGCGTCACTTGGGGAAACAGGACGGTGCTCGAGGTTTCGGCCAGCGGGTGAAGGCGAAACGTCACCGTCCCGATGAGACCCAGGCTGCCAAGCGAGCCGACCATCAGCTTGGGGAGGTCGAAGCCGGCGACGTTCTTGACGACCTTTCCGCCGCCCTTGGCGCGCGTCCCGTCGGCGCGCACCAGGGTGACCCCGATGATGAGGTCGCGCACGGCTCCGTAGCGGGTCCGGCGCGGGCCGAAGGCATTGGTGGCCACCACGCCGCCCACGGTGGCGCGCTCAGCCCAGGGCGGGTCGAGCGCCAGCATCTGCTGTTCGCCTCTCAGCCGCGCCTGCAGCGCCGCCAGAGGCACGCCCGCTTCCACGGTGACAATCTGGTCAAGCGGCGCGTACTCGAGCACCCGGCCCAGACCCGTCGTGTACAGCACTGCGTCCAGCGCTGACGGGGGTGCGCCGAGGTCCAGCTCGGTCCCTCCCCCGACGAAGGCCAGGCGGAGCCCGTCGCGCGCGATCTCGCGGACCGCCTCCTCGGCCTCGTCCAGGGACGCCGGGCGGAAGACACGCGTTGGCGGGACGCCCAGAATGGCGTCGGCCGGAGTGGCGGGCAACGCCAGCACCGCCATCAGACGCGCTCCGCCAGGCCGGACAGTTCCGCCGGGTGCGGGGAGTAGATGCCGGGCCGGTCCCCACACAGCCTCGGCGTCGGGAAGACTTTTCCCGGATTGAAGCGCTGCTCGGGGTCGAACGCGCAGCGGACCCGGGCCATGGTGTCCAGGTCGGCCTCGCTGAACATCTCCCCCATGTAGGGCGCCTTGTCCGCGCCCACCCCGTGCTCGCCGGTGATGGAGCCGCCATGGCGCAGGCAGATGCGGAGAATCTCTCCCGCCAGCGCCTCGGCGCGCTGCTCCTCGCCGGGCCGCTTGGCGTCGAAGAGGACCAGCGGGTGAAGGTTGCCGTCCCCGGCATGAAAGACGTTGGCCACGCGAAGCCCGTCCTTCTGTGACAGGCGGCTGATTTCGGCGAGCACCTCCGCGATGGCGGTGCGGGGAATGACGCCGTCCTGGACGAGATAGTTCGGGCTGATACGGCCGACGGCGGCGAAGGCGCTCTTGCGCCCCTTCCACATAAGGAGCCGCTCGTCTTCGTCCTTGGGAACGCGGACCTCGAGCGCCCCGGTCCGACGCGCCAGCTCGACCGCCTTCTGGGAGGTGTGCTCGGCCTCGGCCAGTGGCCCGTCCACGTCCATGAGCAGCGCCGCGCCGACGTCGGGCCAGTCCAGGCCGGTGGCCGCCTTGGCCGCCTCGATGGCCAGCCGGTCCATCATCTCGATGGCCGCCGGGATGATGCCCGAGCCGATAATCTCCGAAACGCAGTGCCCGGCTTCGGTAGTGGAGGGGAAGGTGGCGAAGAAGGTGCGGGTGGCCTCGGGCTTGCGCAGGATGCGCAAGGTGACCTCGGTGACGATGCCGACCAGACCCTCGCTGCCGACCAGGACGCCCAGGACGTCGAAGCCGGGCGTGTCTGGCACCGCCGAGCCGAGGTCCACCACCGTCCCGTCGTACGTCACCAGCCGTGCCGCCAGCACGTGGTTGACGGTGAAGCCGTACTTCAAGCAATGCGCCCCGCCCGAGTTTTCGGCCAGGTTGCCGCCGATGCTGCAGACGCTCTGAGACGAGGGGTCGGGCGCGTAGTAGTAGCCGTCCGGCGCAATGCGCTTGCTCACGTCGAGGTTGATGACGCCCGGCTCGACCCGCATCCAGCGATTGGCCAGGTCCACTTCGAGAATCCGCTTCATCCGTGACAGGCCGACCAGGACGCAGCCCGGGACGGGAAGTGCACCGCCGGACAGCCCCGTTCCCGAGCCCCGGGGGACGACGGGAAGGCCGGCCGACCGGGCCACCTTCACCACCTCTGCCACCTCCGCAGTCGAGGCCGGCAGCACCACCACGCCCGGCTCGACGGCGAAGGTGGCCAGTGCATCGCTCGCGTAGGTGCGCAGCGCGCCGCGGTCGGACAGCACGTGCTGGGGGCCGACGATGGACCCGAGCTGGGCCAGCACCCAGGCGCTCACCGGACGTGCGGGCGTCGGGATGGCGGGCGAGACAGCGGAGGGGGCCGACACGGAAGGAGCTCCGCGCCTAGTCGAGCAGCGCGTAGGCCGGGAGGGTGAGGAAGTCGGGAAACTCCTCGGACAGCACCATCGCGTCCAGCAGCGCTGCCGCATCGCCGTAACGCGCCGTTCCCGGCCCGCCCAGCTTCTCCAGCTCCTCGCTGCGAATGGTCTGGTACAGGGCCCGGGTCGCTGGCCGGCCATCGGCCAGCGAGGCGCTGTGGCGAATCCACTGCCAGAGTTGGGCGCGGGAGATTTCCGCGGTGGCCGCGTCCTCCATGAGGTTGTGGATGGCCGCCGCGCCATTCTCCAGGAGCCACTGGTTGAGGTACTGCAGCGCCACCTCCACGTTGAGGCGGAAGCCGGCCTCCGTGATTTTCCCGCCCGGGACGGCCGGGTCCACGAGTTGAGCCGCCGTCACCCGAACCTCGGCACGGCTCTTCTCCTTCTGGTGCGGCCGGTCGCCCAGCACCTGGTCAAAGACTTCCATCGCCACCGGCACGAGATCCGGGTGGGCCACCCAGGTCCCGTCGAAGCCGTCATTCACTTCCCGCAGCTTGTCCTCTCGGACCTTGGCCAGCGCCTTCTCGTTGACCTCGGGATTCTTCCGGTTGGGGATGAAGGGGGACATCCCGCCCATCGCATGCGCGCCGTGAGTGTGGCAGCTCTTGACCAGCAGCTCCGTATAGGCACGCAGGAACGGGACCGTCATCGCCACCTGGACGCGGTCGGGGAGCAGCTTGTCCTTGCGGTTCCGGAACTTCTTGATGAAGGAGAACATGTAGTCCCAGCGTCCCGCGTTTAGGCCACTGGCGTGCTCTCGCAACTCATAGAGGATTTCCTCCATTTCAAAAGCGGCCGGTAGGGTCTCGATGAGCACCGTCGCGCGAACCGTCCCCTGGGGAATCTTCAACCCGTCCTGGGCGGCGCGGAAGACGTCGTTCCACAGGCGCGCCTCGAGATGGCTCTCCATCTTCGGCAGGTAAAAGTACGGGCCGCTGTGACGGTCGAGCAGGGCACGGGCGTTGTGGAAGAAGTACAGCCCGAAGTCGAACAGGCTTGCGCTGATGGGCTTGCCGTCGACGGTGACGTGCTTTTCAGGAAGGTGCCAGCCACGGGGCCGGACGAGAAGCGTCGCCGTCTTGTCCGCGAGGGCGTAGGACTTGCCCTCCGGGCTGGTGAAGGTGAGCGTGCGCCGGATGGCGTCGCTGCAGGCCTGCTGACCCTGAACGATGTTGCGCCAGGAGGGGGACAGCGAATCCTCGAAGTCGGCCATGAAGACCGACGCACCTGAGTTGAGTGCGTTGATCATCATCTTGCGTTCAGCCGGTCCGGTGATTTCGACGCGGCGCTTCTGCAGGTCGTCCGGGGCGTGCGCCACCTTCCAGTCCCCGCCGCGAATGGCCTTCGTCTCGGGGAGGAAGTCCGGCGTTGTCCCGGCGTCGAATAGCTTCTGACGCTCCGTGCGGCGAGCGAGGAGCAGCTCGCGCGTGGGGTTGAACTGCCGGTGCAGCGACTCGACGAAGGCGAGCGCTTCGCGGCTGAGCACCTTCTCGGTGCCCTCGGGGGCGGCGGTCAGCACCTGCAGCGACATGGCGAACCTAGGGGTGGTACGGCGGAATCATGCCCGGGAAGGTGTAAGCTTGGAGGTACACGAGGATGCCCACCAACACGGCCAACGCGAGGGAGTGGAAGAAGACGTAGCGCAGGATGGTGCCTTCCTCGCCTTGCTGCCCGGTCGCCACGCCGGCGACAACGATGCTCTGCGCGTCAATCATCTTGCCCATCACGCCGCCGGAGCTGTTGGCCGCTGCAGTCAGGATGGGGCTGAGGCCGAGCTGCTGCGCGGTCACCTTCTGCAGGTTGCCGAAGAGGACGTTGGAAGAGGTGTCACTTCCGGTCAGCGCGACGCCGAGCCAGCCGAGCATCGCGGCAAAGAAGGGGAACAGGTGACCGGTGCTGGCGAAGGCGAGGCCCATGGTGGAGTCCGAGCCGGAGTAACGAGTCACGAATCCCAGGGCCAGCATCGCGACGATGGTCAGGAGCGACCACTTCACCCGGTTCAACGTTTTCAAATAGGTGGACGCCAAGTCGCCTGGCTTCAGGCCGAGAAGCAGGCCCGAGAGGATGCCTGCCACCAACAGGGCCGTTCCGGTGGCCGACAACCAGCTGACCGCCCAGGTCGCGGCCTCCCCGGTGGGCTTGGGAACCAGCGGAGGAGCCTTGAGGACCAGCTTGTGCAGCCACGGGTTCTCCCACACCGGGTTGCTGATTTTGTTGATTAACGGCTTGAAGTAGCCCCAGACGAAGACGGAGACCGACAGAATCAGCCAAGGCATCCAGGCTTTCCAGGCTTCGCCCACGGACGGCTTGGGGCCATCGGTGGGGGCGGCGGCCTCGCCCTCGAAGCGCCAAATCTTCTTGGGCTGCCAGAACTTGAGCAGGACGTAGACCGCGAAGATGCTGACGGCCGCGGCGATGATGTCCACCAGTTCGGGCCCTACGTAGTTGCTCACGATGAACTGCGGAATGGCGAAGAAGAGTCCGGCCACCAGGCAAGCCGGCCAGACCTCGACCATCCCTCCGGCGCCGGCCATTGCCCATACCAGCCAGAAGGGCACAATCAGCGAGAAGAACGGCAGCTGGCGTCCCACCATCGCGCTAAGCAGCCCGACCGGGAGCGCCGTCACTGTCGCCAGCGTGGTGATGGGCGTGCCGAGGGCTCCAAAGGCGACCGGGGCGGTGTTGCCGATGAGCGCCAAGCCTGCAGCCGCCAGCGGGCGAAATCCGAGGCCAATCAGCATGGCGCCGCAGATGGCCACCGGGGTCCCGAAGCCCGAGGCACCTTCGATGAAGGCTCCGAAGGAGAAGCCGATGAGAAGAATTTGGATGCGCCGGTCTCCGGCGAGCCCGGCGATGGTGTGCTTGACCGTCTCGAAGTCTCCGGTCTTGACCGTGATGTCGTAGATGAAGATGGCGTTGAGGACGATCCACCCGATGGGCAGCAGTCCGAACAGCGCTCCATTGAAGGCAGCGGAGAACGCCATCGAAGCCGGCATCCTGTAGACGAAGAGCGCCACCGCGAGCGCCGCGGCCAGGCCCAGGAGCGCCGCCACGTGCGCCTTGACGTGGAAGAAGGCGAGGGCCCCTAACAGAACGACGACGGGAATGGCCGCTACAATTGCCGAGAGATACAGGTTGCCGAGGGGGTTGTAGACCTGCGTCCAAGTCACGTTCGCTCTCCTTGGGGAGGCCGCCGGCGCATTGCGCGAGAGGCAAACCCCGCAAGACCGCAGACGACAACGGGACGACCAGACAAACCCGCGCGGAGGAACCTAGGTCCGGTGAGCGGGGACTTCGACCGAGGCGGACTTGTAGCCCCGCGCTGGAAGAACTCGCAAGCATCGCGACTGGTTAGCGCAGCGCGTCGTAGCGGCAAACCGGACTGCCCGGTGTCCGACGTCACCCTCACCCGCCTTGCAATAGAGAGCGGCCCTGGGGCGGTCTCGTCTCGCCGGGGGCGGTTGTCCTCGGGAGGCTGCCGCGCCAGGGACTTCAGCGAGACGGGACGCCCGCCAGCACGGGAAGCGCCGTGGGCGGGCAAGCCGAAAGGGCGTTGCTCGCCAGCGCCTTCAGGCGAACGGTGGAGTGCGGGAGGCGTTGCGCCTGCTGCGCAAGCTGACAGCGCAGCATGGCATCGCCTGCGGCCTGCGCCGCCGTTAGCGCCAAGTCGTAGGCCGCCGGCGTCGCCCGCATGGCGAGGTTACGCCGGGCGAGCTCGAGCGCCCGCGGCGCATCCCGCGTCAACAGGAAGCGCGCCGCGTGGTCGGCGAATGCCTCGGGGTGACGCGCGACGAGCGAGTGGTACCGCGCCTCGACGCGCCCGCGCAGCAGCTCCGCCTGTTGCGGCTGGGCCTGGCGCTCCAGGAAGTCGGCGCGAAGCGCCATCACCTCCGGCTCGTCCGAGGACGCGAAGGGGGAAAGCGCCCGGGCGGCGGCATCCGCATGCCCGCGCGCGAGCTCCAGGGCGGCGAGGTGGGCTGCCGCCTGGACGTGTGCTGGAAGACGGCGCAGCACCGCCTGGTACCGAGCGCTCGCCCGGTCGAGGGTTCCCGCCTCCTCGGCAATCAGCCCGCGTTGGAAGTCGATGAAGGCCAGCGGAAAGGGCGCCACGTCATGGTAGGCGCGCACCGCCGTGTCCAGCTGGGCACTGGCCTGCGCGAGGTCGCCGGCCGCCATCTCGGCGACGGCGAGGGCACTCAGGTTGGAGGTGCTCGCCCAGCGCGTGACGGCGTGGCGCCGCAAGGCAAGCGCCTCGTCCGTCTTCCCTTGGGCCAGAAGCGCTGAGGCCCGCAGGGCCTCGACCGCGTCCTTCTCGGCGCCCCGGCGATTGGCCTCCTCGAGGTCCTGCAACGCCTCGTCGAAGCGGTGGAGCGCCAGGCGGTTGCTTGCCCGGGCCAGCCAGGACTCGGGCAACTGTGGGGCCCGGGCGACGGCGGCCTCGGCCACCTCCTCGGCGCGGTCATAGTCCGCCAGGCGGCCGAACAGCTGCCCGCGCGTCTGGAGCAAATCGACCAGCACCATTCGCTCCGAGGCGAAGCGGGAGTCCCGGCTGACCAGTGCCTCACGTCCGGCAATCAACGCGTCGAGGTTGGACGCAGCGAGGGCGCCCTCCGTTGTCCGGAGCGCGTCCCCGAGGTCCCCCGGCGCCGGAGCGGAGCTCCGGCAGCCGGCCACGGCCAGCAGGCACAGCACGAGCGAACTGGCACCGGCCGTCTTCACGTTTTCAGTTGGGCGACTGCAGGAAGGGAAAGTCGGACAGACTGGCGGTGTGGTCGGTGTCGGAGATGATGCCGTTGGTGACGCCGCTCGCCATGCCAATCGCCAGCAGCGAGTACGTCTCGTCGATGGTGTTCTCCAGCGGCGTCCGGCCGCCGCAGTCGGAGTTGTGGATGGCGTTGACGGCGTTGGCCTCGACGCCGAGGTACACCTGGCAGGTCCCGCTGGCGGTGTTGAGGTACAGCTGGTCGTCGACCAGGACACCGGCCAGCGTGTCGTAGCGGGGCGAGGTGGCGTCGGCGATGAGCTGGTTGCCACAGGTGGCGTCCAGGCCGTCGAGAATGGCCAGGTTCGACTTGATGTTGGCCTTGAACATCGAGCTCCACATCGTCGGGTCGGCGACGGAGTTGTAGGCGTCCTTCACGGCATTGGGGGAGCTGCCCGTGACGGTGTCGAACGGGTTGGTAAGGGCGGTGTTCACCGCGGCCCGTCCCATCCGGTCGGCGATTCGCGTGCCAAGCGTCGGTGCAGCGGGCGTGGTGGGCGTGGTGGAGCTGCTGCAGGCGGCGAGCACGAGCACGCCGAGGAGAGTGGTGCGAGTGTTCTTCATGGTGGGATTCCTCACGGTGCGACGTGGGTGGCTGCCCACACGCTCACCAGCGGTCCGCCCGCGGTGAGGGTGGACTTGTCGAGTTGGACGACGATGGAGAGAGCGTTCAGGCCAAGGAAATGGTCCTCCGCCACGCCGCCGTCGGGGGCGGTCTTCAGCTGGTTCACCAGCAAGGCCGACGTCGGCCCGTCCAGCAGCGGACAGCCGTTGCTGTCGAAGCCGAGCGAACCCTTGGCGGACGTGACCGTGGCAACGGTGTTCTTGAAGCCGGCGAGGTTGAAATAGAAGGGGTCGTCGCGCAGCCCGGCGAACACCTTGAGCTTGCCGCTGGCGCTGGAGATTCCGCTGGTGGAGCTCGCGTCGCCCGTCACGTACTCGCTGCCGGCCCAGCAGCTGATTTTCTGGGAGGCGTCAAAGGTGCAGATAACGTTGACCGAGGACGCCACCGCCGCCCCGAAAGTGGGATGGCTGGAGGTGTGGAAGACGTACTGCACCGAGTTGGAAAATTGCGACGCGGTGGTGGCGGCTGGGTAGACGTCCATCACCAGATTCACCTTCGATGCATCGGGGCTCATCCAGGCAAAGACGTCGGTGATGTCTGCCGACGGGTCGGCCGTGGCAGCAGGCCCGTCCTGGTGGTCGGCTGCCAGCGCCAGCGGCGCTGCGAACAGGGCGACGGCCATGGCCGCCCGCCCGACTGTCTTCAGAGTCATGGACTTCCTCCCAAGGGTGTCTGTGCGTGGAAACTGGACCGCGCTGCCCTCGTACGGTCGCCACGCAGCGCCGGATGCATGGACCCCCTGCGGTGAGCGGCCCGGACGGGACCATGGGGCGGCGCCGGGCCGGGCCCTCTCGCCGCTGCGGGACCGCGAAGACGGGCGGTGAGCCGCTTTGGGCGCTGGCCGTGCTTCAGGCCAGCCGGAGGACCAGCAGCACCAGGCCGAAGGCGGCGATGGCCGCGGAGAGGAAGCGCGGCCCCTTCGGGACGAAGTGCCGCAGGCTCCGCAGCCAGGAGAGGACGGGGAAGGCCAGCGCGACGACGGTGAGCTGGCCCAACTCGACGCCGAGGTTGAAGGACACCAGCCCCGCCACCAGGGCGGACCGCGGGAGCCCCAGTTCCTGCAACGCGCTGGCGAAGCCAAACCCGTGCACCAGCCCGAAGACGAAGGTGACGCGCCAGCGGTGCCGGAGGGCGCTCGCCACCCGCGCGCTACCGCCCTGTCCGCCGCGCAGGGCCCAGAGGTTTTCCCCAGCGACCGCCACGATGCTCGCCGCGATGAGCGCCTCCACCCAGCGAGTGGGCGGATGGACAATCCCGAGTGCCGCGAGCGCCAGCGTCAGCGAGTGGGCGATGGTGAAGCTGGTGACAATCTTCACCAGGTCCAGGAATTTCCCGCCGAGCAGCAACAACGCTAGCAGGAAGGCGAGGTGGTCATACCCGGTGAAAATGTGCTCGACGCCAAGGCGCAGGAAGCGCCAGGCGGCAGCCCAGACGGATGGGTGGACGTCGATGTCAAAGGCCGGAAGCGAGCTGCGGGCAATGCGCTCCACCACCTCGCCGTCCGCCGTCGTCACCCGGGCCAGGTGCGTGTGCCCGGCCGGGAACAGCTCCAGCACGCCCAGTTTCACCGACCACTGCTCGCCGCCGCCGGGGCAGCTCCAGCGCGCCCGGATGGTCCAGCCGTCCCCGCTCGGGGCGACCGCGTGGGCCCCGAGCGAACACGGGCCCAGGCGCGTCCGGACGGATGCGGTGTCGGTGACCAGCGAGAGAACCCGGGCGGCGACCTCGGCCTCGGGGAGTCCCGGGGGAATCAGCCCGACGAAGTCTCCTTGGAAAAATTGCAGCTCAGCGGTGGCGGCGGCCTCCTCGAGCTTCCACTCACTCGTGGAGACGCGCGTCAGGTGACCGTGGGCTGCCGGCCCGCGCAGCAGCAGGGCCAGGGCCAGCAAGGCCGTCCCGGTACGACGGGCGGCGCGCCGAGCGCGGACGGTGGGCACCATGGCAAGGCACTGTACGCAAGCTGACGCGCTCCCGGACGCAAGCGTGCAGCACCGCTGGGCCCTTTTTGTTTGCATCCGGCGGGCAGGGGTCTGCGTAATGGAGCCTGAGGGACCATGGGCCGCGCCGGGGTAACCTCCATGCTTGCTTCCCCTGAGCGACAGCGTCGCCAGCGGGCAGCCCCCCTTGCACTTCTGCTGTTAGGCTGGGGCCTGGGGCTCGGGCCGCTTGCCCACGCGGTGCTGGCCCACGGGGAACCCCGCGTGCGCGACAGCGCCGAGCAGAGCTGGCTCCGGCACGCCCTGAGCGCTCGCCCCGCGCGGCCCACCCGGGGCGACGCGGCGCCCACCCACCGTCACGCACCCGGTGCGCCCGAGCACCTGCAGCTGGCCGTCTCGGCGACGGCGGTGTGCCTGGCGGTGGCGCTCCTCCTGCAGCGCGTGTGGACGCTGGCCGCACCGGCCTGGCGCACGCCGCTGCTGCCCCGGTGGTGGCGGCCGGCCGTCGCCGGCGCTCCGTAGCGGCAGACGACGTCTCGAGCGTCGTCCGCCACTCCCCTCGCCATCCCCCCTTGGGATTTTCATGCCTCCGTCTGTCCGGGCGGGCCTTGCGCTCGTCCTTCTGCTCGCGGGCGTTCGCGCGCGCGCGCAGGCGCTGCCGCCGCAAGAGCCCTCGTCCGTCTCCTCCGGCGTGCCGGCAGCGGGCCCGTCTGCGCTGCCGTCGGAGATGCCCCAGGAATCTGCGCTCCCGCCGCCCGGTGCGTCCGTCCCCGGGGCTCCCGTCGTGCCTCGGCCCGAGTCTCAGAAGTCCGTCTTCGAGACGCGGGTGGAGGCGCCCGCTCCCACCACGGCCGCCTCGGCGGACACCATCCGGGAACGGGACCTCGAGCTGCGCTTCTACCCGACGCCCGAGGACATCCTGCGCGTCGTCCCGGGACTGGTCATCGCCCAGCACCAGGGGGGCGGAAAGGCCGACCAGCTGTTTCTGCGTGGCTTCGACGCGGACCACGGGACCGACGTGGCGCTGTACATCGACGGCGTCCCCATCAACCTTCCGAGCAACGGGCACGGGCAGGGTTTCGCGGACCTGCACTTCCTCATCCCGGAGACCATCGACCGGGTGCAGGTGACGAAGGGCCCCTACTTCGTCGAGACGGGCGACTTCGACACGGCCGGCGCGGTGAATCTCCTCACGAGGCGCAGCTTCCCCGAGAGCTCGGTGACGGGCGAGTACGGCTCCTTCGACACCTGGCGGGTCCTCGGCGTGGCGAGCCCCTTCGGAAAGGACTCACCGACGTGGTTCGCCGCGGAGGTCGACGGAACCAACGGCCCGTTCCTCTCCCCGGAGGGGTTGCTCCGCTACAACCTGTTCTTCAAATCGACGTTCAACGTGTCGCCGACGACGCGCATCAGCATCCTGGCCACGGCCTACGGTTCCCAGTGGAGCGCGAGCGGGCAAATCCCGGCCCTCTTCGTGGACTCCGGGCAGCTCAACCGCTTCGGCTCCATCGACCCCACCGAGGGGGGCCAGACTCAGCGGCAGATGCTGGTGCTGTCGCTTGAGAGTCGCCCCAGCCCGGCGGACCAGATTCTCCTGACGGCCTACGTCGTGCGCTACGTGCTGCGCCTCTACAACGACTTCACCTTTCAGCTGGTCGACCCGGCGCACTTCGACGAGATTGAGCAGGACGACAGCCGCGTCTACGCCGGCTTCAACGCGTTGTACCGAAAGCGCATCGACGCCGGCGAGGTGCGCACGGTGACGACGCTGGGCGCCCAGGCGCGGCTGGACTCGATAAACGTCGCCCTGTGGCACGTCCAGAAGCGGGTGCGGCTGGCCGACTGCACGCCCGCCGGCACCGTGGACGGGGTGGACCTGCCAGCCGTGACCAACGCCTGTGACAATTCGGACATTTTCCAGTCGGACCTGGCGGCCTTCGCCCAGGAGGACGTCCGCTTTGCCCGATGGGCCCGGGTGCTGCTTGGCGTGCGGGCGGACCTCTTCGAGTGGAACGTCACCAACCAGCTCCCCTACAACCCCAACCCGCCCCCCGGCGCCAACCCCAACCAGGGCACCGGCGTCGTCCAGAAGGCCATCGTCAACCCCAAGCTGCAGGCCGTCTTCACGCCCGTGCCGGCGTGGGACCTTTACCTGGACGCCGGGGGCGGCTTTCACAGCAACGACGCGCGGGCGATTGTGTACAGCAACGGCGTCGGGGCGCTCCCGCGGGCCTGGGGAGCGGAGGTCGGGACGCGCCTGTCGCTGCTGGACGGCCGCCTCGACTTGGCCGGCGCGCTGTGGTTCCTCTACCTGCAGTCCGAATTCGTCTTCAACCCCGACGACGGGACGACGCAGGAGGCCGGCTCCACCCGGCGCTACGGCTTCGACTTCGAGGCGCGCTACCAGATTCTCAGCTGGCTGTGGGCCGACCTCGACATCTCCCTGGCCCATGCCGTCTATACGACGGACGTCGGCAACGGGAATGCCGTGGCCCTGGCGCCGACGTTCACCGGGCAGGCGGGGCTCAGCGTCTTCCACCCGGCCGGCTTCGACGGCTTCCGTGCGCGGCTCGGCGCCCGCTGGGTGGGGGCCCGGCCCGCGACGCCGGACCGCACCCTCTACGCGCAAGGGTACTTCGTCATGGACCTCTACGGCGCCTACCGCTGGCGCTTCGTCGAGGTGGGGCTCTCCATCCAAAACCTGCTCGACAGCGCCTACCGCGAGGCGCAGTTCGCCACCACCTACCAGGTGAGCGAGGCCCCCTACAGCCAGAAGGCTCCCGTGACGGGCATCACCTTCACCCCAGGAAACCCCATCGGCGTCTACGCGTCGGCGACCCTCTACTTCTGACGCTGCGTCACGCCACCGGAGGCAGCCGCGCCAGCCCGGCCCGCGGCGGCCTTGGCAGCGGCTCGCCATGGACGGTCCCCAGCGGGTGGGCGGAGCCCTCGGCAAACAGCGTGCGGTCTGCCTTCAGGAGCAGGGCGTCCAGCCCCTGGCGCTGCAGGGCGCTGACCGCCACACCGCCCCGGCTGCGCAGCAGCAGGGCGAGGTCCTCGGCGGCGAGGCGGTCGGCCTTGTTCCACACCAACAGGCGGGGGGTGTCCTGCAGCTGCAGGGATTCGAGGATGCGCTCCACTGCGGCCACCTGGGCATCTCTCGCCGGGTCGGCGGCGTCCACCACGTGCAGCAGCAGGTCCGCCTCGTCCAGTTCCTCCAGCGTCGCGCGAAAGGCCGCCAGCAGGTCCTTCGGCAGGTCTCGGATGAAGCCCACCGTGTCGGTGATGATGACCTCTCGCTCCTCGGGGAAGCGCAGCCGCCGGCTGGTGGGGTCCAGGGTGGCGAAGAGCTTGTCCTCCACCAGGACCGAGGAGTTGGTGAGGGCGTTGAGGAGGGTGGACTTGCCGGCGTTGGTGTAGCCGACGATGGAGATGACGGGCAGCTCCCGCCGCTGACGGCGGCCACGCCGGACCTGCCGCTCGTTCGAGAGGTGGCTGATGCGGCGGTCCAGGTGGGCGATGCGGTCGCGCACCCGGCGCCGGTCGATTTCCAGCTTGGTTTCGCCCGGTCCTCGTCCGCCGATGCCGCCGGCCAGTCGCGACAGCGAGTCATCCCGCTGGCTGAGGCGGGGCAGCAGGTACTTCAGTTGGGCGAGCTCCACCTGCAGCTTGCCGTCGGCGCTCTGCGCGCGCTGAGCGAAAATATCCAGAATCAGCTGGGTGCGGTCGAGCACCTTCAGGCTGGTCTCCTCGGCGATGTGCCGGCTCTGCGAGGGGCTGAGGTCGCGGTCGAGGACGATGACGTCCGCCACCAGCTGCATCGAGCGCAGGACCAGCTCCTGCAGCTTTCCCTTGCCCACCAGGTACCGCGGGTCCGGCTGCCGGCGGACCTGGAGGATGGAGTCGAGGACCTCCACCCCCGCGGTGCGGGCCAGCTCGCCCAGCTCGCGCAGCGAGGCCTCCGCGGCGGAGCGGTCTCCGTCGACGCAGACGGCGACGAGGATGGCCCGTTCCCGGCCGCCCACCGCCCGCACCGGGGCGCCACGGGCCAGCTCGTCCTCCAGTGCCGTCAGGGTGGAGGCCAGGTCCGGCTGTTCCCCGTGCACGTCGGGGAGGGTGTCCGTCTGCCAGTAGCTGCCGTCGCCGTTGGCGGGAACAAGGTGCGCCCAGTGCAGGACGCCCGGCAGGCCGTCCTCCAGGACGCCCACCGCGGCCACCAGGTCCAGGCGCAACAGCGCCAAGTCGGTGAGGTCGTCGCGGGTGAGTGGCTCAGACTTGAGGTGGGTGTGGACGAGGCGCAGGCCGCGCAGACGCACTTGGCCGGCGCGGGCGCGGCCGATGTCCGGCAGTTCCAGCTTCTGCGCGTCCCCCACCACCACCTGTTCCACCTCGCCCTTGCGGTTGAGCAGCACGCCCACCTGGCGGTGGGTGTCGCGCGAGATTTCCGTGAGGTGGCGGGCCAGCTCGGCGCTGACAATCTCGTGGGCGGAGACGCGGCGGCGGTAGGTGTTGCGCAGGCGCTGCAGCTCGCTGGGCTTGAGCCCGAGGGTATTGCCGGCGATGTCGTTCAGGCGGGTCTGTCTCCTCTGGCACCCCCCCCAAGGAAGACGGGGCGGGACCTTGACGGGGTACTGTAGCGCCTCGGCCCACCCCGTGCTCGGGCGTCCCCCCAAGGGGCCGGAGGCCTCTTCAGGGCGCAGCAGGGACGACGAGACGTCCCAGTCGGTGGGCCGCCTCGTCGAGGACGCGGTCTGTCTTGCAGAAGGCGAAGCGGGCCACCTGCGGCGCGAGGTCAGGCCGGGCGTAGAAGGCAGACAGGGGAATGGCGGCCACCCCCACCTCGGCGGTCAGCCACCGGCAGAAGGCGTCGTCGCTGGGGTGGCCGAAGCGGCTCACCTCCGCGCACAGGAAGTAGGCCCCTTCGGTGGGCCACGGCTGCAGCCCGGCCGCGCGCAAGCTGCCGTCCAGCCGGTCCCGCCGGGCGGCATAGGCCTGGCCCAGCCCGTGGAAGTACGCGTCCGGGAGCCGCAGGGCGACGGCGATGGCCTCCTGCAGCGGCGCGGCGACGGCGAAGGTGACGTACTGGTGCGCTTGGGCCACCGCCGCGCGGAGCGGGGGCGGGCCGATGGCCCAGCCCACCTTCCAGCCGGTGTAGCTGAAGCTTTTCCCGCCGCTGCTGACGGTGAGTGTCCGCTCGGCCATGCCGGGCAGGGTGGCCAGCCGGAGATGGGTCGCCGGCGGGTACACCAAATGCTCATACACCTCGTCGGTGAGGGCCACCGCGTCGTGGCGCTGGCAGAGGGCGGCGATGGCCTCCAACTCGAGGCGGGAAAACACCTTCCCCGTCGGGTTGTGGGGAGAATTCACCACCACCACGCGCGTCCGCGGGCCGAAGGCACCGTCCAGCTCAGCCGCGTCGTACCACCACGCGGCATGCGCGGCGTCCGGAGGACGCAGCCGCACCGGCCGCACCGTGGCGCCGGCCATCCCCACCGCCGCGGCGTAGGAGTCGTAGAAAGGCTCAAAGAGGATGGCCTCGTCCCCGGGGTCGAGCAGCCCCAGCAGTGCGTCGAAGAGGGCCTCGGTGGCGCCGGCGGTGACGGTGACGTCGGCGTCTGGGTCCACGCGGTGGTGGTGGAAGCGCTCGGCATGCTCGGCGATGGCCCGCCGCAGCGTGGGGCTTCCGGCGCCTTGGGCATACTGGTTGATGCCGTCGCGCAGGGCGCGCACCGCCGCCTCGCGCACCTCCTCGGGGCCGTCGAAGTCGGGAAAGCCCTGCCCCAGGTTGACGGCGCCGGTGCGGGCCGCCAGCGCACTGAACTCGGAGAAGATGGTGGGGGGCAGCCCGCGCACCCGCGCGGCCAGGCGCCTCACGGCGCCGGCCGCGGACGGCTGGCTGCGTCCCCCACCGTCACCTGGACGTCCCACACGCAGTCAGAGGTGGCGGCCGTGGGCTGCAGCGGGCCCAGCCAGTCCAGCCCGGCGAGGTCCATCACCGTCGCCTGCGCGCCGTTCTCGGCCAGCTCCCCCCCGCTCGGGCAGTACTGCACCCGTGAGTGCTCGAGCGGCGCGCCCACCCCTGGCGTCGACCAGACGACGGTGGTGTTGCGGCCGACGTTGCGCTCAATCAGACGCTCGGTCACCGCCTGCACGGCCGCTGCGGGCGCGGTGTGTGTCACCACCCGCACGCCGACGCGCCGCTCGCAGCCCTGGTGGTGGCAGTAGTAGCTGCCGCGCGCAAAGGGCACGTCGGCCGGCGTCGGGTCCACGGTGAGGGCACGCTCTCCCACCACTGCCACCTCGGCGCTAAAACTCGTCCCGAACGTCTTGCAGTGCGGTCCCTTGCAGCTGCTCACCGTCACGCTGAGGGTGCTGCCGGACAGCTTCCAGCTGCCGCGGGCCAGCGTCTGCCCGGCCGCGTCCTTGCGCTCGGCCCGGTAGCGCCCGGTGGAGCTGAACGTCATTGCCTGCTCGCGGTCGCCGATTTCGGCGCCCTCCAACCAGTCGTGGATGTTCTGGTTGCCTTGGGCGAGCAGCAGCAGCACCAGGGGCAAGGGCATGGAGGGGCTCGCGGCAGAAGCCTTAGGGTGGGCCTACAAGAAGCTAGCACGCGAGGCATGCCTTGACGGCCCGGCGCGCGGGTCTCCATTCTCCCGGGCCGCTCCCCGATGGACCGCACCGAACGACTCCTCGACTTGGTGGCCCTGCTGCTCGACGCGCAGGAGCCGGTCTCCTGGGCGGAGCTGAAGGAGGCGTTCCCGGAGGACTACGGCGCCGGCACGGACGAGGCGACCGAGCGCAAGTTCGAGCGCGACAAGGCGGAGCTGCTGGAACTGGGCATTCCCCTCACCTACGTCCAGGGGGACGAGGACCGGAAGGATGGCTACCTGCTGGACCGGGACGCCTATTACCTGCCGGACGTCGGCTTCACCCCCGAGGAGATGGCCGTGCTGTACGCGGCCGGGTCGGCCGCGCTGGCCTCCGGAGCGTTCCCGGGGCGACAGGACTTGCAACACGCCCTTCGCAAAATCGCCTTCTTCGCCGACCCGGACCTCCCGGCGCCCCGCGTCCGGATGGAGCTCGGCGCGGTGCGCGAGGCCCGCCACGTGCCGCAGCACCTAGAGTCCCTGTGGACGGCCGCCAGCACGCGCAAGTCGGTGACGCTGGTCTACGCCTCGCCGCGCTCTCCGCGGCCGACGCAGCGGACGGTGGATCCCTACGGCCTGGCACTCCGGCGCGGCATCTGGTCGCTGGTCGGTTTCTGCCATGAGAGGCAGGCGCTGCGGACGTTTCACGTGCACCGCATCCGGGACTTGAAGATGAACACGAGCAAGCCCCGCACCGCCGACTTCCAGGTGCCCGCAGACTTCCGTCTCGACGACCACGTCCCACACGCGCCGTGGCAGTTTCGCATCGAGCGGCCCACCGAGGTGACGCTGCGGCTGTCCGGGGGGCTGGCCGACCGGGCCGAGGCGCACTTTCCCGAGGCGCGGGTCACCCGCGAGGGGGGCCGCACCACCGCCACCCTCACCGTCACCAACCTCGACCCGTTGCTGCGCCACCTGCTGGCGCTCTCGCCCGACGTGCGGGTGCTGGGCCCCGAAGCAGCGGTGGCCCGCATTCGGGAAATGGCCCAAGCGGTCCGTGCCCGGCACAAGGGAGCAGCGTGAGCGACGTCCACGAGCGGCTCCGCCGCCTCCTTTTGGTGGTGCCCTACGTGTCCCGCCACCCGGGCATCGGGGTGGATGCGCTCGCCCGGGCGCTGGGCCTCTCGCGCGAGGAACTCCTCCGAGACCTGGACCTGCTCACCCTGGTGGGCCGTCCGCCCTTCCAGCCGGACGACTTCATCGACCTGCACGTCGAGAACGACAAGGTGACGGTGGAGCTCGACCAGCGCTTCACCAAGCCCCCGCGCCTCACCCCGGCGGAGGCGGCGGCGCTCGCCGCGGCCGGCGAGCTGCTGCGTCCGGCCGCCGGCGGGGCCCTGGCCACCGCGCTAGCCAAGCTGGAGAAGGTGCTGCCGGCGACGGCCCGGCTGCGCTACCACGCCCTGGAGCGCACGGTGGACATGCGCACCACCGGCTCGGCGGACCTCGGAGAGATTGCGCGCGCCATCGCCGAGCGCTCCGAACTCACCTTCGACTATGCCGGCAAGGTGCGAGACGCCGTGGAGGCGCGCCGGGTGGAGCCCCTCGAGCTCTTCAGCCACCGCGGCCAGTGGTACCTCAGCGCCTGGGACGCGGTCCGCACCGACCAGCGACTCTTCCGGATCGACCGGATGGCCCACCTGGTGGTAACCGGCCGCAAGTTTCCGCCGCGCGTGGCCGCGCCGTCACACGTCCCGGACCCGGCCGAACGTG
Source organism: Myxococcaceae bacterium (assembly GCA_017881265.1). Taxonomy (GTDB): domain Bacteria; phylum Myxococcota; class Myxococcia; order Myxococcales; family Myxococcaceae; genus JADGRA01. The sequence continues at coordinate 42,436 of JADGRA010000021.1, read as the reverse complement.
GCGAGGTGCGGGTTCGCTTCTCGGCGGTGGCCGCTCCCTACCTGCGCGAGCGCTTCGGCTCCGAGGTCCGGGAGCTGGCCGACGGGGGCGTGGAGGTCCGCGTGGCCGGGGACGCCGAGCGCTGGCTGACGCAGTGGGTGCTGTCCTTCGGCGGTGAGGCCGAGGTGGTCGAGCCGGCCTGGGCGCGGGCCGCGGTGGCGCGCGCCGCCGAGCAGGCCCTCGCGGAGTGAGGCGCGGGGGCCCGCAGCGCCCGCCCGCTGGGCGTGTTAGCATTTGCCACTGAGGGAGCACGTCCATGGGTGCGAGCCGGCGTTGGCTTCTGTGCAGCCTGCTCGTCGGTGCGTGCGTGGCCAATGACCGCAGCACCCGGCCTCCCGCCATCCCACCCGCCCCGCCCCAGGACGTCATCAGCGTGGCGGGCTTCGACGACGCGATGCACCTCGGCTCGGACTACATCTACAGCAGCAAGCTGCCGGACCGCGTCTTCCTCGGGGCGCAGGAAATGCCGGGCAACCTGTGGCTCTTGCGGTTTGGGCCGGGCCCGACGGGTGGGCCGCCGGTGGACTTGGTCATCGACCTCGGCACCGGCAGCGTCAAGGAGGTCCAAGGGGCCTATGGCTCGCTGAAGCCCCTGCCCACCTCGCCGGCGGCCTCCGACACCCCCTCGGCCCCGCAGAAGTAGGCGGCCCCCCCCCCGGGGGACGCATTCTGGTGATGCGAAAGGCGCGTGTTGCGCCGGGCGCTGGCGCCAGGGCATACCCTGGGGACGCGTACGAGGGAAAAGCCCATGGCCACTGACTCCTTCCACACCCGAGGCACCCTGGACGTCCAGGGTGCTTCCCACCAGGTGTTCCGCCTGTCCGAGCTGGCGAAAAGCCATCCGGCGGTGGCCCGGCTGCCCTTGTCCCTGAAGGTGCTGCTCGAAAACCTGCTCCGCCACGAGGATGGGCGCGTGGTGCGCCGCGAGCACGTGGAGAAGATGGCGGCCTGGGACGCCAAGGCGCCTCCGGAGACCGAAATCTCCTTCCATGTCGCGCGCGTGCTGCTGCAGGACTTCACCGGCGTCCCGGCGGTGGTGGACCTGGCGGCGATGCGCGAGGCGTTGGCGGCCCTGGGCGGCGACGCGAAGAAAATCAACCCGCGCAACCCGGCGGACCTGGTCATCGACCACTCGGTGGTGGTCGACCAGTTCGGCAGCAGCACCGCCTTCGCCGCCAACGCCGAGCTCGAGTTCGAGCGCAACCGCGAGCGGTACGCCTTTCTGCGCTGGGGCCAGGAGGCCTTCCGCAACTTCCGTGTGGTGCCGCCGGACACCGGCATCTGCCACCAAGTCAATCTCGAGTACCTGGCCCAGGTAGTGTTCCGGGATGGCCAGGCGCTCTACCCGGACACGCTGGTGGGCACCGACTCGCACACCACCATGGTGAACGCGCTCGGCGTGGTGGGCTGGGGGGTGGGCGGCATCGAAGCGGAGGCCGCGCTCCTCGGGCAGCCCATCACCATGCTCATCCCCCAGGTGGTGGGGTTCCGTCTCTCCGGGGCCTTGCCGGCCGGGGCCACGGCCACGGACCTGGTGCTCACCGTCACGCAGATGCTGCGCAAGAAGGGCGTGGTCGGAAAATTCGTCGAATTCTACGGCCCGGGGATGTCCGCGCTGTCCCTGCCCGACCGCGCCACCATCGCCAACATGGCGCCCGAGTACGGGGCCACCATCGGCTTCTTCCCGGTGGACGCCCAGACCCTCAGCTACCTGCGCTTCACCGGCCGCTCGCCGGCGCACCTGGCCCAGGTGGAGGCGTACTGCCGGGCCCAGGGCCTCTTCCACACCGAGGAGACGCCTGAGCCTGTCTTCTCGGACACCCTCGCCCTGGACCTCGCGACGGTGGAGACCTCCCTGGCCGGCCCGAAGCGCCCCCAGGACCGCGTGGCCTTGCACGCGATGAAGAGCGCCTACCAGACTTCGCTCGGCGAGATGCTCGCCGCGGCCCCGGCCCAGGACGACGACGGGCCCGCCTCCACCGAGAAGAAGGCGCCGGCCCGCTCGCCGGCGGAGCGCGCGGCGGCCAGCGCGCAGGTGACCGACCGGGGCGTCCGCTATGATTTGGGCCACGGCGCCGTGGTCATCGCCGCCATCACCAGCTGCACCAACACCAGCAACCCGGCGGTGCTGCTCGGCGCGGGGCTGCTGGCCAAGCGCGCCGTGGAGCGCGGCCTCACCACCAAGCCCTGGGTGAAGACGTCGCTCGCGCCGGGAAGCAAGGTGGTGATGGACTACCTGCAGGCGGCCGGGGTGCTTCCCTACCTGGAGGCACTGGGCTTCCACCTGGTGGGCTACGGGTGCACCACTTGCATCGGGAACTCCGGCCCGCTGCCCGAGCACATCGTCGAGGCGGTGACCGCGGCCGACCTGGTGGTGGCCTCGGTGCTGTCGGGCAACCGCAACTTCGAAGGCCGCATCAATCCGCACGTTCGGATGAATTTCCTGGCCAGCCCACCGCTGGTGGTGGCCTATGCCCTGGCCGGCACCGTCGCGGTGGACCTCACCAAGGAGCCCCTGGCCGTCGACCGCAACGGCCACCCGGTGTACCTGCGCGAGGTGTGGCCCACCGACGAGGAGATTCGCGACGCGGTGTCCCGCTTCGTCAAACCCGAGCAGTTCCGCGAGCAGTACGCCCGGGCGCTGGAGGGGGACGCGCACTGGCGCTCGCTCGACGTCAAGCGGGCCGAGACGTTCAACTGGGACCCCCAAAGCACCTACGTCCGCAAGCCGCCCTTCTTCGAGAAGCTGGCGAACGAGCCCGCGGCCCTGACGGACATCCACGGCGCCCGCGTCCTGGCGATGCTGGGCGACTCGGTCACCACCGACCACATCAGCCCGGCCGGCAACATCGCCAAGAATGGCCCGGCGGCGCGCTACTTGATGGAGCAGGGCGTCGAGCCGAAGGACTTCAACAGCTACGGCGCCCGGCGCGGTAACCACGAGGTGATGGTGCGCGGCACCTTCGCCAACATCCGCCTGCGCAACCTGCTCGCCCCGGGGACGGAGGGCGGGGTGACGGTGCACCTGCCCACCCGCGAGAAGCTGAGCATCTACGACGCGGCGATGCTGTACGCCAAGGAGAAGACGCCGCTTCTGGTGCTGGCCGGCGCCGAGTACGGCACCGGCAGCTCGCGCGACTGGGCGGCCAAGGGCACCCAGCTGCTCGGCGTGCGGGCCGTCATCGCCAAAAGCTTCGAGCGCATCCACCGCAGCAACCTGGTGGGGATGGGGGTGCTGCCGCTGCAGTACGAGGCAGGTGAGGACGCCGGAACGCTCGGCCTGACCGGCCAGGAGACGTTCAGCATCGCCGGCATCGCCGAAGGCCTGAGCCCGGGAAAGAAGCTGACGGTGGAGGTGAAGGCGGAGAAGGGTGTCCGCCGCTTCACCGTCACCGCCCGCATCGACACGCCCAACGAGCTCGACTACTTCAAGAACGGGGGCATCCTGCCCTTCGTGCTGCGGCAGCTGGCGCGCAGCTGACGGCCCCGTCCCCCCGGGGGGCCGCTACGGGGCCGAGGGCTCGTCCTTCCGGCGTCGCTTCTCGGCGTACATGCGCGCGTCAGCCTGGCTGAGGAGAACTTCCAGGGGCTCGGGCTCGGCCGGGTCAAAGGTGGAGACGCCGGTGGAGAAGGCGATGGTGAAGTCCAGCCGCCCCTGGCCGTTGTGCTGCGCGACGCGGCTTTTGAGGCGCGCCACCAACTCACTGGCGCCCACGCTGGAGGCGTCGGTGACCAGGACCACGAATTCGTCCCCGCCCAGCCGCGCCACCAGGTCCCGCTCCCGGAAGGTGGCGCGCAGCAGGGTGGCGAACTCGAAAAGGGCCCGGTCGCCGGCCTGGTGGCCGAGGCGGTCGTTAATCTGCTTCAGCCCGTCGAGGTCCGAGAAGATGACGAGCATCGGGCGTTGGGCCCGCACCGCCTCGTCGAGCTGCGCCCGGGCCAGGTCGATGAAGCCGCGACGGTTGTGCAGGCCGGTGAGTTCATCGACATGGCTGAGCGAGCCGCTGTCGCGCTGCTGGCCGAGCGAGCTGCGCGAGCGTTCCCGCTCGGTGACGTCGCGGTAAATCCACAGGTGCCCCAGCGGCTGGCCCGAGGCCAGCACCGGGGCGTAGTCGCGTTCCAGGACGCGCCCGTCGGCGAGCGGAAGCATCTCCCGGGAGGTGGCAGTCCGGGCCTCTTCGAGTTCCTGGGCGCGCGCCTCGAACCGCTCTGGGTCCAGAAACTGCGCCCGGCAGATGGCGGAGGCGGCCCGGCTGGGCAGCCCCAAAAGCGAATGCGAGGTGAGCAGGCCGAAGAGGCCGAGGAAGGCCTTGTTGCAGTGCAGGACGCTGCCATCCTCGCCGACGAGGAGCACCCCGTCGGCCATGGCGTCCAGCAGCGTGGTGAGGTGGGAGCGCTCGGTGCGCACGGCATGGGCCAGCGCTTCGGGGATGCCCGATGGGTGCAGGCGGCGCGCGGCGGTGTCGGGTCCAAGGACGCCCGCGGCGGCACGTGCGTCGAAGTCCGGCAGCAAGGTGAGCGCGGCGTCCTGCAGCGCTTGCACGTCCTCCGCCGTGAAGGCGCGCCCGGCCCGGTCGACGGCCAAAAGCGCGCCCAGCACCCGCCCGCTCCGGTCGCGCAGCGGCACCCCGACCCAGGCGAGGGCAGAAAGGGCGGTGTCCGGGGCCGCCGACGGCTGCACCGCAGGCCCGATGGCCGCCCCCTGCGCGCGCACCACGGCGTCGACGGCGCCAGGGGGGACGGCCCACTCTCTGTCGTGTGCCTCGGCCAGGCGGGCCGCCCCGTGGACGGTGGTGCCGTCCTCGTCCACGAGGAGGAGGAAGGCCACCGGCGACCGGACGGCCCGGGCGGCCAGACGGGCCACGCGGTCGAACGCCGGCTCCCGGACAGTCTCCGTCACGACAGGGGCGCGCTCCGCGCCCGAGCCGGGGGGAACCGGCGGCGGAGCTTTCGGACGCAAGGCGGGGAGGGAAACGGGCACAAACGCGTGTCGAGGAGAAGTCCTCACATCACCTACAGCAAGAAGCGTACGCAGGTGGCCTGACGCCCTGGGACACCCGTGGGCCACCGCAAGGTTGGGGAGTCGGGCGCCCGGGGCGCCGGTGCCGGGCGACTCACTTCAGGCTGGGGTGGTGCCCGCCGCCACCGGCGCCTCCCATGTGGTGGCGGATGCGACCAGCTCGGCCAACACGCGGACCAACTCGGCCGGCTCCACCGGCTTGGCGAGGTACACCTGGAAGCCCGCGCGGAGCGCCCGCTGCCGGTCGGCGGGGCCCGACTGCGCGCTCAGGGCCACGGCCGGCGTCCGCCCGCCCCGGTCCGCTGGCAGGCTGCGGACGCGCGCCAGCAGCTGGTAGCCGTTCTCCCCGGGCATGGCCACATCCGCCACCAGCACGTGCGGCTGCTCGCGGACGAGGACGTCCAGCCCCTCGGCCGCGCTACCGGCACGGCTGACGACGGCGTGCTGCTGGCCGAGCACGGCGGACAGAAGCTCCCGCAGCTCTGCTTCGTCGTCCACCACCAGCACCCGCACGCCCGCCAGCGAGGCGGGCGCTGCCCGCTCGCCGCCGCCCGGCGTCTGGCGCGCCGGGAGGTCGGCCTCGGCCTGCAGGGCCAGGCGCACAGTGAAGGTGGCGCCCTGGCCGGGCCCCCCGCTGGAGGCGGTGACGGTGCCGCCGTGCAACTCCACCAGGTGCCGGACGATGGACAGCCCGAGGCCGAGACCGCCGGTGGAGCGCGTGGCGGTGGAGTCCGCCTGGCGGAACCGCTCGAAGACGTGGGGCAGAAACTCCGCGGTGATGCCCTGCCCATCATCCGTCACGGACAGGGCAGCGTGCCCGGTGGACGCTTCCAGACGCACCGAGATGCTGCCCTTGGCCGGAGTGAACTTGATGGCGTTGGAGAGGAGATTCCAGGTGACTTGTTGCAGCCGGTCCGCGTCTCCGGCCACCACCAGCGCGCGGTCCATGGCGACATGCAGCTGTATTTCCTTGGCCTCCGCGGCGGGCCGGAGCGCCTCCAGCGCCGCGTCCACCACGCGGGCCACTTCCACCGGGGCCAGCGAGAGGCGTGTCTCCCCAGCGACGATGCGGCTGACATCCAGCAAATCCTCCACCAGGCGTGCCTGCACCCGCGCGTTGCGCTCCAGGGTCTCGAGTCCGCGGGCCTGCTTCTCGGGCGGCAGGCCGCCGCCACGCAACAGCCGCGTCCAGCCGAGGATGGCCGACAGCGGGGTGCGCAACTCGTGGGAGACGGTGGCCAGGAAGTCGTCCTTGGCGCGGTTGGCCTCCTCCGCCCGCTGGTACAGCTGCGCGTTGTCGATGGCCGCCGCCGCCCGGCGACACACCTCCTCGGCGAGGGCCACGTCCAGCGGCCCGTAGCGTCGGCCACTGTGGGAGTAGAAGAAGCCGATGACGCCAAGGGGCCGCCCGCGGGCGAGCAGGGGCACCGCCAGCAGCGAGCGGCCCTGGATGTCGGCCAGCACCGCGCGGTGGCCGGCGTCGCGCGCGGTGGCGTCGAGCACCTCCGGGACATTCATCACCGGCAGAAGCACCGGCGTGAGGCGCTCGAGCGCTTCGGCGAGCGGCCCTCCGGGGGCCGGGCCCGCCCGGCGGACCTGCTCCGCCAGCTCGGCGTCCTCCGGCCGCGCATGCCCCACCGCCACCCGCTGTCGCGTCCCGTCCGCGCGAAGCGCGTCGACGATGCAGAAGTCGGCCAGCGCCGGGACCGCAAGGCGCGTCACCGCCTGCAGCGTCTCGGCGACGTCCAGGGTGCTCGACAGCTCGGCGCCGGTGCTGGACAGAAGCCGCAGCGCCGCCTCCTCCCGGCGCTCGACGCTGACGTCGCGCACCGTCCCCACCCACTCCCGCACCCGCCCCTCCTCGTCGAGGAGGGGGACGCCCCGTGCCACGCACTCCGCCCATTCCCCGTCCGCGCGCCGCACCCGGCACGCGACGCTCTGCGGCTGGTGTGTCTGCAGACCGTTCCGCAGCATCTGCGTCATGGCGACCACGTCGCTCGGGTGAATGGCGTCGAGCCAGCCGCGCCCCTTCGTCTGTTCGGGCGTCTGGCCGGTGAGGGCAGTCCACTCCGGCGCCAGGGTAACGACGTTGCCGCTCCAGTCGGTGGTCCAGATGGCCTGGCTGGACATCTCCACCAGCGAGCGGAAGCGCTCCTCGCTGCGGGCGAGGTCCCGGGCGAGGGCCTCGGCCTGAAGCCGCGCCTCGCGCTCGGCGGACAGGGCGGCCGCGCGCTCGCGCTCCAGGCGGTGCCGCTCGGTGACGTCATCGACGGTGACGATGGCAGCGGTCACCTTCCGGGCGGCGTCGAGGATGGGCGCGACGCTGACGTCCAGGGTGATGTCCCCCCGCACCGGGTGGGGGTAGAGGGCCGGCACGTTGCGCACCGGGAGGCCGCTGCGCACCGCGCGGTGGAAGGTGCGCTCCGCCTCGGCAATGAGGTGGCCGTCGGGCCGGAAGGACGGCAACAGCTCCGCCACCATGCGCGGGCTGGCGTCTGCGCTCCGTCCGAGGAGTTCCTCCATCCGCGGGTTGCAGAAGAGGAGGCTGCCGTCGGGGGCCAGCACCGCCAGGCCCTGGGAGACGTCCGTCAGCACCGCCTTCTGCCAGCGCCGCTCCTCCTCCAGCTGCGCCGCCAGCTGCTCCTTCTCCCGCAGCAGTGCCTCGGTGCAGGCGCGCGCCTCGGCCTGTTTGGTGATGTCGAAGTGGAAGCCGAGGAGTGCCACCGGATGGCCCGCGGCGTCCGCCACCGGCTGGTAGACGACGCTGAAGATGCGCTCCTCCAGGCCCCGGCCAAAGTCCATCCGCAGCGGCACCTCCAGGTTGACGTACGGCGTGCCGGTGGCCAGGCACTGCCGGATGCCGGCCGCCAACGGATGGTCAACCAGCTCCGGAAACAGTTCCGCCGCCCGCTTGCCGATGAGTTGCCGGCCCTGGCTTCCCTCGAGGAAGGCGTCGTTGACGTACTCGAGGACGAAGTCCGGAAGGCTGAGGAGGACGACGCGGGCCGGCAGGTGGCGCAGCATGGCCTCGAGGAGTTCCCGCGCCGGCGAGGACGCCCGCGGGCCCGCCGGCGCCGCCCGGAGGAGCTCCCGTCCGGTGACGTCCTGCGAGGCGTCCCGGTAGGCGACGGTGAGGCCGTCGCCCCAGCGCACGGCGACGCTGGAGAACCAGCCGGACATGCGCTCGCCGGCGTAGAAGAAGGAATGGCGGTCGGCCTCCCCCGTCTCCACCACCCGGACATACCGCTCGAACAGGCCGGTTGGCCCATGGCTGGGCGCGACCTCCAAGAGGAGGTGGCCCTCCACCTCGTCCAGCTTGGCCCGGTGCAACAGGCGCAGGGCGGCCGGGTTGACGTACGCGAAGCGAAAATCCCGGATGCCCTGCTCGCCCCGGACGGCGCGCAACGCGCAGAAGGGCTCGGGGCGGGCGTCGAAGACTTCCGCCAGCTGTTCGCGGCCGAGCAAAAGACGTCTCCTACGACGACGGTGGGGGAGGGGCACCGTGCAACAGGGCGAGGGGAGCTGTCCACTCCTGTTGACTCCACCCGAGACAGCCCCCGGCGCCTTCAGCGGCCGTACACGGCCCGCGCCGCGCGGTAGGTGCCGAGGTGGGCTTCGACACTACAGCGCAGCGGCCGCGCGTAGCCGCCGCCGAGCGTCACCACCAGGGGCAGGCCGCGCCGCTGCGCAGTCTCAAAGACGAAGGCGTCGCGCGCCCGCAGGCCCGCCGGGCTGAGCGCCAGCCGGCCCAGGGTGTCCTCGGCCAGGGGGTCGACGCCGGCCTGGTAGTAGACCAGGTCCGGGCGGGCCGCCTCGAGGACCTGGGGCAGGTGGCGGTAGAGGGCGTCGAGGTAGGCCGCATCCGCCGTCCCGTCCGGCAGGCCCACGTCGAGGGAGGAGGGCTGCTTGCGGAAGGGAAAGTTGTGCTGGCCGTGCATGCTGAAGGTGAAGACGGAGGCGTCCCCGGAAAAAATCGCCGCGGTGCCATTGCCCTGGTGCACGTCCAGGTCCACCACCGCCGCACGCGCGATGCGCCCGGCGGACTGCAGCGCGCGGATGCTGACGGCAATGTCGTTGAAGACGCAGAAGCCCTCGCCGTGCTCGGCGAAGGCATGGTGGGTGCCCCCGGCGAGGTTTCCGGCGACGCCCTCCTCCAAGGCGACGCGGGCCGCGGCACACGTCCCGCCCACCGCCGCCCGCGAGCGCCGCACCAGCGCCTCGCTCCACGGAAAGCCCAGGCGGCGCACCTCCGCCTCGCTCAGCCGGCCATCCAGGACGGCGCCGACATAGGCGGGCGTGTGCGCCCGGGCGAGCTCCGCCACCTCCACCAGCTCGGCCGGGATGAGTTCCTCGGCCCGGAGCAGCCCCGTCTGCAGCAGGGCCTGTCTCAGCAGCGCGTACTTGGCCATGGGAAAGCGGTGGCCGGGCGGCAGCGGGACGACGTGGCTGTCCGAGTGGAAGACGCGCATGGCCGAGGGGGTGACGCTGTCGTGTCTCCTTTCCGTCGAAAGGAAGGGCCTCTCCCCGAGGGGGCCCGGGGGGCGGGCCGGCCTTTCCCCTTCATGCCGGAGTCTGCTTGAGGTAAGCCCCGGCGGACGAAAATGCGCGCCCTCCCCACCAGCCTCTCCGCCCTGCTGCTCACCCTCGCCCTGGGCTGCTCCCATGAGCACGGCCCGCTCAGCGACAAGCCCGACACCACCAGCCTCGGCGTTGCGGGCGGCCTTGGCCCGGGTGGGGTGAGCACCGCGTACGGCGTCTTCCCCGAGGCGCCGGGCCTTCCCGGAGTGGACGGCGACGCGGCCAACCGCAACACCAGCACCGCCGTCCGTCCACCTCCCCTGGTGCCCGGCACACCGGCCAACCCGGAGGTGCCCCGGACGAGCAACGCGGTGCAGGCCTGGAGTAGCGGCCCCAACCTCCCCGTGGAGCCAGCCAACATGGCACTCGAGCCGGAGGGCGGCGAGGCGCCCGCGGCCCACGGCCACGCCGGCTAGGGCCGGCCCCCCCGGGCCCGCGCGGCACCCCGGGGGGACGCGACGACTTTTCGCAAAAACCCGCCCCCCCCAGGGAGGACACATGTCCCATCGACTTCTGTACGGGCCCGCCGGCCTGCTGCTTCTGTCCAGTCTGAGCGCCCTCGCCCAGACCCCGCCGCACGTGCATGGCACGGACGCCGACGCCGGGGTTCCCGCCCACCAGGCCCACCCGGTGGACCCGGCGGCTCTGCACCCCACCGGGAAGTCCATCACCCTGGCGCTGCCCAACGGTGGCTCCGCCCTGGCCTACGTGGCGCGTCCGAAGCAGGCGCCTCAGGGCGCCGTCCTGGTGCTGCACGAGTGGTGGGGACTCAACGACCATGTGAAGGGCCAGGCCGATGCGCTGGCCGGCCAGGGCTACCTGGTGCTCGCGGTGGACCTCTACCAGGGCAAGGTGGCCACCACGGCGGACGAGGCGGGGAAGCTGATGCAGGGGCTGGATGCGGCCCATGCCGCCGCCGCGGAGAAGGCGGGCGTGGCGTGGCTGAAAGAAAATGGCCATGGGAAGAAAATCGCCACCCTGGGCTGGTGTGCCGGAGGCGGACAGAGCCTGCTCGCCTCGCTGGGTAGCCCGGGCGACGTGGCGGCCACCATCATCTACTACGGCATGCCGGTGCTGGACGTCGCGCAGCTGAAGACGCTGCGGGGCCCGGTGCTCGGCATCTGGGCGAAGAAGGACGGGTGGATTACGCCGGACAAGGTGGAGGCCTTCGACCGCGCCCTCACCGAGGCCGGGGTGAAGCACAGCTTCCACAGCTTTGATGCAGACCACGCCTTCGCCAACCCCACCGGCGGGCGCTACAACCCCAGCGCGGCGGCCGAGGCCAACGCCATTGCGCGGAAGTTTCTGGCCGACACCCTGAAGGGCTAGGGGTGGGCTTCACGGCCGCGGGGGAGTGCCGGGGGGCGGCGGGTCCAGCCGTTCCAGGAACTTCCCCTGCGCGCCGTAGCCGGAGCGGGAGAGCCGCTGGGCTTCCACCACTTCCGCCGCCCGCGTGCACACCGTGCTCAGCGTCCGAAACGCTTCCGCCAGCAGCCGTTCCACCTGGTCCTGCGCCTCCGGGCCCACCGGGAGTATGTCCCTGCCGGCACGGAAAAGCCGTAGCAACCGCATGGGCAGCACCATAAGGGAATTGCTTTCAGGAGGCGACATGGGCACGACGACGCCGCAGCGGGTGGGCTTTCTCGGGATGGGCCTCATGGGAAGCCGAATGGCGCGCACCCTGTTGCGCAAGGGCTTCCCGGTGACGGTATGGAACCGGACCCGGTCGCGGGCCGAGGCCCTGGTGGCCGACGGGGCCAAGGTGGCGGCCACGCCGGCGGACGTCATGGCCGAGGTGGACGTCGCCTGCAGCTGCCTGTCCACCCCGGCGGTGTTGGAGGAGGCGGTGGACGGCCCGGACGGCCTCTTCCGCAAGGCCCGGGCCGGACAGCTGTTCATCGACTTCTCCACCATCTCCCCCACCCTGGCACGCTCGCTGGAGGAGCGGGCGCGCCGACTGGGCGTGGACTTCGTCGAGGCGCCGGTGACCGGCAGCAAGAACGGCGCGGAGAAGGGGACGCTGCTGCTGATGGTGGGCGGGACGAAGGAGGCGGTGGCCCGCTGTTCCGGGGTGTTTGCCGCGGTGGGCGAGAAGGCCATCCACTGCGGGCCGGTCGGCGCCGGGGCCCAGGTGAAGCTGGCCGGCAACGCCCTCATCGCCTCCATGCTGCAGGGCCTGGGCGAGGGCATGCTGCTCGCCACGAAGGCCGGCGTCGACCCGGCCAAGCTGCTCGAGGTGGTGCAGGCCTCGGGCTACCGCTCGCCCTACTTCGAATTCAAAGGCGGGGCGCTGTTGCGCCGGGACTTCTCCACGCACTTCGCCATCGACCTGATGCACAAGGACCTCACGCTGTTCCTCGAGGCGGCCGCCGCCCACCGCGTCCCCACGCCGCTGGCCGCCGCGGTGCGCGAGGTGTACGCGCTGGCCCGCGCGGCGGGGAAAGGCGAGCAGGACATCGGCGCCGTCATCACCGTCCTCGAGGAACTGCTGGGCACCGAGATTCGCCCGGCCTCCTGAAGGCGCCTCCCGCCGCGGCGGGGGGTTTACAGCCCCGCGGGCGAAGGCGTTGACGGATTCACTGGCAGCTCTCACCAAGCACCCATCGTCGGACGCGCAAAGGGTGGAAAAGGTGAAGTGTCCCAATGGGTTAAACGCCATTAACGCGACCGTGTAGACAACGGGCCTGCAGGGCACTACCTTCCCGGTTTACGCGGCGCGTGAACCACCTGGGGCGGGGGTAGCCAATGGCGCAGGAAGGCGAGCTGGTCAAACTCGGCAACGGCCGCTGGGCGCGCTTCCGCCAGCTGCCGGTGTACGCCGGCGAGGTGCGTGGCCCCGTCACCCTGCTTGCCGCAGTGGAGCTCGACCAGCGCACGCAGGAGTTGCTGGAGGCGGCCGAAGTCTCCCTGGACGCCTACCGGCTGCGCGGCTTCGAGATGGACGTGCGGCTGGACGCGGACGGCAACGTGCGCTTTGAGCAGCGCCCCTCGGTGCACTAGCCACGCCGCTCGTCCGGCTTCTGCGGTAGGCCGAGGAAGCGGGAGGCGTTGGCCCAGGCCACCCTTCGCACCACGTTGTCCGAGAGTCCCGAGCGGCTGAGCAGGTGCGCCGCGCGCGGGAAGGCGAGCAGGTCCCCGGTCCGGTCTCCGGCGTCCGAGTTGAACACCAGCCGCTCGCTGCCCATGCGTGCCACCAGGGCCACCGCGCGCTCGGCTTTGAGGGCGCCCAGCTGGACGGTGAGGCCGGCCCAGTGTCCACAGCCGAGCACCAGGGGAAGGGTGCGCGCACTGACGTGGTCCACCAGCACGCGCTCGGGCGCCGGCCCGTGTTCCCGCAGCAGCGCCAGCAGGCGGCGCGTGTGCCGTTCCTTGTCCCGCTCCGGGGTGTGCACCAGCACCGGGACGCGCAGCCGCCGGGCCAGCCGCAGCTGCTCCACCACCGCCTCCTCCTCCGCCGGTCCGCCGTGGTGCAGGCCAATCTCCCCCACGGCCACCACCCGCCGGTCGTCGAAGGCCGCTGGCAGCAGGTCCAGCACGGCCTGCAGCCCGCGGCGGGGCAGCGAGCGCGGGTGGACGCCGAGCGCGACGCGGGCGTCCAGGCCAGCGCGCTGCAGCCGCGGCAACTCCTCGTCCACCAGCGCGGTGACTTGGGCCCGCAGTGCGTCCACGCCCGGCTCCTCCAGGTAGTGCGCCAGCCCGAGGACGCGCTGCACGCCGAAGTAGCGGAGTGTCTGCAAGTCCACGTCCCGCAGGCGTTCGGGGTGGAGGTGACTGTCGAAGAGCCGGGGCGCGGCGAGCACGGGGAAGGGAGATGCCCGTAGTATGGTAGGCGATGCGGGTGGGCGTCAGGCGCGCGACAGTCCTGTGCGGGGTCCTTGTCGGGCTGGCCCCGGCGGCCGAGGCCCAGTCCAAGAAGAAGCCCGTTGTGCCGGCCGCGCAGAAGACTGGCGCCTGCGCCTCCGCGGCGCACCGGCAGTTCGACTTCTGGCTGGGAGACTGGGAAGTGGCCAACCCCCAGGGCGCCCCGGCCGGCACCAACCGCGTCGAGCGCATCCTCGAAGGATGCGCACTGCAGGAGCACTGGGAAGCCTCCGACGGCAGCAAGGGCACCTCGCTCAGCAGCTACGACGCGGTGACGCGACGCTGGCGCCAAACCTTCGTCGACGACACCGGCCAGGTGCTGGTCCTGGAGGGGGAGTTCAAGGACGGGAAGATGGTGTTGCAGGGGGAGAAAACCATGGGCCGGCAGAAGAGCGCGCTGCAGCGCATCAGCTGGCAGCTGGTGGCCGACAAGGTGCGGCAGCGCTGGGACATCTCCCAGGACGACGGCAAGACGTGGAGCGTCCTCTTCGAGGGCGTCTACACCCGGAAGAAGGCGCCCTAGCGAGCGCGCTGGGGGCCGCCCTCGTCCTGGCCGAGGGCCGCTCCCTCGTTGCGCGGGTCGGAGGCGGCCGTCCGCAGGCCCGTCTCCTCATCCTCCATCACGGCCTCGGCGTCGCCCAGCGCCTCCACCACCCGGATGGTGTGCCCCATCGCCTCCAGCGCGGTGCGGGTGGCCGGCTCCAGGGATTCCCTATCCACCACCACCGCGTCCGGCAGCCACTGCTCATGGACGCGGCCCGCCCCCACCGCACGCACCAGGTCCATCTTCGCGTCGAGGACGTTCACCAGCACCTGCAGGACGGTGGTGGGGATGGTGGCGCCCCCGGGACTGCCCAACGCCAGCAGCACGCGCTCCGGGTGGGCCTTCTGGAAGACGAGGGTGGGCGACATGGAGGACAGCGGCGTCTTGCCCGGGGCAATGGCGTTGGCCTCGCCGGTGACGACGCCGTACATGTTGGGGCGCATCGGCTGCGCGGCGAAGTCGTCCATCTGGTTGTTGAGGAGGATGCCGGTGCCGCGCGCCACCAGGCAGCTGCCAAAGGCGCCGTTGAGGGTGGTGGTGAGGGCCACCGCGTTGCCCCACCTGTCGAGCACCGACAGGTGGGTGGTGTGTTTCTCTTGCGCCGGCGGGCTGCCGGGGAGGGCCTGGGCCATCAGGGAGGCGGAGGCCGTCGCCTTCTTCGCGTCGATGGAGGCGGCCTGCGCCTGAAGGTACGCCCGGGACAGCAGCCGCTCGAGCGGGATGTCGGAGAAGCCCGGGTCCCCCAGCCAGCGGGCGCGGTCCACGTAGGCGCGCCGCAGCGCTTCAATGTACAGGTGCAGGTCCTCCACCCCCCGGCGGTCCAGCCCTGTGGGGCGCAGCGCTTCCAGCATCCCAAGCACCTGCAGCACGGTGACGCCGCCCGCGGTGGGCGGCGGAAACACCGCCAGCGCATGCCCGCGGTAGCTGCCCCAGAGCGGCTCCCGCCAGCGGACGCGGTAGCGGGCCAGGTCCTCGGCGGTGAGGACGCCGCCCTGTGCCTTCACCGTCTCCGCCACTGCGCGGGCAATGCTGCCGCCCGTGACGGCCGCGGCCCCCTGCTGGGCAAGCCGTTCCAGCGTGCGGGCCAGCTCCGGCTGGCGCAGCCGCGTCCCCAGCACCGGCACGGCCGGGGCCCCGTCCGGCCCGGGCCGCAGGAACAGGCGGGCCGCCTCGCCGTCCTGGGCCAGGCACGCCACCCGCAGCCGCGCCATGGCCTGGTACTTGGGCGTCACCAGGAAGCCCTCCTTGGCCAGGCGGATGGCGGGCGCCAGCACCACCGAGGGCTTCAGCGTGCCGGCCCGCGCCAGAAGCGAAAGGTAGCCCTGCGCCGCGCTGGGGACGGCGACGGCCAGCGCCCCGTCGGTGGCCAGCTCCGCCACCACCTTCCCGTCGCGCAGGTACATGTCGCGGCTCGCGCCGGCCGGGGCCACCTCGCGGAAGTCCAGTGCCAGCGTGGTGCGCGGGCCGGCCTGGTAGACGAGGGCGAAGCCGCCGCCGCCCAGGCCGTTGTGGTACGGGCCCACCACGCCCGCGGCGAAGGCCGCAGCGACGGCCGCGTCGACGGCGTTGCCGCCCTTGTCCAGCATCTGCAGCGCCGCGCGGCTTGCCTCCGGGTAGGCCGCGGCCACCACGCCGCCCTGGTACACGCGGTCGGCCCACGCCCGGGGGTGCGGCAGCAGAAGCAGCACGGCCAGCACGGGGAGGACGGGGCGGACGTGGCGCATGGCCTGCAGTCTCTTCCCAGTTGTGTGTCCTGGCGCAAGCGCGAAACGGCCCTTCCCCGCCCCAGGCCGCCGGCGCTGAGCAAAGTTTGACGGGGCTGGCGAACGGCTTGCATCCTCGGCTGCCAATGGGACACGGACCGGCGGCGGTGGTGCTCTGCGCGGGCAAGGGCACCCGCATGAAGTCGGAGCAGGCGAAGGTGCTGCACCCGCTGTTGGGCCGCCCCCTGTGCGCGTGGCCGATTGCCGCCGCCGCGGAGGCTGGCGCCCGCCCGGTGGTGGCGGTGCTGGGCCACCAGGCAGACGACGTCCGTGCGGCCATCAAGACGCAGTTTGCCTCCCTCGAGCCGCGCTTTGCCGTCCAGGCGCAGCCGCTGGGCACCGCGGACGCGGTGCGGGCGGCCGCCGCGGAGCTGCGCGACGCCTCGGGCAGTGTCCTCCTCCTCTACGGCGACACGCCGCTCCTCACCCCGGCCACCCTGCGGCGGCTGCTGGACGCCCAAGGCAGTGGGCGGGGGCCGCTCGCCCTGGTCAGCTGCGTGGCGGTGGACCCCTATGGCTACGGCCGTCTCGTCCGGGAAGGCGGCCGGGTGGTGCGGGTGGTGGAGGAACGGGACGCAAGCGAGGCCGAGCGCCGCATCGTCGAGGTGAATGCCGGGGTGTACGCGGTGGACGCGGACTTCCTCTGGAAGGCCCTCGCCTCCCTGAAGCCCTCCAACGCCCAGGGCGAGTACTACCTGACGGACGTGGTGGCGCTGGCGGCCGCCCAGGGCGAGGTGGCGGTGGTGGCGGCGGACTTCGAGGAGACGGCCGGGGTGAATGACCGGGTGGACCTGGCTGCTTGCGCGCGCGAGCTGCGGCGGCGCATCAACCAGGCGCACATGCGCGCCGGAGTGACGCTGGAGGACCCGGACTCCACCACCATCGAAGGGCCGGTGGAGTTGGCCGCGGACGTGGTGCTGGAGGCCTTCGTCACCTTGCGCGGGCGCACCCGCGTCGCCGAAGGCGCCCGCATCGGCCAGGGAAGTGTGCTGTCGGACGTCGAGCTGGGGGCGCAGACGGAGGTGCGACCCTACTGCGTCATGGAACAGTCCCGCGTCGGCGCGCGCTGCGTGCTGGGGCCCTTCGCCCGGCTGCGCCCGGGCAGCGAGCTGGCGGAGGGCGTGCACCTCGGCAACTTCGTCGAGACGAAGAAGGCCCGCATCGGCAAGGGCAGCAAGGCCAACCACCTCAGCTACCTCGGCGACGCGGTGCTGGGTGCCGGCGTCAACGTCGGGGCGGGGACCATCATCTGCAACTACGACGGCGTGGCGAAGCACCTCACCGAGGTGGGCGACGGCGTCTTCATCGGCTCCGACACCCAGCTGCTGGCGCCGGTAAAGGTGGGGGAGGGCGCCTTCATCGCCGCCGGCACCACCGTCACCGAGGACGTGCCGGCGGACGCCCTGGCCCTGTCCCGGACGCCCCAGGTGGTGAAGCCAGGCTGGGCGCGCAAGCGCCGGGAACGGCTGAAGGGCAAGCCGTGACGGAAGGCCCCGGGCGGGGTGGCCCGGGACCCGGGCTTTGCCGCAGGGCCGGCCCCCGTGGCAGAAGAGAGGCACCATGTGCGGCATCGTCGGGTACGTCGGACAGCGTTCAGCGGCTTCCCTCCTCGTCGATGGGCTGAAGAAGCTCGAGTACCGGGGCTATGACTCGGCCGGCATCGCCGTGGTGGACGCCGGCGCGCTGCACGTGGTGCGGGCCAGCGGGAAGCTGAAGAACCTGCAGGCGCGGCTGGTGGCTGAGCATCCCCCGGGCAAGCTGGGCATCGGCCACACCCGCTGGGCCACCCACGGCCGGCCGTCCGACGAGAATGCGCACCCCCACAGCTACCAAGGCGTGGCGGTGGTGCACAACGGCATCATCGAGAACCACCTGCAGCTGAAGGCGGAGCTGCGCGCGCGCGGCCACGTCTTCTCGAGCGAGACGGACACCGAGGTGTTTGCGCACCTCATCTCCCAGGCCCTGGCCGAGGGACACGCGCTGCCCCAGGCGGTGCGGGCGGCCGTGGCGCGCGTCAAGGGCACCTACGGACTCGCCGTGGTGTGGGCCGGGGACCCGGACCGGCTGGTGGCCACCAAGGACAGCTCCCCGTTGGTGGTGGGGCTGGCCGAGGGGGAAAACTTCATCGCCAGCGACGTCCCGGCCCTCCTCGACTCCACCCGGGACGTGGTCTTCCTGGAGGACGGCGACCTGGCGGTGGTGAGCGCAGCCGGCGTCGAGGTGCAGGACCGCTCAGGACGCCCGGCCAACCGTCCGGTGCGGCGCATCGACTGGACGCCCGTCATGGCGGAGAAGGGCGGCCACAAGCACTTCATGCACAAGGAGATTCACGAGCAACCCCGCGCCGTGGCGGACACGCTGCGCGGCCGGGTGCTGCTGTCGGAGGGGGACGTCTTCTTCGAGGGGTGGTCCCCCTCGCCGGCCCAGGCCACCGCCTGGTCCCGCGTCACCATTCTTGCCTGTGGCACTTCCTGGCACGCCGGCCTGGTGGGCAAGGCCATGGTGGAGTCCCTCGTCCGCATGCCGGGGGAAGTCGAGCTGGCCTCGGAGTTTCGCTACCGAAACCCGCTGGTGGGGCCGGAGAACCTGGTGCTGGCCATCAGCCAGTCCGGGGAAACGCTGGACACGCTAGCCGCCCTGCGCGAGGCCAAGGCCCGCGGCGCCTTCACCCTGGCCATCTGCAACGTTATGGGCAGCGCCATGACGCGCGAGGCACACGCCAGCCTGCTCACCAACGCCGGGCCAGAAATCGGCGTCGCCTCCACCAAGGCCTTTACCACCCAGCTGGCCACCCTGTTCCTTATCGCCGTGAAGCTGGGGCGGCTGCGCGGCCAGCTGGGCGTGGCCGAGGCGCAGGACCAGCTCACCCACCTGGTGGAAGTGGTGAAGCACCTCGAGGAGGTGCTGCAGGTCGAGCCGGAGGTGAAGCGCATCGCCCGCCTCTTCCAGGGGGCGCAGGACTTCCTCTTCCTCGGCCGGGGGCCGATGTACCCGGTGGCGCTGGAGGGGGCGCTCAAGCTGAAGGAAGTCAGCTACATCCACGCCGAGGGCTACGCCGGCGGGGAGATGAAGCACGGGCCGATTGCCCTCATCGACAGCGCCATGCCGGTGGTGGTGCTGGCGCCCAAGGACCCAGCCCTGCCCTACCAGAAGATGCTGGGCAACGTGGAGGAAGTGCGCGCCCGGGGCGGCAAAGTCATCGCCGTGGTGGACGAGGACGACCACGCCCTGGACGCGCTGGCCGACGAGTTGCTCCGCATCCCGGCGACGCGCGCCCTGTTGAGTCCGCTGGTGGCCGCCGTCCCGCTGCAGCTGCTCGCCTACCACGTGGCGGACTTGCGCGGGAACGACGTCGACCAGCCGCGCAACCTGGCGAAAAGCGTCACCGTGGAGTGACGGCGGCCCGCGCCGGAGGGTCCGCCGACGCCTCCAGGGCGCCATTTTTGTGCGCGTCAGTTGGTCGAGCCAGGCACTGTCGATTCGACCGGCGCGACCCCCAGCTGCTGAAGCATCCACGCGTCCTCGAAGGCGCGTTCTCGCAGTTGCTCGTACCGGCCAGACTTTCCGCCGTGGCCTGCCGGGTCCAGGTTGACTTTGAGGAGGAGCGGGTTGGCGTCGGTCTTCAACCGCCGCATGCGGGCGACGTATTTCGCCGGCTCCCAGTACATGACTTGACTGTCGTTGAAGGAGGTCAGCACCAGCATCGCCGGGTACGCCTTGGCCGCGAGATTGTCGTAGGGGCTGTAGCTGAGGATGTACCGGTACTCCGTCTCCTTGCGGGGATTGCCCCATTCCTCGAACTCGCCGACGGTGAGCGGCAGCGTGGGGTCGAGCATGGTGTTCACCACGTCGACGAAGGGCACCAACGCGACCACCGCCTTGAAGAGGTCGGGCCGCAAATTGGTCACCGCTCCCATCAACAACCCTCCCGCGCTGCCACCTCGGATGACCAGCCGGCCCGCGGTTGTCCACTTCTCGGCGATGAGGAATTCAGCTGAAGCGATGAAGTCGGTGAAGGTGTTTCGCTTCTTCAGCATCCGCCCGTCATCGTGCCAGCGCTTTCCCATTTCGCCGCCGCCGCGGATGTGAGCGATGGCCACCGCAACGCCTCGGTCGAGGAAGACGAGACGGCCGGGCTCGAACGCGGGCCAGAACGGCGCGCCATAAGAGCCGTAGCCCGTCAGAAGCAGCGGAGCCTGCCCATCCCGCCGCAGACCTTTGCGGAAGACAATGCTGAGAGGCACCTTGGTCCCGTCGGGTGCCACTGCCTCGAGCCGTTCCGCCTGGTACAGGCTCGCGTCGTAGCCGGGGACCTCGTCCTGCTTGAGCAGACGACGCTGCTGGGCGTGGACGTCGTAGTCGAAGACCGACCTTGGCGTCACCAGCGAGGTGTAGCCAAAACGAAACGAAGTGGTCTGGAACTCCTCGTTGGCCTCGGGAAAGAGTGCGTAGTCGGGCTCAGGCAACGGAACCCGGGTTGAGCTGCCGGTGCGGAAGTCGGTGACGCGGAGCTGCGGGACACCCCCCTCGCGCTGCTTCAGGACATAGAAATCCTGGAAGACGTCCAGCCCGGTGAGCATCACGGCGTCGGAGTGAGCGATGAGCGTCTTCCACTGCTCCGGTCCGGGCTTGGAGACCGGCGCGGAAGCCAGCGCGAAGTTGCGGCCGGTCCGGTTGGTGAGGATGTAGAAACGCTCACCTCGGTGGTCGACCGAGTATTCGTGGTCCTGTTGACGAGCGGCGATGAGGCGGAAGGAGCCGGTGGGGGTGGTGGCGCGCAGGTAGCGCCACTCGCTCGTGGTGTGGCTGCTCGACTCAAGGAAGAGGTAGTCGAGACTTCGGCTCCGGGCGACGGTGAGGGTGAAGCGCTCGTCCTTCTCCTCGAAGATGGGGACGTCCGCCTCGGTGCTGCCGAGGGTGTGACGGTAGGCGCGGTAGGGCCGCTTGGTGTCGTCCTCCACGACGTAAAACAGTGTCCGGTTGTCCCGAGCCCAGGCCACGGAGTCCACGCGCGGAATGCGTTCCGGACCGAGCTTGCCGCTCCGGAGGTCCTTCACGTGCAGCGTGTATTGGCGGAACCCGGTGGTGTCCAGCCTGTAGGCCAGTTGCCAGCCGTCGTCGCTGACCTCGAGGCCTCCCACCCCGACGAATTTCTCCGTCTTGGCGATTTCGTTCAGGTCGAGCAGGACCTCCTCTGGCGCCGAGAGGGTGCCCTGCTTGCGGCAGTAGATGCGGTACTGTTTTCCCTGCTCGGTCCGGTAGTAGTAGAGGAAGTCGCCCTTGCGGTAGGGAACGCTGAGGTCCGTTTCCTTGAGGTGGCTCACCAGCTCCCGGTACAACGCCTCCTGGAATTGGCTCGACCCCGCCATCATCGCGGCGGTGTAGGCGTTCTCCGCTTCCAGGTAGGCCCGAACCTCGCTGCTTTGCTTGTCGCGCAACCAGAAGTAGTCATCGCTGCGCGCCTCGCCGAAGAGTTCCTCACCGTGCGGCTTTCGCTGGGCAACAGGCGGCCCGGCAGTCTTCGGTGAAGCCTGGCCGGGCAGGCCGCCGTCGGCGGACTGGGTGCTGGGGTCTGACCAGGCCTCGGCCGTCGAGAGCCCGGCGCAGGCCAGCATCCAGCAACAGGCAAGCCATCGCGTGCGCATCCGCAGCCTTTCTTCCAGGGCGTGGTTGAGGAAGACGGGGCACCATTCGGCCAGAAGTCCCAAGAATGCACCAGCCGTAGTGCGGCCGCGGAAGACAGGTCCACGTTCGCCCTCGAGACGGCTTGGACGGGGCCAGTCTGCCGCTTGCTGCCCAATCCCCACCGTCCGCTGCAAAGGCCCTGCAGTCCTGCAGGGAACTGCGCTGACTCCGGTCCCTCAGGAGGTTCCATGAATCCAGGCCGACTTCTCGCGTTGGCGGTGCTGCTTCTCGTCGCCCCGGGGGCCCTGGCGCAAGCCCCCCTGCTCAACCTGCCCCAGCCCAGCCCGAGCGCCTCCGTCACCCAGCAGGTCGGGCTGACCGACGTCACCATCGCCTACCACCGGCCCGCGGTGAAAAAGCGGAAGGTGTGGGGGGACCTCGTCCCCTTGGGCGAAGTCTGGCGCGCCGGGGCCAATGAGAACACCACCCTCACCGTCTCCACGGCGTTCACCATGGGCGGCAAGCGGATTCCGGCCGGCACCTACGGGCTGCATATGCTGCCCACGGAGAAGGCCTGGACTGTCATCCTGAGCACGGTGTCCACCGCCTGGGGCAGCTTCAGTTACGACGAGAAGGAAGATGTGGTGCGCCTCAGCGTCACCCCGGCACCAGCAGACTTCGAGGAGAGTCTGGAGTACCGCTTTGAGGACCCCACCGAGGATTCGGTCACCGTCGTCCTACAGTGGGAGAAGCTGAAGGTCGCCTTCCCCGTCAGCGTCGACACCAAGGCCATCACGCTGGACAGCCTCCGCGCGCAGCTCCGGGGCCTTGGTCGTTTCTTCTGGCAGCCGTGGGCCCAGGCGGCCCAGTGGTCGCTGCGCAACGACTACGCCCTCGACCAGGGGCTCGCCTGGGCGGACCGCTCCATCTCGGTCCAGCCCACCTTCCAGAACCTCCGCACCAAGGCGGCCTTCCTGGAGAAGAAGGGGGACAGCAAGACGGCGGCCGACCTCCGCGCCCGGGCGATGAAGCTGGCCACCGAGGCCGACATCAACAACCTCGCCTACGGACTTCTGGCCGAGAAGAAGTACGACGATGCGCTGGCCCTCTTCCGGAAGAACGTGAAGGACTACCCGGACTCCGAGAACGTCTACGACAGCCTCGGGGAAGCGCTGGCCGCCACCGGCGACAAGAAGGGGGCGATTGAGAATTACAGCAAGGCCCTCTCGCTGAGTAAGGACGCCGTCGACCAGAAGCGCATCAGCGGCATCCTGGCCAGGCTGAAGAGTTCCTAGGACGCACCGCCCACCGCTCTCGTGTAGGGCGCGGGGCCCCCCCCCGGGGCGGCGGCGTTCCCCCCCCCGCGGGGCCTAGTGCAGCTGCTGCGCGCTGCGCGCGTCGCTGCCGAGGGCGTACAGGTAGATGACGCCGCGGGCGGTGCCCACCGCCAGCGTCTGGGCGTCCGGGGTGAAGGCCATCGCCGTCGGCGCGTCGTCATGCGGGCCGAGCAGCAGCCGGGCGACGAAGGTGCCCTTGGGCCAGTGGCGCAGCCGCAACTCCCCCCCGTCCACGTCGACGCTCAAATCCCCGCGCGGGGAGAAGGCGACGGGGCCCGGTGCCTGCGCCCGCCGCGGGACGGCCTCCACTGGGGCGGAAAAGGCGGCCGCGTCCCACACCGAGAGCGAGCGCGCCGTGGCCACCAGCATCTTCCGTCCGTCCGGCGTCGCCTCGCAGGACGTCACCTTACCCAACACCACGCCAATCTGCCCGGCCAGGGTGCCCGAGGCGCCCCAGACGTTCATCCCGGCGCGCTCTCCGCGCGTGACGAAGCCCCCGGCCGGCGGCACGCACCCGCCCAGCAGTTCCTCGTCCACGGGAAGGACTTGCAGGGGTTGCCCGGTGCGGAGCGAGACGCGCTCCAGGTGGTAGTTTCTGTGACAGCCGCTGGGGCAGCCGTCGTGGGAGAAACTGACGCAGGACTCCTCCGCCACCGGGACCAGCACCGTCTCCCCGTCCAGGGCAACCGCCAGCTCCGGGGACACCGTGACGCCGGCGTAGCGGCCCGGGTCCCGCACCGGAAGCGGTGAGGGGCGCGGCCCCATTCCAGCCAGGGCGGCCTTCGTCTTCTCCTCCTCGCTGCGACAGGCGGCCGACAGGGTGGCCGCCTCGCGGTGCGGCGGCGCCACCAGCACGCCGAGCAGCGTCCCACCCGCACTCCACTGGCGGACGGTGTCGTCCTCGTGCTGCGTCAAAACCTTGTCGTCCCGGGTGAGGCGGAGGTCGAGGATGGCGCCCTGGCCCTGGGTTGCGCTGGACGTCTCCTGGCCGTTCGCCACGGCCCAGCGCTTCCAGGTGCCGGCGGCGTCCCCGGACAAAAGCGCGCCGCCGTCCCGGGAGAAGCGCAGGACGGTGATGGGGGCCTGGTGGCCCGTGGGCCGTCCAAGGGGCGCGCCGGTGCCGCCGTCCAGGCGCACCACCGTCGAGGGGTTGGCGTCCCCCACTTCCCCCGGCCGCAGGGCCACCGCCACCGCCAGCGTCCCGTCTGGCGCGAAGCGGGCTGCGCTGGCCTGGACACCCTTCAATTCCCAGCGGACGTTGCCCCTGGGCAGTTCCACAAGGCGGAGGCGGGCGGGCACGGCGGCCTCCGGGCAGCTTTCCAGCCCGTCGCCGGCCACGGTGCCCAGCACCACGGCAGAACCGTCCGTCGAAAAGGCGGCCACCACCGGTGTCTCGCCCTCGCAGCCCGTCGGGTGGGCGCGCTTGCGGCTGGGCATGCCGTCCACGCTGCGCAGCCGCTGGCCCGCGGCGTCGTAGGCCCGGATGGCCCCGTCGGCGCCGGCGGTGAGGAGCTGCCCCCCCTCGAGGAAGTGCAGGGCCAGCACCCGGCCTTCATGCGCCTGCAGGTGCAAGGGCGCGGCGCCCCCTTGCAGCAGGACGACTTCGCCGAAGGCGGTGCCCTGCGCCAAGCGGGTGGTGCCCGCGGCGACGGCCAGCGCGGTGCCGTCCTCGGACAGGGCGGGGACAGGCAGCTGGGTGTCGGCCTTCTGTCCGGAGACGTCACACAGCTGCAACGTGCCGTGGCCGGCACGCGCCAGCCGGCCGTCGTCGAGGGCCACCTGCGCGCCGTCGAGGAGACAGCCGCGGCCGGGGGGCGCCGAGCGCAGCCCGGCCGGCGTCAGCACCAGCGGGCCGAAGACGAGTCCACGGCGTTCGCCGCGCTGGACGTCCCACAGCTGTGCGGTGCCGGTGGCGTCCAGCGCCAGCAGCTGGGTGCCGCCTTGCAGAAACAGGACTTCCAGAATGCGCGCCGGCGCGGCGAGGTCCGGGCTTCCCAGCACCGCGCGTAGCTGCGGGCCTTCACCCGGCGGCTCGGCGGTGGCGATGGAGGAGAGGACGACGGCAAGCAGCGAACAGCGGAGGGGCAATCGCACGGTGGCCTGAAGGCAAGCAGAAGACACGCTTGCAACAAAGCCTAGCGCCCGCGGGACAGCCCGGTACACACGGGGCCGCACGGGTTGCCCGGGACCCCACCCGGGGCGTAAACACTTCGCAGCCGAAACAAGCGGTGTGCTGCTCAGCAAGCCTCCCTGGCGCGCTGCGTGCAGCGTGCTTGCACGCCGCGGAAGGAAGCAGACACGCCGTATGGAGCCACTCCGTCCAAGCGCTGGGTCCGAGAGCCACCCACATGCGGCAGTGCATGTGCTGCGGACGTGGCTGCGCGCCGAGGCCGGAGCGGCGGTGCTGAGCACCTGCAACGGGCCATCCCTCCAGGTGGCCGCCCATGGGCTGGCCGCGCCGGCGTGCTGGCCGGTGGACGCGCTGCTGCTGGCGGCGGTGGAGGCGGGCGTCCGCGCCGACTTCGTCTACCGTGCCGAGCGCGCGGGCCTGGAGCTGGCCTTCTATGAAAGCACGGCGCAGGCGCGCTGGAGCGAGGGCACGACCGGGCCGGACCTGCTCGACGTCTGCGTCCAGCCGCGCGTCGGCGTGCACCGTTGCCAGGACGTGGCCCGGGCGCGCTCCCTCTTGGGCGAGGCGACGGCGGGGTGCCTGGCCGCCCGGGCGCTGCGCATCCCCCTCACCCTGCAGCCCACCGTCGAGCTCTGGTCGGTTCGGCCCGCAAGTCCTGGAGGTTCCGTTCGCCCATGACCGACCCCCTCTTCTGGCACCGGCTGCAATTCGGCTTCACCGTCACCTACCACTACCTTTTCCCGCAGCTGACGATGGGGCTCGCGCTCTTCATCGTCCTCTTCAAGTGGTACGCGCTCCAAACCGGCGAGGCGGCGTGGGACGCTGCTGCGCGCTTCTGGGCGAAGATTTTTGCGCTCAACTTCGCGGTGGGCGTGGTGACGGGCATCCCCATGGAGTTCCAGTTCGGCACCAACTGGGCCCGCTTCTCGGCGTACTCGGGCGGTGTCATCGGCACCACCCTGGCCATGGAGGGCATGTTCGCCTTCTTCCTCGAATCCACCTTCCTCGGCCTCTTCCTGTACGGCGAGCAACGGCTGTCGCCCAGGGCGCACTTCGCCAGCGCCGTGGCCCTCCTCGTCGGCTCCTGGCTAAGCGGCTACTTCATCATCGCTACCAACGCCTTCATGCAGCACCCGGTCGGCTTTTCCCGGGCCCTGGACGGACGCCTCGTCCTGTCGGACTTCTGGGCCTTCCTCCTCAACCCCTGGGCGCTGTGGCAGTACGCGCACAACATGACGGCCTCGGTGGTGACGGCGGCCTTCGTCGTCTCGGGCATCTCCGCCTTCTGGCTGCTGATGGGAATGCACCAGGAGGCGGCGGTGCGCTGCCTGCGGGTGGGCGTCATCACCGCCGCCATCGCCACCGTGCTGCAGCTGTTTCCCACCGGGGACCGGCAGGGCAAGCTGGTGGCCGACCACCAGCCGGTGGCGCTGGCCGCCATGGAGGGCGTCTTCACCAGCGGCCCGGGCGCCAAGCTGGCCCTCATCGGCCAGCCCAACGTGCGCGCCGGGCGGCTGGAGAATCCCATCGAGGTCCCGGGGCTCCTCAGCTTCCTCGCCTACGGCTCCTTCGGCAGCACCGTGCTCGGCCTCAACGACGTCCCGCATGACCAGTGGCCGGACAACATGGAACTCACCTACTACGCCTACCATGTGATGGCCGGCCTCGGGACGCTCTTCATCCTCCTGGCACTTGTGTCCCTGGCGCGTCTCGTCCAGGGGAAGCTGCTCTCCTCGCGCTGGCTGCTGTGGACGTGGATGCTGGCCATTCCCTTCCCCTACATCGCCAACACCGCCGGGTGGACGACGGCCGAGCTGGGGCGGCAGCCCTGGGCCATCCACGGGCTGATGCGTACCGCAGCGGCGTCCAGCCCCCGGGTGCAGGCCGGAGACACCATCTTCACCTTCCTCGGCTTCTGCGGCCTGTACCTGGTGGTGGGGCTCCTCTTCCTCTACCTGGTGGGCCGGGAGATTGCGCACGGTCCGGTGGCGGCGCCGCCGTCCCCCGGGGGACGGACGGACGTGGCGCAGCCTGCCCAGGGGAGGGCGTGATGGAAGCGCTCTGGTACGGCGTGGTGTCCGTCATGCTCGCCGTCTACGTGGTGCTCGACGGCTTCGACTTGGGCTCGGGCGCACTGCATCTGTTCGTCGCCCGCTCGGACCGCGAGCGTCGGACGGTCCTAGCCGCCATTGGCCCGGTGTGGGACGGCAATGAAGTATGGCTTCTGGCGGGCGGCGGCGCGCTGGTGCTGGCCTTCCCGCTCGCCTACGCGGTGGGCTTCTCGGGCTTCTACTTGCCCCTCATCCTGGTGCTGTGGCTGCTGGTGCTGCGCGGGGTCTCCATCGAGGTGCGCAGCCACGTGCAGAACCCGCTGTGGCGCGGCTTCTGGGACGTCGTTTTCGCCCTCGGCAGCACGCTGCTGGCGGTCGTCCTCGGCGCGGCCCTGGGAAACGTCATCCGCGGCGTCCCCCTGGACGAGAGCGGCACCTTCGCCTTGGGCTTCTTCGACTCCCTTTGGCCCGGGCTGCACTCCGGCGTCCTGGACGCCTACACCATCCTGGTGGGCGTCTTCACGCTGCTCGTCCTCGCCGCCCATGGCGGGCTGTTTCTGGCCTGGAAGACGGAAGGCCCCGTCCAGCAGCGCAGCGCCCGGGCCGCTCGCCTTCTGTACGTGGCCAGTACCGTGGTCCTGCTGGCCGTGACGTGGGCGACGGCGCGCGTGCAGCCCGGGCTTGTGGACGCCGCCCTGGCGCGGCCGCTGGTGTGGCTGACGCTGCTAGTGACGGCGGTGGCCATGGGCGGCCTGGCCATCGGGCTGTCCCGCGGGGCAGCGGCCCTGGCCTTCGGCAGCTCTGCCCTTTTGCTGGTGGGCCTTCTGGCCAGCGCGGCGGCGGCCAGCTGGCCGGTGCTGCTGCACTCCACCGTCAGCCCGCGCTTCGACCTCACCGCGCAGGCCGCCGGGGCGGGCGCCTACGCGCTGCGGGCCGCGACGGTGTGGGCTGCCATCGGGCTCCCGCTCGCCTGCGCGTACTTCGTCTACCTGGCGCGCACCTTCCGCGGGCCGACGCGCGTGCCGGCCGAGACCCCGGCGCCCTGACGTCCCCTTCGGGCCGTCCCCGGAGGGGGCCCAACTACTCCGGCGGACGGGCCACCAGCACGGGCAGCGGCGAGCTGGACAGAAGCTTGGTGGCCACCGACCCCAGGAGGCGGCTGCGCAGCACCGAGTGGCCGCTGGCGCCCACCACCACTAGGTTCGCGGCGACGCGCTCGGCGGACTGCAGAATGCAGGCCGCCTCGTCCGCGCCGGCCGGCTGGTGACGCACCCGCACCTCCGCCTCCACCGAGATGCCCTCGTCCAGGGCCGGCACCAGACTGCGCAGCCGACCGAGGAGGGCCGCCTCCTCCCCTGCCGACGGCTGGCTTTTGGCCACGTGGACGAGATGCAGGGTGCCGCCCGCTCGCAGCGCCGCGCGTCCCAGCGCCACCGCCGCGTCGCCCAAGGGGGAGAAGTCCGTCGCCGCCACCACCGTGGAGAAGCCCGCCGCCTCCTCCGCCGCCGTGCCGGCCGGGACGGTGAGGACCGCCATGCGCGAGTGACGCAGCGCCGGGCCGGAGACGCTCCACAGCCGGGCGAGCGCGCGCCGGTGGTGTGTCCCCAGGGCGAGCAAGTCCGCGCCCGCCTCGCCGGCCTCGGCCAACAGCGGGTCCGCCGCGCTCCCCAGACTGGGGCGCAGGCGCACGTGGGTGGTCCGCGCCGCCGCGCGGGCGCCGGCAATGGCCTCCTCCACCTCCCGGCCGAGCGCCGCTTCCAGTTCCGGCCCGAGCTCCCGGTAGTCCACTGGCAGGGGCAGGCCGAGGCGGCGGGATTCGAACAGCGGGTAGACAATCCGCACCGCCGTCAGTTCCACCGGGCCGGCGCGCGCCAGGCGCTCCACCACGGAAAGGGCGGCGCGCGCGGGCCTGGAGGCGTCGACGCCCACCACCACCTTCAGCGGCTGCCCCTCGCCCCAGCTGGAGAAGGGGTGTGCGTCCGGCACCACCAGCATGGGCACCGGGCAGGCCGCCGCGAGGCGCTCCACCGTGCCGCCGACGCCGCGTCCGGCCTCCCCCGGGGGACGGCCCACCACCAGAAAGGAGGCGTGCTTCTCCGCGACGGCGGCCAGAAGCGCTAGGTGCGTCTCGCCGCTGGCCACTTCCACCGTTACGTTCAGCCCGGTCCCCACCCGGCGCGCCAGCGTGCTGAGGGCGCCGTGGACGAAGGCCCGGGCGGCCAGCCCTGGCACCTGCTCGGCCTCGCCCGGCAGCACGTGGATGAGGTGCAGCGGCGCTTCCAGTCGCCGGGCCAGCCCCGCCGCTGCCTCGGCGGCCTGGGCGGCTTCGACGAAGCGGATGCCCGCCAGCACCGTCACCGGTGCGGCTCCGGCTGGCCCTCCTCGTTGTGGGCGGGCTTTCCTTCCTGCTCGGCGTACTCCTTCAGTCGGTACTGGATTTTCCGGGCGCTGATGCCGAGCATCGACGCGGCGCGCGAGGTGCTGCCCTCCACCACCTCCAGGGTGCGGAGAATGGCCTCCCGCTCAATCTCCCGCAGCGTGGCGCCGGGGATGAAGCTGCCAGCGCGCGGGTGGCTGGGGGAGGGGCCGCTGAGGACGGGGGGCAAGTCGTCGGCGGTGAGGTCCGGCGTGGTGGCTAGCACCACCGCCCGCTCGATGACGTTTTCCAGCTCGCGCACGTTGCCCGGCCAGTCGTAGCGAAGCAGCGCGTTGAGGGTGCCGGGCAACAGGCCCCGGACGTGCTTGCCGTAGGACTGGGCGTAGCGCTGGATGAAGTGGGACACCAGGGCCGGGATGTCGCCCTTACGCGTGCGCAAGGGCGGCAACGTCACCGCCACCACGTTGAGGCGGTAGTAGAGGTCCTCCCGGAACTTGCCGGCAGCCACCGCGCCGGCCAGGTCGCGGTTGGTGGCGGCCACCATACGCACGTCCACTTTCAGCGTCTGGGTGCCGCCCACCCGCTCGAATTCGCGCTGCTGCAGCACCCGCAGCAGCTTCACCTGGACGCTCGGCGCGATGTCGCCAATCTCGTCGAGGAACAGCGTGCCGCCGTCGGCCAGCTCGAAGCGCCCTTCGCGCCGCCCCACCGCTCCGGTGAAGGAGCCGCGCTCGTGCCCGAACAGTTCCGACTCGAGCAGCGTCTCGGACAGCGCCGCGCAGTTCACCTTGACGAAGGGCTTCTCCCGTCGCGGCGATTCCTGGTGGATGGCCTGCGCCACCAGTTCCTTGCCCGTCCCGGACTCCCCGAGGAGCAGCACGGTGGCCTTGGTGGGTGCGGCCCGGCGCACCACGTCGAAGATGGCCTGCAGGGCGGCGCTGTCCCCGACGATGGAGTCGATGCGGTAGCGCTCCTGCACGCGCAGCCGCAGTTGCTCGGCGTCCCGCGCCAGGTCCCGCTTCTCCAGCACCTTGTCCAGCACCACCAAGATGGTGGCCGGGTCGAGCGGCTTGGTGAGGAAGTTCTCCGCCCCCGAGCGCATCGCCTCCACCGCCGTCTCCACCGAGGCGAAGGCGGTCATCATCACGAAGGCCCCGGGGATGCCCTCCTCGCGGGCTGCCCGCACCAGCGCCAGGCCGTCCATGCGCGGCATGCGGACGTCGGCCAGGATGATGTCCATGCTCTGCTCGCGCAGGATGCCGAGCGCCTCCATCCCGTCGGCGGCCTCGGAGACGGTGTAGCCCTCCTCGGCGAGCAGCGTCCGCAGTGCGGCGCGGGCGTTGGGCTCGTCGTCCACCACCAGAATGCGGGCGCGGGGCACGGGGGCAGACGGTAGCAGACCCTCCCCGGGCCTCCCCAAGGGGGCCGCCTCGGTACGCTTCGTGGAGACCATCATCCGTCCGTCCGTGAGGCCATCGGCAAGCCTGAAGACATTGCACACAGCGCGCCTGGCCACCCGACAGGGTGAAAGCGGGGGTGGGCCCGCAAGGTTTGCGGCGGCAACCCGCGCAGGCGCAGCGGCTGCGTCAGGGAGGCGGGTCGGCCGGGAAATAGAACTTGAGGGCGTACACCCCGGCGTCCGGCAGGGGGACGTCCCGGAGGCCGACCCGGCGCAGAACGCCCACCATGCCGGGGTTGCTCACCAGCACGTCGGCCCGCAGCCCCTTCACCCCGTGGCGCTTGCCCACGTCCACCAGCCGCCGCGCCAGGGCCGAGCCCACCCCCCGCTTCTGCCAGGCCTCGGCCACCACAATGCCCAGCTCCCCCATGCCGCTGGTGAGGTCCAAGTCATACCGGGCAATCCCGAGCAGGCTCCCATCCTCCAGCTGCTCGGCCACCAGTGCGCAACTGCTGCGCGGGTCGGTGTCCAGCAGCGCCAGGACCTCGGAGCGCGGGTGGATTTGCCGGGTGGAGAAGTAGCGCTGGTAGACGCTTTCCGGCGACAGCGCATACAGCAGCGCATGCACCTTGCTCTCGTCGGTCTGCCGGGCGGCGCGCACCCGCACCGGCGTGCCGTCGGGGAGGGTCTCATTCCAGACCCGCGTCTCGAAGGGCACCTTGGGCAGCGGCTGGTCGGGCAGCACCCAGCGCCGCTGCTTGGCGGCGGCCAGCAAGTCGGCGCGGTGGTCCGGGTGGGCGATGGCCACCAGCGCCAGCGCGCGCTCGCGCACCGACTTGCCCCACAAGTCGGCGACCCCGTACTCCGTCACCACGTAGCGCACGTCGCCGCGGCTGGTCACCACCGCCGCCCCCTCCGGCAGCACCGGCTGGATGCGGCTGACCGTGCCGTCACGGGCGAGGGAGGGGAAGACAATCAGGGAGTGGCCCCCCTGGCTGCGGGCGGCCCCGCGGACGAAGTCCACCTGTCCGCCGATGCCGGAGTAGAAGCCGGTTTCCAGCGTGTCTGCGGCCACCTGGCCGGTGAGGTCCACCCCCAGCGCGGTGTTGATGCTGACCATCCGGTCGTTCTGGGCGATGACCTGCGGGTCGTTCACCCAGTCGCTGGGCGCCAAGTGGAGCAAGTCGTTCTGGTCCGCCCAGTCGTACAGCGCCTGGCTGCCCATCAGGAAGGAGGCCACCAGCTTGCCCGGCAGCAGCGTCTTGCGTCGTCCGGAGATGGCCCCCGCCTTCACCAGGTCCAGGATGCCGTCGGAGAGCATCTCGGTGTGCACCCCGAGGTCCCGGTGCTCGCGCAGGGCAGCCAGGATGGCCGAGGGGGCCCGTCCGATGCCCACCTGCAGGGTGGCGCCGTGCGGCACCAGGTCCGCCACGGTTTCGCCAATGGCGCGGCTGACGGCATCCGGCTCGGGCGGCGGCCGCTCCAGAAGCGGTGCGTCCACCGGCACCAGGGCGGTGCAGCGGCGGAGGTCGAGCTTGGTGTCGCCGCGGGTGCGCGGCATGCGGGGGTTCACCTCGGCGATGACGATGCGAGCCGAGTCCACCGCCGCGCGCACCACGTCCACGCTGACGCCGAGGCTGGCGATGCCGTCGGCGTCCGGCAGGCTCACCTGCACCAGCGCCGCGTCCACCGGGCGGCGTCCGCTGCGCAGCAGGGCCGGAATCTCCGAGAGGAAGACGGGCGTGAAGTCCGCCCGGCCCTCCCGGACGGCCGCCCGGGTGTTGGCGCCGATGAAGAAGGCGTTGTGCCGGAAGCGGTCCGCGCAGTCCGCCGCCGCGTAGGGCGCTGGCCCGAGGGTGAGGATGTGCACTACTTCGTTGTCCGCCAGCTGCGTCCCAAACCGCACCATGGCGTCGACCAGGGACAGGGGCTCGGCGGCCCCTGAGCCGATGAAGATGCGGCGCCCCGGGCGCAGCGCGCGAATGGCCTCCTCGGCCGTCGTGACGCGCTCTGCGAAGCGCTCCCTCCAATCCACCGCCGCTGCCTCCCGCTGCATTGTCGCCGACATGGCCGAGGGGCCTACCACGGCCGTGTGCCGGAACCCCGACGTCCACGGCCAGCCCGAAAGGCGCAAGCCTTGCGCCCGGCGTGCCACAGCCTGCCCCGGAAGCGCCAGCTGGCCTGGCTCTTGAATGCCCCTTCTCTGCCATGCCCATCCGCCACATTGTGGTTGCGTACGACGCCTCTCCGCCTGCCCGCCGGGCGCTCTCCTTCGCTGCCGAGCTGGCCGCAGCTTTTCATTCCAGCCTCACGCTGGTGCACGCCATCCACATCCCGGTGACGCCGCCCGAGGCGGCCCTGGCCGGATGGGCGGAGCTGCTGGCCGCCGAGGAGCGGGCCGGCGAGGCCCTGGTGGACGACGCGGTGAAGGGTCTGCAGAAACGTGGCCTCACCGCGGTCGCCCGCGTGGTGGTGGGTGCACCGGCCGAGCAGGTGGCCGAGGCGGCCACCGGGGCCGACGTGGACCTGGTGGTGGCCGGCACCACCGGCAAGGGGGCCATGGCGCGCGTCTTCCTCGGCAGCGTCACCACGCGGCTGCTCCACATCTCCCCCAAGCCGGTGCTGGTGGTGCCCTAGCCGCTGAGAGGTTTGCGCCCGGGAGCCCGGTGCGCATATGCCCGCATGCCGCGCATGGCCCAGTCCGTCTTCGAGGAGCTGCTCGTCTACGTCGGCTTCGGGCCGGACGACGCCGAGGCACTGCACGCGCTGCTCCCGCTGGCGCGCCCCCACTTCGGCCACATCTCCGAGGTCTTCTACGCCCGCATCCTCGAGCATGCCGATGCCCGGCAGGCCTTGGAGGGGGGCGAGGTCACCGTCGGGCGCCTCAAGGGCCTTCTGGTGCAGTGGATGGAGTCGACGCTGGCCGGCCCCTGGGACACCGCCTACTTTGAACGTCGCTCCCGCATCGGCCGGGCCCACGTCCGCATCGCCCTGCCGCAGCACTACATGTTTGGCGGCATGGACTTGCTCCGCAGGGAGCTGGCCACCGTGCTGGACGAGGCGCGCCTTCAGCCGCCCGAGCGCGGCCGGCGCATGCGTGCCGCCCTCGACCGGATTCTGGACGTCGAGCTCGGCATCATGCTGCACAGCTACGAGGAGGACCGCGAGGTCCAGCGCCTGCAGGCGGTGCGCACGCTGACCGCGGGCCTCTCGCACGAGATTCGCAACCCGCTCAACGCGGCCACGCTGCAGCTGGCCGTCCTGGAGCGACGCATCCGCCGCATGCCGCCACAGGACCAGGCCGATTCGCTCCAGCCGCTGGTCCTGGTGCGGGACGAAATCCGCCGGCTCGACCGCCTCCTCGAGGACTTCCTGCAGTTTGCCCGGCCGCATGAACTCGCCCGCGAGCCCGTCGTCGTTGAGACGCTGGTGCAGCGCGTGGCCGACCTCTTGTCCACCGACGCCGAGCGCCGGGGCGTCCGGCTCTCGCTTCAACTGGAAACCGGCCTCCGGGCCCGCGGCGTGGAATCGCGGCTGCGCGAGGTGGTGCTGAACCTCGTCCTCAATGCCCTGGACGCGAGCCCTTCCGGCGGCGAGGTCCGCGTGACTTCCCGTTCGGCCGGCGGCGAGCAGGTCGAGCTCCGCGTGGAGGACGACGGGGAGGGCGTCGACCCGGAATTGCGCGAGCGGATTTTCCAGCCCTTCTTCACCACCAAGCCGCAGGGCTCGGGGCTGGGGCTGGCCATCGTCCAGACCATCATCGCCCAGCACGGGGGGAACCTCCGCCTGGAACACACCGAACAGGGGGGCGCGAGCTTCCGCATCCACCTGCCCAGCGCCACTGCCCCCCCGCCGCCGCGGCTTTCGTGAAGCCCGGCGGTTGTCCCCCGGGGGACTACTCGTCCCGGACGGGAAGCAGCAACTCCAAGAGCTGCGCCTCGTCCAGGTGCTCGAGGAGGTCCAGGTTCTCCACCACCTCCAGGTCCAATTCGGTGCCGCCGTCGCCCGGCGCGAAGCCGGCCAGGCGCCCGGCGTCCTCCGCGCGCGCCGGGCCGGCGTCGCCCGAGGCCCCGGCGTCCGGCAGGGGCAGGGCCCAGGAAGCCCCGGCCACCGTCAGGCCGACGAGGAGGAAGCTGAACGCCGCCCACGGGCGGCATGGCGTCACTTGTGGTGACGTTCCCGGAGCCGCTCGCGCATCTCCTCTCGCTCCTCGCGCGTCATGCTCCTCCACCGCTTGAGATTCTTGATCAGCTGCTCGCGGCGGTCAGGGTTTGCTTGCAAGTATTCCCTAAACCGCTTGCGCACCTCCGCCTGCTCGGCGGGGGGAAGCTGACGAAAGGTGTGTGCCGACGCGCGGAGCTCCGCTTGCGCCTCCGGGGAGAGCTTCTCGAAGGCGCGCAGGTGGCCCACCACCCGGGCGCGCTCCTCCGGGGGCAGGGACTGGAAGCGCCGCAGGTTCTCGCGGATGCGGGACTGCTCTTCCGCCGGGAGCGCCTTGAACTCGCGCAGCCGCTGGCGCAGGACCTCCTTCTGCTCCTCGGAGAGACTCTGAAAGCGCGCCGTGGCCTCACCCTCGCCGCTCTGGGCCCGGGCCGGGGGCGACAGCAGAAGAAGGCCGAGGGTCAGCCCCAAAAGACGCCTGCTCATGGCCGTCCCTCCAGCTCATCCAGCTGCGCCACGACCTCGACGTCCTCCGGGCTCTCCAGCCCGAGGACGTCGTAGTCCCGCAGCAATTCGTAGTTCATCGCCACGTCCAGCGCCCGGCCCTCCTGCAGCTCCGAAGGGAGCCCGTGGCGCACGCCCGGGGAGACGAGCAGCCCCGCCACCACGCCGGCGGCGAGGAGCGCCGCCGCCGAGGGAACCAGCACTGCCGGCCGGAACAGCGCCCGCAGGCGCTCGCCGAGCGAGGCCGGCGTCTGGTCCAGCTGCTGGAGCACGCGGCGGCGTAGGCCGGGCGAGACCTCGAAGGCAGAAAGCGCCTGGAGGTTTTCCAGGGCGTCGCGCAGCAGCGCCTCGGTGGAACGGCAGTCCGTGCAGCCGGCCAGGTGCGAGCGCACCGCGGCCATGTCCGCCTCAGGCAGCTCGGCGTCCACGTACGCCGTCAGCTCTGTCTCGACCTTGCAGCTCATGCTCGACTCCGGAGGGGCGCCTCGGCCCCCGCTTGAAAACCTTGGATGTGGCGCGCCACCGACAGCGTCGCGCGATGGATGAGACTCTTGACGGCCGCCTCGCTCGCCTGGAGGACCTCGGCGATGTCGCGGTAGGTCATCCCCTCGAAGCGGCAGAGGGTGAAGGCGGTCCGTTCTCGCTGCGACAGCGCCGCCAGCGCCCGGCCGACGGCCGACTCCAGCTGCTGTCCGGCCAGCTGCGCGTCCGGCCGCTCCGCCTCCGGCGCTGGCGTCTCCAGCGGCTCGCCTTCCTCCAGCCCTCGCGACACGTGCTTCACCCGGTACTCCCCGCGGCGAACCTCATTCAGGCAGTGGTTGGCCGCCACCCGGTAGAGGTACGTCTTGAACTTCGCGCTGGGCCGGTAGCGACTGGCGTTCCGGTACAGCTTGACGAAAATGTCCTGCGTCAGCTCCTCCGCCCTGGCCCGGTCCCCGACGAAGCGGAAGGCGAACTGCGCCACGCCCCGGTGGTGCCGGTCGAACAGGGCCGTGAAGGCAGCGCGGTCGCCCCCGGCGACGAGGAGCATCAGCTCCGCATCTGCATCCACGTCCACGTCCTCTCCAACACCCTGAGGCCCCCACCAGTTGCGGGCCCCCCAAGGGGCCCACGGGGGGGCGTCCAAGGGAGAATGCCCCGTCCTGGACGCCGCGCACCCCCAAAGGCGAGGGGTGGCAAGGGGGAACGGCCCCTGGGGCCTGTCAGAGGGCTCGACTACGACTCCAAGGTGCGGTACGGGAACAGACGTTCAGGTCTGTCCATCCGAGAGAAGGGCGCAAACATGTCGTTGAATCCGGAGAAGGAGAAGGCGGTCGAGCTGGCGATGGGCGCCGTGGAGCGGCAGTTCGGCAAGGGCTCCATCATGCGGCTGGGCAAAGACGAGCCCTTCATCCGCGACATCCAGGTCATCTCCACCGGGGCGCTCTCGCTGGACATCGCGCTCGGCGTGGGGGGCGTCCCCCGCGGGCGAATCGTCGAAATCTACGGCCCGGAATCCTCGGGAAAGACCACCCTGTCGCTGCACGTCGTCGCCGAAGCCCAGAAGAAGGGCGGCATCTGCGGCTACATCGACGCCGAGCACGCCATGGACGTGGGCTACGCGCGCAAGCTCGGCGTGCGCACCGACGACCTGCTGCTCTCGCAGCCGGACACCGGTGAGCAGGGGCTGGAAATCACCGAGATGCTGGTGCGCTCCGGGGCCATCGACGTGGTGGTGGTGGACTCGGTGGCGGCGCTGGTTCCCAAGGCGGAACTCGAAGGGGAGATGGGGGACGCCCACATGGGGCTGCAGGCGCGGCTCATGAGCCAGGCGCTGCGCAAGCTCACCGGCACCATCTCCAAGAGCCAGACCTGCGTCATCTTCATCAACCAGATTCGGATGAAGATTGGGGTGATGTTCGGCAACCCGGAAACCACCACCGGTGGCAACGCGCTGAAGTTCTACGCCAGCCAGCGGCTCGACATCCGGCGGGTGGGGGCCATCAAGAATGGCGATGTGGTGGTCGGCAACCGCACCCGGGTGAAGGTGGTGAAGAACAAAATGGCTCCACCCTTCAAGGAGGTGGAGTTCGACATCATGTACGGCAGCGGCATCTCCCGGGAGGGAGACCTGCTCGACCTGGCCTCCCAGGACGGCATCGTGGAGAAGAGCGGCGCCTGGTACGCCTACGACGGCGAGCGCATCGGCCAGGGCCGGGAGAATGCCAAGGACTACCTGCGCGACCACCCCGAGGTGGCACGGGCGGTGGAGCAGAAGGTGCTCGAGAAGTACGGGGTCATCCGTCTGACGCCGGTGGCCGCCGTCGCCGAGGAGCCGGAGGAGGAACGGCGTCCGGCTCGCGTCAAAGCCGTGAAGTGACCCCCCGGGCCCGCGGGCCTTCCCTTGCAGTCGCCGTCTCCGGAAGGTTAGAGCCCCGGAGCACGGCAATGGACCTCGGAAAACCGGGCTGGCTGCTTCGACTGCTCGACGACGTCGTGGAGCGGCAGCTGCGGGCCCACCCGCCTGAGCCTCCACCGCTGTCGCGGCCGACGGCGCGCGCCCGCGCCTACCTGCACCGGGCCCTGCGGGACAGCGGCCTCGTCTACGGGACGCCCGAGCTGCCCGAAGGCACCCGGCCGGACGCGGCCCCCGCGCAGACCCTCTTCCTCGCCGTGCTGCGCACCCTGGCCCGCTTGGGTGTGGAGACGGCCGTCCTCTTCGACGTACGGCCGGGGCCGCGCACCCTGCAGCTGGCGCACCTGTTGGCCCTCTGGACGGGGGAACTGCGGCTGGCAGACGCCTTTGCCGAACAGCTGGAGAAGGGCGCAGCGGCCTCCCGGCACCTGTGGGGCCGGCTGGAGACGGCGCTGGCCCGCCGTTCCCTCTCCATCTCCGGGGACCCCGTCTACGGGCTCTTGCTGCACAATGGCGCCACCTACGTCGACGCGCAGCTGTTTGCGCACCTGCTGCTGGACGTTTGGAGCGGCCGCCGGCTGGACACCGCCAACATGCGGCGCCTGCTAGCGGTGGCGGCGCGGCAGAAGGCGCTGCTGGTGGAAGTGCTGACTGCCCTAGCCTCGGTCGAGCGGCCCCCGGCGGCGGCGACCCGGCGGGCCATCCTCCGCCAGGTGGAGGACCTCAACCTGCCAGGGCGCCTGGCGACGGAGCTGCGCCGCCGGCTGCGGCGTGCCTTCGACGGCCCCCATGACTTGCCGGCGCTGGTGGCGCCGGTGCGCAGCCGGGAAATGCGGCGCTTCGTCGTGGAGCAGACGGTGCTGGCCTCCCTGGTGGAGGGGCGAGGTTCGGCCAAGGAATTGGCCTTCATCCAGAGTCTGGCCGCCGCCTTGGGCTTCTCGCCCCAGCTGTTGCGGGAGGTGGAGGCGGAAGTGGCCGAATTCTACGCCCACCACCGCTCGGTGGTGGACGTCTTCACCGTGCAGGACAACGCCGCCCGCCTGGGCGAGGAGTTGGTGTCGTCCATGCTGGGGACATTCGACCGGAGCCTCCACGTGCTTTTGGCTGAGGCACACCAGATGGGGGAGCTCTCCACGCTGCTTCGCCGGCTCGCCCGCGGGCAAACCCTCAGCGCCCCGGAGCGCCGGCGCATGCGCGAGCAGCTGTTGGACTTGGCCAAGGCCATCCCGGCGGTGGCCATCTTCGCCGCGCCGGGCGGCATGCTGCTGCTGGCCGCGCTGGTGAAGCTGCTGCCGCAGAGTTTTCTGCCGGCGGCCTTCCAGGAGCCCAGCGAGCGCGCGCCGGACGTCGACCACCGGGTGGGCTGACGGGACAGCGGCCCTTCAGCCCCCGCGCCGGCGGATGTCCACCAGCAAGCGTCGCAGCGCCTCGCTGGCGGCGACGTAGTCCTGCCTTCCCTTGTCGTCGGCCAGCCGCTGCTCGAGCTTGGGCAGCATGTCCTTCAGCGCCAGGGCGGCCGCCGTGCCGCTCTTCACCAGCCAGGACAGCCCCTGCAAGGTGGCCATGCGCGTCTCGGCGTCCGGTTCATCGACCAGCGCGGCCAGGGTGGTGGCGTACTCGGCGTGCCCGGAGCGACCGATTGCCAGCGCTGCGCGCTGCCGCACCGGCGCCGGGGCGTCCTTCAGCTTCTTCACCCAGCAGGCCAGGTCCTGCTTGCAGGCGCCGCCTGCCTCCAGCGGGGCGCGGAATACGGCAAACACCTTGGCCCGCTGCTGCGCCACCTCGCTGGCCGGCGTGGCGCACCCGTATTGCTTGCACTCCGAGGCGGCCAGGGCCGGCTCGGCCTGCACCAGCCGGTCGAAGGCGGGCAGCTCGCGGTCATCGCCCAGCATGCTGACACTGGCCACGGCAAACTGCCGGGCATTCCAGGTGCCCTTGGCCGCCGCCTTCAGCAGCGCCGGCAGGGCCTCGCGGTTGCCCACCAGCACCAGCGCGCGGGCGTACTCGGCCCGGGGCAGCGGCTCGTTCTCCTCCACCATCGCCATCAGCGGCGCCACCGCCGCCTGCGAGCGCAGCCGTCCGAGGCCGTTGGCGGCGAACATCCGCCCGTACCACTGCATGCGCTCGTCGGGGTTCTGGAAGGACAGTTTCTTGAGGAGTGCCGGCTCGGCTTGCGGCGCGGCGAAGTCCTTGAGGACCTCGGTGGCCTGCACCAGCAGCACCGTCGGCTCCACGTCGCGCCGGCGCGCCCAGCCGATGAGGTCCGCATCCTCGCCCTGGACGACGCGCACCAGCGCGTCCACCGCCGGCTTGCCC
Source organism: Myxococcaceae bacterium (assembly GCA_017881265.1). GTDB lineage: Bacteria > Myxococcota > Myxococcia > Myxococcales > Myxococcaceae > JADGRA01. Next base: position 2,335 of record JADGRA010000021.1, on the reverse strand, counting down.
ACCTGGTACAGCGAGAAGCTGGCCTCGCTGGCGAAGTTCTGGTTGCCGCGCTGCTTGTAGAGCGCCTTCAGCAGCACCGGGACGGCCTTCGCATCCCCGATGTCGCCCAGCGCCGCCACCGCCCGGCGGTTCACCTGGGGCGAGCTGGCATCATCCAGGGCGAGTTCCATCAGCGGTTCCACCGCGTCCTGGGCCTTGAGGGCCCCCAGGGCCTGGATGGCGTCGATGCGGACGTAGTCGTCCTTGGATTTGAGAAGCTTCAGCAGCGCCGGGACGGCGCGGGGGTCCCCCAGGCTGCCCAGCACCTGGGCGATGGCGGAATTCATCCGGCTGGTGGCGCCATCCGACGCCGACAAGTCCAGCGCGTCGGCCAGCGCCGGCACGCAGGCCGGGTCCTTCAAGTCTCCCAGGGCCCGCGCCACCGCCCCCTTGTCCTCGGGGTTCTTGTCCTTGGCCAGCTCGGCCTGCAGCATGGGCACAAAGGACTTGTTGAGTTTCCCGGAGCTGCGCAGCGCGTCCACCACCCGCACCTTCTCCGAGGAGCGCTTGGCGGCGTCGAGCTGGGCCGCCCAGTAGTCAGGCGTCGCGGGGTCCTTGCTGCACGCTGGCAGCGCGGAGAGGGCCAAGAGGAAGCAGACGAGCGTACGCCGTTGCATTTTCCCCTCCAGCGAGCCTCCCGGGGTTAACCGTGGGCATAGACGAGGCCCCCCCGTCGGTCAATTCTCGTCGCGGGGTAAGACGTTCCCCGACCTCTGGCCTTCCCGGCCTCCGCTACACTACGAGAGAGACGAGGGCCGCCCGTGCGCGGCCGAAAGCGCCCCTCAGGGGGGCCACCCCATGGACCGTCCCCGCATTGTCTTCATGGGCACTCCCGCCCTGGCCGTCCCGTCCCTGTTGGCCTGCCGGGAGGTGGGCGAGGTGGTGGCGGTGGTGACGCAGCCCGACCGCCCCAAGGACCGCGGGCAGCTGGTGCAGCCCTCGGCGGTGAAGGTGGCGGCCGAGGCCGCCGGGCTGCCGGTGCTGCAGCCGCCGAGGCTGAAGGGCACGGACTTCGCCCAGACGCTGGCCGCGCTGCGGCCCGAGGTGACGGTGGTGACGGCCTACGGCCGCATTCTCCCCCCGGACGTCCTCGCCGTGCCGCGCCGCGGAAGCCTCAACGTCCACGCCTCGCTGCTGCCGCGCTGGCGGGGGGCGGCCCCCCTCCAGTGGGCCATCGCCGAGGGGGACAGCGAGACGGGCGTCTGCCTCATGCAGATGGAGGCCGGGCTGGACACCGGCCCCGTGCTGGCCGTGCGGCGCGAGGCCATCCTGGCCGACGACACCACCGAGTCCCTCTCGACGCGCCTGGGGCCTCTGGGCGGCGCCCTGGTGCGCGAGGAATTGCCGCGCTTCCTCGCCGGCCAGCTGACGGCCGTGCCGCAGCCCGAGGCGGGGCTGACGCTGGCCCGCGTGGTGGACAAGCGCGACGGCTGGCTGGACTTTCGCCTCAGCGCCCGCGTGCTGGAGCGGCGGATGCGCGCCTTCACCCCCTGGCCCGGCGCCTTCACCACCCTGCACGGCCGCCTGCTGAAAGTGCACCGCGCCCGGGCTGCCTTGGGGGCGGGGGCCCCGGGCACCGTCCTGTCCACCGACGGGGGGCTGGAGGTGGCCTGCGCGGAGGGCTCGCTGGTGCTGCTGGAGCTGCAGCCCGAGGGCAAGCGCAGAATGCCGGCCGGCGACTTCCTCCGGGGCCATGCGCTGGCCCCGGGGTCCCGGCCCTTTGACGACAGCCCACCTTGAGGACAGGAAGACGCCCATGAATGTCCTGGTGCTCCACGGACCGAATCTCGACTTGCTGGGCCACCGTCCCGGGGATGACCCCGCGCTCACCCTGCCTGCCCTGGACAGGAGGATTGCCGAGCGTGCCCGGCGCCTGGGCCTGGGCGTGCGCAGCCTGCACAGCAACCACGAGGGCGCCCTCCTCGACGCCCTCCGCAACCCGGGGGCGTGGGCCGAGGCGGTGGTGCTGTCCCCTGGGCTGCTGGCGCTCACCTCGCACGTGCTGCACGAGGCAGTGGCCGCTACGGGGCTGCCAGTGGTGGAGGTGCACCTGCAGGACGCCTCCGGCAAGGCCTCGGTGCGCCGCCACTCGCTGTTGCAAGACGTCTGCGTCGCGCGCGTGGTGGGGGAGGGGCCCGACGGCTACCTGCACGCCCTGGAACGGCTGGCCAGTGGCCTTCCCGGCCAGCGGCCGGCGCGGGGCGCCGCCGCGGCCCGGCCCCCGCCGTCCCGCAAGGAACCCCTCGGCCGTCGCGCGTTGCCCCCCGCGCCGCCCCGGCCCGCCCCGGCGGCGCCT
>JADGRA010000081.1 GCA_017881265.1 Myxococcaceae bacterium | reverse complement strand
TGTCCGGCCGCGGCTTCACCTCGGGCTTGCGGCCCATGGGCGGCACATTGGGGTTTTCCGGAAGGCGGGTGGTGGCGCAGCCGAGGACGAGGAGGCAGGCCGGGGCAAGCCGACGGAGCAGCCTCGAGGACGGAAGACGGCACATGGGGGGTGGCATAGCAGAAGCCCTGGGGTGCTCCAGCGCTCAACGCGCGCGGAGAGGCTCTGCTTGCACACGCGGCGCCAGCCACCCCGCCTGGCCCCCAGGGCGTACCAGTGGCCCCAGTGTTTTCGAGCATTTCCCCCCCGGGGCCTGTCGCAGGAGCAGCCTGGGAAGGACGACACCGGCGGCTGCCCCCCCGGGGCTCAGCCAAATAGCTCGCGCACCTTCTCGAGGAAGCTCTTCACCTGGGGCTGCGAGCGCTCGCCGCCGAGTTCGGCGAAGCGTTCGAGGAGCTCCCGCTGCTCCGAGGAAAGCTCGGTCGGGGTCTCCACCACCACCCGGACGTGCTGGTCGCCCCGGCCCCCGCCGTGCAGGTGGGCAATGCCCTTCCCCTTGAGGCGGAACACCTTGCCGGACTGGGTGCCGGAGGGCACCTTCATCTTGACCTTCCCCTCCAGGGTGGGGACCTCTAGGTGGGTGCCGAGGGCCGCCTGGGCGAAGGAGATAGGCACCTCGCACAGCACCTCGGCGTCCTCGCGGACGAAGATGGGGTGCTCGCGCACGTGCGCCACGACATAGAGGTCCCCGGGCGGACCACCCTGCTCGCCGGGCTCGCCCTCGCCCACCAGGCGGACGCGGGTGCCGCTGTCGACGCCGGCCGGAATCTTCACCGACAGCGTCGTCTCGGACTCGTACCGGCCCACGCCGCGGCACTTGGTGCAAGGGGCGGTGGCCACCGAGCCGGAGCCCCCGCACGTCCCGCACGGACGGCTGACCGAGAAGAAGCCCTGGGTGTGGCGCAGCTCGCCGGAGCCCCCGCAGGTGGGGCAGGCGCGGACCTGCTTGTCCTTGCTGCCCGTGCCCTCGCACACCTCGCAGCGCTTGGGCCGCGGGATTTTGACGGACACCTCAGTGCCGAAGGCGGCCTCCTCGAAGGACAACTCAAGGTTGTAGCGAAGGTCCGAGCCACGGGCGCGACCTCCCCGGCGGGAGCGGCCGCCGAAAATGTCCCCGAAAATCTCCGACAGCACGTCGTTAATGCCCGAGCTATTGAAGCCGCCGAAGTCGAAGGGCATGGCCGAATGCCCAAACCTGTCGTAGTGGCCACGCTTCTCCGGGTCGGAAAGCACCTCGTAGGCTTCGGAGGCTTCCTTGAAGCGGTCCTCGGCGGGCTTGTCCCCCGGGTTACGGTCCGGGTGGTACTGCATGGCCAGCTTGCGGTACGCGGACTTGAGGTCCTGGGCGGACGCTTGGCGTGATACGCCAAGCACTTCGTAGTAGTCGCGCTTCCGAGCTGCTGCCGCGGGCAATCTCTGGGCTCCTGACGGGTGCGAGTGACTATAACGCGCGATTCTGGACTGGCCACCCCGCTTCGGCGGCTGCTGGGGCTGCTGCGTCCGTACCGGCTGCGGGTGGCCCTGGCCCTGGTGGCGGCAGCAGTTTCCGCCGCGGCGGCGGCCGTCTACGCCTGGCTGGTGGGGCCGCTGCTGAAGGGCGTCCTTCTGGGCGGCAGCGTGCGCCTCGGCCCGGTGGAGTTGCAGGCGTCGGCGTGGCGGTGGGTCTTGCCGGCGGCCGTGGTGGCCGCAGCGCTGGTGAAAGCGACGGCCCAATTCCTTCAAACCGGATGGATGCAGTCGGTCGGGCAGCGGGTGCTGGCCGCCTTCCGGGCGGAAGTCTTTGAACATCTGGTCTGGGTGCCGGCCCGGACGCTGGAGGACCGCGCGTCCGGCGACGTGGTGGCGCGCCTCACCGCCGACGTCGCCCAGCTGGAGTTCGCCGTCACACAAGGCCTCACTTCCTACGTGCGCGAGGGGCTTCAGCTGCTGGCCCTTCTCGTGCTGTGCGCGGTGCTGGACTGGCGCCTCTTCGTCCTCTCCTTCGTGGTGCTGCCGGTGACGCTGATTCCGGTCCGGCGCTTCGCCCGCGCCGTGAAGCGCGCGGCCCGCACCACGCAAGGCAGCCTCGGCCGGCTGACGGCCCTGGTGGGAGAGCAGCTGCACGCCCTGCCCATTCTTCAGGCCTACGGCGCCGAGGGCCGGGCCCGGGAGCGCTTCGACGCCGAGCAGCGGCTGTACCTGCGGGAGATGGACCGCTCGCTGCTGCTGCGGGGAGCGGCGAGTCCGACGGTGGAAGTGCTGGGCGTCACCGGGCTGGCGCTGGCCCTGGCAGTGGGGGCCCGGGCAGTGGCGGCCGAGCCGCCGCTGGCCACCCACCTCTTGAGTTACGTGGGCGCCGTCATGCTGATGTACGGGCCCCTGAAGAGCCTCTCCGGGACGTTTGCCCAGGTGCTGTCCGGCCTGGGCGCCGCGGAGCGCCTGCTCGAGTTGGAGGCACTTCCCCAGGCGACCGACACCGGCGCCCCGGTGGGGCCGCTGCAGACAGGCGTGCGCTTCGAGGATGTCCGCGTGCGCTACGGCGACGGGCGCGAGGAGGCGCTCTCCGGGCTGAGCCTGGACGTCCCCGCCGGAAAGATGGCAGCGCTGGTGGGTGCCTCCGGAGCCGGGAAGTCCACCGCCTTCGCGGCGTTGCTCGGCTTCGTGGAGTGCTCCGGGGGCCGCATGACGTGGGACGGCCAGGACGTCCGGACGCTCAAGCCCTCCGCCCTCCGGGCGCAAATGGCGTGGGTGGCCCAGGAACCCCTGCTGTTTTCCGGCTCGGTGCGCGACGCGGTGCTTCTGGGACGGCCCGAAGCCGACGACGCGCAGGTGTGGGAGGCGCTGCGGCGCGCGCACGCCGAGGGCTTCGTCCGCAGCTTTCCCCACGGCCTCGACGAGGAGGTGGGGGAGCGTGGGGCGCGACTCTCCGGCGGACAGCGCCAGCGGCTGGCCATCGCGCGCGCCTTTCTGCGCCAGCCGTCGCTGCTGCTGTTGGACGAGCCGTCCAGTTCCCTCGACGCTGCCTCCGAAGCCGAGGTGCGCGAGGGGCTGCGGGACTTGATGCAGGGCCGGACGACGCTGGTCATCGCCCACCGGCTGTCCACCGTCCGCCACGCCGACGTCCTGTACGTCCTCGACGCCGGCAAGGTGGTGGAGGCCGGGACCCACGCCGAGCTGGTGGCGCGCGGTGGCGTCTACGCGCGGCTGCTCACCCAGGGCGCCGCGCTGCGAGAGGAACCGGAGGTCCCCTCCAGCTAGAATCGGCGAAGGCGCAGGGCCCGGCGCGTCCCGTCCCCCCGGCGCGCGTCCCGTGACGGGACGTTGCCACGCACCTGGCATGGCGCGCCGGTTTCCGGCCGCACGCCTACCACCGTGGGGCCCTCGACGGCCCGGCGCGTCCCGGAGGATGCTTGGGGCCCAGGAGGAGCCGGCGCAGGCCTCGCGGCCGGTCACGGCGCAACGGCCCTCCACCGCATGGCCCGGCGCACACTTCCGTTTGAGAGACACTTCGAGGGCGCGGCGGTCCTGGCTGAGCTGCTCGAGTTGGGCGGCTCCCCCTACGGCCCCGAGGACGTCCTCGCCCAGTTCCGCCAGGCGCGCGCCGCCGGGCTGGCGCCAGCCGACATCCTGCCCACCCTCTTCCCCGGCGAGCCGCGCTTTGCGGACCCGAGCCAGGCGAAACGCCTGTTCCAGAACCTTCTCGGCCTGTGGGACGTCTGTCTAGGGAAGGTGACTCTCGCCCTGCCCGGCCCGCGTCCGAAAAAGGTGAGACCCGTCCCGCCGGCGCCCCTTGTGGGCGGCCCACCCACGCCGGAATGGGTGGACTCGGCCTTTACCTTTCTGGACCAGGACCTCCGGGCGCGGACCCGGCTTTTGCACTCCTTCGAGAATCGCCAGGACGCCCTGTTGACCTTCCTTGACGAGGAGGGCCTATCCGATGAAGGGTATGGGGTCCTGCGGCCTCTGGCCTTCGAGCTTCATGCGATGCTCGAGCTGGGGTGCGGGGCAGCGCCGGGCCGGGTCGACCCCGCGGCGTTGACGGGAAGCCCCGAAGGCGATGGGGGCCCGTCCGCGTTGGTTGCCTACGCGGACGAAGCGCTCTTCGAGGCCGAGCAGGACGAGGAAGCGCCCGTACCGGCAAAGGAAGCTGCCGTGCTGCGGACATGGGTGAGACAGCTCGTCGCGGCCCTCTGGGCAGCGCGGCGTACGTGAAGGCAGGTGGCAGACATGCCCAAGGATGACGAGGGCGGCGGATTCAGCGGAAAGCGCAACAAGAGCTGGCGCGAGATTGATGCCCAGCGCGGCAAGAGCAAGTACCACTCGCGCCAGGACGACCCTGCACAGCAGCGCATCGAGCGCAGCGCGAGTTACAGCCGGTACAAGATTGCGGCCGACTCCCTCTTCAAAGGGGGCGAGCTACCGGAGGGGCTGGCCAAGACGTTCGACCCTGAAGGAAAGCGCAAGGCCCAGCGCGAGGCGATGCTGCAGCTGCGGGAGATGGACAGGAAGACGTGGGTGCAGGGCGTGCTCGACTACCTGGAGAAGTACCCCGAACTCCCCGAGGACCCGTATTTCCTCGACTCCCTGCTGGACCATCCGCGGGAACGCGTGGTGGGCCAGGCGCTGGGCCGCCTCGAAGCCCTCAACGACGAGGGGAAGCTGAAGATGAAGTTGCCGAAAAGCCTGGATGAGCGTCTCAAGTCCATCGAGCTCACCAGCATGGACCCCGAGCTGCAGACCCGGGCCCGAACACTGAGGGGACAGCTCTGGCCTTGACGGCCTAACCTGCGGCGCCGTGGCACAGGTCGACATTCCGGCCCCCCACGGCCACCTGGAGGGCCTGCTCTGGACGCAGGAGGCCCCGCGCGGCGCGGCGCTGGTGTGCCACCCGCACCCGCTGGCCGGCGGCAACCTCCACAACACCGTCACCTACCGGGTGGCGGCCGCTTTCCGCACCGCCCGCTGCAGCGTGCTGCGCTTCAACTTTCGCGGCGTGGGCGCCTCCACCGGCGCCTATGACAGTGGCCCCGGCGCGCTGGAAGACGCGCGCACCGCCCTGGACTGGCTCGAGGCCCAGGTCCCCGGCGTCCCTTTGGCGGTGGCCGGCTTCAGCTTCGGCGCTCGGACGGCGCTCGAGCTGGCAGCGGTGGAACCGCGGGTGGCGCGCGTGCTGGCGGTGGGCATGGCCACCCGCCTCTTCGACCTCTCGGTGGCCGAGTCGCTGCACCAGCCGGTCGCCATCATCCAGTCCCTCCGGGACGAGTTTGCCTCCGTCGACGACGTCCGCGCCCTCGTCGCCCGCATTCCCCACGCCCGCCTCTTCGAATTGCCGGAGGCCGACCACCTCCTCACCGGAAAGGAACGCGAGTTCGACGCCGTGTGCGCGACGGCCGTGCACTGGCTGCTCGAGACGTCATGAAGCCGGCCATTCGCCAGGCCCGCCCCGAGGACGCGGCCGTGCTGCAGGCGCTCCGACGCGAGGCCGGCTGGGATGCAGACGCCCTCCCGGCCTGGTTTGAAGCCGTCACGCGCGGGGAGCGTGCCATGTGGGTGGCGGAACTGAATGGCCAGCTTCTGGCCATGGTGGCCCTGGACTTCTTCGACGCGGACCCTGAGGTGGCCGACGGCAACGGCACCGCTTCCGTCACCAGCCTCGCGGTGACGGCGGCCGCGGCCCGGCAGGGACTCGGCCGAACCCTGACGCTGTTCGCCGAGGAGCAGGCCCGCTCGCGCGGCATCCGCGTGCTGACGCTCAACACCCGGCCCACCAACGCCGCCGCGCTCGCCCTCTACCGAGGTCTCGGCTACCAGGCCTTTAAGCAGCAGCCCCGCCCGTGGGGCGAGGCCGTCTTTCTGCGCAAGACCCTGGGGACGGCCCGATGAGGGCCATGGTGCTCGAGCGCACCGGTGAGCCCCTCGTCCTGCGGACGCTGGCCGACGGCGTGCCCGGGCCGGAGCAGGTGCTGCTCGGCGTCTCCGCGTGCGGGGTGTGCCGGACCGACCTCCACGTCCTGGACGGTGAACTTCCCCATCCAAAGCTGCCTCTGGTGCTGGGGCACCAGGTGGTGGGCCGAGTGCTGGCACTGGGCGCCCACGTGGAGCACCTCGCCCTTGGCCAGCGGGTGGGCGTCCCCTGGCTTGGGTGGACGGACGGGACGTGTGCCTACTGCCGCTCGGAGCGCGAGAACCTCTGTCCCAGCGCCCGCTTCACCGGCTACCAGCTGGATGGGGGCTACGCCGAGCGCACCGTCGCGGACGCGCGCTACTGCTTTCCGCTGCCGGACGGGATTGACGACGTGCATGCCGCACCGCTTTTGTGCGCAGGCCTCATCGGCTTCCGCGCCCTACGCCTTGCCGGAAGCGCCGAGAAGCTGGGCTTGTATGGCTTCGGCGCCTCGGCCCACCTGCTGGCGCAGGTGGCGCGCCACCAGGGCCGGCGCGTGTTTGCCTTCACGCGCGACGGGGACTCGGCGGACCAGCAATTCGCCCGCGAGCAGGGGGTGGAGTGGGCGGGCGGCTCGAGCGAGCGGCCGCCGGAAGTCCTCGACGCGGCCATCCTCTTCGCCCCGGTGGGTAACCTAGTGGTGCGGGCGCTGGAGGCGGTGGGCCCCGGCGGCAAGGTGGTGTGCGCCGGCATCCACATGAGTGACATTCCATCCTTCCCGTACAAGCTTCTCTGGGAGGAGCGCCTGGTGCGCAGCGTGGCCAACCTCACCCGGGAGGACGGCGCGCAGTTTCTTCAGCTGGTGCCCCGGGTGCCGGTGCGACCGGAGGTGACGGTGTTCCCGCTGGAGCAGGCCAACCAGGCCCTGGAGGCGCTGCGCGCCGGGCGCTTCCGCGGGGCGGCCGTGCTCTCCATCCGCGGCTGAGGGGCCCAGGGCAGGGCGGGCCCGGGGCCCCTAGCGCGGCGGCGCCTCGACGCTGACGCGCAGCCCGTCTTCGGCGAAGGTGACGGCGCCGGAAAAGGCCGTCCGCACAGAGGCCAGCACCTGCGCTTTCTGCGCAGACACCGCCGGCGGCAGGTGCGTCAGAAGAAGCGCCCGCACGCCGGCGGAGGCCGCCGTCTCCCCGAGGCGCTTGGGGGGACTGTGGCGCTGGTAGAGCGCTTCCGGGGAGCCCGGCGGATCGAGCACCGCGCAGCTCACCACCAGCAGGTCCGCCCCCTTGGCCAGCTGCGCGAGGGAGGCGAGTCCGGAGGGGTCCACGTCTCCGGAGAAGACGACGCTGCGGCGCCCCACCCCGAGGCGAAAGGCCACCGCCGGCGTGTCGCCATGGTGGATGGCCTGCGCGGTGACGGCAATGTCGCCAGCCACCGTCACCGCCCGCGGGGGGCTGCCGAGACGGGCCGGCACATTCTCGGCGGACACCCGCATCTCGGCCCCGAAGTCGCGCAGGTAACGGTACAGGCCGCGCGGGCCAAAGAGTCCCTCGACGAAGGAGACGGTGGAGGGAAACAGGGGGTTGCCGGTCGGGCCAAAGACGCGCACGTGAACCGGCTCGGTGGCGTCCAGGGCTCGCGCTTTCACGAAAGCGGGCAGCTCGGCCGAATGGTCGACGTGCAGGTGGGTGAGGAGCACTGTGTCCAATGCCGAGAGGTCCACGCCGGCCTCGCCGGCCCGCGCAAACGTCCCCGGCCCCGCGTCCACCAGGACGCGCGCCTTGCCGTCCACCAACAGCAGGTTTCCCACCGAGGCGCGGCTGGAAAGCCGGGGCCCGCCGGAGCCGAGGACGAGCACGCTGAGCGGCGGCGGCGCCTCGTCGGCCGGCGCTGTCGTGGCCAACAGGACGACCAGCAGGGGGGCGAGGCGCTTGCACATGGGGGCCGACACCTCCAGCGAGGAGTTTGCAGGTTCCCTCGTCTCCCAGCCCCGAGGGAAGGCCTCCCCGGGGGGGACAAGTTCCAGCGACAACACCTCAGCCGCCTCACCTTGCCGAGCGAGGTTCGCCGGTGGCGCCGTGAGCACGCCGGTTGGCGCTCGGCCGGCCGACCAATCAGTCCGCCAGGACGCCCCTCTGACCAGCGCTTGAAGGACTGTGGGCGAACGGTCTTCGTCATCACTTCGGTCGCTGCTCAGTACTTCAACGTTTTCGTGCTTGTGGCACAGTTGTTCGCGAAGGTCCCTTCGCTCAAAGAGCTGGCACCGACTCAAAGCGAGACCCCGTTCAAGCTGGCGCAGGGCCTGGTCCTCATCGCCTTCATCGTCCTCGGTGCGCTATGTGTGAAGAGAATGAACCAGGGCTTGAAGGGCCGGGCCTAGCGGGGCCCAGACGGGCTGGCCGATGGCCACCCCCTCGGGCCACAGGACGCCCGCAACTGGACGCTGGCTCAGCGGTCGATGACGAAGCCGCACACCGAGTCGAGCTGCAGAGTCACCTTCTGCAGCGTCTCCTCGAGGGTGGTGGCGTAGGCGCGCTCCAGGGCGAGCTGCGCGGCCACCGTCTTTTCCGGCACGCCCTGGTGCACAAGCGCACGGGACAGGCGCTCCAGGGTGAGGTCACGCTCGGCGATGAGCGCCTCGCGCGCCCGTGCCCGCAGCGTCCCCAGCTGGTCCTCGGCTGCGCGGCGCGCCTCGGCCACGCCCGCGTCGACGAAGGTGGCAAGGTCCGGAAAGGCAGCGCGCACCTGGTCGTGCGGCAGCGCCCGCCCCTCCTCCTCCAGCGCTTCCAGCAACGCGGAGTCGGCCAGAGCCTTGCCATCTGGGCCGGCGACGACTGCGACGCGGATGAGGCTTGCGTCCAGAAAGCGCGCAAGCTGCCGGGAGGGCACCCGGGCGCCCGGAGAGGTGTCCGCTGGCTCCGGCGGTACCAGGTGGAACAGCACCTCCAGCCCCCGCATGCGCTTGGCGCCCCGCCGCTGGATGCCCCGGAAGCCCGTCCGGCCGTACGGGCCGTCGCGGAGGAAGCCGAAGAGGGCCTCCACCACCGGGTGTCCGGTGGCGAAGAAGTCAATCTCCTCCTGCTCCACCGCCGTGTCGCGCCAGAAGGTTCCAAGCACCGTCTTCTCCTGACTGACGTCCAGGCCCGGCAGTGCCTCCACGGTGAGCGCGTGCCCGAAGTGAAAGGCGCACTGGAAGGCATTCACCTCGCGGTCGGTGTCCACGCCGATGCCAAGGCGCTCGGCCAGCTCCGTCACGGCCTCCTCCAGTCGCTCGTCGAGGTCCCGGGCCACACCCCACAGCGCGTCGTCGATGGTGGCGTCCGGGTCGGGCTCGATGGCGAGCCGCGCCTGGGCCCGCACCACCAGCCCCTCCACCGCCTCCCGGTCGAAGCTGCGGACGTCGAGGAGCGGGTCATAGGCGCGCCGGGCGGCATCGCGTGCCTCGGCCACCGCCCGGGCGAGCTCATCCCGGTAGCGTGCCCGGGCCGCGGGCGGCTCGAGCGCCAGCTCCAGCACCCGCCCCTCAACGCCCTCCAGCACCGCATCCAGCCCGCCCACCGTCTCGCCGAAGACGCCGACGGCGTCGGCCAGCAGCACCAGCACGTCCGCGGCCAGCGTCCCCTCCACGTCGAAGACGTGAATCTCCACCGGGTGGGTCTGGCCGATGCGGTCCAGGCGGCCAATGCGCTGCTCCACCGTGGCCGGGCTCCAGGGCAAGTCGTAGTGCACCAGGTGGTGGGCGAACTGGAAGTTGCGCCCCTCGCCGCCCACCTCCGTGCACAACAGGACGAGTGGGCCGTCCGGGTCCCGGAAGCGCGCCACCTGTCGGTCGCGCTCCACCAGGGCCAAGTCGCCGTGGTAGCCGAGCGCCTCAATGCCTTCGGCCCGCAGCAAGTCCCGCAGCGACTCCAGTGTCTCCCGGGCCTCGGTGAAGAGCAGCACCTTGGCCCCCGGTTCGCGCGCCCAGACGTCACGCAGCAGCGCCAGCAGGGCGAGAAACTTGGCGTCGCGGGCCGGCAGGCCCGCGGCCCGCGATGAGACGGCCGGCAGGGCACGGGCGGCCTGGGCGAAGGCCGCCGGCGAGGAGTCCAGCCGTCGCAGCAGCCCCGCCAGGGCTGCACCGCGCAGCGCACCGTCGGCGAGGGCCTGCCGCACCGCACTGCGCGCCGTCCGTTCTGCCTCGGACAACCGCACCGGGTGCCGGTGCAGCCGCCGCTCGCTGAAGCCGCCGACGCGGGCCCGCCGGTTGCGGATGAGTCTGTCCGAGAGGCTGTACGTCTCGGCGAGGTGGGAGAGGAGCGCGGTCGGCGTCCGCAACTTGGCCAGCCGCGCGTCGTCCGGGTAGCGCGCCCGGAGGTCCGCCAGGGCCTTGGCCGGTACCTTGTCCGGCGAGGCCAGCAGCGCCCGCACCACTTCCGAGAGCTGCTCCTGGCGGACCAGCCGCTTGGCCAGCTGCTCCGGGGTGGGGGCCGTCGCCGGGTCGAGGAGCGTCAGCAGACGCCGGTACTCCTCCGGGTCGAGTTGCATTGGCGTGGCGGTGAGGAGAAGAAGGCCCCAGGTGCGCGGGGCCAGGGCGGAGATGGCCCGGAAGGCGGCCTCTCCCCGCAGGTGGTGCGCCTCGTCGACAATGACGAGGTCCCAGCCGGCGCCGGCAGCCTCGGCGGCCGTCGCGTCGCTGCGCGACAGCAGCTCGAGACTCGTCACCACCGTGGGGAAGCGGGCCCAGGGGGAGACGTCCGGCTGCTCCTCGCGGCTGGCCGAGAGACGCTCGCTGTCCAGCAGGGTGAAGAGCTGGTTGAATTTGTGAAAAAGCTCGGCGAGCCACTGCACAGTAAGGTGACTGGGCGCCACCACCAGCACCCGGGCCGCCAGCCCGGAGAGGCGCAGCGCCGAGTACACCATGCCCGCCTCGATGGTTTTCCCGAGGCCCACTTCGTCGGCCAGGACGAAGCGGGGCGCCCGGGCGGACAGCACCCGCTGCACCACGCCCACCTGGTGCGGCTTCACCATGACGCGCGAGGCTAAAAGCGCGCCCAGGGCGTCGTCGCGTCGCTCCTCGTCCAGGCGCAGCGCCTGCCGGCGAAGCAGGAAGGCACGAGCGTTGGCCACCCGCCCCTCCCTGAGGGCGGCCAACACATCCGGGGGAGGAGGTTCGGCGTGGACTTCGGACTCGGGCAGTTCGTCCTCAGCGCCGTCGTCGAAGCGAACTTCGTAGCGGCGCAGCCCCCGGCCCCCGGGCACCTCGCCCGTCACCACCCCGGCGCGGCCCTTGGCCGTGTGGATGCGGTCGCCCGTCCCGAGCGGCTGCGGCACTAGGGCGCCCCCCTTGGTGGAGACGATGGTGGGCTCGGGCCTGGAGGGGAACACCACCTCGGCCTTGCCGCCGTCCACCGACAGGCGCACCAGGTGCCCCACGCCCCACTCGGGCTGGGGGAGGTAGCGCACCTTCATGCCGGGGACGAGCGCCATACCCGGACAAGCTACGCGCCCTGGCCGCTCGCGTCGACAGCCGTGACGGCGGGCCCGGGGCCTCCGTTGCTGGGCGCGCAGGACTCAGCGGCCGAGAAGCACGCGGCGGACGGGGCAGTTTTCCGGCGCCGCCAACCCCGGGCAGCACTGGGCCACCAGCAGCCGTTCCACGGGCGCCACCACGGGCTCCGGCACGGCGGGCGCGACTTCCAGGGTGACGCACGGCTGGCTGGGGCCGGCGTTGGTGGAAACCGCCTTCCACGGCACTTTTTCCTGGAGGCCGGCGAGGACGGACGGCCCGGGGACACCCTGAAAGCCCCACAGGCCGAGCACCCCGCCGCCGGGCCCGCGCAAGGCGAGTTGGAAACTGCGTGACGCCTGGCCAGCAGGGGTGAGGCGCACGACGAATTCACCGGGCGTCACCCGCCGGGTGAGGAAGTACGCCGCCCCCCCGAGGAGCAGCACCAGCAGCACCACCAGGCCCGCGAGGAGGACGCGCTTCAGCCGGCTGGCGAACCCCTCAGACATCCACCACCGTCACCACGTCTGCCGGGCATACCGCGCGCAGCGCGTGCAACAGCGCTTCAGTGGTGGCCCGCGGAAGCGTCGGCGCGGCCTCCAGCCGGACGCAGGGCGACGCCTTGCCGCTGGAGGGCGCCGGCACGGCGACTTGCACCGCCTGCAGCATCCCGTCGTCGACGTCCACCTCCGTCACCCAGGCACCAAGACGCTGGCAGCTGGCCAGCGGGCTGGCCGCCCACGCCGGCTGCCCCGCCAAAAGCAGCAGGAAGCACAAGGCGTCGGGACGCAGGCGAAGTGTCGTCACCAACTGCAACATGCCTCAGCCGGCCGGCCCGTGCCCAGGGGCAGGGCCCGGCGACAGGAGCGGCCAATGTGTGGTGAAAGGCGCGCATGCGGCCCAGGAAAATCTTCATCGCCGGCGCGACCGGTGCCACCGGGCAGAAGGTGGTGCCGCTGGCCCTAGCCGAGGGACTCGACGTGCTGGCGCACGTCCGGCCGAAGCCCGGCCGGGTGGCGGACGCCCGGACGGCCGTTTTTGAGTTGTCGGACACACGAGCGCTGGTGGAGGCGCTGCGGGGTTGCACCACCGTCCTGCAGCTGGTGGGGACTGTGCGGCGGCGCTTCGCCACAGGCGACACCTATGAGACGAGTGACGTTGGCACGACCAGGGCTCTGGTGGACGCGGGCCAGAAGGCCGGCATCGACCACCTGGTGCTGCTCAGCTCGGCGGGGGCGGGCTACCCGGTGGGGGCCTACCTGCGGGCGAAGGCCGCCGCCGAGCGGCTGGTTCAGCGCGGCGGGCTTCCCTGGACCATCTTCCGCCCCTCGGCCTTCGTCAGCGAGACGCACCACCCGCCGCGCGGGTTCGCCGCCTTCACCCGGGCGCTCGGCCTGCGCCGCTTCCAGCCCATCCCGCTCGCGTCCCTTGCCTTCGGGCTGGTGCGCAGCGCCAGGGAGCGGGCGCCGCTGGGCGTGGTGCTGGAGGGCGCGGAGCTCTTTCGCTGGGTCAGCCCTGCTTCTCGGTAAGGCCGTGGAGTTCCAGCGCGTTGTCGCGCAGGACCGCCTCGGCAATCTCCAGGGCACGGGCCCGTGTAATGAGCCCTTCGCTCACCATTCGGCCCAGGGCGAGCGCCAGCGCTTGGCGCGTGGTTTCCGCGCCCAGCAGCGTCAGCTCCGGCCAGCGCAGCTGGGCGGCGGCGGGGTCCGACCAGGCGTCGGTGGCGAAGAGGACTTTTTCGGGCGCGAGCTCGAACCACCAGCGCAGCGTCTCCGCCAACTCGGTCGGCGAGCGCACCTGGTTCTGCACGCTGGTGTCTGCCCAGACGTTGGGGCGCAGCAGCAGGGGGGCGGCCTCCTTGTCGAAGGGAAAGCCGCCGTGCACCAGCACGAAGCGCGTCTTCTGGGTGTTGGGGTCGTTCAGCATCGGCTCGAGGAGGAGCGGATTGCCGTTGCCCACGTCGCGCCCGGCGCCGCGGGCCATGCCGGTGTGGATGTGCACCACCAGCCCGAGTCGGCCGGCCTCCCGTGCGATGTAGCGGAAGGTGTAGTCCTGGAAGGCCTTCAAGTCCGCGGCGGACGCCCCCAGCTCCCCCGCCACCACCAGCCGGCCATAGGCGGCCCGGGCCACCTCGGCATTCACCTCGTCGAAGTTGATGGGGCGGTACTCGGCGATGGCCACGTCCACCCCGACCGCCCCGCCGCCGAGCCACCGCTCGAGGCCGGGCGTCACAATCCGCTTGAGAAATTCGTCCAGCGTCTTGGGCAGCGTGTAGGTGCGCGCGGCGATGAGGAAGGGCTTCAGCCCCTCGGCCGAGTCCTGGCTGAAGGGGCGGAGGAAGAGGTCCACCCGGGGTAGGAAGCGGAGGCGGCTGGGGGCGGGCCCGGACGTCGGCGGCGGCACGCCCTCCACCAGGGCCATCTGCACGCCGGCGACGTCCAGCATGCTGTCGGCGAAGGCCGCGCCCTTCTCCCGCCGCAGCTTCTCGCGCGCCTCCTGCAGGATGGCGATGGTTTCGTCGCTGTCCGCGTCGGCGAGGTTGATGCGGTACAGGGCCTTCCAGGCGCGCGTCCACTCCGGGCCCTCGCCGCGCAGCCGCAGCGGCAGGGTCGCCGGCTCCCGACGCGATGGCGCCGCGCTGGGCGGCTCCACCGCATTCACCAAAAGACGCGAGTGCGCATCGACGCCCTTAATTTTCTGGATGTCCGCAAGCAGCCTCGCGTCGGGCGCCTGTGCGGACGCCGTGGAGCAGAGGAGGAGGAGGCACACCGCCAGAACGCGAGAAGCCATCACGGGCCCAGGGCTAGCACAGCATGGCAACGCTAGGCGCGGGCCACCGGGGTGGGCACACACCCAACCACGTCAGCCGGCGAGGGGCTGAAGGCTCCGGTAGAAGGGGCGGAAGTCCCCCCGGGCCCCCAGCAGGCGGAGGTTCTGCTGCAGACCACCGAAGGCCCGAAGGAAGAAGACGCCCTCGGCCGGGGGCCGGATTTTCAGCACCTTGCCCGGGTTCTTGGCGAAGAGGCGCCGGGTGTCGGCCGGGACGGTGTCGGCGCCATAGTCGTAGTCGTCCGTGCGCAGCGCCCGTCCGGCAATGTGGACTAATTCGTCCAGGAGGGGACGCGCCTCCGCGTCGGGAATGTCCACGGTGAAGCCCACGGTGCGGGCCAGGCCGAGGGCGTCGAAGGGACGCTGCTCGACCACCTGGCCGAAGACGTCCCGGTGGGCGAGGAAGAAGGTCCGGCTGAACGTCTTCACACTGCCGAAGTCCATGACGCCCAGCCGTCCGT
Source organism: Myxococcaceae bacterium (assembly GCA_017881265.1). Taxonomy (GTDB): domain Bacteria; phylum Myxococcota; class Myxococcia; order Myxococcales; family Myxococcaceae; genus JADGRA01. The sequence goes on along the minus strand of JADGRA010000081.1, from coordinate 15,694 downwards.
CGGGCATCACCATGTAGTTGCCGGGGTGTGGGTCGGCGTGGACGGTGCCTTGCACGAGGAAGGTGCCGTGGATGGCGCGGATGAGGAGCCCCGAGACGCGCAGGCGCTCGGCGTTGCTCGCTTCGCTGGCGAGGAAGTCCTTCAGTGTTTGCCCGGGAAGCAGCTCCAGCGTCAGCACACGCGTCGAGGTGCGGTCTTCCACCACCTCCGGCACCTTGACGTCGGACAAACACCGCGAGGCGCGTGCGAACTCCATCGCCAGGCGTGCCTCGCGCCGGTAGTCCAGCTCGTGGGTGAGTTCCTCCGACAACTCCCGGAAATAGGCCCGGCCGTCCAGGGCGCGGCCGGTGAGGGCCAGGGCCTTCACCACCGCGCCCAGGTTGTCGATGTCGCTCTTCAGCGCCCGGTCGATGCCCGGGTATTGCACCTTCACCACCACCTCGCGGCCGTCCAGCAGCCAGGCGCGATGGACTTGCCCCAGGCTGGCGGCCGCCATCGGCGCCTCGGCGAATTCCCGGTACAGCGCCTCCAGGGGCGCGCCCAGTTCCCGTTCCACCACGCGGCGGACGGTGGGAAAGGCCATGGGGGGCGCTTCGTTTTGCAGCCGGGAGAGGATGGCGCGAATCTCCGCGGGGAAGAGGTCCGGGTCCATGCTGGCCACCTGGCCCAGCTTCATCGCCGCGCCCTTCAAGTCGCCGAGGGTGGCCACCAGCTTCTCGGCCGCGGCCTGGGACAGCCCGGTCGGGTCGGCCCCCGCCAGGCGCTTCACCCCGCGGGAGACGGCGTCTGTCGAGAGGGCAGCCCCGAGGCCCGCCAGCTTGCTGAGACGCTTGAAACGCGAGGAGGGCGGGCCGCCACTGTCTTGAGGCATCTGAATTGGCTTCCTAACCGAGACACACCCCCGGTGCGCGCCGAAGCGACAGCCTTTGCATCCCGGGGGCCGCCGCAGCGTGGTAAGCCCCCCTTCTGCATGGCTCCCGGGGAGACGGCCGGGCCCTCCTCGTGGGGCCGCTACCCACACGTCGACCAGCGCGCGCTTGCGCTGGCCTGGGCCAGCGACCCGCTGCCCGAAGGTACCGAGCCACTGCTGCCCTACGGGCTGGGGCGGAGCTACGGGGACGTTTGCCTCAACCCGGACGGCCCCGTACTGCTGACACGCGAGCTCCGGCGCTTCCTCGCCTTCGACACGCAGGCCGGCGTGCTGCGCTGCGAGGCGGGCTGCACGCTCGGCGAGGTGGCGGAACTGACGCTGCCCCATCGGTGGTTCCCGCCCGTCGTCCCCGGCACACGCTTCGTCACCGTGGGCGGGGCGGTGGCCAATGACGTGCACGGCAAAAATCACCACCGCGCCGGAACCTTCGGCCGGCACGTGCGGGCCCTGGAACTCCTGCGCGGGGATGGCACGCGCGTGGTGTGCGGACCCTCGGCCAACACGGACCTCTTCCGGGCCACGGTGGGCGGCCTGGGACTGACGGGCCTCATCACCTGGGTGGAGCTGCAGTTGGCCAGCGTCATGGGGCCGTGGATGGAGGTGGAGGCCGTGCCCTTTTCGGGCCTCGACCGCTTCGCTGAACTGACGGCGACATCCGACCAGACGCACGCCTACACCGTGGCCTGGGTGGACGGTCTGGCCCGTGGCACGGCGCTCGGCCGCGGCATCTTCTTTCGCGGAAACCACGCCGAGGGCGGTGGAGACCTCCCCGCGCCCCGGCTGCGGCTGTCCGTCCCCTTCGACGCCCCGGACGCGCTGCTGTCGGCCCCCCTCATCCGCGCCTTCAACGCCGTGTACCGCCACTGGCCGCGGGGCGGGACGAAGCGGCTGTCCACCTGGAAGTTCCTCCACCCGCTGGACGCGGTGGGGAACTGGAACCGCCTGTACGGCAGTCGGGGACTGCTGCAGCACCAGAGCGTGGTTCCGGGGCCGGAGGCCGTCCAGGAATTGCTCGCCACCGCGGCCGACAGCGGCCAGGGCTCCTTCCTCACCGTCCTGAAGACGTTTTCGGACGTGCCGAGCCCCGGGCTGCTGTCCTTCCCCCGCCCCGGCTGGACGCTGGCGCTCGACTTTCCCGGCCGGGGCGCGCCCACGTTCGCCCTTCTGGAGAAGCTGGACGGCGTGGTGCGGGCGCACGGCGGCCGGGTGTACCCGGCGAAGGACGCCCGCATGTCGGTGGACACCTTCCGCGCCGGGTACCCGGAGTGGCGCGCCTTCGCGGCGCACGTCGACGCGCGCTTCTCCTCCGGCTTTTGGCGGCGTGTCCGCGGGGAGCTGTAGCCCGGGCCATGCCACCGCGCCGCGTCCTCATCCTCGGGGCCACCAGCGCCATCGCCCAGGCGGTGGCCCGGCGGTACGCCCAAGGCGGCGCCCGGCTGGCCCTGGTGGCGCGCAACCGCCAGTACCTGGACGTGGTGGCCGCGGACTTGCGCATCCGCGGCGCCTCCGCGCTGTGGACGGAAGTGGCCGACTTCCTGGAACTGGAACGGCACGCGGCCCTCGTGGACCGGGCCCAGCAGGCCCTCGGCGGGCTGGACATCGCGCTGGTGGCCCACGGCGTCCTTCCCTTGCAGGCCGAGGCGCTGGCCGACAGCCGCATCGCCGGCCTGTGCTGGCAAACCAACTTCGTCAGCGCCGCTTCCCTTCTCGAGGCGGTCGGCCAGCGCATGGAAGAAGCCGGGCGCGGCACGCTGGGCGTGCTGTCCTCGGTGGCCGGCGACCGGGGGCGTGCGGAGAATTACGTGTACGGGGCTTCCAAGGCCGCCCTCAACGCCTACGCGGGCGGCCTCGGCCAGCGCCTTGCCAAGAAGGGCGTGCGGGTGGTGACGGTGAAGCCCGGGCCGGTGGCGACGCCCATGACGGCGGGGCGCATGCGGCGGCCGGGGCTTCTCTCGGACGTGGACGAGGTGGCAAGGCGCATTCACCGCGGCCTCGAGGCCGGTTGGCCGGTGGTGTACGCGCCGGCATACTGGCGGCTGGTGATGACAATTCTGAAGCTGCTGCCCACCCGTATTTTCGAGAGGCTGCGGGGCTGAAGGGCTGGGCCCGCGGTGGCGGCCGTTGCCCGCCAAACACTGCGACTGCGGGAGCGACACAGCTTGACCGGCCGGTCGCTTGAAGTTGCACCGTCGGGGGTGTCTACAGCTCAGCCGTCCCTTGGGAAGGAGGCAGCAACAAATGGCCAACCCGTTTGTGCACGTGGAATTGCAGAGCAACGACTTGCCGAAGGCGCGCGCATTTTACGCCAAGCTGTTCGACTGGAAGCTGGAGGACACGGAGGTACCCGGCTTCGGCGGCTACACCATGATTCAGGTGGGCACCGGCACCGGCGGCGGGATGATGAAGAACCAGGCGAAGGGCATGCCGTCGCACTGGCTGCCCTACGTCGATGTGGCCGACATCGTCGCGTCGACGAAGAAGGCCAAGGAATTGGGCGCCGAAATTGCCCTGGACGTGACGCCGGTGGGTGAGATGGGGCGGATGAGCGTCATCGTCGACCCGAGCGGCGCCACGCTCGGCCTCTGGCAGACGAAGAAGCCCTGAGCCGCTGTTTCGCTGCGGGGGACGGGCGCTCACAAACGCCCGTTCCCAACCGGCGTCGCTGGACCCCGTCACCAGGGGTGAATTCGCAGCAACTTTAAATGGTTGGCGCTCGGGTGATGACGCGCTTTCGGCGCTACACCGGCCCGGCAGGCTGTGCTACAGGGCAGCCCCCTCCCCGGGGGCTTCCCGGGGCGAGGCTGCGCTGAAGCGTCCGCACGCCGGTGCGGGCGGCCAACCCCTCGACCTTCCTTTGAGGAGTGGCTCACCATGAATGCGGTCCTGTCACCGACACCGGGGCGCGCTCCGGCAATTCGGGGCCTGCGCAGGCTCAGCACGCGCCTTGCTGGTCTCGCTGCTTTCTGTCTGGCTTCGGTCGCCTCGGCCGGCGAGGCGGACCTCCTGCTGCCCGACCTCAACTCGGTCAGCTTCCTGGGGGGAACGTCTGGCCGGAACCTGCTGCTCGGCGGCCTGCTCATCTGCGCCCTGGGCTGGGCCTTTGGCGTCTACCAGTTGATGCGCCTGCGGAACCTCCCCGTGCACGCGGCCATGCGGGAGATTTCCGAGATTATTTACGAGACCTGCAAGACGTACCTCATCACCCAGGGGAAGTTCATCCTCATCCTCGAGGTGCTGGTGGGCGGCATCATCGTCCTGTACTTCGGCGTGCTGCGGCACTTCGCCCCGACGGTAGTGGCCACCATCCTCTTCTTCAGCCTGGTGGGCATCGCCGGCAGCTACGGCGTCGCCTGGTTCGGCATCCGCGTCAACACCTTCGCCAACAGCCGGACTGCCTTCGCCAGCCTCCGCGGCAAGCCCTACCCCTGCTACGCCATCCCGCTGCGGGCCGGGATGAGCATCGGCATGGTGCTCATCAGCGTCGAGCTGTTCATCATGCTGCTCATCCTGCTCTTCATCCCGGCGGACTTCGCCGGCCCCTGCTTCATCGGCTTCGCCATCGGCGAGTCGCTCGGCGCCTCCGCGCTCCGTATCGCCGGCGGCATCTTCACCAAAATCGCCGACATCGGCTCGGACCTGATGAAGATTGTCTTCAAGATTAAGGAAGACGACGCGCGCAACCCGGGCGTCATCGCCGACTGCACCGGCGACAATGCTGGCGACTCAGTGGGCCCCTCGGCGGACGGATTTGAAACTTACGGCGTCACCGGCGTCGCGCTCATCACCTTCATCCTGCTCGCCGTGCACAACCCGGTGGTGCAGGTGCAGCTGCTGGTCTGGATTTTCGTGATGCGCATCGTGATGGTGATTGCGAGCTTCCTCTCCTACACCGTCAACGAATTCGTCCAGAAGGCGCTGCACGCCAACGCCGACACGATGAATTTCGAGCACCCGCTGACCGCGCTGGTGTGGCTGACCTCGGTGGTGTCGGTGGCCATGACGTACCTCGTCTCCTGGCTGCTCATCCCCACGCTGGGCGACGGCAGCTTCTGGTGGAAGCTCTCCACCATCATCACCTGCGGCACCCTGGCCGGGGCCATCATCCCGGAGCTGGTGAAGGTGTTCACCTCCACCGAGTCGGGGCACGTGCGGGAAGTGGTGACGGCCTCCCGCGAGGGCGGCGCCTCCCTCAACATCATTTCCGGCTTGGTGGCCGGGAACTTCAGCGCCTACTGGACGGGGGCGGCGATTGTGGCCCTGATGGGCATCGCCTACGGCGTCAGCACCGCGGGCCTGGGGGCGCTGTTCCCCGTCGTCGGCAGCACCATCGACGCGAGCCCCGTCTTCGCCTTCGGCCTGGTGGCCTTCGGCTTCCTCGGCATGGGCCCGGTCACCATCGCCGTGGACAGCTACGGTCCGGTGACGGACAACGCCCAGAGCGTCTTTGAGTTGAGCTTGATTGAAGACGTGCCGGACGTGAAGAACCAGGTGAAGAAGGACTTTGGCTTCACCCCGGACTTCGAGAAGGGCAAGCATCTCCTCGAGGCGAACGACGGCGCGGGCAACACCTTCAAGGCCACCGCCAAGCCGGTGCTGATTGGGACGGCGGTGGTGGGCGCGACGACGATGATTTTCTCCATCATCGTCGTCCTCACCAAGGGCCTGACCACCGGCCTCGACAACCTGACCCTGCTTCACGCCCCCTTCCTCCTCGGCCTGGTGATGGGCGGGGCGGTCATCTACTGGTTCACCGGCGCCTCGATGCAGGCGGTGTCCACTGGTGCCTACCGGGCGGTGGAGTTCATCAAGCGCAACATCAAGCTCGAGGGCGTGACCAAGGCGTCGTTGACGGACAGCAAGCGGGTGGTCGAAATCTGCACCCAGTACGCGCAGAAGGGCATGATTAACATCTTCCTCGCCGTCTTCTTCAGCACGCTGGCCTTCGCCTGCCTCGAGCCGTTCTTCTTCATCGGCTACCTCATCAGCATCGCCATCTTCGGGCTGTACCAGGCCATCTTCATGGCCAACGCCGGCGGCGCCTGGGACAACGCGAAGAAGCTGGTGGAGGTGGAGCTGAAGGCCAAGGGAACGCCGCTCCACGACGCCACGGTGGTGGGCGACACGGTGGGCGACCCCTTCAAGGACACCTCCAGCGTGGCGCTCAACCCAGTCATCAAGTTCACCACCCTCTTCGGGCTTCTGGCAGTGGAACTGGCCATCACGCTCGAGCGCGGCACCAGCATCGTCCTGTCGGCCGTCTTCTTCGTGGCTTCGATGGTCTTCGTCTGGCGGTCCTTCTACGGGATGCGCATCGTCGCGAGCCCGGCGAGCAGCGCTGGCACCGAGGCCAAGGCCGCCTGAGGCTGCCCCGGGAACTCCCGCACCCCGGGGGGGGTTCCGCAGGCGAAGAAACGTCCCCTGCCCGCTCCGGGAAGCCCCGGGGCGGGCATTTTCGTGTCTGGGGCGCCTCGCTTGGCGCTGGCCCCACGTGCGTGCTAACCGCTCGCCTCGCCGTGGCCTCCGCCGGAATGTCCGTACTGCGCTTCACCTTTCTCGGCACTTCCGCCGCGCAGCCCACCATCCACCGAAACCTGTCCGGCCTCAGCGTGAAGGCGGATGCCGACTTGTTGCTCTTCGACTGTGGCGAGGGCAGCCAGCGGCAGATGATTCGCTACGGGACGGGCTTCAGCGTGGACGCCGTCTTCTTCACCCACTTCCACGCCGACCACTACCTGGGGATTATTGGCTTCCTCCGCACCCTGGGGATGATGGGGCGCGAGCAGGGGCTGACGCTGTACGGGCCCCCGCCAGCCAAACGCCTCCTCAACCAGGCGGTGCACCTTGGGGTGGAGGCGCTGGGCTTTCCGCTGGAGATTCTGGAGCTGAAGGATGGAGAACGGGTCCCCCGTTCGGGCTACGCCGTGCGCGCGGTGGGCGTGCAACACCGGATTAATGCCCTGGGCTACGTGCTGGAGGAGGACGAGCGGACGGGGCGCTTCCACCTGGACAAGGCGCGCGCCCTCGGCGTCCGGGAAGGCCCGGACTTTGGGCGCCTGCAGCGGGGCGAGGCGGTGGTGGCCCTGGACGGCAAGACGGTGCAGCCCTCCGACGTGGTGGGGCCGTCACGGCCGGGGCGGCGCCTGGTGCTGTCCGGCGACACCCGGCCCTGCGAAGCCATGGTGGACGCGGCGCGCGACGCGGACATCCTCATCCACGAGTCCACCTTTTCAGACGACGAGCAGCAGCGGGCGCTGGAGACGCGGCATTCCACGGCGCGCGAGGCGGGCCGCGTGGCCAAGCAAGCCGGCGCCCGCCGCCTCATCCTCACCCACCTCAGCTCGCGCCATGACACGGACCCTTCCCGGCTGCTGGCCCAGGCGCGGGCCGAGTACGGCGGCCCGGTGGACGTGGCGCACGACGGGATGACGGTGGAGGTCGCCCTGCGCGACTGACTGGCCGGCGAGGGTGCGTGTGATGGACACCAGCAGCCGGAGCAACCCCTGAGGTCTCGCGAACGCCGGCCTCGCCTCCACGGGTGGGCTAGGGTGTCCTGGCCGCGACAGAGCGCGAGGGGGGCTTCGACGTGAGAACGCTGGCTTGGTTTGGACTCGCCGTCTGCGTCGGGTGTGGCACTTCTGGCAGCAGGCCGGAGGCGGGAGCCGAGAGGTAGTTTTCCGATGCTGGCTTCGGGCTCATCGGGTCCTGTTTCAGCGGGCTCACGCCGGCGTGCGCCGCGGACCTCTACGGGGCAGTCCAGGCTCAAATCGACCAGAACACGAACCTCTTCGCGTTGAGTGCTGCGCAGGGCGGTTTTCTCACGCTGGACCAGGCCGACGCAGGGACGCAGCTGCTCTTCCGGAGTGAATACGACGCGGAGACGACGGCCTTCGGGCTGCTCTGGGTCGAATCCCTTCTGTTCCCGGCGAGCACCAACAACGACAACCTGGCCTCCATCGGGATGACGGTCGCCTGGGTGGCAAAGGACGAGGGCCGAACTGAAGATGCCCTCTCGAACCTCTTCCTGTTTGTCAATTACCCCGAGGAGGCCGACGCCGGCTCGGCGAACCTCCTCACCCAAGGCGCGCTGGATGCTGAGCTCGCGGCCGGCGAGCTGGTCGGCTTCGGCCTCTATTACACGAGCCCGGTCGACTACCAGTTCACGCCCAATTACGCGGTGGTGGGCATGGCACGAGCGCTGGGGGTTTTCTGGCTGTACCAGAGCGTTCAGCAGGTCCTTCTCGGACCGCAGGGCAACTTCGTCTTCGTCGATGTCCTCCCCCAGCTCGTGTCCGACGTTAGCCAGTGCGCGACCAAAGCCAGGGCCCGCGCCGCAACCCGCTGTACGGAGCAGCCCGTGAGCCCGGTGTGTCAGACTGTCGCGAACTACGAGTCCCAAACCATCGCCCCGGCGCTCGAGCGTCTGGCCGCACAGATGCTGCTGGTCGCCGATGCCGGCCCGCACTGACGCAAGTCGCAGCCGTTCAAATCCAGTCTCGCTCCTGAGACCTCCACACCCGCGCGAAGTGCGACGTGCAATCCAAGGCCACCACCGTCGAGCAGTACCTTGCGGAGTTGCCCGACGCCAGGCGCGCCACCATGGCGCAGTTACGCACCCTGATTCGAGAGTCCGCGCCCACCGCCACCGAGTGCATGCGCTACGGCGTCCCGAGCTATGAATTGGGAGAGTTGCTCTGCTCGGTCGCAGCCCAGAAGCAGCACTATTCCCTATACCTCATGGACACCAAGCTGCTGGACCGCTTCCGACCGCAACTGGGCAAGCTCAGCGTGGGCAAAGGGTGCATCCGCTTCCGCAAGCTCGAGGACGCCCCGCTGCCACTGCTCCGGCAGATTGTCTCCGAGGCCGCGGCCCGCCGCAGCAAGGGCGTGACGAAGGCGCCCTGCGACGAACGCGACGGCTGAGCCGCCTCAATTGGGGCGCCCGCCTCTTCAGCGCAAGGCGCGCCCGCCGCACGCGGGCGTGGGGGCGGCGGCGCCCGGCAATCCCAAGCGCGTGAGTTCCTCCAGAAGGAAGTCCCACACGGCGGCGATGCGAGGCACTTCGCGAAGCGCCCGGTGCGCCACCAGCCACGCCTCGCTGGCCGCCTCCATCGACGGCAAGCTGCGACGCAGCTGCGCCTGCAGCGGCACCGGGACGAGGCCGCAGGCTGCGCCCATGGGCCGGTCCAGCAACAGCAGCCCCAGCCCGGCCGCGGCGGCGGCCACCATGCTGCCCATGTGGCTTGTGCGGAGCACCACCTGCTCGGCCGGTACCAAGTCGGTGACGAAGCGCGCCGGAGGAAGGTGCGCCAGGTCCTCGCCCCAACTAATCCACCGCGCGTCCCCAAGCTGGCGCAGGACGCCCAGCTCTTTCACGTACTTGGGGGCCCCGTAGGGGCCGCCGTCCGCAACGCCCACGCGCTTTGCCACCAGGTCGCCGGAGGTGGGCCGCGCCAGGCGAAGGGCAATGTCCGCCTCGCGCCGAGTGAGGTCCGCATAGCCGACGCTGGCGTCCAGCACCACCCGCAGCCGCGGGTGGCGCTTCAGCAGACGGGGCAGCGCGGGCGCGACCACAAACTCGGCCACCCCCGGAGGCGCCGTCAGCCGCACCTCCCCCTCGGCACGGGTTTCCCGGCCCTGGGCGGCAAGCGCCAGCCCCGCCGCCGCGCGTTCCATGGCCTCGGCATGTGGCCCCAGCTGCTCGGCCAGCGAGGTGGGCAGCACGCCGTCCGGCGTCCGGTCGAAGAGGCGCGCCCCCAGCGCAGCCTCCAACGCCTCCAGCCGACGCGACACCGTCGACGCATTGACGCCCAGGCGCTGGCCCGCCCCGGACAGCGTGCGCGCTTGCAAAAGGGCCAGCAGCACCCGCGCGTCGTCCCAGTGCAGCGCAGAGGGCGCGGCCGCCGGGACGGGAGAAGGAGCGGGCCGGCGCGCGGAGACGGAAGAAGGGCTTTGCACAAACGCAAGACTAGCCTGCATTTATGGACATTGCCGAGCATTTCTGCAGGCAGCACTGTGCGGGGGGAAAGGAGACATGTCCCCATGTCCTCAAGCGCCGCCGTCCCCCCTCCCCTCCACGTCATCTTCGGTGCCGGCCAAATCGGCACCCTCCTCGCCCAGCAGCTGCTCGCCCAGGGCGTCCGCGTGCGCCTCGTCCGCCGCGGCCCCGCCGGGGCCGCCGGGCCGGGCCTCAGTTGGGGGCAGGCCGACGTCACCGACGGTGCCCAGGCCGCCGCGGCCGCGGCAGGCGCGGCGGTGGTGTACGACTGCACCAACCCGGCCCAGTACCACCGTTGGAGGGAATTGCTTCCACCCATGAAGCGCGGCGTCCGCCAGGCGGCGGCCCGGGCTGGCGCCCGACTGGTGGTGCTGGACTGCCTGTACATGTACGGCCGGCCGGGCAAGGCCCCCTTCGACGAGGACACGCCGCTTCTGCCATGCAGCCAGAAGGGGGCGCTGCGGGCGCAACTGGCCACGGAACTCTTCGAGGCCCACCGCCGCGGCGAGGTGCGGGCCAGCACCGGCCGCGCCTCCGACTACTTCGGCCCCAGCGTGCCCACCGCGCTGTTCGGCCAGGCTTTCGCGGAACGTCTCCTGGCCGGCAAGGCCCTGCAGATGGGCGGAGACCCGGACCAGCCCCACAGCTACAGCTACGGTCCGGACGTGGCCCATGGCCTGGCGGCGCTGGGCCTGCACCCGCAAGCAGACGGCCGGGTGTGGCACCTGCCCGTCAGCTGGCAGGGGACGACGCGAGGCCTCGTCCAGGCGCTGGCCGCCCGGCTGGGAAGGCCGGCCAAGGTGCAGGCCTTTCCCGACTGGGTGCTGCGAGCCATGGGCCTTGTGGACCCGGTCCTCGGTGCGGCCGCCGAGATGACTTACCAGTGGAAGCTGCCCTACCTTTTGGACGACGCGCGCTTCTGTACGGCCTTCGGCGTGCAGCCGACGCCGGCCGAACAGGCCGTGGCCGAGACGGCGGACTGGTTCCGCGAAGTCGCCCGGACGCACGCCGCCGGGACACGGGCCGCGGCGTAGCGGGGGCAACCGGGGGCCTCTCGTCAACACGGGGCCAAGGCTGCTACAGGCCCTGGCCCCGTGACAGTCGTCGCCGCCACGCTGGGACTCGCCCTGGGCCTTTTTGGCCCCCGCTGGGGGCGGGCGCTGCTGGCGTCCTTCTTCGCGCTGCTACTGGCGCTGGTGTTGGCGTGGCGCGCTGGCGTCGGGGGATGGACGTTCCTTGGCGCCGCCTTCACCCTCGTCCTGCTGGAGGCGGTGGGTGTGTGGCTCGCCGTGCGGCGGCCGCGCTTTGCCCTGGTACCCGCCCTCCTCTTCGCCCTGTTGGTGGGCGTGGCGCCCCTGTTGGTTGGTACCGGCAGCCGCCCCAGTCCGGCCGCCCTCGTCCTGGGCGTCGGGTGCCTGGCCCTGGCCGTGTGGGGCGTCGTCCGGCCCGCCGTCGGCCTTCGCCTGGTGGCCGCCGCCGTCGGGGCCCGGCTGTTTCTGGCCGCGCTTGCCGGGGAAACGGCCGCCTGGCAGTGGCCGGTGCTGGGCTTGGGCCTTCTCGCCGTGGGTGCGGCCGCTTCCAGGCGGGCGGAGCTCGGCCATGGCAGCGGGCGCCTGGCCGCCCGGGCCGGGGCTGGCGCCGCGCTTTTCACCCTGCTGGCCTGTGCCGCGGTGGCTGCCTTCACACCGGAACTGCGCCCCGCGGACGCCGCCTTCGCCGTGCGCCTCCAGCGGCTGCAGTCCCTCGCCCCCCGCGGGGGCTACCTGTGGCCGGCGCTGTCCGAGACGGTGACGTGGGAGGACGCCACCGGCTACCGCCTCTGGGACAACCTGAATGTGCGCTACCTCACCGGGACGGACGACCGCGGCCTCTTCCGGTTGCCCGGCTCCTCGCGCCTGCGCGGCCGCTTCACCCTCAACGGCGAGGTGGAAAAGCTGCGCGCGGTGAAGGACGCGACGGAGCTGCAGGCGCTGCAGGCGGCCGCCACGGCCATCGTCACCGCAGTGCGTGCCGTGGCCCCTGGACGCACGGCCGGCGTGAGCGAGCAGGCGGTGGCCGAAGCCGTCCAGCGGGAGGCCCGGGCCGCCGGCTGCAGCGAGGACAGCTTCCCGCCGGTGGTGGCCAGCGGGGCGCGCGCGGCCTCCATCCACGCCTCCCCCAGCGCCGCCCCGCTTCGCACCGGGGACTTGGTGGTGGTGGACGTCGGCTGCTCCGTCCACCACTACGCCTCCGACTTCACGCGCACGTTCCCGGTGGGCGGCCACTTCAGCGAGGAGCAGCGCCGGGATTACGAGGCGGTGTACGCCGCGCAGCAGGCGGCCGCCGCCGCCTGCCGTCCGGGCGCAGTCATTTCCGGGAAGGCCCCGGACGGTGGCCCGTCCCTGGACGCGGTGGCCCACCGCATCCTGCAGGAACGCCTCTCGGAAAAGGGCTACAGCCACGGGCTGGGCCACGGCGTGGGCCTCTTCGTCCACGACGTGGGCACCGGAGGCCCCCTGCAGCCGGGCATGGTGCTCACTATCGAGCCGGGCCTGTACCTGTCGGGGAAGCTGGGCATCCGGATTGAGGACACCTACCGCGTCACCGACAGCGGCTGCGTCCCACTCACCCGCGGACTGTCGGCCGAGCCGGCCGCGGTGGAAGCGTTCCTCGCCGGGGCACCCACCGCGTCCGAGACGCAGCGCGTCGCGCAGCCGCCGTAGGGTGCGCCCGGCGCTACAGCGGCAGGGGGGCGGTAGCTGCGGCCGCTACAAACGCCGTGTGCCAGACGGGTGAAGTGCCCGCACTTCCTCGAATTTTATGCTGGCATTGGGGCTGCACAGTCCCTGGCTTGTCCCGAGCGACTCTCCGCCCGGGCAGAACCGGAGTACGAGTTATGGCAACATCCAACGCCCTCTTCGCCTCCAGCCGCGGCAGCCGTTCGCTGGGGCTGTTTGCCGCGGCCTGCATCCTCTTCGCGGTCGGCGTGGGCGGCTCAGGTGCGCTGGTGGGCGCCTACACCGGCGCCACGGCGCAGAACACCGCCGCCATCACCGCCGCCCACAGCTAGCTGCAAGGCCTCTCCTCCCCCTGCTGCAGGGCGAGAACGCCGGCCCCCCCCAGGGCTGCTCTCGCCCTCGCCCCAACCCCCGTAGGGGACGTCAGGGAGGAGAGGCGTCGCTGCACTCCGGCGTCCACCCTGGGCCCTTCCCACCAATCCGAGGCACTCGCGCCGCCGGGACCTGGAGGACCGCCGTGGCCTTGCTGCTAGCGGGAGGTCGCCTCGCTGAGGGCCCGGTGGACCGCCTCCAGCGCCTTGCGGGCCTCCAGCAGTTCCTGTCGTTCCGCGGTGAGTTCCGCCACCTGCCGGGCCAGCATCTCCCGCTCGGCGCCCAGGGCCGTCACGTTGCGGCGCAGGGCGTCCAGCTCCTCGCGGTAACTCTCCACCTCGCCGGCCAGCCGTTCTTCCTCGGCCAGCCCGTCGGAAATCTGCCGGTCTTTCTCGGCCAGCTCGCCGTCCAGCCGCGAGCGTTCCTCGGCGTTGGCTGCCTCGCGGGCGCGCAAGTCCTGGACGGCCAGCAGCATCTCGTCGCGCTCGCCCTCCAGCGCCGACAGTTCCCGCTCCAGGTCCGCCAACAGCTTGGTCCGCCCGTCCACTTCCGTCGCCAGACGCTTGGCCTCGTCCACCCGGAGGCGCGCCTCCTCGGTGGCGCGCTCCGCATGGCGCCGCGACGCTTCCAGCTCCTGCACCAGCCCCAAGTTGAGGGCGCGCACCTCGGCCAGTTCCGATTGCAGCGCGGCGATGCGTTCCACGGCCAGCACGCCGGCGGCCGCGGCGGTGGCCGGCAGCGGCGCAGGCCGGGGTTGTTCGCGGGCAGCCTTCAGCCGCTGGCGTAGCCGTTCCCGGCGCGCCGAGGCGTCCTCCGCGGCGGGGGGCGAGGGCGGCGGGGGGCGTTCCGGCGTGGCAGTGCGCCGGGGGGACGGCGGCGGGGCAGCCGGGGCCGCGTGGCGAGCAAGCATGTCCGCGACGGCTTCCGCGCCACGCCGGGCGGAGGCGGCACTGGGCGCGGGGGTGTCCGCCACCACGGGTGGGGACGGCGGACGTGCGGCCGGCGCCCGGGCCTCCGGAGGCAGCTGGGCGCGGGGCGACGCCGAGGCCGCGGCGACCGGGGCCGCCGTTTCCTCGGCGGGGGCGGGGGCCGACGCCTCGGGCGCCTGGGGCTCCTCGAGGAGGCTGCCCAGCTTCAGGCGGGGCCGAGCACGGGAGACGTTTTGCTCGAAGGCCTTCTTCATGCCGTGCACCTCACCCGGCTTTCTTCTCATCCCGGGCGGTGGTGGTGGTCCGGCCCTGGGCTGCTTCGATGCGGGCCAGCACTTCCTTCACCATGGCGTCGATGTCGGTGGCCCCCTTGGAGTCGCGGTCGGCCAAAAAGACGGGGACGCCCTCGGAGGAGGCCTGGGCGAACTTGGTGCACTGGCGCACCATGGCCGTCAGCATGTACTCCGGGTAGTGCGTCTTGAGCGCGTCGAGGGCCTCCTTCGCCAGCTTGAAGCTCTGGTTGAAGGCGTTGACGATGATGAAGACGTGGTCCAGCACGTGGGCCAGGTCCTCCTCGAGGCTCTGCACCGTCTCGAACAGCAGCTTCAACCCGTGGAAGGACAGGAAGTCCGCCAGCACCGGGACGAACAGGTCATCGGCGGCCATGAGGGCGTTGAGGTTGAGCAGCCCGAAGGACGGCGGGGCGTCGAAGACAATCGCGTCGTAGCGCTGGCCCACGTCCTTGAGTGCGTTCTTCAGCTTGAATTCCCGTGCCGACATGGGCATCAGCGCCAGGTCGACGGTACTCATCGTCAGGTTGCTCGGGACGAAGTCCAGGTTCGGCATGGGCGAGTGCTGGATGACTTCGTCCATGGGCGCCTTGCGGACGAGGACGTTGAGCAGCGTCTTCTCGAAGTCCTCCCCCTCGAAGCCCAGGCACTTGGTGGCGTGGCCCTGGCTGTCCAGGTCCACCAGCAGCACGTGGTAGCCGAGCTCCGCCATGCGCCAGGCGTAGGAGGTGGACAGCGCCGTCTTGCCGGTGCCGCCCTTGAAGTTGAGGAACAGCTGGCGGCGGTGGCCGAGGGGGCTGGGGAACTTCTGCAGGGTGTGGCGCACCGCCCAGAGGTCGACGCCGGAGTACTTGTCGAGCTTGAGTGCCGACTGCAGGGTGCGCAGCGGCAGCCCGAGGACTTCGGCGGCCTCCTTCGCGCTGTAGCTGGGTGCGTCCATGGGTTTTGGGTGTCCCCCGCTTCTCAGGCGACGAAGAACTTCATGCCACGCCGTACCACCTGTGCCCGTCCAGTGAGAAGCGCGCAGGCACTGTCAATTGCCTCCGGCGGTGCGCCGAGCTGCCGCACCAGCTCCGCAAGGGTGCACCCCCGCATGGAGGACTGCAACTCGCCCAGCACCCGCTCGCCGAGCGCCTCGCCGACGGCTGGGCTGTCTGCCTCCACCACCGCCACCTGGGTGGTGGGTGCCGCCGCGGCCTGCCGCTGTGGGGCCGAGGGGGCCACCCGGGCCGGCGGGAGTGCCGCCAGGCGGCGGATTTCCCTCCGCCGCGGCGGGCCCTCCAGCACGGCCACCCCTTCGGCGTCCACGCCCAGAAGCCGGGAGAGGCTGCGCGCCGCCGCCCGGCGCACCTCCGGGGAGGAGTCGTCCAGCGCCGCCAGCAGCGCGCCCCGGGCCGACGCGCCGCCGGTGGCCCCGGCGGCCAGCGCCGAGACGCGGCGCACCTCCGGGTCCACGTCCG
>JADGRA010000020.1 GCA_017881265.1 Myxococcaceae bacterium | reverse complement strand
TCCACCCACAGGCCGAAGCGGGCGGTGAAGGTCCCGGCGCTGAACCACACGCCCCAATCCCCGGCGAGGACGTTGCGGATGCCGGTGCCGGTGGCGGTGTTGAGCGCAGCGAAGCTCTGGTCCGCCGCCACCGCCTGGAAGGCGAAGACGGAGAGCGCGAAGCTGCCCAGCACCGAGGCGCAGGCAACCAGGTTGACGTAGTTCCGGCCCAGCGCCTTGCCCAGGACGCCGCAGAGCAACGCCCCGGCGGCCGGCAGCGCGATGATCATCCACAGCGACGCGGAGAGCGTCTTGGGATTGGCCCAGGCGGTGGTCCAGAAAGAGGAGTCCATGGTGGGGCGGAGGGCCTAGTACTTCATGGTGCGGATGTCTTCCATGTTCACCGTGCCGCGGTTGCGGAACATGGCGATGATGATCGCCAACCCGATGGCGGCCTCGGCGGCGGCCACCGCGATCACGAACAGCGCCGCCAGGTGGCCAGCGTCGTCGAGCCGGTCGCGGGCGAAGGCGAGGAAGGTGAGGTTGGCGGCGTTGAGCATCAGCTCGATGCTCATGAACACCACCAGCGCGTTGCGCCGCACCAGCACCCCGAAGACGCCGATGCAGAAGAGCAGCGCCGCCAGGAGCAGGTAGTGCTGGATGTCCACCGGGCTGGGTTGCATCGCTCTCTCAGGGATTCCTAGACGCGGGGTTTCGCCACCACCACGGCACCGACCATCGCCACCAGCAGCAGCAGCGAGACCGCCTCGAAGGGCAGGAGCCAGCGGGTGTAGAGCAGCCCGCCCACCGCCTCCAGCGTGCCGAAGCGCAGTCCGCTCCCCGGCCGGCCGGTGACCGGGTTGGCGTGCCAGCGCAGCAGCGCCAGCACCAGCGCCACGAAGAGGCCGAACGCCGCCGCCCCGCCCACCACCCGGTGAAAGGTGACCCGCGGGCCAGGCGCACCGAGGTCGGTGAGCGAGAGCAGCATGATCACGAAGAGGAAGAGCACCATGATCGCGCCGGCGTAGACCAGGATCTGGAGCACGGCGATGGTGTGCGCGAGCAGCTGTGCGTAGATGGCGGCGAGGAAGAAGAAGGTCGCCACCAGCGCCATCGCCGAATTGATCGGGTTGCGCGCGGCGATCACCAGGCTGGCGGAGAAGACCGTCGCGAAGGCGAGGAGAAGGAACACCGCTTCCGAGACGCTGAAGTTCACGCGCGGAGGGCTCCGTAGTGTCCCCACGGCCGGTCGCCAAAGGGACAGCGGTGCTGCGAGATGTGCGCCTCGAACTCTTCCCGGAAGCGGGCGACGAAGCTGTGGATGGGGAGGGCCACCGAGTCCCCGAGCGCGCAGATGGTGTTCCCCAGCCCGATGGGAGGGAAGGGGGCGATGCTGTGCGCCACGTGGAGCAGGATCTCGAGATCTTCCGGCTCGCCGCGGCCCTCCTCCAGCTTGCGCAGAAGGCGCGCCGCCCAGGGAGCGCCCTCGCGGCAGGGGGTGCACTGGCCGCACGACTCCTCGGCGTAGAAGCGGATCACCCGCCACAGGCTGCGGACCATGCAGGTGGTGTCGTCCATCACGATCACCCCGCCCGATCCGGCCATGTTGTCGATCTTCTTCAGCGCCTCGAACTCCAGCTCCACATCGATCTCGTGCGCCGCCAGCACCGGGGCGCTCGATCCGCCCGGGATCACCGCCTTCACCTTGCGCCCGGCGGGCATGCCCTGGCCGTAGCGCTCGTCCTCGATCAGCTGCCGGACGGTGGTCTGGAGGGTGATCTCGAACACCCCTGGCCGGTTGACGCTCCCGGAGAGGCAGATGAGGCGCGTCCCGCCCGACTTCTCGGTGCCCAGCCCGGCGTACCACGCCGCACCGCGCTCGATGATGGTGGGGACGGAGGCGATGGTCTCCACGTTGTTCACCACCGTGGGTGAGCCGAAGAGCCCGACCACCGCTGGGAAAGGAGGCTTGAGCCGGGGCCAGCCCTTCTTGCCCTCCAGCGACTCGAGCATCCCCGTCTCCTCGCCGCAGATGTAGGCCCCCGCGCCGCGGACGACGAAGACGTCCAGGCCGAAGGGTTTGCCCAGCACCGTGGGGCCGAGGATGCCGGCCTGGTAGGCCTCCTCCACGGCCCGCTGCAGCCGCTCCGCCTGGAACTTGAATTCGCCCCGGGCATACACGTAGGCCGTGCGCACCCCCAGGGCGAAGGCAGCGATGGTCACCCCCTCCAGCAGCATGTGGGGGTCGTTCTCGAGGATGTAGCGGTCCTTGAAGGTGCCCGGTTCAGACTCGTCGGCATTCACCGCCAGGTATTTCGGCTTGGGGCTGTCCTTGGGGACGAAGCTCCACTTCATCCCGGTGGGAAAGCCCGCCCCGCCGCGGCCCCGCAGGTTGCTCTTCTTCACCTCGTCGGTGACGGCCTGGGGAGTCATCCCCAGGGCCTTTTCCAGGGAGCGGTACCCGCCGTTCGCGCGGTAGGCCTCCAGCGTCCAGGAGTCGGGCTTTCCCCAGTTCCGGGTGATGACCTTCTCGGCAGCCGGCAGCATCAGCGTTCCTTCCCTACCGTACAGAAGTCTTCTTTAGGACAGCTTGTCGAAGAGGGCGTCTACCCGCCCCCGGGTGAGCCCCTCATGGTGTACCTCGTCCACTTGGAGGCAGGGCGCCGTGCCGCAGCTCGCCAGACACTCCGTCTCCCGGAGGGTCCACTTCTCGTTGGACGTCCCGGCCCGCAGGCCCAGCTTCGCCTCGAGGTAGGCGAGCAGGTCCTCCGCACCCCGGAGGGAGCAGGAGAGGTTGGTGCACACATCCACCACATGCTTCCCCGGCTTGTGGGTGTGAAACATGACGTAAAAGGTGGCGACCTCGTAGGCCCGCTCCGGGGGGACCTCCAGGGCCTTGGCGACCAGGCGCATGCCGTCCGGAGACAGCCAGCCCTTCATCTCTTGGAGCAGCCGAAGGGCCGGCAGCATCGCCGCGCTTTTGCGGTCCGCCGGGTAGTGCGCGAGAATCTCCGACAGCTTAGCGTCGAAGACGCGCTGCTCCTCGGCCGAGAAGAAGGGCGACCCCATCGGGCCGGCTTCGTAGGGGCTTTCGAGGGTCCCTGTCAACGGATGGAATCTGCACATGGACGAGGAAGACAAGCGCGGAGACGCTCGGGTCCCATTCGTCCTGCGAGTCCACTTCCAGGACCGAGCAGCTGCGCTCAACGCGACCGAGAACCTCTCCCGGGGGGGACTCTTCGTTCAGACCAGCGAGGCGCTCCGCGCGGGCGAGCGCATCTCCCTGGCCGTCTCCTTTCCCGGGCTGCTCGAGCCGGTGGCACTCTCCGGAGAGGTGGTCTGGGTGCGGCGTCCCCGCCCCGATGCGGTGGGAGGCGCTGGCATCCGCGTGGCTGACCGGGTGGCACGCGAGCGCCTGGCGGCGATGCTTGGAGAGGGCCCGGGCGCGCGGCCGACGCCCAGCGTCTCCGGCTACCGGGTGCTCCTGGTGGAGGACAACCCCCACGTCGTCGAGATGTACAGTTACGTCCTGAAGAAGCTTGCCGCCGAGGAGCTGCGGGGACGCGTGCCGATGGAGGTCCACTTCGCGCAGGACGGCCATCGGGCCCTGGTGCAGCTGCAGGGCCCATCCTTCCACCTGGTCGTCACCGACCTCTACATGCCTGTACTGGACGGCTTCCAGCTGGTGCAGCGAATGAAAGCTGACCCGCGCTTGCGCGCCGTTCCCGTGGTAGCGATTAGCGGAGGTGGGACGGAGGCACAGGAGCGCGCCACCGACCTCGGCGTCGATGTCTACCTCGGGAAGCCAGTGAAGTTTGTCCAGGTCCTGGAAACGGTGAAGCGGTTGCTGCGGATCAGCTAGCATTGGGGGAATTGAACGCCATGAACACCCAGAGAGCGGACATCACCCGTGACACGGTGAGCGGCGAGGCGCTCTTCATCCTAAAGAACCTTCGGGAGAACGGCCGCCTCGGCCGCTCGAACAAGCTCGCCGACGTGAAGACGGCGCTCGAGCCGGCCGTCTCGCTCGAGTTCGACGCCTACTTCTTCTTCCTGCGGAAGTTCCACTACATCGCCATGGACCGCGAGGCCCAGCTGCGCCTCACCGACACCGGGGAGCGCGTGGTGGAGGGCAACGAGCTCGACCGCTTCAGCGGCGAGGTGGGGGAATTCTTTTCCGAGCAGCTCGCGCCCGCAGACGAGCCGCTCGTCAGTTCCTACCCCGTCGAGGTGGAGACGGCCGTCCCCGCCTTGGAACCACACGTCACCGTGGAGACCGCAGTGCCTCAGCCGCCCGCCGCACCGCCGCCCTCGAATACCCCCCTCCCGCGCGCTGCCCCCCGCCGCACTACCACCGCGGTGGACGGCGTCGGCGCCGTCGACGGGCGCCCCGCCCCCTCCAGCAAGCCGGGCGACGGAGACTTGCGCTACACCAAGTTCGACGCCATTGGCTCCGGCCCCCTCGGCACCGTCTACAAGGGCCGGCAGAACAGCCTTGGCACCGAGGTGTCCGTCAAGGAGCTGAAGGACATCTTCGGCTACTTCTCCTTCCTGCAGCGCTCGGACGTAGTGAAACGCCTCAAGGCCGAGCTGTGCGCTCAGGCCCAGGTGCGCCACCCGGGCGTCGTCACCATCCTCGACCAGAACACGGACGTCGGCCGCCCCTACCTCGTCATGGAGCTGCTGCGCGGAAACCTGCGCGAGCGGCTGGAGCAGACGGGCGGCAAGGGCCTGCCGGTGCCCCTCGCCGTGCGCATTTTCCTGCAGCTGTCCTATGCGCTGCGCGCCGCGCACGCCCAAGGCCTCACCCACCAGAACATCAAGCCGGAAAACGTCCTCTTCGACGGCTACGGCAACGCGAAGATTGGGGACTTCGGCCTGAGCCGTGTCATCGAGATTGACTCCGGGAAGGGCATGCCCCAGGTGTACGTGGGCACCGGCTCGCTCAGCTACCTGGCCCCGGAGCTCATCGTGAAGGCCAAGGACGCAGGCGCCGCGGCGGACGTCTACGGCGTGGGCATTCTCCTCTACGAGATGCTGACCGGCGCCATTCCCGGCCGGCGCTCGCCGCTGCCCTCCGAGGTGCGCACCGACGCCCCGAGCAAGCTCGACCTCATCTTCGACAAGATGACGCACGACCGGCGCGAGGCCCGCTACCCGGACTTCGACGCCATGCTCGAGGAATTCTACGGAGCCTTCAGCGAGGGCGAGTACCTGGGACGCGGAGACCTCGTCCTGTCTTCAGAGCCAGTTCGCTAGAGTCCAACCGGGGCCCCCCACCGTCTCTGGTGGACCCTTTGGGTGGACACGACGTGAAGGAAACTACGACAGGCCTGCCCCCGCTCGAGGCTTCGGTGGAGGCGGGCCTCGCGTCCTTTCTCACCGGGGATTTTCGCGCGGCCCACGAGGCGTGGGAGGCGGGCTGGCGAGCCAGCCACGGCCCGGAGCGCGAGCTCCTCCACGCGCTCGCGCAGCTTTCGGCCGCCTTTCACCAGTGGCACCGCGGGAAGGCCACCGGCGCGTCCACCCTCTTCGGACGGGCCCGCCGGCACCTCGGCGCCCTCCCCAGCACGCTGCTGGGCGTCGAAGTAGCTGAGCTCGAGCTCCAGCTCGGCAGCTGGGAGGAGGCCGCGGCGCGCGGCGAGCCGCCACCGGCCACACCGCGGCTGGTGGGCTTCGGGGCGTCCAAGGCGTTGCCGGCCGCCTCCCACCGGGCGCAATGCCCCTACTGCGGCGAGCGGGTGCAGGTGCAGGCCGAGCCCTACGGCGCGGCCGAGGAGAGTTACGTCGAGGACTGCCCGGTGTGCTGCCGCCCCTGGACGGTGCAACTCAGCCGGGAGGCGGACACCGTGCGCGTGCGGCTTTCCAGCGAGGACGACTGACCGCGAGCAGGAGCAGGCCGAGGACGCCCCAGCCCGCGCCGCTGCCCGGGGCACTGGTGCAGCCGAGACCTTGCACCCCGCTGCCCGTCCCGGGCAGTCCTTGGGGCCCCCCAGCGTCGGTCCCACCGGGCGCGCCCGTGCCCACCATGCCACCGTCCATCGGGCCGGCGTCCGAGGGGCCGGTCGCCGTAGCAGAGGCCACCACCAGGAGCGTGATGCTGCTCGCCGGGAAGGTGGCGGTGAGGCCGGAGCTGCTGATGGGGACGTCGGATTCCCGCACCACCTGGGAGAGGTTGGCGGGGCCATAGCGCCACACCTGGGCCGAGGCCGCCGGCGTGAAGCCGGACAGCGAGAGGGCGGTCGTCAGGTCCCCCAGCGTCTTGTTCAGCACCACCACCGTCAGGGCGCTGTCGGAGGTGCGCTGGGCCCCGTACACAGCCAGCGCGTCCTGCCCGGCGTTGTTGGCGCCGCCGCTGGTGGAGCTCACCCAGGTGTCCCCGTAGCTGCTGCCCTGGCCGTCGTAGTTGCGGTAGATGCGGAAGGCGTAGGCCACCGCGTCCGTACTGGCCGGAGGCCCCCACAGGGTGGCGAGGTCCAGCCCCTCGCGGCCGAAAATGCCCAGCACGTCCGCCTCGGCCAGCGCCCCATTGATGCTCTGGGTGCCGCCCCAGTTGTACTCGCTGATGGCGAGGCGCGTGCCCGGGTAGTGGGCGGAAATCAGCTGCTTGAAGTACGGGATGAGCTGGATGGGCGGGTTGTACTGCCCAATCCAGCTCTCGTCCTTGTACGTCGGGTCCCACAGCGAGCGCGTCGAACGGAGCCGCTGGGCCTGGAGCTCCGCGCTGCCCGGGTCAGTGGTGTTGGCCAGGGCGCCAATGTTGGACGAGGGGTAGTAGTGCTCGTCCAGGTAGTCGAGGAGGCGCCGGCCAGTCGCCGCCTCGGCCTGCTTCATCGCGTCGAGGTAGCCCGCGGCGTCGCTGTACACCGGGTAGCCGAAGTCCAACGGTCCGAGAATGAGGGCTGTCGGGTCGGCCGCCTTCACCGCCGTCGCGAACTGGATGCCGAGCTCGGTAATCCCCCCATCTCCGGCGTAAGCGCGGCCGTTGGGGAGGATGTCGCGGTGGGTGTTCCCCCAGCCGCTCGGCTCGTTGTCCAGGTTGTAGAAGCGCACCCCGCCGTCGGCGGCGCTGCCGTAGTGCGCCACCAGGTAGGCCACCCACTCGGTGGCCAGCGCGGTGGAGTTGGGAATGTGGATGCGCAGAATCTCGGCTTCGCTGAGCGGGATGGGGCTCCCCCCGTCCGTCCGCACGCCGTTGCCGCAATCGTCGCCGTTGGGGTGGACGTACGGGTTGAAGGACTGCTGGTCCGGAAACAGGCTGCGCGGGTAGCTGCAGTCCCAGGCGCTGACGCTGTCGATGTAGGGCACCATCGGGATGGTGAGCAGCGCGCGGCCGCCCGACGTACGCGCCAGGGCAATGACGCCATCGGCGGTCGCGTTGGGCACCGGTGTCGCCACCCCGCTTCCGGCCATGAAGTACCAGTCGAAACCCGCGTTGCTCGCGTCCACCTTCCAGTTGTAGCGGGTGGCGGCATCTCCCCCCATGCGCGTGACGGGCACCCGCACCTCGGCGTGGAAGGCAGCGTCCGCGGCGGTGACGCTGTAGCTGTTCATCCCGTAAATGTCCGGGCTGATGGGGTGTCTGCCGGACAGGACGTCCACCGCCAGGGGTGGCCCGGCGTCCACCTGGCTGAGGAGAGCCAGGGTGAGGAGGAAAGGCGTCGCGCTCATGGGGTGGCTTTCCTCAGCAGGAACCGTACCCTGGGCGCTCGCGCGGCCTGGACCAGGCCCCGGGGCCTCCAGGCGGGTGTGGACCCCACAGCCTGCGGGAGGAGAGTCCCCACCCGGGCGTCCGTGTGGGACAGCAGCGGTGCAGCTGCCCCACGGGCCAATGGCATCGCGGCGGCGGGCGAAGCGTGGTGCAGCGCAGCCGTTAGCGCGACATGTACACGGCCGCATCCTCCGGCGCCTTCTTGAAGCCTGCCGACTGGTAGAAGGCCACGGCCGCGGGGTTGTCGGCCACCACCCACACCTCCTTCACTTGGTGTGCCGCCATCCAGTCGTTCAAAGCGCCGAGCAAGGTGCGGCCGACGCCGCGTCGTCGGTACTGGCCGCGCACGCCCATCTCATAAAGCAAGACTTCCACTAGGTCCCCGGCGCGCTTGCGAATGAGGCAACAGGACATGTGCCCCACCACCAGGCCTTCCGCCGCTGCCACCCAGTGCAGGACGCTGGGGTCGGCCAGGTACGCCCGGCTCGCCTCATCGGTCAGCGGGGTGGCTGCTTTGCTTCGGTCCTCGAGGTCGAAGTCCGCTTCCTCCTGGCACAGCATCCTGAGGACGGCTGCGTCGCCAAGCCCGAGACGCCGCACAGAAACATGGGCGTGGGTGAGCTTCTTGAAGCTGGTCCGTCGTCTGGATTCCATCCGAGCTACCCCGCGAAGTGGACGCGGCCCCGAGACTGCTCCCAAAGCGGTTCGAGACGAAGCCTGGGCGCGAACTCAGCCCACCTCCGGGGTGGCAATCGCCATGGTGGGCCAAGCGTAAGGAACAGGACTGAAGCCGGAGATGCCCATGCGCCGCCTTGCCCCGTTTTTCACGCTCCTCGCCCTTTCGCCCTGCCTGGCGCACGCCTCGGACGACTGCATCATCGAGGTCAAGGCCGGCGACGTGGTGGCCCGGGGCAAGGACGTCGTGGTGGAGGCCGGCAAGCGCGTCAATGACGCGGTGGCCATCGACGGCAATGTCTTCGTGCGCCGGGGCGCGCACGTGAAGAGTGCGGTGGCCGTCAACGGCTCCGTCACCATCGAATCCGGCGCCAAGGTGACGGGGAGTGCCATTTCCTTCGGCGGGAAGGTCACCGTGGCGCCGGACGCCAAGGTGGATGGCAGCCGGCTGGTCCTGGGCGACGGCATCAAGGTCCGCGGCGAGAACGGCACGGACCTGTCGCTCAACTTCTCCATCGGGGGAGAAAGCCTGGGGCAGCTGCTCGCCGGAAAATTCGCCGGGGCTGCTCGCAACTGCCGCATCGTCGACACCTCCGACGCCGGTACCAAGTAGCCCGAGGCGGGTCCGCCCCTTCGCTGGTCAGCCAGCCCTCTTGCTCATCGACAGCGGAACGCGGAACAGCTCGAGCACCTGGGCGACCTCCACCGGCTTGGCGATGCAGGCCACGGCGCCGGCCTTCAGCGACTGCTCCACCGTCTCTGGGCTGTGGCGACCCGTCATGGTGATGAGTCGCACGCCCTCCAGATTTTTTCGGGCTCGGATGCGACGGCAGACTTCCAAGCCGTCCACCTCGGGCATGTTCAAGTCGATGAGCAGCCCGTGCGGCTTCAATTCGGTGACCAGCAGCAAGGCCTCCACCCCGGAGGTGGTGGTGGTGAGCTCGACCTGGTGGCCGTAGGCCTTGAACGCACGCTTCAGCGCATCAAGGACCGGCTTCTCGTCGTCCACCGCCACCAGCCGCACCGCCGAGCTGCCGAGCTCCTCGGGCACCGGCATCTCATGGGCGATGAGGAAAGAACGGAGGTCCCCGGCGCGCACGCGTCTGTGTCCGCCGGGCGTCCGGAAGGCCACCAGGATGCCGCGGTCAATCCATTTGCTGACGGTGGACGGGTCGACTTGCAGCATCCGGCTCATGTCGTGGGTGGTGTAGAGGGTGTCCATCATGACGTGACCGTCCTGGTCCGAGCCCCCCACGAAATCATCTTTGCCTCGAAGCGCGCGGACAGGAAAGGTCATTTTTCCCCGTTTTTCTAGCTGGGCCTTCGCTGCGGGTGCAGGGGCACGACGGGGCCGCTCAGGCTTGGTGGCCGAGCGCACGCCGGATGGCCAACACTTCACGCAGCGTGGTTTCAAACGTTTCCGGCGTCAGGGAGCACGGGCCGTCGCAGGGCGCGGTGTCGGGCGACTCGTGCACCTCGGCGAACAGGGCGTCGACGCCTGCGGCGACGGCCGCCCGGGCAAGCACCGGGACGAGCGAGCGTTCCCCACCCGAGGCGGTGCCCTGCGCGGAGGGCAGCTGCACGGAGTGCGTGGCGTCGAAGCACACGGTGAGGCCGGCCGCCCTCATCTGGGCGAGCCCACGCATGTCCACCACCAGGTTGTGGTAGCCGAAGCTCGCCCCACGCTCGGTGATGAGGACGTTGGGGTTCCCCGCTTCGGTGGCCTTTCGGGCCGCCTGCAGCATGTCCAAAGGCGCCACGAATTGGCCCTTCTTGAGGTTGACGCCGCGCCCGCTGCGGGCCGCCGCCACCACCAGGTCCGTCTGGCGGCAGAGGAAGGCTGGCACCTGCAGCACGTCCACCACCTCGGCCACCGGGGCCACCTGCGCGGTCTCGTGGACGTCGGTGAGGACGGGCACGCCCACCTCTCGCTTCACCCGGGCCAGGACGCGCAAGCCCTCGACCAGGCCCGGACCGCGGAAGGCGGTGTTGCTGGTGCGGTTGGCCTTGTCGAAGCTGCACTTGAAGATGAAGGGCAGCCCCTTGGCCCGGGTGAGGTCTGCCAGCAGCCGAGCGTGGCGCAGGGCGTGCTCCTCGGACTCGATGATGTCCGGGCCGGCAATGATGAGCAGCGGCTGCCCCGGGCCTACCGGATGGCCGCCGAGCCGAATCATCGCCTTGCCCCGTCGCGCTCCTCGAGGGCAGCTCGAATGAAGCCGGAGAAGAGCGGGTGCGGGGCGAAGGGCTTGCTCTTGAACTCGGGGTGGAACTGACAGCCCACGAAGTACGGGTGGTCCGGCAGTTCCACCATCTCGACGAGGTTGAGCTCGGGATTGTGGCCGCTCACCACCAGTCCGGCCTCGGCCAGCCGGCCTCGGTACGCGTTGTTGACCTCATAGCGGTGGCGGTGGCGCTCGCTCACCTCGTCCTTGCCGTACATCTTGAAGGCGAGCGACTGGCTCTTCAGCACGCAGCGGTATGCGCCCAGCCGCATGGTGCCGCCCTTGTCCTGGACGCCGAGCTGGCTCTCCATCAGCGAGATGACGGGGTGGGGCGTCTTGGCGTCGAACTCGATGGAATTGGCGCCGTTGAGGCCGAGGACGCTGCGCGCGAACTCCACCACGGCCATCTGCAGTCCCAGGCAAATGCCGAAGAAGGGTACCTTCTTTTCGCGGGCCCAGCGGATGGCGTTGATTTTCCCCTCCGTCCCGCGAACGCCGAAACCTCCCGGTACGAGCAGGGCATGGGTGCCGGCGAGCAGCGTCGCGGCGCCCTGCGCCTCCACTTCTTGACTGTCCAGGTAGACCAACTCCACCTTGCAGTCGTTGGCGATGCCGCCGTGCTGAAGCGCCTCGTTGAGGCTCTTGTAGCTCTCTTTGAGGTCGGTGTACTTGCCCACCACTGCGATGCGCACCTCGCCCTTCGACGGGTGGTACACCTTCTCGAGGATGCGCTCCCAGCGCTCGAGCCGCGGGGCGCGCGACCAGATGTTGAGAATCTCCGAGAGGCGCTCATCGATGCCCTGCCGGTGCAGCTCCAGAGGCAACTCGTAGATGCTCTTGACGTCGGGGCTGGTGAAGACACCGGCCGGATCGACGTTGCAGAACATCGCAATCTTCGCGCGCAGCTCCGCCGGGACTTCGCGGTCGGTCCGGCAGAGCAAGATGTCCGGCTGGATGCCGATTTCGCGCAGCTTCATCACGGAGTGCTGGGTGGGCTTGGTCTTCACCTCCCCGGCAGCGGCGATGTAGGGCAGCAGCGTCAGGTGGACGTAGGTGGTGTTCTGCGCGCCGACGTCGTAACGCATCTGCCGTACCGCCTCCAGGAAGGGCAACGACTCGATGTCGCCCACCGTACCGCCGACCTCGACGATGATGGCGTCGTGGCCCTCGGCGGCCGCCAGGATGTTGGCCTTAATCTCGTCGGTGATGTGCGGGATGACCTGGACCGTCTTCCCCAGGTACTCCCCCCGGCGCTCCTTCTGGATGACCGAGTTGTAGACGCGGCCGGTGGTGAAGTTGTTGAGCCGGCTCATGTGAGCCGAAGTGAACCTTTCGTAGTGGCCGAGGTCGAGGTCTGCCTCGGCTCCGTCGTCGGTGACGTACACCTCGCCGTGCTGGAAGGGACTCATCGTCCCCGGGTCGACGTTGATGTACGGGTCGAGCTTGCAGAGCGTGATGTCCAGCCCGCGGTTCTCGAGCAGAGCGGCGATGGAGGCGGAGGCCAGTCCTTTGCCCAAGGAACTCACCACGCCTCCGGTTACGAAGATGAACTTGGTCTTCTTGGAGCGCATGGGGAATCCTGAATGCCGCAGAACCCCATTCGCGGTCAATGATGGTGTCTGCCGCCCCCGGGACAGTCCGGCGACGGTGCACACGGATGGTGCGAGCGGACTGCCAGGGCCCGAACTAAACCTGGTCCCGCGCCGTCAGTGCCGCCTCAACCCGCGCGAGGTCGGCCGGCGTGTCCACCCCAATACTCCGGTGCTCGGTGACGATGCAGCGGATAGAAATCCCGTGCTCCAGGGCTCGGAGCTGCTCCAGAGACTCGGCCAGCTCGAGCGTCGTCGGCGGCAGCTGGGCCAGGCGGACCAGCGTGGCCCGACGGTAGCCGTAGAGCCCGACATGCGCGAAGCGGGGGACCCGCATTCCGTCCCGGTCAAATGGAATGTCGGCCCGGCTGAAGTACAGGGCATCCCCGCGGATGTCTGGCACGACCTTCACCACGTGTGGGCTGAGCCGCTCGGCCGCGTCCTCGAGGGGGCGCACCAGCGTGGCCATGGCCACCCGGACGTCGGTGAAGGCCTGCACCAGGCGGCGGAGGGACGCCGGGTCGACCAAGGGCTCGTCCCCCTGGAGATTCACCACCACATCCGGAGCCTCGGAAGGCAGCCGCGCCACCACCTCGGCCACGCGGTCCGTCCCAGAGCGGTGCTGGGCGGAGGTGCGCTCGACCTGCCCGCCGAAACCGGCCACCACCTCGGCAATGCGCTCGTCGTCGGTGGCCACCAGAACGCGCTCGAAGGCGCCGGAGCGCTGGGCGGCTTCCACCACGTGCTGCACCAGGGGCCGCCCGGCAAGCAGGGCGAGGGGCTTGCCTGGGAAGCGGGTGGAACCCCAGCGCGCGGGGATGACCGCCAGGGCGCGCAGCGGGACGTCGGCGGGGCCGGGCATGGAAACCTCCGGGAAGGCTAGCACCGCCCCCGGCTGCCCGACGCCGCCAAGGAGGACCGGAAACGGCGCACAGTTGGCCCCCAGTCCTCTATGGTGCACCCGGTGGAGGACAGGCCGCAGGCTGAAGTCGCGTTGAAGGAGTTGGCGCCCGGGAGCGCCGTGCTGGCGCTCTCCGGGGCGCTCGACGTCCACACCGCCGCAGCGACGCGCCGGGAAATCTCCACCCAACTCGCCGGCAAGTCCTTCCAAGTGGTGGAGGTCGATGCGAGCCGCATCCAGCACGGCGACGCCTCTGGAATGGTCATCCTCTACGAATTGGTGCACGGCCGCTTCACCCCCGGCGTCCAGGCCACCCTGCGAGGCTTGCGGCCCGAGCTCGAGAAGCTGCTCGGTGCCTTCCCCAAGCCAGAGGACGTGCAGGCGGCGGAACACCTGGCGGCCCGCAAGCCCATCGCGGTCGAGGTAGGCATGGCGACGCTTGGCCTGGGCCGCGACTTCCTCGAGGTGGTGGCGTTCCTCGGTCGGCTGAGCATCGCGCTGGCGGGCGTCGTCCGGCGTCCGCGGTGGCTGCGCGTCACAGAGCTGGCCCGGGTGTTCGAGAAAGCCGGAGCCAACGCCCTCTTCATCGTCTCGCTCATCAGCCTGCTGACTGGGCTGATTATCGCGTTCGAGGCCGCCCAGCCGCTGAAGCAGTTCGGCGCACAAATCTACATCGCCAACATGATTGGCCTGGTGATGGTTCGCGAGCTCGGTCCCATCATGACCGCCATCGTCTTCGCCGGCCGCTCGGGGTCAGCCTTCGCCGCCGAACTCGGAACGATGAAGGTGAACGAGGAGCTCGATGCGCTGAAGACCATGGGTCTCGACCCGACCCGCTTCCTGGTCGTCCAGCGCGTGCTGGCCGGGACCGTCGCCATGCCCCTGCTCACCGCCTACTCCATGGCGATGGGCATCCTCGGCGGCGTCATCGTCACCAAGCTGATGGGCTTCCCCCTCTCGCTCATCTGGCGGCAGCTGACCGCGGCCCTCGGCCTCAAAGACATACTCTTCGGCATCATCAAGGCGGTGGTTTTCGGCACGGTGGTGTCCGGCCTCGGCTGCTACCACGGGATGCACACCCGCCAGGGCCCGAGCGCGGTGGGCGACTCGGCGACGCGCGCTGTCGTCTCGGGCATTCTCCTCATCATCGTCATCGACGCCATCTTCTCCGTCTTCGCCTTTGCGCTCGACATATGAGCTCGCCCACCGAAAAGCAGCCGCCCATCATCGCCGTCGAGGACCTGACGATTGGCTACGGCGAGCGCGTGGTGCAGAAGGACCTCAACTTCCAGGTGCGGCGCGGCGAGGTCTTCGTCATCCTCGGCGGCTCCGGGTCCGGGAAGAGCTCGCTCCTCAAGTGCATGATTGGGCTGGTCGCGCCCGTCTCCGGGAAAATCCTCTTCGACGGCGTGGACATCGTCACGGCCGAGGGAGCCGAGCGGCTGAAGCTGCTCAACAAGTTCGGGGTGATGTACCAGAGCGGTGCGCTCTTCGGCTCGATGTCGCTGGTGGAGAATGCCCGGCTTCCGCTGGACGAGTTCACCCGGCTGGACCTCCACGAGCGCGAGCTGGTCGCGCTGACCAAGCTGAACCAGGTCGGTCTCCTCGAGGCGGCCCGCCGGATGCCCTCCGAGCTCTCCGGCGGGATGCAGAAGCGTGCGGGCATCGCGCGCGCCATGGCGCTCGACCCGGCCATCCTCTTCCTCGACGAGCCCTCGGCCGGCCTGGACCCCATCACCTCGGCCGGTCTGGACCGGCTGATTCGCAGCCTCTCCCGTGACTTCGGCATCACCTTCGTCGTGGTGACGCACGAGCTCCAGAGCATCTTCGCCATCGCCGACCGCTGCATCATGGTGGACGCTGAGCGCAAGACCCTCATCGCCGAGGGGAAGCCTGCGGAGCTGCGCGACCACTCCGAAGACCCGGTGGTCCGGCAGTTTTTCCGCCGTGAAGCAGACCCCGAACAGGAGAGGAAGACCGGATGAGCGAACGAGCCCATGAATTCAAGATTGGTGCCTTCGTCCTATTCGGCGTCGCACTCATCCTCGCCGGACTGGTGGCGTTTGCCTTCAGCCGCGACGTCGAGCCGGTCTACCACTTCGAGACCTACGTCGATGGTGACGTGGACGGGCTGAGCGTGGGCTCGGCCGTGAAGCTGCGCGGCGTCGACGTCGGCCAGGTCACCTCCATTCGCTTCTCCTGGAACGACTACCCACCGGGCAACCCGCGCTGCGTCGTCATCCGCTTCACCATCGCCAAGTCCCAGGCCCCCATCCAGAGCGGCGGCGACGAGGGTGGCAAACTGCACGAGGCCATCGAAACAGGGCTCCGGGCAACAGTGCAGGGCCAGGGCATCACCGGCACCAGCGTGCTGGCCCTGAAGTACGTGAACCCGAAGCAGTACCCTCCGATGGAGGTCTCCTGGACGCCGAAGAGCCTCTACATCCCGTCGGCGCCGAGCGAGTTCAGTCAGATTCTGACCGCGGTCACTCGCATCATGAGCAGCCTTGATAAAATTAACTTCGAGGCGCTCGGCAGCACCCTCCAGTCCAAGCTGGATGACTTGAACATGAAGGGCATCTCCAGCGAGGTAGAGCGAACGGTGGTGCAGGCCCGCTCCGCCATCGTCGACATCCGAAGCGAGGTGCAGGCGCTGAAGCTCGCGGAGCTCGGGCGCAACGCCAATGAACTGGTGCTCGGGCTGGAGGCCACCAACGAGCGGCTGCAACGCACCGCCGGGCGCCTCTCCAACATCGACTTCCGCAACCTCAACGACACGCTGGCGGGCACACGCGAGGCCACGCGCGAGCTCAACGACGTCCTGCAACAATTGAATCGCTACCCAGCCGGCTTCCTCTTCGGCGACCCACCCCTGCCGGCGTCCGCCCTGTCCAAGGAGAAGAAGTGAATCGTCCCCGTGCACGTGCTGCAGCCCTCCTGGCGCTCCTCTTCGGTGCCGTCGGTTGCGTCTCCAAGCCCCCCTCGGGGGCGCAGATTTTTTCCATCGACCCGCCCGTCGTGGTCCAGACCCAGGTGGCACCCGGAGCGCACGTCGTCTCGGTCGACCGGGTCGAAGTGGCGCCGGAGTTCGCTGGCCGCTCTCTCACCTACCGCACCGGCCCGCACAGCTTCGAGAAGGACCCGTACGCGGTGCTCGCGGCGTCCCCGCGCGACCTGGTGCTCGGACTGGTTCGGTCCTCGCTCGCCAACACGGACTTCGTCCGGGAGGTGGTGGAACTGGGAGGACCTGTGGCGGCGGACCTCCTGGTCGAGGTCTACGTGAGCGCCCTGGAAGGCGACTTCACCGTCCCGGACAAACCGGTGGCGGTGGTGGGACTGGAGATGGTGGTGATTAGCCTTCCGCCCCTCCCGCAGCCCTTGGCCACGGCACTGCGCAAGGCCTACCTGCGTCGACTGCCCCTCCCGGAGAAGTCGGCGGTGGCGGTGGCCAACGCCTGGAATGACGGGCTCACCAGCATGGTCCAGGAATTCCTCGGGGACATGCGGGCCGCCCTTCCCCCGGCCTCCGCCGCACCGGCGCCCAGGCACTGAACGCGGGCCCGGGCCCCCGGCTTGTGCCTTCGCCCTGGGCAGCCTGCGACGGCTGGGCTACAAGCCCAGCGCTTTCCAGGGGCGTCCCCATGACAGCGTCGAGGCTGAGTGCACCGGCAGCCGTATTGACCGGATTTCTGCTGGTGGTTCCGGCCGCGCACGCGCAGGGCGAAAGCCCAGACGCCGGAGTCACGTCGGACGCCACCCCGCTGGAACCTGCGGCCTTTGACGTGCTCCGAAAGATGAGCGCGTTTCTGCGCTCGAGCCAAACCCTCGCCTTCACGGTGCGGGGCTTCAGCGAGGAGCTGGCCACGACGGGGCAGATGCTGGCCTTCTTCCGGACGACCCGCGTCGAGCTGCAGCGCCCGGACCATGTCCGCATCGACCTGCGGAGCGACATCACCAACGTCAGCCTCTGGTACGACGGGAAGACCGTGACGCTGTTCGACCCGGTGCGAAAGGCCTTCGGCAGCACGGCCACCCCGCCGACGGTCGACCAGACGATTGACTTCCTCAGGGACAAGTACGACGCCGTCTTCACCGTCGCGCCCTTCCTCGTCTCGGACCCCTTCGCGGTGATGAGCACCGGGCTGCTGACGGCCTTCGTGGTGCGGCAGGCCCAAGTCGACGGGGTGGCCTGTGACCAGCTGGCCTTCACAGAAAGAGACGTCGACTGGCAACTCTGGGTCCAGCGGGGGCCCCGCCCGCTGCCGCGGCGCGTGGCGGTGACGTACAAGACGGTCCCGGGAGCACCCCGCGAAGTCCTCGACATGTCCGACTGGAAGCTGGGCGGGACTCTCAGCGCCAAGGACTTCGTCTTCACCCCCCCGCCGGGCAGCTTCCGCGCGGAGATGATACCCGAGCGGAAAGGGACACCATGAAGGCCCTTCGCCCTGGCGCAGCGCTGGCATTCCTCACGCTGGCCGTCACGCCGGTCGCGCTGGCCGGCGGCTTCGTCGCCGGACCGCGGGGCGCGGTGGCGGTGGGGCCGAATGGGGGCGCCGTGGTGGTGAAGAAGCCGCCCCCACCTCCGCCTCCCGTGGTGGTGGTTCGCCCCCCACCTCCGCCCACCGTCGTGGTGGTGGTGCACCCAGCGCCGCCGCCTCCGGTGGTGGTGTTGCACCCGGCGCCGCCGCCCCCAGTGGGGACAGTGGTGGTGGTGCTGCCGCCGGCGTGCACGACGGTCAACTACGGCGGCGTCGTCTACCAGAGCTGCGGAGGCGTCTACTACCGCCCGCAGTTTCAAGGGACGCAGGTCGTCTACGCCGTCGTGCCCGTGCCTTGAGGTGCTTCTAAGGGCCGAGGACGACGAGCAAGTCGCCTGCCTGGACGCGGCCCTTCAGCATCGGGATGACTTCCTTCACGCTGGCCGCCCGCGTGGCGCGCAGCACCGTCTCCATCTTCATTGCTTCCAGCGTGAGCAAAGGAGCGCCTGCCGCCACGCGGTCCCCCAGCTTCACGTGAAGGCCGATGACGGTTCCCGGCATAGAGGCGCCGACGTGGTCGGCGTTGTCCTTCTCTGCCTGTCGTGCCTCGCGGACAGCCGGGGCCCGGGCGCGGTCCCGCACGGTGACTTGCCGTCCGTGGCCGTTCAGCTCGAAGTAGACGGTGCGCATCCCGTTCTCGTCCGGCTCTCCCACTGCCGAGAGCGCGATGACCAGCGTCTTGCCAGGCTCGAGGTCCACCCACACCTCCTGCCCTACCTCCAGGCCATAGAAGTAGAGCGGCGTGTCGAGGATGGAGACGTCCTCGAAGCGGGCATAGGCGTCGAGGTACTCGTCCATCACCCGCGGGTAAAGGGCGGCCGAGAGTGCCTCGTCGCGGCGCGCGGGACGTCCCGTCCGCTCGGACAGCTTGGCGCGCACCGCCTCGAGGTCGAGCGGCGCGAGATTGGCCCCGGCCCGGCCCTCCACCACCGGGAGTCCCTTGAGGACTGCCCGGCGGAGGTCGTCCGGAAACCCCCCGGGTGGCTGCCCGAGGTGTCCCTGGAAGTAGCCAACCACGCTCGAGGGGAAGTCCAGGCGCGCCGCCTCGCGTAGCACCACGGCGCGCGTCGCTGCCACGCTGGCCTCGAGGGTGGGGCCCTTCACCAGCAGGTCGTTCTTGAGGAGGAAGATGGCGAAGTCGCCCACCATTTTCGAGGACGGCGTCACCTTCGGGATGTCCCCCACCAGAAGGTTCACCAGCGCGAAGGCGACCTTGACATCGTTCCATCGCGGGAGCAGCCCCATCGCCGCCACCTGGGGCCGGAGGTTGGAGTACTGACCGCCTGGAATCTCGTGAAAGTAAACCTCGGAGGTGGAGCTCTTCAGCCCGCACTCGAAGGGGCTGTACGGCTCCCGGACATCCTCCCAGTAGTTGGCCAGCGGCTGCAGCAGCTTGTTGGTGATGCCGGTGTCGCGCGGGTAGCCCCGCAGCGCGGAGACCAGCGCATTCATCGACGGCTGGCTGGTGAGCCCGGCCATTGGCGCGAAGGCCACGTCGACGATGTCTACCCCGTGCTCGATGGCCTCCAGGTAGGCCGCGCCACCATTGCCCGAGGTGTCGTGGGTGTGGAGGTGAATGGGCAGCTGGGTGGCGCGCTTGAGCCGCTCGATGAGAAGCGCAGCCGCCCGTGGCCGGAGCAGCCCGGCCATGTCCTTGACGCAGAGGAAGTGGGCGCCCATGTCCTCGATGCGGCGGCCCAGGTCGGCGTAGTAGTCGAGGTTGTACTTGGGGCGGTTCTCGTTGGAGACGTCGCCCGTGTAACACATGGCCACCTCGGCCACCTTCCCGGTCTTGAGAATCCGCCGGACGCTGACCTCCATGGAGTCCAGGTCATTGAGGGAGTCGAAGACCCGGAAGACGTCGATGCCTGCCTCCGCCGCCTCGTCGACGAAGGCTTCCACCAGGTTGTCCGGGTAGCTGGTGTAGCCGACCGCGTTGGCGCCCCGGAACAGCATTTGGAGCAGGATGTTGGGCACTGCGGCCCGCAGCGCACGCAGCCGCTGCCAGGGGTCCTCGTTGAGAAACCGGTAGGCGGTGTCGAAGGTGGCGCCGCCCCAGCACTCGAGCGAGAAGAGTGACGGCGCCAGGCGCACGGTAGCGGGTGCAATCCGCAGCAAGTCGGTGGTGCGCACGCGGGTGGCGAGCAGACTCTGGTGCGCATCCCGCATGGTGGTGTCGGTGAGCAGGACGCGCTTCTGCGCCTTCACCCAGGCGGCCAGGCCCGCCGGTCCCTTCTCCTCGAGAATCTGCCGCGTGCCCGGTGGCGGCGGGCCAGGCGGCGAGTCCGGAACGCGCGGGGGCGCGAACTCCACCGACCGACGCCGCAATTCCCGGGGGACGGTGGGGTGTCCGTTGACGATGACGTCGCCCAGGTAGTGGAGCAGCTTGGTGGCCCGGTCGCGCCGCTGTGAGAACTGGAACAGGGAGGGCGTCTCGTCGATGAAGCGGGTGTACGTCTCGCCGTTGAGGAACACCTGGGACTGCAGGACGTTCTCCAGGAAATGGAGATTCGTCTTCACGCCGCGGATGCGAAACTCGCGCAGCGCCCGTTGCCCCTTCCGTACGGCGCCTCGGAAGGTGGGCGCGTAGGCGATGAGCTTCACGAGCAACGAGTCGTAGAAAGGGGAGATGACGGCGCCGGGATAGCCGTTGCCCCCGTCCAGCCGGATGCCGAAGCCTGTCGCCGGCCGCCAGGCCTGGATGGTGCCCGCGTCGGGGAGGAAGTTGTTCGCCGGGTCCTCGGTGGTGACGCGAAGCTGCACCGCGAAGCCACGCGGCTGGATGGCGGACTGGCCTTCGATGCCGATTTCCTCGGAGTCGAGAGCGTGGCCCTCCGCGATGCGCAGCTGGGCCTGGACCAGGTCGACGCCCGTCACCTGCTCGGTGACGGTGTGTTCCACCTGGAGCCGGGCGTTGACCTCGATGAAGTAGACGTTCTCGCCGGCGACGAGAAACTCCACCGTGCCGGCGCTCGAGTACTCGGCCGCGCGCATGAGCTTGAGGGAGGAGTCGAACAGCTTCTCCCGGACGACGTCGGAGAGGTTGGGCGCCGGGCCAATCTCGATGACTTTCTGCTGTCGGCGCTGCACCGAGCAGTCCCGCTCGTGCAGGTGGACGATGTTCCCGTGGAGGTCGCCCAGAATCTGCACCTCGAGGTGGCGCACCCGCTCGAGAAAAGCCTCGAGGAAGACCACCGGGCTCCCGAAGGCGAGTTGTGACTCGGAACGGGCGGAGGCGAGCGACGGCTCGAGCTCCTCCAGCGTGCGGACCACGCGCATGCCGCGGCCGCCGCCCCCGTGGGCGGCCTTCACCATGACCGGCCCGGTGCGCTCGAAGAAGCGCCGCGCCGCGGCAAGCATCTCCTGCTCAGTTCCCTCCAAGGCCGTCCCGGGGACGACGCTGACGCCAACCCTCTCCGCCAGCCGCTTGGCGGCCACCTTGTCGCCCATCAGCCGAACGGCCGCCGGGCGGGGTCCGAGGAAGTGGACGCCCCGGCGCTCGCAGGCCTCTGCAAAGTCGGCGTTCTCCGAAAGAAAGCCGTAGCCGGGGTGGATGCCGTCGACCCCGGCCGCCTGGGCCACGTCGAGTATCTCCTCGATGCCGAGATAGGCCTCCACCGGGCGCTTGCCATGGCCAACGCGGTACGCCTCGTCGGCCTTGTGGCGGTGCTCATTCACGCGGTCCTCGTCGCTGAAGATGGCGACGGTGCGGATGCCAAGTTCATTGCACGCCCGAAAGACGCGGATGGCGATTTCGCCCCGGTTGGCGCACATGACCTTCTTAAGGGGGACGATGGGCATTTGCGGGTGCCGGAGACTAGCGCCCCCGTGCCCCGCGGAAACCTGTTTCCAGGACGACCCCTCCCTGGGCCGGGGCCGCCCCAGCTGTACTCCCGCTCGCCCACCCGGGCGTGGGACGCTTCCTTGGCCATGGCAAGACCACCCCCGGACGGCATCGACATCAGCAGCGACCCGACTCGACTGAACGTGGACGCCCTGCACGCCTTCCTCAGCCAGACCTACTGGGCGCCCGGCCTGCCCCGAGCCGTTCTGGAGCGCGCGCTCGCCAACTCCCTGTGCTTCGGTGCTTACGACGCCGCCCGCCAGGTGGGCTTCGCCCGGGTCGTGACCGACCGCGCCACCTTCGCCTGGGTGTGTGACGTCTTCGTCGTGGAGAGTCACCGGCGGCGGGGGATTGCCGATGCCCTCATGGCGGCCGTCATGGCGCACCCGGAGCTGGAGCAGCTGAGGCGCTGGAGTTTGGCCACCCGCGATGCGCACTCACTCTACCGTCGCCACGGCTTTGTGCCGCTTGGGGACCCCGCCCGGGCCATGGAGATTTGCCGTCCGGACATCTACCGCCCGTCACGGCCGGCACCGCCTCAGGGAACGTCGCAGACGTAAGTGGTGGGGCCGGTGCCCGCGTCCGACAGTCCGCCATCCGGCAAGACCACCCGAAGGACACACTGCTGAGGGCCTCCATCCAGCACGCAGGAAGCGCCCGCGCAGGCCGGCTCAGCGCACGCCGTGCAGTCAACACATCCTGCGTCGACGCAGGCTGCCCCGGCGCCGCAGGGCTGATGGTTGTCCACCACCCCGTCGCAGTCGTCGTCCTTGCCGTTGCAGACCTCCGCCACGCACTGCCCGGCGGGGTAGCACAGGCCATTGCCCCCGTCGGCTTGGGGCACGCAGTCCTGCCCGCTGGCGCAGTCGGCGACACTGATGCAGGAGAAGTGTCCCGCGTCGGGGTTGATGCTGAAGCTGCAGCGCGCAAGTACCAAGACGCCGGAGGCCACCCCCAACGCTGCCAGAACAGAAGGCGTCAGGCGCCGCACGCTAGAAGCTCCCCGAGACGGACACCGTGGCACCCTGTGGCCCGACCCCGACGCCCAGCGAGGTATGCGGTTCTGCGGGTGCACTGCTTGCAATCCAGGTCAGGACCCCCCAGGTGAGCAGCCCCGCGCCGGCGATGCCGAAGCAGACGTTGGCCCAGGTGGCCTGGTTCTGGCCGCTGACAGCTTGCGAGCGAAAGCCCTGGTAGCTGTTGCGCGCAGGGTTGTAGCCCGCCAGCAATTGGTCCTGGTTGTTGTGGGCGGCGACGGCCAGCCAGGCGCCTGCCGCGCCGGCAGCGAAGCCCACCCCGAGCGCCACCCAGCCGGCGACGGGCACGCGGAAGCCACCCGAGGCCACCGGCGCGGACGTCTCGACCGGCGGCAGCGCGGGCGGGGCGGCCCCGGGCACCGCCACCAGCCGGACGACGTCGTGCGTCGTCTTGCCCGCCTCCACCGTGACCAGTCGTTCCACCGGGTAGTAGCCCGGGTGCGAGACGCGCACCTCGTGCTTGCCGGGCTTCAGCAACCGCGTCACCGGCGTCTGCCCGAGCGGTTCACCGTCGAGACTCGCCGCCGCCTCGGGGACACTGGCTTCGAGCACCAGCGTCCCCTTCACTTCCTGCTCTCCGCGCAACAGGGCT
This sequence comes from Myxococcaceae bacterium, assembly GCA_017881265.1. GTDB lineage: Bacteria > Myxococcota > Myxococcia > Myxococcales > Myxococcaceae > JADGRA01. The sequence goes on along the minus strand of JADGRA010000020.1, from coordinate 43,431 downwards.
GGCAGGGCTGCAGCGACGTCCGGCTGCAGCCGCCTCGAGGCGATGAGAATGGACCGGTCGAGCTCGGCCACCGTGCCCGGGGGGTTCAGGGAGATGAGCCAGAAATGCACCAGGTAGTGCGCCGGGTCCCGGCCTAGCGTCCCGACGACGACCCGGTTGACGGGAAGGTCGGCCAGCCGTTCGGCCAGGCACCCCGGCGTCGGCCCGCACTGCTTCAAGGCTAGGGTGCCCTTCGGCCCGAGAAACGTCTCGACTTCCTCCGGGCCCACCACCTTCAGCCCCTGCGCTCGGGCCGCGTCGAGGACCTGCCCCGTCATCTGCTGTGCCAGGCCCTGCATGTTGGATGGCGCGCTCACCTCCACCACGGCCAGCCCCTTGCTGGGGGCGGCGGACGCGGAGGTGACAAAGAGTGCCAGCGCCGCTAGGACCGACCTCCGCATGGCCACGAGGATAGACGAAGTCGCCGAGGGCGTGGTGGAGGTGACGTTCACCGTTGAACCGAACTATGCGGGCTGGCGGCTGGACCTTTACCTCTGCGAAAAGATTAGACGGCTCTCCCGCGTTCGGGTCCAGCGCATCCTGCGGACGGCCCTGGTGGCGGACCTGCCACTCAAGCCCAGCACGCGGGTGTGGCCTGGCCTCACGTTTCGCCTCCGCCGCCGCAGCCTCGTCGAGCCGAAGACGCCGGACGACCTGCGCGAGGTGTACCGCGACGAGGCGCTGCTGGTGCTGGACAAGCCGGCCGGACTGCCCATCCATCCGACCGCGCGCTACCACCACGGTACGGTGGTGTCGCTGCTACTGCGCCAGCACGGGCCTCTGTTTCACGCTGCTCCGGCCCACCGTCTCGACCGCGAGACTTCTGGGGTCCTGGTCTGTGGACGGACGGCCGAGGCGTCGCGGAGGCTGATGCGCGCCTTCCAGGAGGGCACCGTCGAGAAGGAGTACCTGGCCATCGTCGAAGGCTGGCCCGCGCAGGACACCTTCTTGGTGGACGCCCCCATTTTGGAAGGCACCCCGACCATTCGTATTGCGGTCCGTGTCGACGCCGCGGGACGGCCTGCCCGGACACGCTTCCAGGTCGCACAGCGCTTCACCCGCGCAGGAGAACCCTTCGCACTCTTGCGCTGCCTTCCGGAGACGGGACGCCAGCATCAGATTCGCGTGCACCTGCAGGCCGCAGGCTTCCCGCTGGTGGGGGACAAGATGTACGGGCCCGACCCCGGCTACTTCGACCGCTTCAGCCGGCATTGCCTCGAGCCGGAGGCGTGGGCCCGGCTCCGCCTCGAGCGACACGCACTGCACGCCGCCCGCCTGTCCCTCCCGCATCCGCTTTCTGGCGAGAGCGCCGTCTTTACCGCACCCCTGCCGGAGGACTTGGCCAGTTTCCTGCCCAGGGTCGGCGCTGACGGCCTGGCGGAGATTGACCCACCCGGGCCCAGCCAAGAAGGCAGTCCTCTCGCACACTTAGGGTGAAGCGGTGGCTCTGGCACGTGCGGTGCTCCGGTGTGGGGAGGATGGCCCAGGAGGAAGTTGCCGAAGTTGCGACGGCGGCCGACGTCCGCCATCCTCCGCTTGCTGACGGAAGCGTGAGGAGCAGCCCGCGGATGGTGAAGGGCCGGTACGACGAAGGGCCAGAGTCGCGACGGACCGAGCCCCCCCAGGTTCTGGTCGTCGACGACGAGCCTGCCAACGTGCGGCTGGTTCAGGCGTACCTCAACGCCGAGGGGTTTCGCGTCCTTGGAGCCAACAGCGGGCCCGAGGCGCTGGAGCGGGTGGAGCAGGGGGGCGTGGACCTGGTCCTGCTCGACATCCGCATGCCGCACATGGACGGCTTCGAGGTGTGCCGCCGGCTGCGCGAGAACAAGGCGCACAGCCGGATGCCGGTCATCTTCCTCACCGCGGAATTCAACGACGCGGACAGCGAACTGAAGGGCCTCGAGGCCGGCGCCGACGAGTACCTCCACAAGCCCATCCAGCGGCGGGCGCTGGTGGCGCGGGTCCGCAACCTCATCCGCCTGGCCGACGCCGAGCGCGACCGCCGCCTGGTGGCCCAGCTGGCACAAAGCGAGAAGCTGGCAGCGATTGGCCAAATCGCAGCGGGCGTTGCGCACGAAATCAACAACCCGCTGGCCTTCATCCTCTCCAACCTCACCTCCTTGCGAAACTACGTCGATGATGTGAAGCGCGTCATCAGCGCCTACCGAGAGGCGCCGGCGCGGGGCCAGGCGCTGGAGGCGCAGATTGGGTTCCGGGAGACACTGGACGACATTGATGCCCTCATCAACGAGACGGCCGAGGGCGGCCAGCGGGTGCGCACCATCGTCCAGGAGCTGAAGACGTTCAGTCGTGCCGACGAGAACCAGGTCCTCGAACCGGTGGACTTGGCCGACATCGCCGCCAGCACGCTGCTTCTCACCGAGCGCGAGCTGCAGAGCCGGGCCCGGGTGGTGAAGGACTTGCGGCCGGCGCCCATCGACTGTGCCCCCAAGGGAAAGCTGCACCAGGTGGTGATGAACCTCCTGGTCAACGCGCTCCAGGCGCTGGACGACCGCGACCCGCGCCAGCACGAGATTCGCGTCCTCACCGGCACCGACGGACGGGAGTCCATCCTCAGCGTCTCGGACACCGGGGTGGGCATCCCCGAGGAGCAGCAGAGCCGCATTTTCGAGCCCTTCTTCACCACCAAGCCGGTGGGCGTCGGCACGGGCATCGGACTCAGCGTCTGCGTGGCGGTGGTGCAGAAGCTGGGCGGCCGCATCAACGTGCAGAGCCGCGTCGGCCAGGGCACCACCTTCGAGGTGCGGGTCCCGACGAGGGTGCTCGCCTCGGCGTAGACGGTCGCTCGACTGCGCGCCGCGGGCTGTCAGCCTGGGGCGCAGTTCCCGAAAAAGCGCGGGGCTTCACATTTCGTCGCGTGCGGCGATGGCGCCCGGGCTGGCCGGCACCGCTGCACGTTGGGCGGCGAGCGTGGCTTGTTCCTTGGGGGACTCGAGGCGAAGTCCGGGGCGGGAACGCTCGGCCAGAAGGCGCGCTGCCGCCACAGGGACGAGGGGCCGGACGTAGAGCTTCACCAGCGGGATGAGCTGCAGGGCGCGAGCCGCGGCCAGGCCCGAGAACTCCGCTGGCTGGGCCTCCACCGCCTCGGCGGGCGAGTAGGCGACGCGGGTGAGTCGCGCCCAGAACCGCTCCAGGGCCCGGGCCACCCCGCCCACGTATGGCAGCGGTGTGAGGTGGGAGTGCCACCACCGAAGGTAGAAGGGGGGGGAGGCCACGCCCTTTCGCTCCCAGGCGCGCGCGCTCTTGCTCGCCGTCCACACCACCCACCAGTAGGCGGCCCACACCGCGGTGAGGAGGCTGCTAACCACCGCCCGCCCCGGAAAGGGCAGGGAAATGACGCTGATGAGCGCCACCCCCGGGAGGAAGCAGAGGAGGCTACGCGTGCGCTGTTGGACCTTCCGTCGCACCCAGGCGATGTTGAGGTGAATTCGCGGCGCAGTGGGCGGGTCCTCCGGCGCCACGCCCAGCAGCAGGCTCGCGTCGCGGGCGACGGCAGCGTGGTAGTCGCGCGACAGGGCAATCACAATGGCCTGGGCGACGCTGAGCGAGCCGTAAATCGACAGTACCAGCGCCCAGGCGGAGTCCCAGAAGCCTGGCTTCGTCTTCTGCTCGAGCACGTCCAGCTCAGCCCCCAGCCGCACCAGAAGAGCCTTCTCCTCGGCGGACAGGCGAAGGTGCTCGGCCTCGTGCTCGAGGTCGCTGAACTGCTCGTCCAGCCCCTTGCGGGCCTCCTGGAAATCGCGGTCTCGACGGATGGCCGTCGGACTGGCCTTGGCGGAGAGGTTGACCAAGTCCTTTTGAAGCTCCTGGACCTGCTGTTGGAAGGCAGCGCGGTCCTCCGCGTCGCCGTCGGTGGGTTGGGCCTGGTCCTTCGTCGCCTCGCCTGGGGCCGGGGCGGACTTGGCCTTCGAGCGCCGGCGGTGGGACGCGCTGCTCTTGGGCGCCAGCTTGGCGTCTGCGGGCGTGACCGGTTCCGCCGCACCAGGTTCCACGGCGCTCACCGCCTGCAGCGCCTGCCGCACCCGTTCCTCCCGCAGTCCCTCCGAGGAGTGGCGGGCCGTCGAGAGAGAGACGCTCGCCAGGGCGGCCGTCACCAGGGCCTGGACGGTGCACACGCGGAGGTAGCGCTTCCAGGCGAGCGCGTCCCCCCGCAGCGCCTGGAAGGTAAGGAGCAGCTGCTGGAAGCCGTGCCGAAAGCGCTGCCAGCCCTCCAGCAGGCGGCGGTGCATCACACCGGGGATTGCGCGCTCGACGAAGCTCATGCCAACCGTATGAGGGAGTTTGGGGTCTCTGGCCCCCCCGGGGCCCGTCGTGCACTGCCACGCCCTGTCCGAAGCTTCTAGCCTGGCTTGAGGACGTGTCGAAAGGGGACGGCTCCCCGCCGCCCTTCCCTACGCTCAAACGGGCGCACCGATTACGTGCCTGCCGGCCCCGGGCGACCCGGGCCCTTCCTGGGGGGGGCTCGCGCGTTGACGGGCGCCAGCGGAGTCGGCAAGGTCCCCGACCGACGTGTTCCCCACCTCCAGGTGGCTGTTCGAGCGGTTGGGCCCCGCGCTCGTTGGTGCGGTCGTCCTCCTCGCGCCCGCCGCCCTGTCCGGCGCACCCAGGGACACGCGGAGCATCCTCGTGCTGTACGGCTTCGACCCCTTCGCCCCGGCGGTGGTTTCCTTCGACAGGGGCCTTCACGAGACGCTCGCGGCGATGGTCCCGCATGACCTCACTGTGCACAACGAGGTGCTCGACCTCGAAGCCCTTGGCGACCCGCTGCTCATCCCGATGCAGCGCGCCTGGTTCCAGGCCCGCTATGGCGTCTACCGGCCGTCGGTGGTCGTCGCCGTCGGAGCAGGGCCCCTGGCCTTCGCCCTGCAGATGCAGGCGGAGCTGTGGCCCGGTGTCCCCCTCGTCTTCAGTGGGGTGGACGAGCAGGTAGTGGCCGAGTTGCACCTTCCCGCTGGCGTGACGGGGGTTCTCTGGCGGCGGGCCGTGGACCAGACGATGGCCATGGCCCTGCAGCTACTCCCCGAGACACAGACGGTGGCCTTCATCGGCGGCACCACGGACGTCGACCGGGCATTTGAGGCGAGCGCGCGGCCGGACCTGTCCCGCGTCGCCGGCCACCTGCAGCAGCTGGACCTCACCGGGCTTCCTCTCACCGAGATGGGGGAGCGCCTGGGGGCGCTGTCCGAGCACACCATCGTCTTTGGGGTGTCGCTGTTTCGGGACGGGACCGGCCGCAGCATCCGCGGGACGGAGGCCATCCGCCTGCTCGCGGACTGGTCGCGTGCCCCCATCTTCACCACCCATGCGCAGTTGGTGGGCCTGGGCCCGGTCGGAGGGTGGGTGACGGACTACGCAGAGATGGGGCGGCAGACGGGCCAGCTGGCAACTGCGGCGCTGGCGGGGGCGCCCCTGCCGGCGCCCATCGCCAGCCCCGTCCGGCCCGTCGCGGATGCCCGGCAGCTGGCGCGCTGGCACATTCCGGAGAGCCGGCTTCCCCCCTTCACCGAAGTTCTCTTCCGGGACACTCCGGTGTGGCGCCAGTATGCCGGGTGGATAGCGGCCGTCCTCGCAGCGCTGCTCCTCGAGGCGGCTCTGATTGCCGTCTTGCTCCTCGAGCGACGTCGGCGCCGGGCCGCGGAGGCCGAGGCGCAGAGCAATCAGGAGCGCATCGCGCACCTCAACCGGGTGGGCACGGTGGCGGAGCTGTCGGGCTCGCTGGCGCATGAACTGAACGGCCCCCTCGGCACCATCGTCAACAACGCCCGGGCGGCCCGTCGCTTCCTGCTGTCGGACGCACCCGACCTCAAGGAAGTCCGCGCCAGCCTGGTGGACATCGAGAGCGCAGCAGAGCGCGCCAGTCGGGTCATTTCCCAGTTGCGGAGCGTCTTGCGGCGGGACGAGTTCCGTCCGGCCGCGGTCGACATCGCCGGCGTCATCCGCGACACGGTGCAGCTGGTGGCGAGCGAGGCCACGCGTCGCCGGGCCGTGCTGGAAGTGGACGCGCCCCCGGGCCTTCCGACGGTGCACGGTGACCCGGTGCTGCTTCTCCAAGTCCTGCTCAACCTCCTCCTCAACTCCCTCGACGCCGTCGCCGGGCAACCCTTGGGCCGGCGCAACATCACCATTCGGGGCGCGGCGCGGGGTGGCGCGGTGGAGCTCGCGGTGGCCGACTCCGGCTCGGGGCTACCGCCGAGCGCCCTGGAAGGCGTGTTTGAGCCCTTCTTCACCACCAAGACGAAGGGGCTCGGCATGGGGCTCGCCATCTGCCGGTCCATTGTTGAGGCCCACTCCGGACGCATTGTGGCGGAGAATGGGGCGGAGGGAGGAGCAGTGTTCCGCATAACCCTGCCGGCGACGCCGGCACGCCGGGAGGTGGCCGCGTGATTCCCGCGGGAGCCAAGGTGTTCATCATCGACGACGACCCGGCCTTCTGTGCCTCGCTGGTGCGCTTCCTGCGCTCGGTGGGCTTCGAAGCCGAGTCCTTTGGGTCGGCGCGCGAATTCCTCCAGAACGCCACGGCCGAGGGGCCGGCCTGTGCGCTGGTGGACCTCAAAATGCCGGACGTCGACGGGCTGGAGCTTCAGGATGCGCTCGAGCGTTCGGCTCGGAAGCTGCCGGTGGTGTTCATCACCGGCGCGGGCGAGATTACCGACTCGGTGAAGGCGATGCGGGCCGGGGCGGTGGACTTCCTCACCAAGCCGGTGGACGAGCACGAGCTCCTCGACGCCGTGGAGCGGGGACTTTTGGAGGACACCCGCAAGCGAGAGGAACGTCGCCGGCGGGCGGACGCCAAAGCGCGGCTTGCCCGTCTCACGCCGCGCGAGACCCAGGTGTGCCACCTGGTGGCGCAAGGCCTGCTCAACAAGCAAGTGGCCGCGCAACTGGGACTCAGCGAGCCGACGGTGAAGGCCCACCGGCAGCAAGTCATGTTCAAGCTTCAGGTGGATTCGGTGGCAGCGCTGGTGCGCCTGGTGGACCTGGCGGGCCCGGACGCGCCGCCCTCTCCGGTCCGGAACTAGACGACGGCCGGGCTGCCTCGCGCCCTCCGGGGCGTCGGGTGTTCAGCCGGGCGACCGGCCTTCTCTCTCACTCGCCGGCAGGTGCCGCCTGCATGGCTGCATCGACGAGAGGGTGGTGGGGACCGCGCCGCCAGGCGGCGTAGACGGGGAACTCCGCTCCGGGGACATTCAGACGCTCGACCGCCACCCCGGCACGCCGCGGGCCTCTTTCGTCAAGCCAGGGAACGATGGTGTAACCGAGGCCGGCGGCGACGAATCCCAGCAGCGACTCGGCCGAGTCTGCGGAATAGCGTTCCTTTTCCGAGCCGCCATACGCCGCCAGGCCGCGCAGCTGTTGCATCCGACTGGCCCGGTCCGCGTTGTAAGCGATGAAGGGAACGTCGCGCAGGGCACGCACCGGAACGGGCCTCCGCCCGGCGAGCGGATGGCCCGCTGGCAGCGCCAGGAAGCTGGACAGCCGGGCCACCGTCTGCGTCTCAATGTCAGACGGAACCTGGGGGAGGTGGTCGACCAGGAGGTCCAATTCGCCGGCCCGCAGCAGCTCCAGGTCCGGTGTTCTCAACTCCGTGAGGGCAACGTCGATGTCCGGCCGCTGCCGTTGCAGCCGTCGCAACCAGCCCGGCAGCAGCCCCTGCACCAGGAGCGGCGAGGCTCCGACGCGCAGCACGCCCCCGAAGTGCCCCGGGCGCAAGGACTCGGCAACGGCCGGAAGCTGCTCCAGGAAGGGCGCGACGAAGGCGTACAGGGCGCGTCCGGCTTCGGTCGGCACCACCCTGTCCTTCCCGACCCGCATGAAGAGCCGCACCCCCAGCTCCGTCTCCAGGCGCCGCACCTGCTGGTGCACGCCGGGCTCGGTGATTGGGTAGGGGAAGGAGCGGACGGCGCGGGCGTAGCCCTGGGTGCGCGCCACCCAGTAGAAGCCTGTCAGGCGGTCCAGCGAGGTCATTCACTGTAGCTTACCAATCATTACTAATTTAGTTCTTGGACAAACTCGACTGACTCGGCCCAGCCTTCCTGCGCCCCATCCGCCCCTGGGCGCAAACCGGAAGGAATCTCCATGAAGCCGATGCGGAATGCCGTTCACCTGTTGTTTCTCGCCGGGTGGGGCCTGCTGGGCCTGTTCTTCACGCTCAAGTGCCTTGGTTCACCCGCGGGCCTGGCGGCTGGCCTTTTGGCCGCAGGAACCTTCTGGCTCTGGCTGGTGGGCTTTGCCGCCTTGACGTCCGTGGCTGTGGCCCGCTTCGCCACGCCGTTGGCGGCGGTGGCAGTTCACGCCGGGACGCTTTGCGCGCTGGCCTTGCTACCCCGCGTTTTTCCCCTGTCGGTGATGCGGTTCGGCCTCGACGTCCTTCGCAGCGCCTGAAATGGAGCAAGCCACCATGCCTCGACTTCAACCCGAGCTCGCTGCCGCCCACAGCCCCGCCTGGGTGGCGCAATCCTGGATTTCCTTCTTTGCTTCCTCGATGGCCATGTCCATCGGCATCTGGTGTCTGCCCGTCGACGCCTGGGCGAAGGGGTTCATGGCCATGGGCCTCCTCTTCACCATCGGCTCGTCCCTCAGCCTGGCCAAGACGGTCCGCGACATGCACGAGGCGACCCGGCTTTCTGCGCGCATTGACGATGCCCGCGTCAGCCGCCTCATCGCCGAGCACGACCCCCTCAAGCCCGCCCTGTGAGGCGGACGAAGCCGGCCCGGGGCGGGACCTTCGTGCGCGCCCCGCGCCGGCTGGGGACTTGACCTCAGCGGGGCGGCCCCTGCGGAACGGAAGTGACGAAGGGTTCGCTGCGGACCTCCCGGGGGGGGGCCGGAAGCCCCCGTGGAGGCGTCAGTTGGTCGGCGCGCTCAGGCTTTCCAACTCGTGCAGCTTCTTCAGGGCAGCCGCTGCCTTCAGCGTATTGTAGTTGATGTTGCCGGCGCTGAGGCTCGAGCCTTCCTGGAAGGGGTACTGCGGGAGGGTCAGCAGGAACTCCTTGAGCTTCTGCTGCACCGGCACGAAGAGCCAGAGGTTGTCGGCGTTCCACCGCACGTACATGCCGGACTCGAAGATTGCCCGTTCATAGGGGTCGGCGCGGAGGTTGGTGAGGAGTGGCCAGTTGGAGACCTCGCGGGTGCCCATGGCGATGTTCCCGTTCACGCCGGCGAAAGTCACCTTCCAGTCGTTCCAGCGAATGGCATTCAGCTCTCCGCCCTGGCCGAAGTAGAAAATCTCCTCGCGCGGCGGCTTCTTCGTCTCTCCCTTGAAGTAGGGGAGGAAGTTGTAGCCGTCCAGGTGGACCTTCCAGGTCTTGCCGCCCGCCGCGTAGCCCTTGGCGAGCTTGTCGCTGATGTCCGGCACGCCTGCCGCGGCGAGCAGCGTCGGCATCCAGTCCTCCTGGGAGAAAATCTCGTTGTGGTTGGAGCCGGGCTTGATGACGCCAGGCCAGCGGACAATCATCGGCACCCGCATCCCGCCCTCCCAGGTGGTTCCCTTCTCCCCGTGGAATGGCGTCGTCCCTCCGTCCGGCCAGCTCACCAACTCGGCGCCATTGTCCGTTCCGTAGACGACGATGGTGTCGTTCGTGAGGCCGAGGTCGTCGAGCTTCTTGAGCAGGCCTCCCACCATGTCGTCGTGCTCCACCATGCCGTCCGGGTAGAGGCCGATGCCGGTGCGGCCCTGGGCCGAGGGCTTGAGGCGCGTCCAGACGTGCATCCGCGTGGTGTTGAACCACACGAAGAAGGGCTTCTTGTCCTTCACGGACTTGTCGATGAACTTGTTCGCCGCGTCATAAATCTCGAGGTCCACCGTCGGCATGCGGGCGGCGGTGAGCGGCCCGGTGTCCTCGATGCGCTGCCCACCCTTGCCGTCCGACCAGGTATGCAGCACGCCCCGCGGCCCGTACTTCTTCTTAAACGCCGGGTCTTTCGGGTAGTAGTAGGTCTCAGGCTCTTCCTCGGCATTCAGGTGGTAAAGGTTGCCGAGGAACTCGTCGAAGCCATGCATCGTCGGCAGGTGGCTGTCGCGGTCGCCCAGGTGATTCTTCCCGAATTGTCCCGTGGCATAGCCGAGCGGCTTGAGCAGGTCCGCGATGGTGGGCGCCCAGTCCGGAATGCCCTGGCCTGACGGGCCCTTCGGCGGCAAGGCGGCAGGAGAAGTGACGTCTTCGCGGGGGCGAGCGTCACGCAGGCCGGAGGTACTCAATGAAGAATGGTACCACCCCCCGCGTGGGAGGACTCCGCCGTCACCCGACGTCGACATGCTGCGCGTTCGGCGGGGCGCCAGGAGAGGCGTCGTCCACAAGTTACCGACAGGGATGGAAAACTTGTTGGGTTTGTGCCCCAGAAGCGCCCTGGGCCTGTGGCCATCCTGGGGGATGTCTGGGGGAAGTCCCCTTTGGCCTGCGCCTTTCAGTCTTCGATGCGCTTGAGGAAGGTGGGGTAGGAGAGGCCGAGGGCCTTGGCGGCTTCCACCCGGCGACCGCCCAGTTGCTCCAGGACGTACCGGGCGTAGCGCCGCTCGAGTTCCTCCATCGGGATGGGATTGCCGGGCACCAGGAAGGGTCCGCCAGCGGGCGTCCTCATGCCGGGGACTGGCTCCGGGCGTCCCTCGAGGACGGGGAGTTCCAACTCGGGTCCAGGCTCGAGCACCAGAGCCCGCTCGAGTACGTTGCGCAGCTCCCGCACGTTGCCGGGGAAGGGGTAGCGGCGGATTCGCTCCCGGGCCAGCGCCCCCAAAACGGCGCCCTTGCGCCCCACCTCGGCCGAGAGCTCGGCAAGCAACGCTTCGGCGAGCGGTAGGACGTCCTCCGGGCGCTCGCGAAGCGAGGGGACGTGCAGCGCGAAGACGCTGAGGCGAAACCAGAGGTCCTCGCGAAAGCGGCCGGCGCGGATTTCGGCCTGCAGGTCGCGGTTGGTGGCCGCCACCACGCGCGCGACGCTGGTTTCCTCGGAGCTGCTGCCGACGCGGCGGTAGTTCCCGGAGTCGAGAAAGGTGAGCAGCTTGGCCTGGAGCCCGAGCGGCAGCTCGCCTACCTCGTCGAGGAAGAGAGTGCCTCCGTTGGCGGCCTCCACCAGCCCGCGGCGAGCGACGCGCGCATCGGTAAAGGCGCCCTTCTCATGCCCGAACAGTTCGCTTTCCACCACGCTTTCGGGCAGCGCCGCGCAGTTGACGTGGACGAAGGGCGCCTGCCCGGCGTGGGACAGCCCATGGAGGTGGCGGGCCAGGACTTCCTTTCCCGAGCCGGTGGGGCCGAGCAGCAGCACGGGGCTGCGCGGGGTGGTGGCGATGCGCTCCAGTGCCGAGAGCAGCTGGCGCATGCTGGGCGAGTGCGGGGCGATGAGCTTCCGCCGTCCGGACAGCTCGGCCTCGGCCCGGGACAATCGCTCGCGGAGGCTCTGCTCCCCGAAGGCGCGCCGCACCCGCAGCACGAGGTCCGCGAGCTCCACCGGCTTCGCCATGTAGTCCGCCGCCCCGGCGCGGATGGCCTCCACCGCACTCTGGATGTCCCCGTGGGCGGTGACCATCAACACCGGAGCATCCGGGAGCTGCGCGCGCAGGACGCCCAGAAAGTCCAGGCCGTCCCCGTCCGGCAGGCGCCGGTCGAGGACCACCACGTCGGGCGCCTCCGCCTCGAGCGCAGCCCGGGCCTCGTGGAGGCTGCGGGCGAGCCGGACCGGCAGGCCCTCGCGGGCCAGCGCCGCTTGCGCCAGCGAGGAAAACGAGCGGTCGTCGTCAACCAGGAGCACCGAACGTTTCATGCCACCGCTTTCGCACGTTGCAGCTCGACCGTGAAGCGGCTGCCGACGTCGGTACGCTCGAAACCGAGCCGGCCTCCTTGCTGTTCGACCGCCTGGCGCGCCATGGAAAGCCCGAGGCCGATGCCCTTGGGCTTGCTGGTCACGAAGGGCTGAAACAGCTGGGCTTCGAAGCCCGCCGGCGGCCCGCCGGCGTTGTCCTCCACCACCACCCGTGCCCGGTCGCCCTCGGCGTGCACCTGGACGCGGACGCGGGGTGCGGGCTGCCGGCCGAGGTCCTTGGCGCCCACGGCCGCCTCGATGGCATTGCGCAGCAGGTTGTCCAGCGCCGTGGCCAGAAGCAGCGGGTCGCAGTGGACGCGGACGGGCTGCAGCTCGCTGTCCACCGTCACCTCGTCCGCCTCGGGCAGCGTGCGCACGCCCGACAGCGCGTCCTCGACCAGCTCGGACAGGCCCGCCTCGGTCAGCTGGGGCTGGGCGGGCTTGCCAAAGGAAAGCAGCGACTGGGCGAGGTGTCCCAGGCGGTCAATCTGCCCGCGGATGCTGCGCGTGGCGAGCCCGGCGTTGCTGCTGTCGCCGAGGAGCGAGGTGGCCACCTTCAGCCCGTTGAGCGAGTTCTTCACCTCGTGGGCAATCAGGGAGGAGGCCGTCCCGAGGGCCGCCATCTTCTCCTGCTGCGCGGCGCGCATCTCCATCTGCTGCCAGGCGCCGTAGCTCTGGCGCAGAAAAAGGGTGAAGAGCAGCAGCGTCAGTGCCTGAAGCACCACGGCCAGCAGCAGCTGCGCGAGGAAGCGCTGCCGCACCGGCGCGAGCATCGCCGCCTCGTCGGCCACCAGCAACAGCCTTAGCCCTGTCTTGCCCACCAGCGTCGCCACGGCGAACTCGGGGGCTCCCGACAGCGACACCGTGTCTCCCTGCCCCTGCTGAAGCAGCTGATTGAGGCGGTCCGGGAAGAATTGCGCATTCACCCAAGCCGGTGGGACGGCGGGGGCCAGCACGTCCCCGTCCCGGTCCGCGACCACCAGCTCGAGATTCTCGCTCACCGTGCGTCCGCCCGGTAGCACGTGCCGGCTCGCGTCCACCAGGCCCACCACGGCCCCGGTCACCTCGCCGCTGCGGACCACCGGGACCGCCACCACGAAGGTGCGCGCGCCCGGCTCCAGGGCGTCGATGACAGGCGCCTGGCGAAGCAGCATCCGCTGGAACCAGCGGCGGCGCTGCAGCGAGCTGGAGGGCACCGCGTCCTTGGGCTCGCTCCACACCGGAAGCCCCCGGTCATCCAGCACGGCCACGCCGGCGAAGAAGGCGGAGTTGTGGTGCGCGAAGTCGAGCAGCTCCTGCTCGGGCGCCGTCGTCTCGTCGCGCAAGTCGACTTGGGGCCGGGACGCAATCCGCTCGAGCTCGGCCTCCAGGGCACGGACGTGGGTGTCGAGCGCGTCGGCGTACACCGCCGCCTCGCGGCTCACCCGGGCGTGCAGAAGCCGCCTCGCCTCCGCCACGTCCGTCCGGTAGCCGAGGAGCGGGACGAGCAAGGCCAGCACCGCCAACAGGCCCAGGCCGATGAGGACCCGGCGCGCCAGGCGCCGGTCCGCGACGGCGTGGGCTCCGACGCGCTTGGGGCCGGCCTGCACGGGGCGTGTTGCCTTTGGGGCTACCCGCGCGCCGCAGCGCGGACGGGAGCCTCATCCTCGACGTTGCGAATGGGCGTTGGGTATTTGCCGGTGAAGCAGGCCATGCAGAACGTCTTCGACTCCGGGTCACCGACGGCCGCCCCGAGGCCCTCCACACTGAGGTAGCCGAGCGAGTCGGCGGTGATGAAGCGAGCAATCTCCTCCACCGGCTGGGTGGCGGCGATGAGCTCGGCGCGCCGTGGCGTGTCGATGCCGTAGTAACAGGGCCACCGAGTGGGAGGGCTGGAGATGCGCATGTGGACTTCGGAGGCGCCGGCAGCCTTAATCATCGTGACGATTTTTCGAGAGGTGGTGCCGCGGACGATGGAGTCGTCCACCACCACCACGCGCTTGCCCTTGAGGACCTCGCGCACCGCCGCCAGCTTCAGCTTCACCCCGAAGTGGCGAATGGACTGCTGGGGCTCGATGAAGGTGCGCCCCACGTAGTGGCTCCGGATGAGGCCGACGTCGTAGGGGATGCCGGAGGCCTTGGAGTAGCCAATCGCCGCGGGGATTCCGGAGTCGGGGACGCCGATGACGAGGTCCGCCGCCGCCGGTTGCTCCAGGGCCAGCTGCATCCCGAAGCGCTGGCGCGTCATGTACACCGAGGCCCCGAAGAGGTCCGAGTCCGGCTTGGCGAAGTAGACGTGCTCGAAGACGCACCGGGTGGGGCGGTCGGCGGGGAAGGGCCGCGAGGAGCGCATCCCCATGTCGTCCACCACCACCATTTCTCCCGGATCGACCTCGCGAAGAAGCGTCGCCCCCATCAAGTCCAAGGCGGTGGTCTCCGAGGCGAAGACGGTGGCGTCCCGCAGCTTTCCGAGGACCAGCGGCCGGAAGCCGTGGGGGTCGCGCACGGCGACGATGGCGGTGGGGGTGAGGAAGAGCAGCGAGTAGCTGCCCTGCACCTTGGCGAGGGCCTCCACCATCTGCTTGGCAAGCGTGGGGGCGCGGCTGCGCGCCATGAGGTGGATGATGACTTCGGTGTCCGAGTCCCCGCCGAAGATGGCGCCTTGCTGCTCGAGCTCGGCCCGCAGCTGCGGGGCATTGGTGAGGTTGCCGTTGTGGGCGACGGCCAGCTTGCCGAGCGAGTACTCGACCGTGAGCGGTTGGGCGTTCTTGTGCTGGCTCACGCCGGACGTCGAGTAGCGCACGTGCCCGATGGCGGCCCGCCCCGCCAGGGCCTCCAGGTGTCGGGCGCCGAAGACGTCCTGCACCAGGCCCATCTCGCGGCGGACGTGGAAGGTGCGCCCGTCGGCGCTGACGATGCCCGCGGATTCCTGCCCCCGGTGTTGCAGGGCGTGCAGGCCGAGGTAGGTGAGGTTGGAGGCCTCGGAGTTGCCGAAGATGCCGAAGATGCCGCACATGGTGTGCCGGACATACACCCCGCGGCTGTCGGCTGCACGGGCCAGGAGCGCTTCCTCCCCAGCGGACGTCTCCGGCCGAGGGTCGGGAGTGGTGTAGGGTGCGCTGGCATGACAGCTGCCCAGTTTCGCGGAAAGGTGTGCCTTCTCACGGGTGCCACGCGCGGCATTGGCCGGGCGGCGGCCGACGCGCTCGCCCGGACCGGGATGACGCTGGTGCTGGTGGGCCGGGACAGCGCGCGGGTGAAGGAGACGGTGGCCGCCGTCCGGGCCACTTCCGGCAACGCCGACGTGGAGGGGCTGGTGGCCGACCTCTCCTTGGCCGCCGAGGTGCGCCGCCTCGCCGCCGAGGTGCGCGCCCGCTACCCGCGCCTGGACGTCCTGGTCAACAACGCCGGCGCCATCTTCACCCGGCGCGCGGAAACGGCCGAGGGCATCGAAAAAACCATGGCCCTCAACCACCTGGGCTACTTCGTGCTCACCCTGGAGCTGCTCGACCTCCTCAAGCGGAGCGCCCCGTCGCGCGTGGTGAATGTCGCCTCGGAAGCCCACCGCGGCATGCGCCTGGACTTCGGGGACTTGGAAAACCGCAAGAGTTACTCCGGCCTGCGGGTGTACGGGCAGTCCAAGCTGATGAACGTGCTCTTCACCCGGGAGCTCGCGCACAGGCTGGAGGGCACCGGTGTCACCGCCAACTCCTTACACCCGGGCGTGGTCGCCACCGGCTTTGGCCGAAACACCCCGGGCCTCTTCCGGACGCTGGTGGGCATTGCGGCCCCCTTCATGACAACGCCGGAGAAGGGTGCTGAGACCCTGGTGTACCTGGCCACTTCGGCCGAGGTGGACGGCGTCAGCGGCAAGTACTTCAGTAAGTGCCGCGAAGTCCGTCCCAGCCCCGCAGCGCAGGACCCGGAAGCGGCCCGCAAGCTGTGGGAGGCGACTGAACAACTGGTTGCCGTCCGGACTGCCGCGGCGTGAGCCGTCCAGGGCGCGTCACCCTCATCCTGGGCGTCCTGGGGTTTGCGCTGCTGCTGGTGCTGGCCGCCAGCTGGGACGTGTGCGCCAGCCGGCCGGTGGGCGCGCCCCAGCTGCAGCTACGCGCCCACGCGGAAGGGCCCCTGTTGGCAGGGGCGGCCAGCCGCCCGCTGGCCGTGCCCCTGCCGTCGGCCGTGGCCGGCTACGGCGTCCCCCGGGCCACCGCCCAGGCCGTGGCCTTTCCCGTCCGCGCGCGGGCGCTGGTGCTGGAGGCGGGCCGGGTGCGGGTGGGTGTGGTGACGCTGGACGTGTTGGTGGGGGACGCTTCCCTCGACGGCGCCATCCGCGAGGCCGCGCGGGCCCTGGGGCTAACGGACGTCTGGGTGGCGGTGACGCACACCCACTCCGGGCCGGGTGGCTACGCCAAAAACCCCGTGGCCCAGCTGGCGGGGACGGGCCTTTTGCATGCCCGTGCGCGCGAGGCGGTGGTGGCCGCCGCCGCCGGGGCGCTGCGTGACGCCGACCAGGCACGGCAGCCGGTATCGCTGCGCTTCGGCGAGTCCTCCGTGCCGGAGTTGGTGGGGGCGCGCGAGGCGCCCTCGGACGTCGACGCGCGGCTGTCGCGCCTCGTCTTCCTCGGCAATGCGGGCCCGGTGGCGCAGCTCCTCGTCTTTGCCTGCCACCCGACGCTGGTGCCGCGGCCCCCGGCCGGGCTCGACCCGGACTGGCCGGGCCGGCTGGCCGAGATGGAGGACGCCCGGGGGCAGGGGGTGACGCTGGTGCTGCAGGGCGCAGTGGGAAACGCCTCCCCGGCACTGCACGGCGAGCCGGCCGGCCGGTTGGACGCCTTCGTGGCTGGGCTGGCCTCGGCCACCGACGCCGTCCCGCTGTCGGCGGCGGCCAGCGGCCTGGGGCTGGCCCGCGTCAGCGTCGGGCTTCCGGGGCCCGACGCCGGCCGTCTCGTCCCCCGCCTATTGCGGCCCCTCGCCAACAACACCCTCTGCGCCGCGGCACCGGCCGAGGCGACGGTGGCCCTGTTGCGCGTCGGCCCCCTCGTCCTGTTGGGCGTGCCGGCTGAGCCCTCCGCCGCGGCCGGCCGGGTGCTGGAGGAGGCGGCCGGGGCGCGCCGGGTGGTCAGCCTAGTGGATGGGTACCTGGGCTACGTGGAGACGCCGCAGCACCTGGCGCACGGGCAGGGCGAGGCAGAGCGCCAGCTGTTGGGGGAGGGCTTTCTCGACGCCCTGGCCCGCGCGGCCAGCGCCACGCGCGCCGAAGGCCCCTAACGGCCCGCGGGGGTTAGCTGCCGCGGGCCTTCAGCCAGCTGGCCACTTCCGGTAGCAGACGCTCGCGCAGCGCCACGTCCTGGCTGAGGCGCTCCAGGGTTTGGGCCACTGCCTGCTGGGCCTCCGGCACCGGGTGCTGGGCGAGGAAGGTGCGGACTTCCTCCAGGTGGGCCCGGGTTTGGAGGTTTCCGAGGGCCTCCACCACGCGGCGGACCAGCATGGGCGCGCCGCCGGTGCGGGCCAGGACATCCGCCCAGCGCTGCTGCAGCAGCCCCCAGCCGGCCTCGCGGGCCTCGCGGTTGGCCAACAGCCCGTGCACGTACCCGGCGACGTCCTGCATGGGGACGCCACCTTCCAGTAGAAGCCCCCGCGCCTGCGCGGACAGGGCCGTGTCCTCGAAGGTGGTGAGGGCCATCAGGTAGCGCCGCTTGGTGGCCGGGTCGGGCTCGCCGGGAAAGGCCGCCTTCAGCTTCTGGAACAGGGAGGCATCCCCGGCGCGTGCCGCAATGCCCACCGCGCCGTCGAGGAGGTTGGCCTCCAGGGCGTCCCGGCCCTGCTCGAGCAGCCGGGCGACGCGGGCGCTGGCCTCCTGGACGACGGCCGGGCTTCGGGCCAGGCCCCCCACCCCGCGCAGCAGAGAGGCGCGCCGCAGGCGGTCCAGGTCATTCTCCCCCTGGCCTGGCTCCCAGCCCATGCGCGCGAAGGCGGGGCCGAAGAGTCCCTCCACAATCTTCCGGAAGCGCGCCGTGTTCTTGTCCACCAGCCGCGCGTCGACGTAGCCGAGTTTCCCCACCAGCTCGTCCAGGACGGCGTCGTCTCGCTCATCGGCGAAGCCGAGGGCGAGGTCGAGGAAGTCGCCAATGCGGGTCCGGCCGGCCCGGACCAGGGCCCACTGGTCGGCCAAGAGGCCAATGCGCTCGGCCGGTGCCAGCGCGGCGAGGTGCCGGCGCAGGGCGAGCAGCGCGTCCGCGTCGTAGGCCACGCGGTAGAAGCCCGTCGAGCCGGCGTTGGCGCACAGCCACTGCAGGGAGCCGGACACCGGCAAGTCAGTGGTCTGTGTTCCCTCTCGAAGTAGCGTGCGCGTCTCGTGCTCGCCCGCGGCGTCTGCCCAGCGCAGGACGAGGGGCACCGGCCAGCGCTCGTCCCCGGTGGCCGACGGTTCCGAGAAGAAGCGTTCCTGGGAAAGCGACAGCCGGTTGCCCGTAACGGAGACGCTCACCACCGGGTAGCCGGGCTGGCGAATCCACGCGTTGGCCACCTCCAGCACCGGCTGGCTGGAGGCCTCGGCCAGCGCCCCCCACAAGTCGTCGGCGACGGCGTTGGCCCGGGCGTGCTTGCGCATGTAGGCCTGGATGCCGGTGCGGAAGGCGTCCTCGCCCAGGAAGCCCTCAATCATCCGCAGTACCGCGCCGCCCTTTTCATAGGTGATGGCGTCGAAGGCTTCCCCGGCCTCCCCGGCATTGCGCACCGTGCCGCGGATGGGGTGGGTGGAGCGGAGCGCGTCCAGGTGGAGGGCCACCGCCTTGCCGCCGTCGAAGTCCAGCCACACCCGCCAGCCGGGCTTCCAGGCGTCCACCATCTTGTAGGCCATCCAGGTGGCGAAAGCTTCATTGAGCCAGAGGTCGTCCCACCACACCATGGTGACCCAGTTGCCAAACCACTGGTGGGCCAATTCGTGGGTGACGACTTCGGCGATGCGCTTCTGCACTGAGAGCGGCGCGGTAGCCGGGTCCACCAGCAGCGCCAGCTCGCGGTAGGTGATGAGGCCGGCGTTCTCCATCGCCCCGGCCTCGAAGTCGGGGATGGCGACCTGGTCGAGCTTGCCGAAGGCGTAGGGGAGCCCGAAGTAGGCCTGCAGGCGGGGCAGCGCGGCGAGCGCGGCCTCCTGGCCGAAGTGGGTGAGGTGCGCCTTCTCGGCGAGGGCCCAGGTGCGCACCCGGACGCCGTCGGCCACGTCCTCGGGGCTGCTGACAAGGGGACCTGCCACCAGCGCCACCAGGTAGCTTGGCAGGACCTCGGTCTCGGCAAAGCGGATGTAGTCACGGCCGTCGCTGCCCGGCCGGCGTTCCACCTCTGCCCCATTGGACAGCACGGCCAGCCCGGCCGGCACCTCCACGCTGAGCGCCCAGCGGGCCTTGAAGGCCGGCTCGTCGAAGCAGGGAAAGACACGCCGGGCGTCGGCGGCCTCAAACTGCGTCGCCGCTACCTCGCCGGCCAGGTACAGCCCCCGCAGGCCGTCCGAAAAAAGGCCCGTCCACTCGACGTGCAGCGTCACTTCCCCCTGGGGGAGGGCGGCGTCGAAGGAAAGCTGCACCGTCTCGCTCGTCGGCAGGACATTGACGCGGGCCAGCAGCGCCTTCTCCCCCAGCAGCACTTGGGCCTTCTGCACGTCCAGCCCGAGAGCGTGCAGGGTGAGCTCGCGCACCGGGCGAGTGACAGTAAGCTTCAGGCGCGCGGAGCCGTGAAACGCCTTGGCGGAGAAGTCCACCGCGAGGTGTGCCTCGTACCGACGCGGAAGGACGTCGCGGGAGAGCCGGAAGTTCTTGTCGTCGGGGCGCGTGGTCATGCGGGGGGCGACGACTGTAACGTGGGACTGCCTCGCCCCCCGAGGAAAAGGCACTCGCGCGCGCGAGTTTTCAGCTGCCGCAGGTGCCCGTCAGCGACGAAATCCAGTCCGTCACCAGCTGAAGGCCCGCTGTGTCCACCACGCTTCGGCCAATCTGCGGCATGGCGATGGAGGGTTCCGTGGATTCCAGCCGGAAGGGGATGACGGACAGCGTCGGGTTTCCCGGGTAGATGTCGACGGGGCGACCGCCGCCGCCGGGGCCGGCGGCCACGGGGTGCTTGCAGATGCCGTAGCTAAAGGGGTCCGTCTCCAGCGTCGAGAGGAAGAGTCCGGTCGTGTATGCCTCACCGGTTGGGCTGTGGCAGTGGGCGCAGTTGCTTTCCAGGTAGGCGCGCGCACGCTGCTCGAGGGTGCCCGTACTTGGGTCGTTCCACACCGCCAGCTTCGGGGCGGCCGACGGGTCCGGCGCTCCAGTCAAAAGGCCCTTGGCGGTCCAGTACGTCAGTTGGTTCTGGGTGTTGCCGTCTGGGTAAACGTTGTCGCGATTGAGGTTACGGGCCTTGGGCCCGATGGGCTGAAGCACCTCGCTGCTGTTGTGGCACTGGGCGCACTGAGGCGAGGAGGGCACCAGGTAATTGGCACTCACCGGGTTGCCATTCGCATCAATAAAGGAGAGCGGCACCACTTCACCGCCCGGGTTGGCGGTGGCCGTCTTCTGGGCGCTGTCCCACCTGTAGGTGATGGCCTGCCAGGCCCCGGCCGTCTTCCAGATGACGCGCGTCTCCACCCAGGTGATGGTGGGCTGCGTCTTGCGCAAGTCGTCGGCGAAGCCGAAGGACTTGGTGAGGACGGTCCCGTCGGGAAAGGAGAGGACGTTGGTGTCGTCGTAGGCAGCAGAAACGCCGGACGGCATCCACACCGTCCGGCGCTTGATGGCGTAGTCCGAGAAGAGGGGGGTGTTGAGGCTGTAGGGGGTGACGCCGGATTCGGGCGCGATGTCGCCGTTCACCAGCTTCACCTGGCACCACTGGTCGAGGGTGGCGAACGCCGTCGCTCCCCCGGCGTCGGGTGTGCAGTTGCTACCGCCGCAGCCCACGGCAGCAAGTGCCGTGAGCCCTAAGCCCAGAAGCCGTCCCCCCCCACCTCTCAAGGCAGAATGCCTGCGTCCACCGCCGGAAGCGGGAAACCCGCCGGGGCGCTGGTGACCTGGAACGGGTAGAAGTCGAAGGCCAGGTCGTTGACGTTGATGCTGGGCGGAGGCCCAGGAATGTAGACCTTCGGGAGATTGACGTTGACCCAGTCCGACCCGGTGACGTTCGCGTTGTGGTTGTTTGCAAAATAGTAAGTCAGCGGGTTCGCAGGGACGCCAGCGTCCCCGTCGCCGATGGGCGCTACATAGGGGGGCGGCGCGATGCCGTCCCAGATGACGTCCGGAGCCGATGTCCAGGCGCCGTAGAGGATGAGGGCCTGAAAGAGTTCCCCGAGCTGGTTGGGGCCGTTGGAACCGCCGTCCGGGCTGTACACGTTACTCCCCTGGGGGTTCCCGCCGTTGTTCGAGAACGTGTTGTCATGCACGTAGACCCAGCTGGAGAAGGGATTGAGTCCGGTGGGGTTCTGCGCCGGGTCCAACGGATTGAAGCTCGGGTTGAGCACCAGGTAGCTGGCATTGGCGACGGCCAGGGTGTCGTTGTTGCTGATGGTGTTGCCAAAGACCTCGACGTAGTTGGCGGCGAGCATGACGATGCCGCTGCCTGCCGGCACCTGCGCCACCGACCCCGACGGGTCGGCGAAGTTCGGCGTGTTGTTGGCCGTGATGGTGTTGTTGTACACGCGCACGTAGTTCGTGGCGTCGTTCGGCTGGCCCGCATCCGGAGGTGGCTGCAGGTTGGGAAGCGCAAACACCAGGATGCCGCCGCTGTTGTTGGTGGACACGTTGTCGTGCACGTCCGCGTTCCTCGACGCCTCAATCTCGATGCCGGCCACGTTGTCATGGACGGTGTTGTTGCTGACGACGATGGTGTAGGACTGGCCAATGTAGGCGCCCGTGTCGCGCGCGCCGCTGATGTCGCAGTGGTCGACAAGCACGTTCTGCGACTGCACCGGGTAGATGCCGTAGCCGCCGTGCCGCAGGTAGTTCGGACCGCCGTCCGCCGCGTTCAGCCAGCGCACCTGCACCTGGTAAAACACCACGCCGGTGGCCTTCTCCACCTTGATGCCGTCGCCCAGCGTGTTCTGGATGGTGAAGCCCTCGAACCGGAGGGCGGCGTTGCCGAGGGTGGCGCTGATGCCGCCCGAACCGGCCGTCTGGCCGGCGAACTCGAGGATGGTCTGGCCGATGCCCGCGCCCTTGAAGGTGAGGCCGGCCACGCCGGGCACGGTGATGGTGTTCTTGAAGGGGAAGGTTCCTGCGGCGAAGTTGAAGGTGGTCCCCGCCGCCGCGCCAGCGATGGCACTGGAAATGCTGGACTCGGTCGCACCCGCCGGGACGGTGCAAACCGGCGGCACGCTGCTGGTGCAACTGACGGCCGCTCCAGCATCTGGTGGAGGGGTGGTGCTGCTGCTACAGGCGCCGAGCGCGAGCGCGCCGGCGGACAAAAGGACGACTGAAACGCGTCGAAGCATGCAGTGTCTCCCAAGAAACGGCCCAGCCCCCCGGCGGACCGTACGGTTGTGTGCTGTCCCCTCAGCGCCCAAAGGTAGGTCGCCAGCCGCAGAAGGGCCGGCGGTTTTACCCGACCCTGCCCCTCACGCAAGTGGCAGGGCCCTGTTTTCTCAGCGGCCGGGTCACGTAGTGCATGCCGCTCCGTGTCACAACCCCCACCTTGGCAGGGGGTGCGCAGTACCTTGCGCGCGCTGGGAGTGAAGCTGTCTCAGTCGTCCTCGCGGCCGTGGTCCTCGTGGTGGTGGTGGCCGTGCGCGGGATGGTCGTGGTCATGGCGGTGGTCATGGCCGCGGTGGGGATGGGCATGTTCGTCGGCGCGCGTCTTCTGCAGCTTCACCATCTTCTTTCGAATGAGGTCGCGCTTCAGCGACGACAGCCGGGTCACGAAGACGGCGCCGTCCAGGTGGTCAATCTCGTGCTGCAGCACGTGGGCCAGGCGGTCCTCGGCCTCCAGCGTCTGCCAGGTGCCGGTCCGGTCCTGGAAGCGCACCTTCACCTTGCGAAAACGCGGCGTGTCGTCGAATTCCCCCGGGACGCTGAGGCAGCCCTCCTCGTACGTCACTGCCTCGGTGGCCTCGAGGAGCTCTGGATTCACAATCTCAAAAAAACTCCCGTCCGGCCGACCCACCCAGGCGACCCGCAGCGTGACGCCAATCTGGTTGGCCGCGATGCCGATGCCCTCCGCCTCGCGCAGCGAGTCCATCATCTCGCTGAGCAGCTTCTCCAGGGCCGGTCCGAAGTCCGTGACTTTGGCCGTCGGCCGCTGCAACACCTTGTCCGGCCAGATGACTATGGGTTTCGCCATGCTGAGGCGTGTTCCTACATCGAGACGCGGGGGCGCGTCGTGTCCTCTGCGCGAACAGGCCCAAGGACCGGGAAAGGCGCGCGCTGGGGCGCAGCGAAGCCCACAGTCCTCGGTTAGGCTCCGCCCTCCCATGTGGGGACCCCTCGGCGCCTGGGTGTATGACCGCACGCTTTCCCGTGCCGAGGAGACGTGTCTCGCCGACTGGCGGCGCGCCCTGCTGGAAAACGCCCATGGCGACGTGCTGGAGATTGGGGCCGGGACGGGCGCCAACCTCGCCCACTACCCGCCAGCTGTCCGCCGGCTGGTGCTTGCCGAGCCGGATGCCGGCATGCGCAGCCGGCTGAAGCGCAAGGTTGGAGAGCGGCCCGAGGTCACCGTCGTCGACGCCACCGCCGAGGCCATCCCCCTTCCGGACCGGGCCTTCGACGTCGTGGTGTCGACGCTGGTGCTCTGTTCCGTGGAGTCGCCGGGCCGCTCCCTGGCCGAGGTGTGGCGGGTGCTTCGGCCCGGGGGCACCCTCCTCTTCCTCGAGCACGTGGCGGCCGAGCTGCCGGGGCGCCTGCGGTGGCAGCGGGTGCTGGAACCGGGGTGGCGCTTCATGGCCGGCAATTGTCACCTCACCCGCCGCACCGAGGATGCCATCGCCGAGATGGGCTTTGCCCTCGAAGACGTGCGCCGGGAGTCCATCCGCAAGGTCGCTGGCGTCGTCCGGCCCTCCGTCCGGGGCGTCGCACGCAAGTCCTAGCGTCCCCCGCACGGCGGGTGCTGTTGACGGGGCGGCTTTGGTGCGCATCTTGTTGGTGCCATGACCGACCCGGCTTCCGCGGTCAGGACCCTACTGGGGCCGCCATCCCGCGGCTTCGAGGTGGCCCTGTGGGACGGCTCGGTGCTTCCTGCCGTCGGGACAGCGCCCAAGGGACGTCTCGTCTTCCGCAGCCCCGCCGCCGCCGAGGCCCTGCTGGTGCCGCCGGCCAGCGAGGTGCGCGCGGCCGAGGCCTTCACCGCCGGACTCCTCGACATCGAGGGGGACACCCTGGGCGTCCTGGAGGCTGCCGCCCGCTGGCCGGGGCCCCCCCGCAGCGTGAAGTCTTTGCCGGCCGTGGCCGCCGGCTGGTGGCACCGGGTGCAGTCGGCGCTGATGCCTCGGCTGCACGGACGTCCCCACACGCCGGCGCGCGACCGCTCGGCGGTGCAGTACCACTACGACGTCTCGGACGACTTCTACCGCCTCTTCCTCGGGCCCTCCCTCGTCTACTCCTGCGCCTTCTTTGCCCGGGGCGATGAGACACTGGAGGCCGCCCAGGAGGCGAAGCTCGAGCTGGTCTGCCGCAAGCTCGACCTCCGGGCCACGGACCGGCTCCTCGACGTCGGCTGCGGCTGGGGTGGGCTGATTCGCCACGCTGTCCTGCGCTACGGCACCGGTGGCCTCGGCATCACCCTGAGCGAGCACCAGCTGGCCGAGGCGCGCTCCCGGCTGGCGGCGCTTCCGTCGCACAGCATGCAGGTGCGCGCCGCCGACTACCGGAAGCTGTCGGACGAGGCGCCCTTCGACAAGGTGGCCAGCATCGGGATGATGGAGCACGTGGGCTCGGCGAGGCTGGACGTCTATTTCGAGGCGATGTTCCGCGCCACCCGCCCCGGAGGCCTCTTCCTCAACCACGCCATCGCGCCCATGCCGACGCCGCGCAACACCATCCCCTGGCTGTCGCGGGACGACGGCGGCTTCATCCGCCGCTACATTTTTCCGGACAGCGAGCTCATCCCGGTGGGGCGCGTCGTCGAGGCCGCCGAGCGCGCCGGCTTCGAGGTGCGCGACCTCGAATCCCTCCGCGAGCACTACGCCGAGACGCTGGCCCACTGGCTGCACCGGCTGGAGGGCCGCTTCGAGGAGGCGGTCCGTCTGGTGGGCGCCGAGCGCGCCCGGGCCTGGCGCCTGTACCTGGCCAGCTCGAGCGTCGCGTTCAGGCTGGGAGAGATTGGAGTGTTCCAGCTGCTGCTGCTCCGCCCCGGGCCGGACGGTCACGCGGCAGTCCCGCGGTCGCGCGAGCGCTGGTACGCTGGAGCACGGCAATGACCTTCTTTCAGACGCCGCCGGCGTTGGGCAACCAGTACGACGACGACGTGCTGCTAGGGGAATTGCTCGCCCGCCGAGTCCCGGAGGACGTGCGGCGCGCCATTGAACCGTCGCTGGTGGAAATGGGCGGCTTGGCCGCCGGACGCCTGTTCGAGTTGTCCCAAGCGTCCCGCGGCCAGGAGCCGGTGCTTTTCTCCCACGACGCCTGGGGCCGCCGCGTGGACGAGATTCGGGTCCCGCCAGCGTGGAAGGAATACGCCCGGGTGGCCGCCGAGCACGGGCTGGTCGCCATTCCGTACGAACGGGAACAGGGCCCCTGGTCCCGCCTGCACCAGTTTGCGCTCCTCTACCTCTTCGCCCCGTCCTCCAGCGTCTACACCTGCCCTCTGGCGATGAGCGACGGCGCGGCGAAGACGCTCTTGCACCACCGGGCGACCCGTCTGGTGGAGAGGGCCGTGCCCCACCTCACCAGTCGTGACCCGCACAACGTCTGGACGTCCGGGCAGTGGATGACGGAGCGCACCGGTGGCTCGGACGTCGGCCGGACCCAGACGGAGGCCCGCGCCGTCGCCAACGGCTGGCGACTTCACGGCAGCAAGTGGTTCACCTCCGCCGCCACCTCGGAGATGGCGCTCACCCTGGCCCGTCCCGAAGGCAACGGGCCCGGCGGCCGCGGGCTCGCCCTCTTCTACCTCGAGACCCGGACGCCTGAGGGGGGCCTGAATGGCATCCACATTCACCGCCTCAAGGACAAGCTGGGCACCCGCATGCTGGCCACGGCCGAGCTGGACCTCGAAGGGACGCGCGCCGAGCTGGTGGCGGGGACCGAGGAGGGGGTGAAGGCCATCACCCCCATGCTGCAGATTACCCGGCTGTGGAACGCCGTCTGTTCCGTCGCCTCCATGCGGCGTGGCATGGCCCTGGCGCGCGACTACGCGCGCCGCCGGGAGGCCTTCGGTGCGCCGCTGGCCGACAAGCCGCTGCACGTGGAGACCCTCGCCGCGTTGCAGGCCGAATTCGAGGCCAGCTTCCTGCTCCTCTTCCGCGCGGTGGAACTCCTCGGCCGCGAGGAAACCGAGGGCGGCACCGACGACGAGCGGCTTCTGGCCCGGGTGCTTCAACCGGTGGTGAAGCTGTACACCGCCCGCCACGCCGTGGCCCACGCCAGCGAGGTGCTGGAAGCCTTCGGCGGGGCGGGCTACGTCGAGGACACGGGCCTGCCAGCGCTGCTGCGGGACGCCCAGGTGCTTCCCATCTGGGAGGGCACCACCAACGTCCTGTCCCTGGACACCCTGCGCGCCATCGGCGGCGGCGAGGCGCTGGTAGCCCTGCTGAATGACCTCGAGGCGCGCGTCGCCCGCGCCACCCACCCGGCGCTCCAGGGACCGCGGGTACGGGCGGTGGACGCGGGCCGGCGCGCAGCGGCCTGGCTGAAGGCCCGGGCCGCCGAGGAGGTCGCCGTGCTGGAGGCTGGCGCCCGGGCCTTTGCCCTCACTCTCGGCCGGGCCTACGCGCTGGCGCTGGTGGTGGAGCACGCCCAGTGGCTTCTGGACACGCGCGGCAACCGCCGGGGCGTGGCGGTGGCCCGGCGGCTGGCCAGCAGCGGGTTAGACGCGCTGGACACGGTGGACGCTCCGCAGGACGCGCTCGGGGTGGCCTTCCCGGAGCCACGGTGACGCTGGCAGTCCCCTCCGGAACGGAGGCAAGCGTCACCCCCGCCCCGCGCGTCTGCCTGGATTGCGGCGCGGTGCTGGGCGGGAAGTTTTGCTCCGCCTGCGGGCAGAAGGAGGAGCCGCTCAAGCGAAGCCTGAAGGACCTGGCGCTGGAATTCTTCCAGCACCCCCTCATCGACACCAAGCTATGGAAAAGCCTCCTGCCGCTTCTGCTTCGGCCGGGAGCTCTCACCCTGGAGTACCTGGCCGGCCGTCGCACGCGCTACGTCCGGCCGCTGAAGCTGTACCTCACCGTCAGCGTCCTCTTCTTCGCGCTGCTGGCGCTCAAAGCGCCGGCCACCGAAACCTTCAAGGTCCAGCTCAGCCCCTCCAGCACTGGGGGAGCCGCGCCGACGCCAGAGAAGGACCGCCTGCACCTGCCCATCCGCTGGCTGGACGAGCGGCTTCAGCGCAACACGGCCGCCCTGGACGACCCAAACGGGGCGGCGGCGCGCCAGGCCCTCTCCCAGCGAATTGCCAGTCTCATGCCGAAGGTGATCTTCGTGCTGCTGCCGCTGTCGGCGGTGCTCTTCAAATTCTTCTGGTGGAGGCGCTACTTCGTCGAGCACCTCGTCTTCACGCTTCACCTGCACGCGTTCGCCTTCGGCGCGGCGCTCCTGATGCTGCTCCCCTGGGAGCCGCTCGCGGGCGTCTACTTCGTCTGGAGTTCCATCTACTCGAGCCTGGCCTTCAAGCGCGTCTACCAGGACAGCTGGGGGGTGACGGTGGCGAAGCTGCTCGGCGTGTCCCTGGCCTACGCCATGCTGGTCGCGGCGACGCTTCTCGTCGCGGCCTTCTCCGCCCTGCTCGCCGCATGACGGCTTCCCGGGGCTGGCCCCGTGCCAATTCGCCTGCCTTTCTCCAGCAACCCTTGCTTGCCCCCTGGAGGGAAGTGGCAGGCTGGCTGGCATGGGCGACAGCATGCTGGTCCTCAACGCCGGCTCCTCCAGCGTCAAATTCTCCACCTACCGTCTCGCCCCCGCGGGCGCCCTGGCCAGAAACCTCCGTGGCGAGCTGGAAGGCATTGGCACGCGGCCCCACCTGCGAGCGGCCGACGCCGAGGGGCGCGTCGTGGCAGACGCCGCCTACCCGGTGGCGGACGTCTCCACCCGGGCGCAGGCCATCCAGCGCCTGAGTGACTTTCTCCAGGGGCAGCAGGCCACCGGCATTCACGCCGTGGGGCACCGGGTGGTGCACGGAGGCCCTCAGCATGCGGCGCCGGCCGAGGTGACGCCCGGGCTTCTCGAGGAGTTGCAAGCGCTGGTGCCCTGGGCCCCCCTGCACCAGCCGGCCTGCCTGGACGGCATCCGCGCCATCGCCGCGCTGGACCCGGGCGTGCGCCAGGTGGCGTGCTTCGACACCGCCTTTCACCAGCGCATGCCGGAGCTCGCCCAGCGCTTCGCGCTGCCGGACAGCTTCTACCAGCAGGGCGTCCGGCGTTACGGCTTCCACGGCCTCTCCTATGAGTACGTTGCCAGCCACCTGGCGGAGGCCGCCCCCCGGCTGGCCCAGGGCCGCGTGGTGGTGGCCCACCTGGGCAACGGGGCCAGCATGTGCGCGCTTCAGGCGGGCCACAGCGTCGACACCACCATGGGCTTCAGTGTGCTGGATGGCCTTCCCATGGGGACGCGGTGCGGGGCCATAGACCCCGGGGTGCTGCTGTACCTGCTTGGCCCCGGGGGAAAGTCCCTGAAGGACGTGGACCAGCTGCTGTACTACGGGGCCGGACTGAAGGGCCTCTCCGGGGTCAGCAGCGACATGCGCGACTTGCTGGGAAGCGAGGCGCCGCTGGCCCACCTTGCGGTGGACTACTTCGCCTACCGCGTGGCGCGGGAGTTAGGGGCCCTCTCCGCGGTACTGGGCGGGCTGGATGGGCTGGTGTTCACCGCTGGCATTGGCGAGCATGCCGTGGCGGTGCGCGCGGCCGTCGTCCAGCGTTCCGCCTGGCTGGGCCTTGTGCTGGACGAGGACGCCAACGCTCACAGCGCCCCGCGCATCTCCACCGCGGACTCGGCGGTGGAGGTGCGGGTGGTGCCCACCGACGAGGAACTGGTCATCGCCCGCCACACCGTGGCAGTGCTGGGCCTCGGCTGACGCGACTTGCAAGGGGGCGGTGTGGCCCGGGGAGGCGCCGCCTTCAGCGCAGCAGCGAGAGGTCGACCTTCCGCGCGTCCCCCACCACGGCCACCTGGTAGTTGCGGACGTACTTCTGGACGAAGGCCTGGACGTCCTGCGCGGTGGCTTGCCGGATGCGGGCCGGCAGCGTCCGAACCAAGCGCCAGTCCCCGCCCAGCAACTGCGCCTCCACCAGCCGCCGGGCCGCGCCGTCCGTCGTCTGCTGCCCTTCGAGGAAGCGGGTGAGGAAGGTGGCCCGGTAGCCGGCCAAGTCCTTGTCCGGCACTGGCCGGGCGGCGAGGTCCTTCACCACTGTCTCCATCACCGGTAGCGCCGCGCTCGGGTCTACCGCGCTGACGTACAGCGCCCCAAAGGACTGTGGCCGGCTGACGTCGAGGCCGGCGGAGGCGGCGTAGCTGAGGTTGCGCTTGGTGCGCACCTCGACAAACTCGCGGTCGGCCAGCACCGCAGCGGCCAGCCGCCCCGCGGCGAAGTCCGGTGACTGCCAGCCCGGCCCGGCGAAGCGCGCCAGGATGAAGTTGGTGGGCAGCGTCCGGCTCTCCACCTCCATCCTCGGCTGCGAGAAGGACAGCGCCGCCGGAGGCAAAGGGAGGGCCTCCCCGGCCGGCAGGGCGCCCAGGGCCGCTCGCGCGCGGGCGAAGATGGCCTCGGGCTGGACGTCCCCCACCACCACCAGCAGCAGCCGCTTCTGCACCCGCAGCTGCGCGAGGTGGGAGCGCACGCCCTCGGCAGTCAGCGCCGTGACACTCTCCTCGGTGCCCACCGGCCGGTTGGCGTAGGGCGTGCCGCCGAAAAGAATGGCGTTGGATAGCACCTGCAGCGCGCCGTCGGGGGTTTCCAGCTCCCGCTTGAGCTCCTGCAGCTGCTGCTGGCGTTGCAGCTCCAACTCGGCGTCCGGAAGCCCGGGGTGGAGGAAGACTTCGGCCAGTAGGTCGAAGGTTTCCTCCCAGGCGCCCAGCAGCGCCTTGGCCTGCAGCAGCGAGTAGCTGGGCGTGGCGTTGGCCGTCAGGCTGCTGCCCAGCTTGGTGAGGCGGCGCGAGAAGGCGTCCTTGTCCAGCCGCTCGGTGCCGCCCGAGGCGGCCGTCCGCAGCCCGAGCAGCTCCACGCCGGCGGTGCCCGCGTCGAGGAACTGGACGCCTCCGCGGATGGCCAGGGCTGCCGTCACCAACTCAGCGCCCGGCGCACGCTGCACCAACACCTGCAGGCCACCGACGTCCCCGACGGTGACGTCCCCGTCGGTGATGGGGGCCGGGCCGGCCGTGACCGCCGGCGGTGGCGCCGCCAGCGCGGGGGAGGCGGCGCAGGCCGCCCCGACGAGGACTGCCGCCGGAAGAAGCCACTTCATCGCGCTGCCTCCTTCTTCACCGGGGGCTGGGGCTTCACCGTGACGGCCAGCTTCTGCAGCGCGGCGCGCGACAGTCCCACCGCTTCCATGTCCTTGGACACCATCACCCCGAGGATGTAGGGGCGGCCGAGGATGTAGGTGCGCGTGTACCGCGCGATGTCCGCGGGCGTCACCGCGCGCGCCTTGTCAAGGTACGTCCGGTAGTACTCCAGCCCGGCGGACGTCCACCAGAAGGTGAGGCTGTGAGCGAGCGCGCTGGGCAGTTCATTCTCCAGCGCACGGTCCACTTCCAGCTGGTGGCCAGCATCTCGAAGCTCCTCGGCGGTGAGGTAACCGGGCTGCGCCAGCCGGGGGAGTTCCGCCTGGATGGCGCGGATGCAGGCCAGCGCGCGGTCCGGGGTGGCGACGAAAGACAGCCGGATGGGGCCGGTATTCATCTGCGTCCCCCAGCTGAGGCTGACGCGCAGGCAACTGCCCGAGTCGACCAGCGCCTTCTGGAACTTCGAGGCGGGTTGCTGCAGAGCCACGCTCTGCACGTCGGCGGCATAGGTGAGGTCCACGTCCTTGCCCACGGTGGAGGGCCCTTGCCACTCCATCACCCCGTTCACCGTCCGCACCGGCTGCTCCACCAGGACCAGCTCCGTCGCCGGCAGGGGCGGGTGCTGGACCAGGGGGTACGTCTGAAAGGGGTTGGCCGCCGAGGGCTTCCAGCCGGCATACAGCGTGGCCGCCAGGGAGAAGACCTCCGCGGCCTTCACCCCGCCGGTCACCATCAGCACGGAGTTGTTGGGCACGTAGTAGCGCTGCTGGATGGTGCGCATCTGGTCCACGCTGGCCGACAGCACCGTCTGCCGGTTGCCGAGTGGGTCCTTGCGCGAGGGGTACTTCCAGAAGACGTGCTTGGAGACCTCGTGGAAGAGGTAGTAGTAGGGGTTGGACTCGTTGCGGTCGATTTCCCCCGTCACCACGACGCGCTCCTTCTCGAATTCCTTCGCGTCGAACTTCGGGCTGACGATGGCATCGCGCATGAACACCATGGCGTCGGCGAAGTGGTCGGTGGTGGTGGTGAAGAAGTAATTCACGCGCTCGGTGTCGGTGGTGCCGTTCCAGTCCAGGCCCAGCTCGCGTCCCCGGGCGAGGAAGGCCTCCTGGTCCGGCAGGGCGGCATTGGCCTTGAAGAACATGTGCTCATAGAGGTGGCTGAGCCCGTTGTACTCGGGGGGCTCCGTCATGGAACCGTTGCGGACGCCAATCTCCACCGTCACCAACGCAGAGCCCGGAAACTCCACCACCAGCACTTCGAGGCCGTTGGGGAGGGTCCGCGACTGCACGGGCGGAGAGGCGAGGCCCGGGGTGGAGGCAAGCAGCAGGGCCAGCAGCACAAGTCGACACATGGGTTGGATGAGCTCCTCGAGGCGCGGTGCGCCCCGGCTGGTTGTCCTGGGCGGCGCCGGCGGCGACCCCGCTGTCCTCACGTCGTCCAGTCGAGGACCACCTTGCCGCTGTGGCCGCTGCGCATCACCTCGAAGGCTTGGGCGTAGTCGTCGGCTTTGAATTGGTGGGTGAGGACAGGCCGGATGTCGAGGCCGCTCTGCAGCATGGCCACCATCTTGTACCAGGTCTCGAACATCTCCCGGCCGTAGATGCCCTTCACCTCCAGGCCCTTGAAAATGAGTTGGTTGAAGTCGACCGACACTTCCTTGGGCGGGATGCCGAGGATGGCCACCCGGCCGCCGTGATTCATGGTGTTGAACATGTCGCGCAGCGCATCGCCGTTGCCCGACATCTCCATGCCGACGTCGAAGCCCTCCGTCATGCCCAAGTCCCGCATGACCTGCTGAAGTGTGGTGCTGCGCACGTCCACCGCGCGGGTGGCGCCCATCTTCCGGGCCAGCTCCAGCCGGTACGGATTCACATCCGTCACCACCACGTGCCGGGCGCCAACGTGGCGGGAAATGGCCGCCGCCATGACGCCGATGGGCCCGGCCCCCGTAATCAACACGTCCTCGCCCACCAGGTCGAAGGCCAGCGCGGTGTGGACGGCGTTGCCGAGCGGGTCGAAGAAGGCCGCCACCTCGTCGGGGATGTCCTTGGGGATGCGGAAGACGTTGAAGGCCGGCACCGCCACCAGTTCGGCGAAGCCGCCCGGACGCTGCACGCCCACGCCCACCGTGTTGCGGCACAGGTGGCGCTTGCCGGCGCGGCAATTGCGGCAGTGGCCGCAGGTGATGTGGCCTTCCGCCGAGACGCGCTCGCCCAGCTGGAAGCCACTGACGGCGCTCCCCAGGCCGGCAATTTCCCCCATGAATTCATGGCCGATGGTGAGCGGCACCGGCACGGTGCGCTGGCTCCACTCGTCCCAGTTGAGGATGTGGATGTCGGTGCCGCAGATGCTTGCCCGGCGCACGCGGATGAGGACGTCGTTCGGGCCCACCTCGGGCGCGGGCACGTCCTGCATCCAGATGCCGGGCTCTCGCTTCGCCTTGACCAGTGCCTTCATGTCAGTGGATGACTCCGAGGGAACGCCCGACCTTGGCGAAGGCCGCCATCGCCTGGTCGAGCTGCTCCGGGGTGTGTGCGGCGGACATCTGCGTGCGGATGCGGGCCTGCCCCTGCGGCACCACCGGGAAGCTGAAGCCCACGACGTAGACGCCCTCGGCGAGCATCCGGTCGGCAAAGGTGCTGGCGAGCTTGGCGTCCCCCAGCATCACCGGGATGATGGGGTGTTCCCCGGGCACCAGCCGGAAGCCGAGCTTGGTCATCCCGGCGCGAAAGTGCGCGGCGTTGGCCCGCAGCCGCTGGCGCAGCGTGTCGCTTGTCTCCAGAAGGTCGAGCACGGTAAGCGAGGCGGCGCAGATGGCCGGCATCAGCGCGTTGGAGAAGAGGTAGGGGCGGCTGCGTTGCCGCAGCCACGCCACCACTTCCTTGCGTCCGCTGACGTAGCCTCCGGAGGCGCCGCCCAGTGCCTTTCCCAGGGTGCCGGTGAGGAGGTCCACCCGGCCCAGCACCTGGCAATGCTCGGGCGTCCCCCGCCCCTTGGCCCCGAGGAAGCCCGTGGCATGGCAGTCGTCCACCATCACCAGGGCGCGGTGCTTGTCGGCGAGGTCGCAGATGGCCGCCAGGTTGGCGATGGTGCCGTCCATGGAGAAGACGCCGTCGGTGGCGATGAGGCGGAAGCGCGCGTCCTTGGCCTCCACCAGCTTCGCCTCGAGGTCCGCCATGTCGCTGTTGGCGTAGCGGAAGCGCTTGGCCTTGCACAGGCGGATGCCGTCGATGATGGAGGCGTGGTTGAGGGCGTCGGTGATGACGGCGTCCTCCTCGCCCAGCACCGTCTCGAAGAGGCCGCCGTTGGCGTCGAAGCACGAGGAGTAGAGGATGGTGTCCTCGGTGCCCAGGAAGCTGGACAGCCGCGCTTCCAGCGTCTTGTGCGGCTCCTGCGTCCCGCAGATGAATCGCACCGACGCCATCCCAAAGCCGTAGCGCAAAAGCGCCTTCTGCGCGGCGGCAACAATGTCCGGGTGGTCGGCCAGGCCCAGGTAATTGTTGGCGCAGAAGTTGAGGACTTCGCGGCCACCCTCCACCCGGATGCGGGCACTCTGCGGCGAGGTAATGATGCGTTCCTTCTTGAAGAGGCCACTCTCGTGGAGTTTGGCCGTCTCTGCCGACAGGTACTGAAGGAGGTTGGCGTCCATTGGGGAGGCTCCCCGCGGTACAGGCAACCCGCGCGAGGGCCGCTTAGCATGCCGCCTTCCTGACTGGGGAGGGCCTCGGCAGGCGGCCAGGGCCCCCCGGGCATTCGCCCCGCGCGCCAGCGGTTACAAAAGGGCAGGGGAGGAGTCGGGTTGACGCGAGCCGCAGCACGCACCGCCACGGGGAAGGGAGGCCAGCGTCGGAGGCTGTTGGCGGCCCTTGTGGCAAGCCTCCTCCTCCACGGCGGAGCGTTGCTGCTCGCCTTTCGGCTTCCTGGCGCACCGCGGCGCCCGCTGCAGCAGCCCGTCAGCTTCACCCTCGTCGAGCGCCCGGCAAAAAAGACACGCCCGCCCCCGCCTGCGGCCAGTCCCCAGCCCGCGCCAGCCTTGCGGGGCCCGGGCAGCCACCTTCCCCAGCCGTTCGCCGCAGGGGTGGCGCGGCCCGGCGGCGCGTCTGGCGTCCCGGTGCAGCCGGACGCTCCTTTCGTGGTGCCCGGCGCGCCGCTCGGGCTGTCGTTTCAGGCCCTGTCTCAACAGGCCGCCGCCGCCGTCGTGAAGGGCTGGGGGCCCCAGCATGCTCCGGGAAACTCCGTCGGGGAGCGCCTGGCGGAGTCGCTGCGTCGCGGCGCCGGCGCCATGGCCGTCGCCCAGCAGGGCTTCTGGGACGGCTACTTCGGAGAGGTCCGGAAGGTGCTGCTGTGGGTGTGGTCCGCGCAGCACGTGCGGGCCCACGCCAGCAAGGCCACCTGCCGCATTCGCCTCGTCCTCGACGCCGAGGGGCTGCTGCGCGACTTCGACATTCTCATCGGGTCGGGCGACGCCGTCATGGACGCGGACGTGGTGCGGGCCCTGCACGAGACGCCGCGCTTCCCGGTGCCGCCCGGGCACGTCATGCAGGGCAATGTCGAGCTGGTGAGCGAGTGGGAGTTCACCATCCACCCCCGCCTGGCGGCCGCGCCGGGAGAGGTGGCCTACGGAGGCCTCACCACCGGCGTCGTCTTCGACGTGGTGACGCTGGTCAACCCCAGCGTGGACTTGACGCCGCTCGAGCGGAATGTCGCCTTGGCCACCTACTACACGCGGTGAGTCTGGCCCCCGTTGGGCCCGTCAGCCCGGGGCCAGCTGGGTGTGCACTTCCAACTTTCCTTTCAGCGTCTGGTGGACAGGGCACCGCTCGGCAATCTCCAAAAGGCGCGTGCGTTGTTCCTCGCTGAGTGGGCCCTGCAGTTCCAGCGTCCGCTCCACCCGCTCGATGGAGGCGTCCTTCTTCTCGCAGTTGACGCAGTCGTCCCGGTGGATGCGGCTGTGCCGCAGGCGCACCGTCACCCCCTGCAGCGGCCACTTGCGGCGGTCGGCATACAGCCGCAGCGTCATGGAGGTGCAGGCGCCCAGAGCACCGAGGAGCAAGTCGTAGGGCGTGGGGCCGAGGCCGGTGC
Source organism: Myxococcaceae bacterium (assembly GCA_017881265.1). Lineage (GTDB taxonomy): Bacteria > Myxococcota > Myxococcia > Myxococcales > Myxococcaceae > JADGRA01. Next base: position 7,903 of record JADGRA010000020.1, on the reverse strand, counting down.
CTCCCACGGAGGCCGGCTCATCGGCGACCCACGTCTGTGCGCCGGCTTGGATGTCCTGCCGCAGCCCACTCGGACCGCCGTGCACCACCACTTCCGGGACGGCCTGTGCTTCCTCCATGGCGCACCTCGCGAGCGGCTAACCAACATCTAGGCCGCGCAGTGTATGCCCACCTCAGGCCGCCCGGGGCGTCCGCAGGGCCTCGGCGCGGGCCTCCTCGAAGAGGACCTTCAAGTCCGCATCCACCAGCGTCTCCTTCTCTAGGAGCAACCGCGCCGCCCGCTCCAGCGTCTGCCGCCGTGCGTTGAGGAGAGACTCGGAACGCGTGAAGGCGTCGTTCACAATCTCCCGCACCGCGAGGTCAATCTCCCGGGCCGTCTGCTCGCTGTAGTCGCGCCGCTGAATGGGCTGTGGGCCGAGGAAGCCGGCTGGCTCTGTCTCGTACGTCACCGGGCCAAGCGACGGCACCATGGCAAAGCGGGTGGCCATGTCCCGGGCAATGTCGGTGGCCCGCGCCAAATCATCCGCGGCGCCGGTGGAGGTGTGCTGGAAGACGAGGGCCTCGGCCGCCCGCCCGCCGAGCAGCACGGACAGCTTGCCCTCGAGCTCGCCGCGCGTCATCACGAAGCGGTCCTCGGTGGGCCGCTGCATGGTGTAGCCGAGGGCGCCGAGGCCCCGCGGAATGATGCTGACCTTGTGCACCGGGTCTGCCCCCGGGCTGGCCGCGGCCACCAGGGCATGCCCCATCTCGTGGAAGGCGACGAATTCGCGCTCCCGGGCGTTGAGCAGCCGCGTCTTCTTCTCCAGACCGGCGACAATCCGCTCGATGGCCGAGTCGAAGTCCACCCGTTCCACGGCCTGGGCGTGCCGACGGGTGGCCGCCAGCGCCGCCTCGTTCACCAAGTTGGCGAGGTCCGCGCCGCTGAAGCCGGCGGTGAGCGCGGCGACGTCGTCGAGGTTGACTTCCGGTGCCAGTTTCACCTTGCCCACGTGAACGCGGAGGATGGCGGCGCGGCCGGCCCGGTCCGGGCGGTCTACCAGCACCTGGCGGTCAAACCGGCCCGCGCGCAAAAGCGCCGGGTCGAGCACGTCGGGACGGTTGGTGGCCGCCAGCAGCACCAGCCCGCTGCGGGTGTCGAAGCCGTCCATCTCCACCAGCAGCTGGTTCAGCGTCTGTTCCTTCTCGTCGTGCCCCCCCATGCCCAAGTTGGCCCCCCGGGCGCGCCCGAGGGCATCCAACTCATCGATGAAGATGATGGCCGGGGCCTTGGCCCGGGCCTGCTCGAAGAGGTCGCGCACCCGGGCCGCTCCGACGCCGACGAACATCTCGACGAATTCGCTGCCGCTGATGGAGAAGAAGGGCACGTGGGCCTCGCCCGCCACGGCCTTGGCCAGCAACGTCTTGCCGGTCCCCGGGGGGCCCACCAGGAGAATCCCCTTCGGGAGGCGTCCCCCGAGGCGGCCGTAGGACTCCGGGTCCTTGAGGAAGCTCACCACTTCCTGCAGCTCGCCCTTGGCCTCGTCCACCCCGGCCACGTCCTGAAAGCGCACCTGGACGTCCGTCTCGACAAAGACTTTGGCCTTGCTCTTCCCAATAGCCATCAGGCCGCCGCCGGGGCCCAGCTTCCCCGCCATCCGTCGGGCGAGGAACAGCCACACGCCACCAAACAGCAGGACCGGGAGGAGCCAGCTGAGCAGCATCTCCACCAGGCGGTTCTCGACCGTCCCGGAGTACTTCACCGCCGCCTCGTCCAGTTCCTTCGCCAGCTCGCTGCCCACCCGGTTGGTGACGAAGCGGGTCTTGCCGTCCAGCGGCTCCTTGAGGGTGCCCTCCAGCCGGTCTTCCCCCACCTTCACCTCGGCGACCTTCTTGTCGTGCAGCAGCTGCTGGAACTGGCTGTAGGGCAGGACGGCCACCTGGCGGTAGCCCACCCACAAGTCGTGGACGAACATGACACCCACCAGCGCGAGCAGGGCGTAGAGGAAGTGGAAGCGCTTGTCGTTCATGCCGCACTCCTCGCCGGGGCCGTCGGTCGGGACCTGGCAGGCTGCTCAGCGTTGGGTAGCTGCACGGCTGCTCCAAGTAGGTCCGCCTGGGGCGCCTTCCATGGCGCGGAGCCGACGCACGCGCTCCTCGGTGGACGGGTGGGTGGAAAAAAGGCGGGCGACGCTGCGCACGGCGCCGAAGGGGTTGACGATGAAGAGGCTGGCCATCGCCGGCTCCACCTGGGCGGGCATGGCGCGCGCGCCGCTTTCCAGCTTCTCCAGGGCCCGGGCGAGCGCCTCGGGGTCTCCGGACAGGGCGGCACCCGAGCGGTCCGCCTCGAATTCCCGGCTCCGGGAGATACCGAATTGGATGAGGGTGGCGGCGATGGGGGCCACCAACAGCAGTAGCAGCGACTCGAGGCCACCCGGGCCTTCCCGGTCGCGGCGGGCGCCGCCGAAGAAGCCGGCCACGTGGGCGATGTAGCTGACGGCCGCCGCCACGGTGGCGGCGATGCTGGAGATGAGGACGTCCCTGTTTTTCACGTGCGACAATTCGTGGGCGAGGACGCCGCGCAGCTCCCGCGCGTCGAGCAGCTGGAGAATCCCCTCGGTGACGGCCACCACCCCCTGCTTGGGGCTCCGGCCGGTGGCAAACGCATTCGGCTGCGCCTCGGGGATGATGTACACCCGCGGCTTGGGGATGCCCGCTTGCTGGGCCAAGTCCGCCACCATGGCGTGCAGCTCGGGCGCCTGCGCTTCCGTCACTTCCTGCGCCCCGCTGGTGGCGAGGACAATTTTGTCCGAGAAGAAGTAGGCGCCGAGATTCAGGACGGCTGCCGACACCACCGCGTAACCAAGAAAGTCCGGGCCCATCGCGCCGCCGATGGCGATGAGCAAGGCCGACAGCGAGCCGAGCAGGAGGATGGTTTTCAGCTGGTTCGACATGCTGAGGCCTACACTAACCAGCTGGCCGAAGGAGGCCAGCGCCCCTGGCCGCAAGTGCCCGAGATGGCTAAGGGAAAGGGGCCCCAGGGGCCGCCATGGCTAGCCGCCCCGGGTGTGCATCTCCAGCCTGGGGTCCTCGCGCAGCTCGGCGACGTCGGCCAGCGGTTCTCTGTGCTGCAGGGCCAGGCGCTGCTCGGCCCCGCGGTCCGTGCGCCCCTTCCAGCCGAGACGCACCAGCTGGGCGATGGTCTCGTCCGACGCCCCACCGCGCAGCGCCTGGCGCAGGTTGAGGCCGGCGCGGGCGTACAGGCACAGAAACCAGGTGCCGTCGGCGGTGACGCGGCTTCTGTCGCAGGTGCGGCAGAATGGGGCGGTGGTGGAGGCAATAATCCCGAAGGTGGTGCCATCGGACAGGCGGAAGCGCTCGGCCGGCGCGCGTCCGCGCACGCCCCCTGGAAGGCCCTCCTCGTGCAAAGGCTCCACCGCCCCGTGCTCGGCAGAAATACGCTCGAGCATCTCGGCGCGCGAGACGACATCCTCGCGCCTCCAGCGGGTGGCGCCGCCGACGTCCATGTATTCGATGAAACGCAGCTCGGCCCCCTGCTCCTTGGCGAAGGCCAACAGCGACAGCAACTCGTCGTCGTTTCGCCCCCGCAGTACGACGGTGTCCAGCTTCAGCCCCGGCCAGCCGAGCTCCCGCACCGCGGCGATGCCCGCCAGCACCCGGGCATGTTCATCGCGCCGGGTCAGGGCCTGGAAGCGGTCCGGGCGCAGTGTGTCCAGGCTCACCGTCACCCGGGTCAGGCCTGCCTCCCGCAGCGGACGGGCCAGGGCTTCCAGCAGCACCCCGTTGGTCGTCAGCGCGAGGTCGCGCAGCCCCGGGCCGGCCGCCACGCGGCGCACCAGTTCCGGCAGCTCCTGGCGCAGCAGCGGCTCGCCACCGGTGAGGCGGACGCGGTCCACGCCGAGGGAGGAGAAAATCCTCACCACCCGCGCCAGCTCCTCGAATGTCAGGAGCTCCGAGCGCGGCAGCCAGACGTAGTCCGGTTCCGGCATGCAGTAGCTGCACCGCAGGTTGCAGCGGTCGGTGACGCTCAGCCGCAGGTTGCGGAGGGGCCGGCCGAGCGTGTCGCGGACGGGCTCGAAGGAGGCGTCGGAAGGGGCGGTCATCGGCTGCGCAGAGGGACAGGCTTAAGCGAGCTTTCATGCATTTGCCACACGGCAGCCCTCAGTTTCGACGCAGCGCTTCATGGCCGTCGAGACCCGGGGGTAGAGTCCCGCGGGGTAACCTCCATGGACCTCGACGCGCTCCGCCAGGCCATTGACTCCGTCGACGACGAGCTGCTGGCGCTGCTCAACCGCCGTGCCCAGCTGGTGGAGGAGGTGGCCAGCTTCAAGGAAGCGCGCCAACTCCCATTTTACGTCCCGCGCCGCGAGCGGGCCATCCTCGAGCGGCTGGTGGCGGCCAACCCCGGGCCGTTCCCCTCGTCGGCCATCAAGCCCGTCTTCCAGGAGGTGTTCTCCGCCTGTCTGTCCCTGGAAAAGGGGCTTCGGGTGGCCTACCTCGGCCCCGAGGCAACCTTCACCCACATGGCGGTTACGCACCAGTTCGGCCTGTCGGCCCGGGCGCAGCCCGTGGGCACCATTGCCGGCGTCTTCGCCGAAGTGGAACAGGGACGCGCGGACTTCGGCGTGGTGCCGGTGGAGAACAGCACCGAAGGGGCAGTGCTGCACACGCTGGACACGTTTCTCGACTCCACGTTGCGCATTTCCGCGGAGATTGTGCTCGACATCACCCAGTGTCTGCTGGTGCGGCCCGGGCTCGAGCTGTCCGGCGTACAGCGCGTCTACAGCCACCCGCAGGCGCTCGGGCAGTGCCGCAAGTGGCTCGCCGCCAACCTCCCCCAGGCCGCGCAGGTGGAGACGCCCAGTACTGCCGAGGCGGCCCGCGTCGCGCGCGAGGATACAAGTGGCGCCGCCATCGCCTCGGAGCTGGCCGGGCGGCTGCATGACCTGGTCGTCGCCGCCGACGCCATCCAGGACGTGGTGGACAATGCCACCCGCTTTCTCGTCATCGGCCGCGAGCAGGCCCATGCCACGGGCAAGGACCGGACGTCCGTCCTGTTGCTGGTGAAGGACGGTCCGGGGGCGCTGCTGCGGCTTTTGCAGCCCTTCTCCGACGAGGGCGTCAACCTCACCAAGATTGAGAGCCGTCCCAGCAGACGGCGCCCCTGGGAGTCGGCCTTCTTCGTCGACATGGAGGGGCACATCGAGGACGCAAAGGTGGCCCGTGCGCTGGCGACGCTCGCCGGGCGCGCCGAGACGTGCAAGGTGCTGGGCAGCTACCCTCGCGCCGAGCGGACGCAGCGCTTGGAAGGGCCCTAGAGGACGTCGATGGGAGGCGAGTCGCTCGCGCTCCCGGCCCGAATTCCGGCGGCAGTGTCCGCGTCCAGGTTGCCGGTGGCCTCGGGAAGCGTCTTGTCCGCGGCGAAGGCGACGCTGCGGTAGGTGCCCGCCCGGTCCAGCTTCACCCGGGTCTCCAGGGTGTCGCGGGTGCGGATGCAGGCGGAACTGGTGGCGCACTGGAAGACCAATTCATCCGCGCCCCGGTAGACGCGCAAGTCCCCCACCTTGCCGCGGGGTACCTTCGCCACCAGGTGCAAGACGTCCCCCGGCGCCGCCGATTTCACCTCGCCGCTGCGGGACGCAGCCCCTCGAACCACGGCGCCCGACCCGCGTTCGACCTCGACGGTGGCAAGCTCGAGCGTCGGGGGGCCCCCGGCGGAGCTGATGAAGAGGACGGCAAGGGCGGCGACGGCCGACCCCACGCCAGCGAAAACGGCCCACGGCCGTCGGCGCACGCCCTCCTGTCGGGCGATTCTCGCCCACACCTGCGCTTCCCAAGCTCCGGGCGTCTCATAGGCCTCCCGCGCCTTGCCCAGCGCCGAAGCGAGTGCCTCATAGTTGGCCCGCGCGGTGCGGCAGTCGGAGCAAGCTTCGATGTGGGCGTCGAGCGGCTCGCCGGCCACGAAGCGCACCAGGCCGTCGTTCTCGAAGCGGTCACAAGTACTCATGGCGTGACTCCCGCGGCCTCAACGCACTGGCGAAGGCCCTTCATGGCTCGCGCCACGCGCATCTGCAGCGTGGCGGCCCGCGCGCCAGTCAGCTTCGCCATCTCCTCGTAACTGAGCTGTTCCATGTAGCGCAGGACGACGGCGTCCCGCACTTCCACGGAGAGCTGGCCGAGGCACTCGGCGAGATGCTTGCTGATGGAGCCCACCTGCAGCTGCTCCTCCGCGCTGCGTTCCGTTGTCGGCACGTCCGGCGCCGTCTCGGGATGCTCGACGTGTTTGTCCTCGCGGCGGCGCATCTTCAGCGAGTCCAGGCAGCGGTGGCGGGCAATGCCCTGCAGCCAGCTGCGAAGCGACGCGCGCCCGCCGTAGCGCCCGAAATCCGTGTAGGCCTGAACGAAGGTCGTCTGGTGAACGTCCTCGGCCACCGTCGCGTCGCCGAGCATGTGCCGGCAGTAGTTGTAAATGGACTTTCCATAGAGCCCCATCAGCAACGTCAGCGCCCGTTTCCGGTCGCCCCGGGACAGGGCCTCTTGGACCGCTGCCTCGGAATCCGCTTCATCCATCTGGGAGGGCCCTGAGCGGCGGTGTGGGTGGATGTGTCCAGCCACACGGTACGGTCGGGAACCCTGTTGGTCAAGCAACACAAGACGCATGTGCCCTTCGGGAAAGAATGGCGACGGAGCCTGCCCCAACACCACACGGGCAACCTCGCCCAGCGCCGCGGTCCAAATCCGAGGACTCCGCTGTGGTGGATGGGTGCACCGTGTCGCCCATCTCACCAGTCCGGAACGTCTCGCTCGACCTCCAAGCGACGGGGCGTTGCGGCCGGGTGGAGGGAGCATGTGGCGCCTCCCTCTCTGGGGGGGCAGCCGACCGCCGCGCCGGCTTGGGCGGCGGTCGGCGAGCCCGGGTTTACCCCGGTGGGGGCAGCGCATGCGCTACAGGCCGAGGGCCCGTAGCCCGCCGCTCCCGGGCCTTTGGGTGCGTCAGGGGCTCAGGTGTCCCGGCCACGAAGAACGCCGACCAGCGCGCCACGGGTTCAGTGCACGCGAGTGTGCGCTGCACTTTGGCGAGGGCACCGGCCGGGTCCTCCAGGCCTCCCTGCGCATAAAAGGCGCGCACCACCTTGGACGCAAAGGCGTCTTCGACGGAGCGCAGCGTGGCCAGCACGGCGCCGCTTCCTGCGCGGAGAAAGGCGGTCGCCAGGCTGTCGGCCACAGTCGCCTCCAGTTTCGAGCCGGAGTGGCAGCTGGCGAGCACGACGAGGTCCGCGTGGAGGCGGTGGCGCAGGATGTCGGCGACGCTAACATTGCGGTCGGCGAGGACCAGCGCTGGCCCGGCGACGTCGACCACGGTGTGCGTCGCGAAATGCAGAAGGTGCGTCCCGGAGGCCCCCAGCGAAGCCTCCGCGGCGCGCGGCCCCAGGCGGACCTCCGCTCCCGTGACTTGCCCCGCCGACTCGGCCTCCTCGCGCGCGGAGGGGAGGTCCCCCAGCGGGTCCGCCAGCACCATTCCCCCGCGGGCGGCGTTGCCTCCGTCCCAGGAAACGGACGAAACATCCGGAGCGACGCTGACCACGGCCCGGTCGACGAGTCTTTCCTTCCCGACACGCACCGCAGCCACCGGGAAGTTACGCGCACAGCGCGGGAGCAGGACGGCGAAACGCCGCCCAAGGCGCGCAAGCGTCGACGGGGGGAACAACGCCGCACCGAGCTGCGCCGCAGCGTCGTCGTCGAGTGTCTCGCCAAAGCGTTGCATGAGGGCGCACAGCGTCTTGGGGGCCAGTTCGACCGGGAGGGTGGTGGTGCCGTGGGGCGAGTGGAGGATTGCCCACGAGTGGGTCTCCGTCGTGACGAAGGCCACGAAGCGCGCGTCCGCGGGTGTGTCGTTCTTGCGTTCT
>JADGRA010000080.1 GCA_017881265.1 Myxococcaceae bacterium | reverse complement strand
GTCAACAACGGGGGGTTTCCTTTTCACACCAGAAGGACGTGATGAAGCCGTGAAATTGAAACCCTCTGCTGTACACGCCACGGCGACCCTCGCGGTCGCCGTGGTGTTGTCGTCTTGGATGAATGCCAAGGTGGGACCGTGAAGTCTGGAGGCTCGCCCCCACAAGGCTTCGGGTCTGGACCCCACACCGAGGCTGTTGATGCTTCAACCATGAAAGTAAACCCACTGAATTCATTGAAGGTAAACATGCCGCAGACGACGGAACGGCCTTTGCTGTGCCCCTTGGCGAGAGGAGCAGCAATGACGAACGCACGTATCGCTTGGATGGTTCTTGGCGCGTCGCTGTTCTGGGCGGCACCTGCGCTCGCCCAGAGTGCGAACAATCCGGAGTGTCTTGGAACGCAGTGTGGTGCCCCCGCAGAACAGGGCGGCGGCGGCTGCGGCTGCAGCTGCGGCTGCTCGGTGTGGGTGAGCTACACCGACGACGGCAAGACGCTCTCCTACACCGATGACGCCGACGGCGATGGCATCGCGGACGGGTACGACAACTGCCCCTTCGTTGCCAACCCGGACCAGAAGGACACGGACGGCGACGGCGTGGGTGACGCTTGCGACAACTGCCCGACGGTCGCCAACAAGGACCAGCTAGACCAGAACGGCAACGGCGTCGGCGACGCCTGTGACCCGGACATTGACGGTGACGGCATCCCGAACGCGCAGGACAACTGCCCGCGGCGCTTTAACCCGGACCAGAAGATTTCCTTCCCGGCCATCTTCGGGAAGGGCACCACCAAGGGCGGCGCCACCGGCCTCGGGGATGCGTGCAACGACGACATCGACGGCGATACCTGCCCGAATGCAAAGGACAACTGCCCGCTCTACCCGAACCCGGCGAGCTGCAGCGCCAGCACGCCCGGGAGCGACGTTCCCGCAGGCACCGTCTGCAAGACCGACACGGACGGTGACGGCATCGACGACAGCGTCGACAACTGCCCGACCGTCCCGAACCCGGACCAGTCGGACATCAACAAGAACGGCATCGGTGACGCCTGCGACCCGGACATCGACGGTGACGGCGTGCTGAATGCCAAGGACAACTGCCCCAACGTCTACAACCCCGACCAGGCCGACAGTGACGGCGACGGCATCGGTGACGCTTGCGACAGCTTCTACTGCGTGGTGACCGACCCGACGAACAAGGCCGCGTGCCTTGACCCGCAGAGCGCCTTCAGCGTCAGCGCCGGCGGCCACATCGCCCTCAACAGCGGCGAGAAAGTCCGCTTCCCGCTGTTTGCCAACCGCAACAACGCGGCGATGAACTACAGTTGGACCATCACGGCCCGGCCGGGTGGCAGCTCTGCCGGCATCAACGAGCCGACGGGCGTCGCGAGCGTCAGTCGTCACTGGCAGTACGCCTACCAGAACGGTTCCATCCCGACCTTCGTGCCGGACAAGGAAGGCACCTACACCGTCCAGGTCGACGCCACGCTCGTCTTCCCGGACCGCCTGTACCCCAACTCCAACAAGGCCAGCTCCACGCTGACGCTGAACGTGGGACAGGGCACGAGCGCAGCCACCGGCTGCACGGCGCTGCCGTTCGGAGCTCCGGTCGCCGGCATGGCGCTGGTCGCGCTCGGTCTGCTGGCTCGCCGGCGTCGGACGTAGTGACGACGGTCAACAACGGGGGGTTTCCTTTTCACACCAGAAGGACGTGATGAAGCCGTGAAATTGAAACCCTCTGCTGTACACGCCACGGCGACCCTCGCGGTCGCCGTGGTGTTGTCGTCTTGTACGAATGCGGCGCTCGAGAAGCCGGCCGCAGCCAACACCACGCTAGACAACCACCTCACGCTGACCGGCCGGATTTGTACCCAGCCGCCCGACCCCAGCGGGTTCCCGGTCAAGGTCCTCTTCGTGGTGGACCAGTCCGGGTCGATGTGCATCTCGGACCCGCCCGGCAGCCAGGGAGCGCCAGGGCTGTGCGAGCAGCTGGTGGCGATGGGCATCGTCCCGCCCAACCTCACTACGCCCGCTCGCGTCCGGGCGCTGGAAGCACTCCTCACCCAATTCCAAAACGAAATCACAAACCAGGGCGCCAACATCCAGGTCGCCATCGTCCCCTTCGCGACCAACGTGCAGAACCCCTATCCAGCGAACGGTTCCAACCAGGGCTTCGCTTCGCCGTTCGGGCTGCAGGGTTACCTCGGTGGCTTGCAGGGCCAGCTCGGCAAGGGCACGGACTACCAGGGGGCGCTGGCCTATGCCTACCAGGCCATCGCCGGCGACATCGCCGTCACTGCACAAAACAATCCGGAGCTGCTGCCGCGAACGCGCTACGTGGTGGTGTGGCTCACCGACGGAACGCCGTACCCGCGTTGCTCGGCCATCGACGACCTGCCGCAGTACGCAGACCCGGACCACCCGTACCTCATCTGGGCGGATTCGGTCCCCGACTACTGCAACGTCGCGGGCGCGGCGGGCAACGACAAAATCAACGGGTTCGTCGTCGGGACGGACCGAAACCAGAACTACCAAATCTTCAGCTACGTCGACCAGCTGATGAGCCTGAAGTCCACCTACAACATCGGCGACATCCGGCTGCACACGGTACTGCTCTTCAACCAGGCGGCGGTCCAGGCCTGCGGCCCCATCTGCCAGGACATCTACGGCGTCTACCCGAACACTCCGCAATCGCAGTACCCGGCCGCCGCGCACAAGGTAGCCGAATGGCTCCTCACCCAGGTGGCCCTGCGCGGCAACGGCGTCTACCAGGAGTTCCTCGACGGCAACATCCAGAGCCTCGGGCTCGGCGCGCTCGACTACAGCTCGCTGGCCTCACGCAACGTGCTCAAGAGTCTGATTGTCCAGTCCCTGAGGAGCGAGCCCGCCGTCACGCTGCGCAAGGTGGACAGTGACGGCGACGGCCTCCCGGACGACGCGGACCAGGCATACCTCTATTCCAGCTCTCAGCTCAGCCCGTTTCAGCCGGACAGCAACCAGGACGGCTTCAGCGACCGCTTCGAGGTGCTGCATCAGGCCGAGGGCTTTCATCCCGGCAGCCCCATCAAGGACCTGCGCGGCTGCGACCCGACGAGAACCGCGACGCTTGGTTGCCGTTACTTCACGGACACGGACGGCGATGGGCTGACCCAGTGGGAGGAGGCTTATCTCGGCACACACCCCAACCTGGTCGACAGCGACGGGGACGGCATCCCCGACGGGATCGAGGTGCGCTACGGGCTCGACCCGCTCACCAGCAACAATGGCAAGGACACGGACTCCGACGGCATCAGCGACCTCGAGGAAATCCGCGCCGGGACCGACCCTTCCACACCTGACCGCTCTCTGTATGACTCGAGCGCCGTCCAGTACACCTTCGTCGCCAACCCTCAGACGGACAACAGCGTCTGCTACGATTACTCCGTCAGCGGCCTCGAGCTGGTCACGCCGCCCAACAGCGTCGGGACGACGGAGGGATACAACCTGTTCAAGGTGTGGTTTGCCGAAGCGCCTGAGAGTGCCGTGGCCAGCGACTACGGCGTCTGGAAGGTCGCCTGTGCCTGGGCGCAGTACGCGCCGGCCCTCGGCAACGCCACCGGCGTGCGCGTGCCGGCAGGCCCGGACCTGCAAGTCAATGACGCCAATTTTAACTCTCCTGCGATGTTCCAGCTTCCAAGCGATTACCTCGGCACCAATTGCGTGGGGATTGCTCCGCCGTGACGCAACGAAGCCATCGCTTCCTTGCCGCGCTGGTCGCGACGTCTGTCGCGCTCGCCGGAGCCTGCACCGGCAGCTACCTCTACGACGAGCGCGTCCAGGCACAGCTTCCCGTGGACCGGTCGGTCGTCGTAGACGGCCGCTTCTGCACCTACGGCGCCAACGACATCGTCACGCCCATCAAGATTCTCTTCGTCCTCGACGCGTCCCAGTCCATGCGCGTCACCGACCCGGATGGAACGCGGGCGCTCGCCACCGTGCAGCTGCTCAATTCTCTTCCCCAGGACCCTGAGATTTCCTTCGCGGTTATGCTGTTCGCCGGCAGCACCACCGCCTTCTTGACCAAGAGCGGGCTAGCCGAGTTCGAGCAGCTGATTTCCTACACCCCGGCCGACTACACGCTGCTCATCGACAAGATTCTCAACTACACGAGCCCGGATCCCAACCGCGACGCGACGGATTTCGTGAAGGCGCTGGCGGAGGTCTACGCATTGCTCAGCACGGACATCTCGGCGGCAGCGCTGTCCGCGGCCGACGCTGGAGGAAGCGGGACGGCTCCTGGTCGGTACTCCGTCATCTTTCTGTCGGACGGCCATCCCACCTTCGACGAGACGGCCCAGCTGCTTCCCCCCGGCACCTCGGTGCTCAGCATCCGGCAGCTGTCCATCCTGGTGCAGGACGTGCAGCTCAACACGGTCCATGTCTTCGACCCGCTGCAACCGCCGAGCAGCCTCTGCGACTTGACGGGCGACGGGGGATGTCCGCTGCTCATCATCAATCAGGACGCTCAGCTGCTGAAGGAGATGGCGGCGGTCGGCGGCGGCAACTTCCGCGACTTCGAGAACCACGAGCCCGTCAACTTCCTTGGCTTCGAGCTGGGCGCAGTCCGGCAGGGGTACGTGGTGAAAGACATTCTCGTCACCAACGTGAACGCCCCGGTCGACAGTCCCGCGGCGCCGCCCAACTGGGACGGCGGGCCGACCGACGCCGCCGACTCGGACGGAGATGGGCTGACCGATGCTCAGGAGATTGCGCTCGGCACCGACCCGAACAACCCAGACACCGATGGCGATGGGTACAGCGACGGTGTGGAGGTGTACTTCGCCGCGCGGGGAGCGAGTTTCAATCCCTTGGGCTTCGCCCTGCCCGATGGCGGGGGCCAGGACCCCGGCTGCCCGCCCGCCTTGCGCGGTGTGGACTCGGACTGTGACGGGCTCACCGACTGCGACGAGCAAATCATCGGCACCAACGCCCAGCTGCAGGACTCAGACGGCGACGGCGTCCCGGATGGCGTGGAGTGGCAATTCCACACCCAGCCTTCCTCGCCCGACATGGACCAGGACCCGGACAGTGACCTACTCGTCAACCGGCAGGAGGTCCATCTGCACATGAATCCGCTCGCTGCGGATTCGCAATTCGTCACGACCAGCGGGTACCGCTATTCCATCGAGACTGATGGGCCAGTCGATGCGCAGGGCCGCCAGTGCTACCACTTCCGCGTCGACAACGTCTCGCTTGCCCCAACCATCGAATACCGCCCGGACGGCGGAATGAACCTGCCCGACGGCGGCGTGATGTTTCAGCCGGATGGCGGCTTCCTGTTCGCGGACGGCGGCACCGGGCGTGGCCCGGGTTGGAATGAGCTGCTCGTCGTCGTCACCCAGGTTCCCGCCAACAACCCCAACGCCCGCACCCTGGTGACGTCGTACCGGACGCGCACACCCCGGTACCCGGTGGGTGGCGTGAAGCTGCCGGTGGATGGCGTCGTCACTGTCCAGCCGACAGACTTCGTCCGCGGGTGTGGCGCCGCCTTTCCAGACGCTGGCCCTTGACCGGACGGCGCAAGAACTCTTGAGAAAACGATGACGTCAGGCTGGCTTCGCAGTGTGAGCAGACTCGTTGGTTCAGGGGGTTTGCTGGCAGGATTCGTCACCATCAGCGCCTGCTTCACGGGCCAGGTGAGCGACCCGTACAGCGGGCCCATCATCCCCCCTAACCTCTGCACCTCCGCGGATGCGGCCCTCACGCTGACAGACTGCATGCTGACGCTGGGCCAGTGGAAGCAGAGCTACATCTCTCAGCCACAGGAACAGACCTGGTACAGCGCTGCAGTCGGAACCCTGAATCAGCTCAGCGTCGTGCACGTCCAGGCCGGTTACTACCTGGACGGTGGCACGTTGCCGGACGGTGGAATCCCCGATGGCGGCTACGGTGGATGCACGTCAGCCAACAACACGGCGGTGAACCTCACGCTCATCGTCCTCGACCAGGACGCACTCACCGGCGTGACTTCGGCGTCGGACATCCACGGGACGGCCTGCCCGACACCGATGGACATCACCTTCACCTATACCCAGTCGAACACCAGCCTGCTCCTCATCCTGCAGGACGACGCCCAGAAGAAGTTCGACACGAAGAACAAGTACAGCGTCATGGTGGACGTGCTGCAGAACCCGGACACCAACGAGCCCAACGACACTCCGGCCACCGCGACCCCCATCCAGCTGACCTCCGGTTCGGGGGGCACCTTCAGCGGGCAGAGCGGCGGGTACCTCGCGACGCCGGGCGACGTCGACTACTTCACCGTCCAGTCCCCGGGAGCGAACACCGTTCTCTGGTTGGAGCTGTCGCAGGACCCTAGCGTTCCTTCGCCGCCGCCGCACAAGTACCGCCTGCAGTACTACGTGTACGCGCCCGACGGGACGACGCAAGTCAGCGAGGGAGATGCCCCAGCGGGCTCGCAGTACTCCGCGAAGCTCGTGACCATCGGCACGGCCATCCTGCTGAACCAGGTGGGGCCCTACTACATCAAGGTGATGGGGTACCGCGACTCGAACTCGCCGAACGCGCCGGACCCTGGCGACCTGACGTTCAAGTACCTCCTGAAGACCATTCTCGTCCCGCTGCAGGACGTGCCCGAGGGGACGGCGCCGCCCTACAACAACTCCTTCGCCACCGCTTACCCAGTGAATGGCGGGGCCCCCATCGCGGTGGGGAGCAGCACGACGGTGACGGGCCGAACCAGCTACGTCGGAGACGCGGACTGGTACTCAGTGACGCTGGCTCCGAGCGCGAACCTGGCGCTTCTGCACTACAAGCTGACGCCGGGCGCCACGGGTGGCCGCTTTCCGGCGCTCCCTACGAACCCGAGCCGACAGCTCTTCGTCTACACGCAGACACCCGACCAGCCGAGTTGCCTGTATCCCGACGCAGGCCTCTGCCTCATCTCCGCGCCCGGTGGCTCCACCGCGGCAGCCATCGCCCAAGGTTCCTGCCAGGAGACCCCGCCCAAGTGCCTGCAGTCCTACCGGGTGGAAGCACTGCCGGAACCGAACGGCGGCATTCTCCTCGCCAACCTGAAGAATTTCGAATCCAACCTCCAGATTCCGCCGCACGCCGCCGCCGTCACCTATTACTTCTACCTGCAGGCCTCGGGCGACCCCTACGCCAACAACGGCTACTGGGCGGACGACAAGGACTACAGCATCGTCTTCGAGCACAAGCTCGAGCCCGATGCGCTCGAGGCCATCCCGGACCCGCCGCGGCCGACCACGCTGGCGGCAGCTCCCAGCCTTCTTGTCGGCGGACCCGTCTACCTGAGCTACGGACTCGGCAAGTTCAACCCCAACGACCAGAACGCGAGCGCAAAGGTCATCTTCGGCCCGGAGGACTATGACGGCCGAGGCGACGACATCGACACCTACCAGGTGGCTCTGCCCTTCACGACGGAGCAGGCCTGGCAAATCTCCTGGAGCGTCCCGGTGTCGGCCAATGGCATGGACCCGGACTACGACTTGGGAATCACCCTCTCCTTCTGCGACAACACCCCGGATGCCGGGACGGGGACGCCGCCGTGCTACGCCATGGTGAGCACGCGCCAGTCAGATGGTTCGCAGCTCGGCCTGGCCTACTCCAACGCGACCTACGACTCTTGGTGGAACTTGAGGGCGAGCGTCATCCCGGACGAGGTGGTCTTCACGCAGACCGTCTCCGGGGGAGTCGTGACCACCACCGTCACCCCGTACAACTGCTCCTGCTTCGAGCCCCGCTTCGTCGCCTCGGGGACCAGCTACTTCCTGATGAACATCTTCCCGCTCAACCGGATGTCGTGGGACCTGGTGCCCTATACGGTGACCACGTCGTACTCGGCCTACCCGTATGCCTTCACCAACGCCGCGGGGGGCAGCACCACCTGTCCTGCCACCTGTGGCTTCACGCTACACTGACGGATGTCACGGACCAGCGTCGGGCTTCACCCCGAGACAACTCATGACAATCGAGATGTCAGGCAGGTTCGTCGAGTTGTTCTTGATGTCCAGGGTGCCGGTCACGGTCCCCGCCGCGACGGGCGTGCAGGTCAAGCCGACCGTCAAGAACTTGTCGAACGGGATGGTGGCCGGCGTGGCCGGGCTGACGCCGGGATGCAGGCTGATGGCCGCGTCCCCGGTGTAGGTGACGCTGCTAACCACCATGTCCTGCGAACCAATGTTCTGGACCGTGATGCTCGCGAAACCCGAGGTCCCCAGGTTGACGCCAGCACCGCCGTTGAAGGGGAACGGGGTCGCCGTCGTACCGCCCACGTTAGGGGATGCAGTCGGCAGCGAAGGAACGGGAGTGCCGCCACTGTCACAGCCGACAGCGAGCGCAGACAGCAAGGAGAAGGCGAAAGCACGCATGGTCATGGATGAAACGCTACCAGCCCACCCCGGCCCTCGCCAGACACTGGCCTGGGTGGTTTTGTTGTCGCTGGTGTGGGTGCTGCCCGGTTGCAGCAGTCCGACAGATGATTTCATCGGAGCGCGGGTGCTCGACCTGTGCAACGCCCCGTATCCGGTGTGTGACGGCTACGCGAGCTGTCTGCTGGGGCCCGAGTTCTACACCCAGGGAAACCTCCCAGGTTCCGGACGCATCATCGTGCAGACCCTCACCACCAGCAAAATCCAGCTGAGCTTCCTCTTCTCGGACCTCACCGCCGCCGGTGGGACGTTCTCCATCGTCTGGTACGAGCCCGGCTGTGCGGCGAACACGCGGCTCGACGTGGACGGCAAGGTGGTGGCCACCGAGTCCCAGGCCCTCGGCGTCTTTCAACGCAGCGCCCAGGTGAACGTCGCGGGCGACCACCTGGTGACGTACCAGGCGACGACCCATGCCACCTACTTGCTGAAGGTGGACGTCACGCCCTTGAACGACTGAGTCAGGGCGTCCCGACGCAGCTCAGGTACACCTGGGCCAAGGGAGTGTTGACCGCGTTGCTGACGATGGACACCGTCCCGGCGTAGCTCTGCGCCGCAGGCGGGGTGCAGGCGAGCGGGATGATGAATTCCCCGTTGAAGGACAGCGTCGCAGGCAAGGGCTGCGGGAAGGGCTGGAGCGCCATGGCGGGGTCTCCGGCGTACGTCACGCTCTGCACCGTCAGGCTCTGCGTGCCGGCATTCAACACTCCAAACGCGTAGTAGCCGGGTGTCCCAACGGGCACACCTTGCACGTCGTTGAAGAGGACGGGCGAGGTGGCAGAGCTGGTGAAGGGAAGCTGCAGCGTGGGCGCATCCGGCGGGGAGTCCGCGCCACATCCCCAAAGGCCGGTGAGGAGGCACAGCGCAAGGTGGTGTCGGCGGAGGTGCACGGCCGGGCGACGGTAACAGCCGTTCCGTCGCGCCGCCACGGTGGCCTTTCCCCGAAGTCCGTCCACCGGCGCCGCTTCCGGGGAGGCGGCTTTAGCCCTTCACCGCGCCGCTGCCCTCACGCTTCAGGCGCCGCACCAGGCGGTCTGCCACCCGGTAGGCGTTGGCGCTGATGGTGAGGGTGAGCGGGACACCGCCGCTGCTGGGCATGAAGCTGCCGTCCACTACGTAGAGGTTAGGCACTTCGTGCGCGCGACAGTCGGGGTCGAGAACGCTCGAGGCCGGGTCCCGTCCGAAGCGGCACGTCCCGGCCTGGAGAATGGTGGTCTCCCCGTACTGGTTCAGGCGCGTCACGTCGTCCGGGTCCATGGCGCGGAGAATCTCCTCGCCCCGCTCCACCAGGAAGCGCACGACTTTGTAGTCCACCGGATGTCGGTCGGTGGTGATGGCCGCCACGGGAATCCCGTATTTGTCGGTGACGCTTGAATCGACCGTCACCTCCGTCGTCGGCGTCGGCAGGTACTCGGCGTACGTCTCGAACTGCAGCATCTTGCTGTCCCGGTAGGCGCGGACCTTGTCCTTCAACGCCTTGCCAAACACGCCCTTCTCGCCGGGGCTAGCGAGGTCGCTTGCCGCGGCGATGGGGTTGGGGTGCTCCCAGAGAAAGCCCAGCGTGCCGCCCTTGCGGAAGCCCTGCTTGTCGTCCGGCATCGCGTAGAAGTCCTGCACGCTGCGCTGCACGAAGGGCGCCGCGTCGTCCAGCCACGGCCAGCTCGCCTTGCGCTTGGCGATGCGGAAGGTGGCGCGCGAACGCCCGAAGCCGCTGAACATGAGATTCTTGCCCACCAGTCCCGAGCCGTTGGCCAGTCCCTTCGGGAAGCGGGCGGAGCGCGAGTTGAGGAGCAGCCGTGCGCTCTCCACCGCAGTGCAGGAGAGAACGACCAGTCTGGCCGGCTGCTCCTGGTTGACGCCGTGCTCATCCTGGTAGACGACGCCGCGCGCACGACCGTCGGGAGCGACGGTGACCTCCCTCGCCATGCAGCAGCTACGTAGTTCCAGCTTGCCCGTGGCCAGCATCGCCGGCACTAGCGCCGCCTGGGTGCTGGACTTGGCATTCACCTCACACCCGTACGAGCCGCACAGGGCACAGTAGGCACATGGCGGGCGACCCCGGTACGACTGGCTGATGATGCCGCGCGCGGTCGGCGTCGCATGCAGGCCGAGGCTCTTGCACGCGCGGTCAATCTCCTGGGAGATGGGGTGCTCGCGAACGGGGGGAAGCGGGTAGGGCTTGCTGCGAGGCTCAGCGAACGGGTGGGGAATGGAGACGCCACTGACGCCCAACTCGGCCTCTGCCAAGGTGTAATAGGGCTCGAGGTCCGCGTAGGAGATGGGCCAGTCGGCCACCGTGCTTCCGGCAATGGGGCCAAACAGCGAGCGCACCCGGAAGTCCATCGGCTTGAAGCGGTAGAAGAAGCCGCTCATGTGCACCGTGCCGCCGCCCACGCAATTCGCCGTCCAGGCGGCGTTGCTACGCGAGAACTTCTCCTTCAGGCCGGTGCGGTACAGGTGCGGCTCTTCCCACGGAACGGGCATGAAGAAGCTCCGCCGCGTCATGCCGACCTCGTCGTGGACGTAGTCGTCGACCTTGTAGTCGGGTCCCTTCTCCAGCAGCACCACCTTGAGACCAGCACGCGCCAGCTGCAACGCCATGGGCGCGCCCCCTGCGCCGCTGCCCACCACCACCACGTCCACTTCAGGAAGTGCCATCGGTCGGGTCAGCCCCCGCACTTGTGGCCGCGGTGCAGCCCGTCATAGCCAGCCGGCGGCTCGCTGGTCTCGAAGCCGATGAGGACCCAACCCTTCCGGTCCTTGTTTCCTCCGTACGAGGGGTCCGAGAACGCGCCCTCCATGGTCAGCACGACGAGCAACTCGTACCAGTGGGCCTCGCCGGAACCCTTGGCGCTGTTCTTGAAGACGGTGAGCAGCGTGTCCTGCGCCTCGGGAGGCAGCTGAGCAAAAGGCTTCTTGTACTGGCCTTGCGCGCGGCGCATCAGGGCGTTGAGGCCTCGCACGAAGTCGTCCTTGACGTGGCTCATGCGCGGGTCCGAGAGCGCACGGTCCAGGTACCCCGGAACGCCGAGGTCAGCGGCCCCCGGGTCCTCGTCGCGCGGCAGCATTCGCTCACACGCCGCCGCCATGGCCTCGTACTCCTCGTCCGTCAGCGTGACGTGAGAGCTGGTTAGCGGGGCGCTCGGCTGCTCGGCCTGTTTGGCCGGGGCTGGCTCCCGGGAGCACGAGCCGAGCATCACCATGCTGCCGCCGAAGAAACTCACACGCTGGATGAAACAACGGCGGGAAAACTCGTCCGGCTGCGTGTCGTCCGACATGGGTGGAAGTGTTCCTCGTGTCTGGCGTGAGGGATTCACGCAGGGAATCGAGCAGTCCAAGGGTAGAATACAACGCTCGACTGCTGGAGGCTTCATGCGTCTTGTTGGATGGTTCCTAGTACTGGTCTGTGTCCTCGGAGCTTCCGGATGTACCGGAGACGCCGGCTGCACCGTGTGCAACCTGGACGGTGGCCCGGACGCCGGCTGCATCTCGTGCGATGGCGGCCTGTTCAACGTGTACGCAGTCGACGCGCGCCAGTTCCCGGTGGCGGGCTTCGAAACGGTTCCTCTCTTCCAGATGCAGCTGGCGCCGAACGGAAACATCGGCATCGTCTATGTCGAGCTGAGCGCGGACCAGACGAGCTGGAAGCCGCGACCGGACCCCAACATCTTCAACTACGACATTCTCTACACCGAGTGGAACAACGGCGCGCTGGTGGTCGGCCCGGAGCGAGTGACGGGCGGCTACCCCGTCCAGAACTTCGTCGGCGCGAGCCTCGACTACCAGCCCAACGGTCAGCCCGCGGTCGCCCTCCTCGGTTGGACTGTCCAGCCTCCAGGCTATGACGGCACCGGCGGCCTCGACGCCGGGAATAGCAATCAGGCCTACTGGTTCCAGCACACGGCCGTCGTCTCCTACCGCAGCGCAGGCACGCCGGGGACGTGGACGCAGCAGACGGCCGCCAGCAACTCGGGCCAGGCGGTGTGTGGCGACCCGTCGTGCGACAACGGCACCATCGTCGGCCTCTTCCCGGCGCTCTACATCAACGGGGCGGAAAGCATCATCGCCTACCGGGACGTGCACTTCGGGAGCTCGAGCGGGCTTGGGGACTTCCTCAACTCCGACCTGGAGATTGCCTATGGCGGCCCGACGACCTGGAACCACCTCGGGCTCGCTTGGGCGAAGCCCGGGGTGCCCCTGCCTGGGCGGAGCTGCGGGCCTTACCACTTGTCGGGGCGCGTCCCGTTCGGGAATCACAGCAAGTTTCTTCACGGCGACAGCAACAACCCGGCCCTCATCAGCGACATCGGCGGCAACGAGTACAACTCCAACGGGACCGACGTCGTCTTCTTCGAGCGCAAGAGCGGAGCCTGGAATTGCCCCTTGTCCTTGCTCAAAGCCGGCGTCGACCCGCCCAACATGGTGACCGAGACGGGCCCGTACATGGCCTACGACGGCAGCCCGACGGGCCAGGGCTACGCTGTTGCCATCTCGGACATCAGCGGCAGTGGTGCCGCGCTGTACAAGAACTGTCTGCCGGGCAAGGACTGCACCAGCCTCGCCAACTGGAGCGTCTTCACGGCCGTCTACCAGGGACCTGGCAGCGGCGGCTTCTTCGCCTCGGTGGCCCTCAACCCGGACACCCACGACCCCTGGGTGGGCTACTACTACTGCAGCAGCAACTCGGCGCAGAACGTCAACAGCTGCCCGGCCTCCCAGCGTTCGCTGCAGGTCGCGACCAGCGTCATGGGAACCGGGCGGTGGGCGCCCGAGACCGTCGACCCGGCTGGTGCGTGGCAGACGCAGATGCTCTACTTGACGAACCCCACCCGGCTCGCCATCGGTTACCGAGACCCGACCACGGGAGCGCTCAAGCTGGCCGTGGAGAACGTGCCTTGAAAGCAGTCGTGGTCGCGGTCCTCACCGGCGCTGTGGTGGGGGCTGCCATCGGGTGCAGCGGGGACAACTCGCTCGGCGGAAGCATGAGCGAGGTGTTCCCGCTCGCCGTGTCGCGGGTGGACATTGTCCGCAACGACGTTGCCTTCCAGGTCAGCTACTACAACAACAACGGGAATAGTCTGGACCTGGTGGCCCGCATCGTCCTGTCCCTGGACGGGCTGGACTTCAAGCCCGGCGACTTCCCCCTGAAGGGCGAGGATGACGCCGGTCAGCGCTGCTCGGTGCTGCACCTGGCGGCAGGCTCGCCTCCGCAGCCACTGCCGGAAGTGCACCTGGGGGACCTCAACCTGCGCCGGGGCGGCAACGTCGGCGAGTACACGCAAGGCGACTTCTCCATGTCCTTCGTCGCAGACGGCGGCTTCGGGGGAGGTCGGACGCTGTACGGAAACTTTTCCGGGCAGGCACACGACGCGGGCTATGGAGACGGCACCTGGCCGTAGCGGTCCGGGAGCAGCGTCCCGGCGACCACGCCGCCACACATGGAACACCCTGCAACACATGGATTTGTCAGGGGAATCCGCGCGGTGGGCGCGTTGACACAGGCGCGGGCCGTGCGATTTGCTAGCAGTGTCCCCATGCAAGGCCGAACCGTTCGACGCGTCGTGGCGCTGCTGTCCACGGTCGCCTGCTGCATCGCGCTGCCAGCGTCCGTGGAAGGGGCGACGGACGACACCCAGGCGGCGCCGAAGGCCAAGTCGACGACGAAGAGTCCGGCCAAGACTTCAACAGCGAGCAAGAGCAAGTCCTCCTCCAAGGCCTCCAGCAAGTCGTCAGCTAAGTCCTCCAAGGCCTCGAGCTCGAAATCCTCCAGTAGCCACAGCGCGGGCAAGTCGTCGAAGGCGACGACGTCGACCAAGAAGCCCAGCGCCGCCCCCGCCACCAAGCCGCCCGCGTCGGAAGCCGTCCGCGCGGCGTTTGACCCGGCCTCGCCCACGGCCACTGGCATCCCGGGCGCCCCGTCCGCAACGGCCGCCGCCGCTCCAGGACAACGGGGGCCCACGCGCATCGACTTCGACGACCGGCTGATTCAGGGGCAGCGCAACACCGCTGGCGCGGTGTACCTGTACGACCGGAAGGAACTGAAGCAGCGCTCGATGATTAAGAAGCGCGACAGCTTCCGCGAGGAAATCGTCGGCGTTGTCTACGACACCGAGCTGTAGTCCTCCTCTCCTCCCCTGCCCCACCCACGAGGGAATCGAACGTTGAGCGGTCAGCCGGCAGTGCTCCAGGTGGTCATCCTGCGCGACGGGCTCCTGGTGGGCACCGAGGTCTTCGTTCCGGGTTCCTACACCCTGGGGAGCGCGGCGGATGCGGACCTGCGGCTGGACGACGCCACCGTCGACCCGGCGCATGCCATTCTGTATTTCCAGAACGGCAAGGCGGCCGTCCAGGACTCGGGCTCGGCGGGCGGGCTGTACGTCAACGGGCACCAAGTCACCGCGTGTGAGATTCGCGCCGTGGACGAGGTTGTCGTCGGCCCCTTCGTCCTGAAGGCGCGGGTGCTGGGCCAGAGGCCCGCCGCGAAGGCGATGCCGCCTCCCGAGGTGTCGGCCCTCCTCGGCGGGCCGCCGCCGGCGGCGCAGATGCCGAGGGTGGCTCCGCTGCAGCCGTCTGCGCCGCGCCGCGGCGTCTCGACGCCCCCGCCCCCGCCGCCCGAGGCCTATGCGACGAAGCCTGGCCCGGACGCGTCGAACGGCGTCCCCGCGCCCGGAACGGTGCCCTCCGCGCGTCGGCGCAAGACGAACACCAAGAGTCGCCTGAAGCCGGTCTCCGACTCCGAGCTCGCGACCACCATGCCGTACCCCTCGCAGGCGATGAAGGCGCTGGACTCGGGGGCCACGGAGCTCGACCCCTTCGATGAGCCGCTGCAGCGAGCCAAGGCCTGGCCGCCGAAGACGCCCTCGCCGTCCACCCCGCCACCCCCTCCCGCGGCAGCCCGGGCACCGGCAGCGCGCCCGCCGCCGGCCCGCCCGTCTCCCCTCGGGGTAGAACTGGAGCCGGCTCCCGCAGCGCCACGGCGGGCGTCGAAGGGCGCCGCCAAGGCTGGGCCACCTGCCTCCTTCAGCATCCCGAGCAAGGGCGGACGCGGGCCGGCCCGCATCTACTTCGAGCTCTTCTGGGGTCAGGCACGCCAGGGGGCGAACAGCTTCGGGCCGACCAAGAAGGACAAGCCAGTCACCGCGGGTCTTTTGGACAGCGCGATGCTGCCGCTCTACGGCTTCACGCTTCCCGAGGGCTTCCCCATCACCGAGTCCTCGGGCGGGGGCTACCGCCTCTTCATTCCTCCTCGCGCCGAGATCGAGCGGCGGCGCGCTGATGGCACCTTCGTGGCGGTTCCGCCCACCGAAGTGGAGAAGTCTGGCGGCCGGCGAAGCGTCTCGCTCCAGCTCGGCTCGGCCGTGTGTCTGCGCGAGGGCGAGATGGCCTGCGTCGCGTTCGTCGCGCCTCCGCCGGAACGGGTGTTCGTCAATCCGCTTCGGAATCGGCCCTGGTTCTTCATCACCTTGCTTCTGATGTTCCTCGGCCCGTCCGTGTACTGGGTCATCTTCGGGCCCAAGCTGGATGACCTCGCCGACTTCTCGGCGAAGAACCTCAACCCGGTGGCGGTTCGCCTGCTGTCTCCTCAAAAGAAGGAAGAGAAGAAGAAGGAGCCCGAGAAGAAGAAGGAAGAGCCAAAGAAGGAAGAGGCCAAGAAGGAGCCGAAGAAGGAGCCCGAGAAGAAGGTCACCAAGCCCACGCCGAAGCCGGTTCCCCAGGTGCAGCCCAAGGTGGAGCCACCGAAGGACATGACCAAGGCTCTGGCCAAGGTGACGGCCGCCGGCCCGGCAATGAAGTCGATGCTGGCCGCCATCAACAAGATTGGGCCAGGCGGCAACAACACCGCCTTCAAGCTCAGCGGCCTCGTCGGCAAGGGTCCAGTGGCCAGCACCAATGGGATTCCGGGCATCGGCATCGGCAAGGGCGGCGGCGGTCGCGAGATTCTTCTCGGCGCCGGTGGAGGTGGGATTGGAGCGCTCGGTGTGGGCAGTGTGGGCAAGGGCCCGGTGCGCTCCGGCGTGACCAAGGCGGTCTCCACCAGCATCGCGTCGCAGGGGCAAATCGACAAAGAGGCGGTGGCCAAGGTCATCAACTCCCACCTGGCGGAAGTCCAGCGGTGCTACGAGGCAGCCCTGATGAAGACGCCCGGCCTGGCCGGCAAGGTGGTGCTGGAGTGGAGCATCTCCACCTCGGGCAAAGTCGTCAGCTCCAAGTCCAAGAGTTCGACCTTGAAGGACGTCTCGGTGGAGTCGTGCATCCTGCGAGCGCTCAACAACTGGCAGTTCCCGCCCGCTAAGGGAAACTCCGTCATCATCACCTACCCGTTCATCTTCAACGCGGTCGGCTTTTGATGTGCGCCAGAGGCGGCGGCCTTACCGAAGGGAACTTTTCGTGAGACGACTTCTTGTGCTTCTGGTCCTCCTCTTGCCTTTGGCGGCGCGGGCGCAGGAGGAGCTGGAAAACCCCGGGGTGGTCCTCGCTGTCCAGGACCGCGCGTTCCGGATGAACAGCGAGCTGATGCTGGCGATTGGCGTGGTACCGCTCGACGCCTTCTACAAGGGGCTGAGTGGCGAGGTCTCGTACACGTACCACTTCTCCGACAGCATCGCCTGGCAGATTGGGCGCTTCCTCTACTCGTACAACATCTCCACCGGCCTTCAGAACCAGCTGGTCCGTGACTTCGGCGTCAACCCGACGGCCTTCACCCAGACCAACTGGATTGCCGGCAGCGACTTCATGTGGACGCCCATCTACGGAAAGTTCGCCTGGCTGAACAGCAGCGTGGCGCACTTCGAGATTTACACTCTGCTCGGCTTCTCCGTCGTCAACCAGCGCGTCTCCAGCGACATCGCCGCGGGCACCACCAGCACGACCTTCGTGCCGGGCATCAACTTCGGCATCGGCTGGCGCTTCTACATCAGCAAGACCGTCTCGCTGCGCTTCGAGTGGAGCGACAACGTCTGCTTTTCGACCACCGGCGTTCAGAACATCATGGTGGTGCAGCTCGGCGTGGCCTTCAACTTCGGCTCGACGGAATAGATGCGAGGCGACGTGAAGACCAGGCTGGTGGTGTTTCTGGGGCTGGTGCCCGGCCTTGCGCTGGGCCAGGCGCAGCCCACGCCGCCGACAGCCGCCCCCGCCCAGGGGACGCCGCCGGCGGCCAAGCCAGCGCCCGCCGCAGCCACCCCGGCGGCAGCGGGGACGCCCGCCGCTGCGACTCCGCCGGCCGCGCCCGAAGCCGCCAAGGCCCCGGCGGAGAAGGTGGACGCAGCCCTCTTCGACGAGGCGCTCCAGGACTACTTTGCCGACCACAAGGAGTCGGCTGCGCGGAAGCTGTACGCCTACATCGAGGGGTCGCCACCCACCGACGAGAACCACCCCTGGGCGCAGTACTTCCTGGCCCGGTGCTTCATCGACCTCGGCCTGCGCCATGCCGGCGCCGTTTACCTGGCCAAGGTGGCGCGCGAGCGCAGCAACCCCCAGGTGCTGCCGCGGACGCTGGAGGCCCTGCGCACGCTCATCCTGGTTCCCCACGACGAGGTGCTCATCGACGAGCAGGTCTTCGGCTCCTTGGACCTCGGGTTTCTTCCCGACTCGGTCAGCGACTACGCCAACTACGAGCAGGGCCTGGTCGACCTGCGGGTGGGGAACGAGCGCTGGGCGAACACCCACTTCCTGAAGCTCGAGGAGGGCAGCGTCGAGGCCAGCCGCGCCAAGTTCGCGCTCCTCGTCACCCGGCTCAAGAAGCTCTCGGGCAAGGGCGTTCCCGACGAGATGATTGAGGACTTCCTCGCGCTGTCCAACGACGAGAAGCTCACCCTGGAGGCGCGGAACGAGGCACGCCTGGCCGTTGCCCGTCTCCGGTACGAGCGCAAGGACTTCGAAGGCGCGCTCAAGGCTTACGACATGGTGCAGCTGCCCGCGCTCGACCCGGGACGGGCCACCCTGTACCTCGAGGAAGCGTGGACTCGGTACAACATCGGTCAGCTGCGTGCCGCCATGGGGTTGCTCACCACCCTGGATGCGCCAAGCTTCCGGGAGGAGTTTCTTCCGGACAAGTACATCCTGCGCGCCCTGGTGTACCGGGACCTCTGCCACTACCTGCCTGCCAAGCGCGCTGCCAAGGAACTGACGCGCCGCTACGCCGAGTCGCTCGATGCGATTCGCGAGCGAGAAGACCTCACCCTGGACGCCCGCTTGCGCGCCGCCGCCTCCAGCCACGGCAGTACCAAGCGGGCGGCCAAGTTCCGCGACTCGCTGAACCTCGAGATTGAGCTCAAGACCCGCTACGCGGGTGGATTCGGTGACCGGCTCTTCACCCAGGTCACCAAGCTGTATGACCTGGCCTACGCCGAGGCTGAACGCATCTACCGGCAGCGGTTGCAGGAGGCGGTCCGCGAGGAAGCCGACAAGCTGCTCTTGGCGGCCGAGCAGGTGCGGCTGATGGAGTACGAGGTCGGCCTGAAGCTTTACGAGCGCATCAAGCGCGGAGCCAAGGTGGTCCAGCCGGAGAAGCAGACCCCCATCGGGCCGGGCCAGGAGGCGTTCCGCTTCGATGGTGAGTACTGGAACGACGAGCTGCGCAGCTACCGGGTGAGCATCCCCAGCCGGTGTGTCGAGGAGGGGGCGCTGTGATTGGCTCTCTCTTGACCCTCGCGCTGGCGGCCACCGGGCCGAGCGGGCCAGTGCTCCTGACGCCGCTCGACAAGAGCGTCAACCCGGTCGTCACCAAGGTCCGCGAAAAGCAGGAGTACATCGACAAGCTGAAGCGGGACATCTTCAAGGTCGACCGCTCCATCATCGAGACCGAGCGGCTCATCGCCCGCAGCCGGACGGCGAGCTACCTGCCCGACCTCCAGTTTCGACTGGCCGAGCTCTACGTCGAGAAGAGCCGGTACGTCTACTACCTCCAGGCCGAGCAACGGGCGCAGGGCACCAGCGGCGCCATGGTCAGCCCCGAGACGCGTCTGTTCAAGCAGAAGGCGGTGCAGCTGTACTACCGGCTGCAGCGCGAGTACCCGGACTTCCACGACGGGGACAAGGTCACTTTCTACCTGGCCCACGAGCAGCGCGAGCTCGGCCAGTTCGACGACATGCTCGCCACCCTGCGTTCGCTCATCGACAAGTACCCGAAGAGCGAGCTGCGGCTGGAGTCGGAGCAGATTCTCGGCGACTACTGGTTCGACAAGGCCAACCTCGACGAAGCGGAGCGCCACTACCAGGCCATCCTGCAGTTTCCGCCCTCGCCGGTGCACGACCTGGCCCGGTACAAGATGGGCTGGGTTCGCGTCAACCAGCAGCGCTTCAACGATGCGGTGGGCTTTTTCGAGGCGGCCGCCGGCAGCCCGCCGCTTCCGGGCGTCGACTCGGCCAAGTCCCTCAACGTCAAGCGCGAGGCGCTGCTCGACTTGGTCTACAGCTACACCGAGGCCCGACCGGCCAAGGGCGCGCTTCCCTACTTCGAGAAGCTCTCCGACAGTCGCTCCACCTACGCCCTCGCCCTCGACAAGCTCGGGAACCGCTACTTCATCAAGCAGCAGTACGAGTGGGCGATTCCGACGTTGCGAAAGCTGATGGAAATCCAGCCCGACCCGGAGCTGGACATGGAGCGCGCCGAGAAAATCTACGACTCGCTTCGGGCGGCCAAGGGGAAAGTCCCCACCACCCAGGCCGACATCAAGGTCCTGGTCCGCGCCGCGGTCAACGTCAAGGTGGACTCCTTCAAGGACGAGACCACCCGGCGCAAGCAACTCGCCGAGCTCGAGGAAATCACCCGCGACCTGGCCACCCAGCTGCAGACCCTGGCGCAGAAGACCAATACGCGTGAGAGCTACCTGGACGCCGCGGCGGCGTACAAGGAATACCTCTCGCTGTTCCGCCCGGAGAAGTACGTCCGGGACATGATGCACAACCGGGCGGATTCCCTCTTCGCTGCCCGTGCCTTCCCGGAGGCGGCGCGCCAGTTCGAGGAGTTGGAGCGCTACGAGGAGCGGGCCAAGGACGCCAAGGGCACCGAGGCCGCGGCCTATGGCGCCCTGCTCAGTTCCTTCTCGGCCCTCAAGCCGGGAGAGGTGGAGCAAATCACCGCCTTCGAGGTGGCAGATGCGCGCCAGGCGCTCAAAATCGACGGCGCGGCCTTCATCGCCAAATACCCGCGCAACCCCAACGTCGTCACGTTGAAGTTCAACATCGCCCGCGCCTACTACGACGACGGAGACTTCGAGAAGTCGAGCCAGCTCTTCACCGCCTTCACGCTCGAGTACCCGGAAAATAAGGACGCGCCGGCGGCGGGAAAGCTGGCGCTCGACGGACTCCGTCAAATCAACGACTTCAAGGGCATCGAGGACACGGCGCGGAAGTTCCTCGCCAATGCGCGCCTTCCGGCCACCTTCCTCGCCGACGTCCGTCGCACGCTGAGCGAAAGCAAGGGCGAGGCGCTGGGGGAGCTGGCGCTGCAGAGCTCGGCCGAGACCGGCGACGTGGTGGAGGGCCTGCTCAAGGTCGCCTCGGAGAACAAGTCCAACGACATCGGCGAGAAGGCGCTCTACGGCGCGTTCAGCGCGGCGCGGGAGAAGCACGACTTCGTCAAGGAACGGGAAATCGGCGCCAAGTTCATGACCGACTACCCGAAGAGCAGCTTCGTCCCGGACATCGCCTCGACGCTGGGACGCGCCGCTGCCGAGGCCGGCCGCTTCGGCGAGGCGGCCCAGTGGTACGAGCAGGTGGGCGCACGCATGGGCAATGACCCGGCCGCCTTCGAGGGGTGGATGTCCGCCGGCCGGCTGCGCGAGGCCATGCACGAGTACCCAGCCGCCATCAAGGACTTCACTGCTGCGGCCACGCTTCCCAGCAACCGCCGCGCAGACGCCTACGGGGCTCTGGCGCAGGTCAAGCTCCGGTCGAATGACCTGGCGGGGGCGAAGTCCGCCGCGGAAGCCGCACTGAAGCTGGACAAGAGCCAGCCACTGGCCGCGTCGGTGTTTGCCGAGGCCTCTTCCAAGCTGGGCGGGGAGCGGCCCGACGTGGTGGCGCGCACGCTGGCGACGGTCGTCAATTCTCCCAACGGGCAGGGTGAGGATACGGCCCGTGGGCTCTGGTACCTCGGCGACATGCTGTACCGGAACTTCAAAGCCATCCCGCCGGACCAAATCGACCAGAAGGTGGCGGCGCTGCAGCAGCTGCAGGGCGTCTACAACCAGGCCGCTTCCATGGGCTCGGCAGAGTGGGCGGTGGCGTCCTTGTGGAAGCTGGGCTTGGCCCTCAAGTCCCTGGGCGAGACGGTCGAGGCCACGCCGGTGCCGGCCGGCGCCACCGCAGCGCAGGCGCAGCAATTCCGCACCGCCGTCCAGCAGCAGGTGCAGCCCATCAAGGACCAGGCCGAGGAGGCCTTCAAGACGTGCCTTGCCCGGGCCAGCCAACTCGAGGTCTTCAGCGAAGCCGTCCTGGGCTGCCGGACCAAGAGCGAGTCAGTTCGCTCGCCGCTGCCCTCCCCCGGAACGCCCGGGGCGCTGGCTGGCAACATCGCCGAACTGCAGAAGCAAGCAGAAGCCAAGCAGGACGCGCCGTCGATGGAGGCGCTCGGTCTGGCCTACCTCGAAGCCCGCCAGGTGGGGCAGGCGCAGCTCATCCTGTCCCGTGCCACCGAACTGCAGGAGACCCGTGCCTCGGCCCAGAACGCGCTGGGCCTGGCGCTTCTGTACCAGGGCGAACCGATGCTCGCGCGCGCCGCCTATGCTAAGGCGCTCGAGGCCGACCCTGGCTACGACAAGGCCCACGCCAACCTCGCCGCGCTGCGCTGCCGTTATGGCGACGTGGAAGGCGCCCGGAAGGAGCTGGCGCAGATTCGGGACCTGGCGTCCATTCGCGGGCCCGACGTCGACCCCGACTGGAGGGCCTGCAAGTGAAGTGGCTTGCCCTCCTGACGCTTGCGCTGGTGCTCACCTGCTGCGGACCGCAGGAAATCCAAGGCAGCCTGAGCGCGCTGCTTGACCTGCAGTACAACACGGTGCAGCTCGCCTACACGGGCGGGTCGGTCGACGGTGGGGTCATGACCAACGGCCAGGTGGCGGTGCGTTTCCTCCAGACGTCCGGGAAGACGCAGAACGCCGTCCTCGTCGTCACCGAGGACCTGGACGGCTTGGAGGTGAAGCCGGGGGGAGCGGTGGACCTCACCCTGGTGCCGCCCACCGGCGTCGGTCAGCGGGGCGTCGTGACGCGCGACGTCGCCAATGACCCGCGCAAGACCTTCCCACCCCTGCAGCGCGGGGCCATGAAGCTGAACGCCACTCCCATTCCTGGTTCCGGGCAGTCCGTGAGCGGAGCCTTCAACGTCACCTTCGAACTGTGCGGTGACTTCGCCTGTGGGTACACGGCCTTCGCCTCTTTCACGGCTCAGGTGCAATGATGAGACGTCTTCCGAGTTTGCTGCCCCTGGCCGGGCTGCTGGCAGTGGCCACCGCGTGCGGTGGACGCTACAGCGCCAAGGTCCCCGACGACATGGTGGCGCAGCTTCCCTACGAGAACAAGATTGACCTGCTGGAGGCGGAGAACGACCTCTTCATCGCCTACGACAAGGTCGACGAGACCGAGAACGAGGTGGCCCGGACGCGCGACCAGATTCGCCGGGCCAAGCGCGCAGAAGGCATCGCCAGCGACGAGGTGGGCCAGGCCAAGGACCCGGCCACGCGGGAAATCGCTCAGCTCACGGTGGACGAGGTGCGGGCCCGCATCGAGTACCTCCGTGCCCGGCAGACCCTGAACGTGCAAGCCCGCGACGTCGAGGAGCTCGCCCGCCAGTGCGCGGTGGCGCGCTACCAGCTGGCGCGCCTCCTTGCGGTGCGCAAGGCGAAAATCAAGGGCAGCGAGGGCTACAAGCCCGAAGACTTCGAGCGCCAGGCGAAGAGCTGCGAGGCCGAGGTCGCCGACCGCAAGAAAGGCCTCAAGCCGGACGAGGAGATGCTGACCCGGACCCGGACCGAGTGGGAGAAGCGCAAGGAGGTGCTGGCCAAGCGCACCTTCGACGCTCGGGCCAGTCCCTTCGTGGAGCGCCTCTGATGACCCCGTGGCTGCTGGCGCTGTCGCTCCTCGCGGCCGACCCCGACCCAGAGGAGGCCCAGCTGCGCAAGGCCATCCAGGAGGAGAGCGCCCGGGTGGTGGCGGCGCCGGATGATGCTGAAGCGCTGCAACGCCTCGGGCTCGCCTTCCTCTCCCTCGGCGAGCCGGACAAGGCCGTCGCGCCGTTCCGCGAGCTGGTGCGCCGGCGGGACGGGCCCACCGCCCGGCTCCTCCTGTCCAGGGCGCTGCGACTTTCCGGCGAGGGCACGGAGGCACGCGCCGTCCTGGTGGCTGCCATCGCCGCCTACCCCGGGGACGCGTCGCTGCATGCCGAGCGGGGGTTGATGGCACGGCGATTCGACGAGACCGACGTGGCCATCGCCGAGTACGCGCGGGCCGTCGAGCTCCAGCCGCAGGATGCCGCGCTGCGCTTCAACCTGGCCGAGGCCCAGCACCACGCCGGACGGCTCGACGACGCCATCGAGGGCTACCGCCGAGCGCTCGCGATGGACCCCGCGCTGGGCGCCGCGCAGGTGAACCTCGGCAAGGCGCTGGCCGAGAAGGGACTCACCTCGGAGGCGAAGGACACGCTGCTGGCGGCGGCGCGCACCGGCGTCGCCGACCCGGCCATTCACTACAACCTCGGCGTGCTCCTCATGAAGGAGGGCAACGTCGACGGGGCCATCGCCTCCTTCGAGCGCGCGCTGACGCTCAACCCCGCCTACGTCCAGGCCCACAACAACCTGGGCGTCGCCCTCATGGACGGCAAGGACGACGTGGCCCGGGCGACCCGCCACTTCCAGGCTGCCACGCAAGGGGACCCGGCCTACGCCGACGCCTGGTTCAACCTCGGCCTTGCCCAGTTCCGCGCCGGTGACACCGCTCGCGCCACCAAGTCCTTCGAGCGCGCGCTGTCGCTGCAGCCAAAGGCCAGCGGGCCGTACACCCAGCTCGGCCAGCTGTACCTCAAGATGGGCAAGCGCAAGGAGGCGGTGGAGGCCTTCCAGAAGGCCATCGCGCTGCGGGCCGACGACCTGAAGGCCTCGCACAGTGCCGAGGCGTACAAGGGGCTGGCCATGGCCTACGTGGGCCAGGGCAAGTTCGTCGACGCCATCGAGACCCTGCAACGGGCGGTGCACGAGTTCCCGGATGACGCGAGCGCCCGCGCCGCGCTGGCCGACGCCTATCTGGCGATGGGGGACATCGACCGCGCCATCATCGAAGCCGAGAAGCGCGTCGCCCTCTCCCCCACCGTCGACGCGCGGCTCGACCTGGCCGCCCTCTACGCCAAGAAGCGCGTCGCGGCCAAGGCCGAGCCTCTCTACAAGGGCGTGCTGACGGAGACACCGGACAACCTGGCAGCCACCGTCGGGCTGGCCGACCTCTACCTGGCCATGGGTAACTGGCAGGCGGCCGAGTCGCTCCTCTCGGCAGCCAAGGACAAGCGCCCCGACGACACCTCCATTCTCTCCCGCCTGGGAATCCTCCACGCCCGGAAGGGCCGGCCGGACCTGGCGCTGCCGGAACTCGAGGCGCTAGTGCGGCGCGACCCGACGCAGCTCGAGGCCAAGGCCGAGCTGGGCTTCCTCTATTTCCGCGGGGGAGACCCGGACGCGGCGGCCAAAGTCCTGCGCGCGGTCCTCGCGGCGGACCCGCGACAGCCGTACGGGCTTCTCTACCTCGGTCACGTCCTGTACGAGCAGCGCCAGCCCGGCAAGGCCGAGGAGTCCTTCAAGGCCGCTGCCCAGTCGGACCCGGGTGCGGCCGAGCCCCACTATGCGCTGGGGCAGCTGTACGAGGCCCAAGGCAAGAAGAAGGAGGCCCTCGCCGAGTACCAGCGCGCGGCCAGCCT
This sequence comes from Myxococcaceae bacterium, assembly GCA_017881265.1. Taxonomy (GTDB): domain Bacteria; phylum Myxococcota; class Myxococcia; order Myxococcales; family Myxococcaceae; genus JADGRA01. Next base: position 184,313 of record JADGRA010000080.1, on the reverse strand, counting down.
GCAGAAGGACCACCCCTACGCCGCCGAAGCCGCCAAGCGCATCGCTTCCCAGACGGCCACCCCGTAGCATGGCGCGCGGCGCGCCCCGAAACAGGGACGAGGCCACGGCCTGTTGAGCCCGTGGCTCCCGCCTCCGTTGACGTTGACGTTCACCGTCGTCCGAACTCGGCGGTCCCTAATCCGCGGCTGCCTGGCCGTGCGCCCGCCGTCGCCACCACGGACGTGCGACACGCGAACGCAACGCCAACGCCACCCTCACCCCCCTTTTTCGACGGAGGCACCCGGCGCGGCGGACGGGAAAAGCGCGTACACGAGACCGCTGTCGGCGAGGCAACACACTGGGGGAAATGGAGCAGCCTTTCCCCCGCGTGCGAAACGAAGGGCGGTGCCGAGCTAGCGACGCCCGCCCATGCCGTGGATGCCGGGCGCTGGGTGGCCGTGACTGGATGAAGCAAACCCCGGCGACACCGGCACGGCCGTCGGGCTGCCGGCAGGTGCCCAGGCCCCGTGCGCGACGGTTCCGCTCCAGCCGCCCCCGGCTGCCGGGTGGTTGCCGCTCCAGCCGCTCTCGGCGGCGACGCGAGTCCCTTCCGAAGCTGGGGCCGCCGGGGGCTGCGGGCTGTACGCGCCGTGGGGCGCCGAATGCCCGGTCGACGTCGGCGCCGGCGCCGGCGCGGGCCGACTGGGCGGCGGCGGATGGCTGGGGGGAGGAACACTCTGCCGGACGGCAGCGGGGCGCACTGCCCCGGGGTTGCCCGCGTACCCCCGCGGCGGTTGAAGCTGGACCGGCTGGATGCGGCCGGGCGCTGGCGGGGTGAAGCTACCGGCCACCCGCTGGATGGGCTGGGCAGTCACGCGCTCCACCTGGGACACGGGCGGCCCGGCGTACCAGCGCGCCCCACTGTAGGAGACGGCCTGGTGCACCGGGGCGGTGGCCGCGTAGGCGTAGTGGATGTGTTCCACCGGAAGCCGGTGGGCCCAGAAGTTTCCTGAGAAGTGGGCAACCGGGACGAAGCACCAGTAGGGCCGCCACGGCTGCACCACCACCGACCAGCCAATCGGCGGAAGCGGGGCCCAGCCGATGTAGCCACCGCCGCTGCGCCAGTCGACCCAGGCCGGCGCCCACACCGTGCCTGGGACCCAAATCCAGCCGTAATTCGGGTCCATCGCCCAGCGGCCGTAGTGAAAGGGGGCCCAGCCCCAGGAGAAGTCACTCTGGAAGTACCAGCCGTAGTCCGACGACACCCACTGACCGTTGGTCGCGTAGGGTTGAAAGTCCTCACCGACGACGGCCGCAGAGGGCCGCCAGACGCGCGTGCCGTCCGCGTCCACCCACTCTCCATAGGGCGAGAGGGTTTCGTCGAAGCTGGCCTGGACCTCACCGTCGGGCGGTGGGGCGGCAGTCCAGTCCTGCGCCAACGCCGGGGCGGAGAACAAATTCCAGCTCATGGCAAAAACGCCAATGAATCCGGTAACTTGTCTCTTGGTGCCCATCATTGCCTGCCACCTTCCTGCAGACTGCCGGTGGCGTCACCCTGCCGGCCCGCACGGTTTACAGCACATACGACGTATGCCCGGGCCCGAATGTTCACGCTGGCCTGACCCCCGGGCCCCGCCGGGGAGGGAGGCCCCGGGCGCTTCAGGCGGGGACGCGACGCGTCCCGGGGCTGTCCGCGTCGCACGCGAAAGGCGACGCGCGCGTGCACGGCGGGTGCGGACACCTCACTGAAACGGAATGTATTCCACGTACAGCGAGTTGCCAGGGTTCCGGGTGTCCAGCACGAAGCCGCGACCCAGTCCGTCGACCACGATTTCAACGGGGTACTTGTACACCGGGTCTGCACTCGCCCCGACTTGCGTGACGCCGTGCCACCCCGCATCGACGGTGTAGCGGCCGGCCCTCACCGTATACCCGGTGGCGTCCGTCCCCTTCAGCCACGCGGCGATGGCGTTCCCGCCAGGGTCCACGGCGATGACGGGTGCAAAGACAGAGGCGCTCGGGTCCGAATCCAGGGTCACCGGCGTTGACCAGCCGCCGTCGCTTCCGCGGGTGAAGGTACTCGACACGACCGCATTGGCTCCGCCTTGGCTGCTCTCCTGCCAAACCGCGACGGCAGACCCGTTGGCCGCGACGCCCACCTGTGGATTGAAGGCCGAGACGGAGTTGTCGAGTTGCGCCGCCTGGCTGAAGGGGGTGGGGCGGGCGGCATCCAGCGTGGAGGCGAACACGTGCACGTTGGCCCCGGCCTGCGTTTCCCAGACGACCGCCCCGTACCCGTAGATGCCGAGCGCCGCCCTGGGCAGCGCCGATGGGCTGTCCTGCGCCGAGAGGAACACCGGCGGCCCCAGCCCGCCGGCCGGCAGGTACGCCGCGAGGATTCGGGGGGGACCAGCGTCCTGGGTGGCCTGCTCGGACTGCCACGCAACCAGCGAGTCCCCCGGAATGTCGCCTGCCAATGTGAGCTGACGCGCCTGCCCGGAAGGATTGGCACCCAAGGTCTGGTCGGTTTGGATGGTGCCGGCGGCGAGCCAGCCCGCGTCCGGCACGAAGAAGCTTCCAAAGACGACCTGTTTCCCCGCCGACGTCTGAAGCCACACGGCGAGTCCATTGCCGTTGTTGAAGCCGACGACTTGTGGGAATTGCGTCTTGGCGTCTGGCCCGGCCAGGTGCAGGACGGACCGCCAGGCCTGGACGGTTGGGTCCCAGAGGGCGACCTCGGCGTCGTAGGTGATGGGCCCAGAGGTGGGGGAGTTGGTCCAGGCGGCGAAGGCGGTCCCGTCGGCTGCGATGCCGGCGGTGGGGAAATTGACCTGGATGCCAGTCGTCGCCTGGACGGCGCCCGACACGGTCGTGGGATTGCCCCCCGCGGCCGAGACGCCGCCGGCGATGCCGAAGTCGCTGCGCGCGGGGTCCGCGGCATTCACCGGCGGCAGCAGGTAGCTAATCGCCGTCACGACGTTCCCGTAGAAATTCGAGGCGACGGCGAACTGTCCGGTCTGCGAGGCGTAACGAATGCTGTTGCCCGCGATGAAGGCGCCGTCCCGGGTCGAAAAGGTGCTGGTGAATGGCAAGAGCGTGTTGCCCGTCAGGTCCTTGATGGCGGCCGTCAAGTCGACGGTGTAGTCCGTTCCCAGCGCGAGCCCACCGGCGTAGGGTTTGAAGGTCGCAACGGAGGCGTCGGCGGAATCCACGGTCACCAGGTAGTTTCCCGGCGTGTTGAAGCCCTGCCCGTTCACCGTGAACGTCGTGCCCTTCACCCCCGCGTCGGCGACGACCTCGGAAAAGGTGACCACCACCTGGCCGCTGGCCGCGGCCACGCCCGTCGCCTGGTTGGCGGGTTCGACGGTCCGGACGTACGGCCCCGGATGGAGGAAGCACACCTTGAGGGTCGGGTCGCAGGTGGCGCCCGGGTTCTTGGCCTGGCAGTCCGCAGTGGTCGAACACGTCGTCCCGAAGCCGTTGCAACCTTGGCTACTGAGGGCCGCCACGGCAGCCACTGCAAGGGCGCAGAGGACGAAGAGGCTTCGAAGCTTCCTGGTCGAGTTCATGGTCAGAAGCTCCCCGCGATGAGGGCGCCGCCGCCGCCTGGAATCAGGCTGGGCGCGACGGAGACACCGGGCGCACCGTGAGGGCCGCCGACGACGAGCAACACCACGCCGGTCACCAGCGCCGCCACGCCGATGCTGCCGCTCACGACGGCGAGCGTCTGTCTGGACTGGATGGTACTGTTGGCGGACTGAAATTGGCTTTGGTAGTTGGGCGGGAACGCCCCGTTCACCTGCTTGGCACTGAGGGAGTTTTTCGCGTTGTTGGCAGAGATGAAGGCGGCCACGCTGACGCCCAGGCCGAGGACGCCGACGCCGACGCTGACCCAGCCCCCAATCTGCAGACCGGGATTGGCCTTAGTGCCGGTCGGGGGTGGTGCCGTCTTGGGGGGGGCGGCGGCCACGGGTGGCGGGAGGTCGGTCATCCCCGTGGGGAGGACTTCCACCTGCGGCGCTGCGCGACCGGTTTCGAAGTACGCGGCCATCAGGCCAAGAGACTCGCCCTGCGGTGCGCCGGGCTGGAGCTTCACGCGGACGGTGCGTAGGCCTGCATCGCTCACCTCAGTCACGCTGGCGTAGCGGTCTCCACCCCAGGTCAGGGTGCGAACGGCGTACACCTTGCCCACGTTCAACAGCGGGAGCAGGTGGCCGAGCGCCGTGTTCATGTCCGGCAGCGGCTCGACGCAGGGCCCGACGTCCGGCGCGAAGGCGCCTTCCACCGCCGCCGCGAACTCGACCGACTGGGGGGGCGCCGGCGGCGCCAGGATGGTGACGTTGCGCGACACGCCGCGGTACCCCCAGTCCACCTCCACCCGGTACTCGCCGGGCGGGACCCGGAGGGAGATGGGGGCGTCGCCGGAGCGCTTGCCGCCGACGAAGACCGGTTTGCCCGGCGGCGAGACGGCAATGTCCAGCCGGTTGGTGGGCAGCTTCTTGGCGGCCTTGCGCACGTCATCCGCGAAGCGCTGGAAGGAGGGGGGATAAACCGAGGTATCCGGCTTGTAGTCTGGCTCCACCCGAAAGATGCGGCCCAGCGTTGCTCCGGCGGTGGCGCGGTCCGACTTGAGTTCCACCTGCGCCTCGAAGGTGAGCATGTCGCGCTCGACGGCCCAGCGCGCGTCCGAGGGGATGAGCCGGACGACGTCGTCCAGGGCACCCTTCACCGAGGAGAGCGCGACGTCCGTCTTCTCCGAGTAGAAGTCATTGCGCGCCGCAGTGAGGGCGGCTTGCAGCTCGGGGAGCGTCCGCTCCGCCAGGCCGCCCAGAGGCGCGGCCGTCTGCACTTCCGGCTGCACAGCGGCCCCGAGCTTCTGCGTGAGCGCGGTCCGGAAGCTGCGTGCGGCGATGGCGCTCCCTGCGACGCTGCACTGGCCCACCGCGACGACCGCACTCTGCGGCACGTTTTGAGCGACGACCGGCCGCGCCGCCAGCGCCAGCGCCAGCGCTGCCCAACTCCAGGTCCAGCGTCCTCGCATCGCCCACCCTCCCTCGCGTCGCCCCCGTCCACCCGTCCCCCAGCAGTGGCGAGCGCTCTAGTCGGTGATGAAGTTGTACTTCAGCTGCCGCGTCTTCCCGGATTCGATGGGCACCGTCCAGCTCTTCGTCTTGCGGTTGACCAGTCGAACCTCATGCGGCCCGGGAGACAGGGAGATGCGCTTGCTGACACCCTCGATGTCTCCGTACGACTTGCCGTCGATGACGAGCTTGCCCCACGGCGTCGCTTCCACCGTCAGGAAGCCCGGGGGGCCCACCTGGACGGGCGGCGACGCCGGGACGGCCACCGCCGGGGCGGTCGCGGGCGGCAGCGTTGCCTGCACCGGCGGCGCTGGAGGAGGTGCGGGCGCGGCCGGGGGGGCGGGAGCCGGAACGGAGGCGGGCGCCACCGAGGAGGTGCCACGGCCCAAGAGGAAGACGGCGCACAGGGCCGCGAAGACGCCGGTGCCGACCATGCCGGGCACCAGGAAGCGCCGCGCGCCGCCCATGCCAGCCGCCGTGAGGCTGCCCGTTCCGGCCGGCGAGCGCTGCGTCACCACCGAGGGGACGGGCCCGCCGGTGGGCGTCCCGGCCGGGGCGCCCTTTCCGCTCTGCCGGGCAGTGAAGGCGTACGCGGCGGTGTCCATACCCACCGGCGCCATTCCCAACGAAGGGGTCCCGCCGCGGACGGCGAGGCCCTCCCCCGAGCTTCTGCCTGGAGGTGGCGTGAGCAGCTGCAGGGGAACCTCGGGCTCGGTCTGGTCCGCCCGGAACTCCTCGGCGAAGAGCTCGCGCAGGTAGGCCCCCACGTCGGCATCTTCCGGGGAGCGGGTGTGGTGGATGACGTATTGCTGCAGGGCGCGTTCGAAGTCGTGCGCGTTCTGGTAGCGGCCCGCCGGGTCGCGCAGCAGGGCCCGCAGGACGATGGCGTCGAGCTCGGAGTCTATGGCCGAGTTGAGCTGGGCGGGACTTTCGATGGGGCGCTCCTGCACGGCGCGGAGCACGGCCACGTCACTGTCCCCGTCGAACAGCTTGCCTTGCGTCAGCAGCTCCCACAGGGTGATGCCCAGGGCAAAGATGTCCGTTCGCGCGTCCACCGGCTCGCCGCGGGACTGCTCGGGAGACATGTAGGCGAACTTGCCCTTCAGCATCCCGGCAGTGGTGGCGCGGTTGCCGGCCTTGGCGATGCCGAAGTCGGTGAGCTTCACCGAGCCGTCGTAGGAGATGAGGATGTTGTGCGGGGTGACGTCCCGGTGCACGAGATTCAGCGGCTGACCGTGGTCGGTCATCTTGTGCGCGTACGCCAGTCCCCGGGCCACCTCCAGCGCGACTTGCGCTGCCAGGACGGTGGGGAAGTGAAGCTGGCGTTCGCGGGTGCGGCGCTGCACCTCGGCCAGGGACTTGCCCCGCACGTACTCCATCGCCAGGTAGTAGCTGTCGCTGTGCTGGTCGAAGTCGAAGATGTGGACGATGTTGGGGTGGTTGAGCTTGCTGGCCACCCGCGCCTCGGCGATGAACATCTGCACGAAGCTTGGGTCATCGGCCAGCGCCGAGCGGATGCGCTTGATGACCACTTCCTTCTCGAACCCCTCGGGACCGCGGGAAGCGGCGAGAAAAATCTCTGCCATCCCGCCTTCGGCAAGCTTCCGCCGCACGACGTAGCGGCCGACCGGGGTCCCAGGAGCTAACGACACGGCGACGGAGACTACCCTGAGGCCAGCCCGAGGTCCCGCCCGGTTTTTCCCCCGTGGGGTAGCCGTCCACCCCCCCAGGCTGAGCGGGCGTCAGTGCACCGCGGGACGGCGCTTACGCGGCTTTGTAATGAATTCCATGGTTGACACGAAGAGCTGTTCTTCGGTGTAACGGCGGCGATTCTTGCTCGGCCGCGGGACGTGGAAGGCCGGCGGCCGCTCCAGCCACTGGAGGACCCGCACCGGGCCCCGGTGGGCGAACGCCGCCCGGACCTCCGGTGGGCACCGCCGCAGGTAGCGGCGGACGAGGGGCCGAAACCGTTTCCGGAAGGCGCCGCCGATGCAGGCGTGGCGCCGGGACGCGTCCAGCGTGCCGTCGAAGGCGGCACTCACGTGGAAGAGTTCATGCAGCAGCGTCTCGATGCGCGCCTCGGGCGTCGAGGCCCGGAAGAAGAGCGGTCGCAGCGTGATGCAGTACAGCATGCGCCGACCGTGCAGGCGCACCACCGGCTTGCGCAACCCCGTGGTGTCCCGGCTTTTCCCGCCGGCGAAGGCCAGGGGCTTGACGCTTCCCCGGGAGGCGCGCCGGGCTTCCCCGGCGACCACCAGGATGCGCTCGGGCTGGACGTGGGAGAACTCGTGCATCCGGACGGAAACGTCGGTCAGGAGCTCTCGGATGGCGCGGTTGAGGTCGAGGGGGGCTCTGGGCACCGGCTTGGCCTCCAAACCATGGTAGCAGTTCGCTGCGGTGACCGTCTTCCTGCTCGGCGACGACGAGGAGGCGTTTCCGCCCCCGGAGGCGGCGGACAGAAGCGGTCTGCTCGCAGTGGGCGGAACGCTGACGCCCCGACGCCTGGTGGCGGCCTACCACCGCGGGATTTTCCCCTGGTACGCCCCGGGGCAGCCCGTCCTCTGGCATTCGCCGGACCCCCGCTTCGTGCTGCCGGCGGGCAAGCTTCACCTGCCGCGGAGTCTGCGCAGGACGCTTCGCCGGGGGGCTTTCGTCGTCCGGGCAGACAGCGCCTTCGGGCGCGTGCTCCAGGCGTGTGCCGAGACCCCGCGCCCCGGACAGGACGGAACGTGGATTACCCCCGAGATGCGCACCGCCTATGAGGCGCTCCACCGACTCGGCATCGCGCACTCGGTCGAGGCCTGGCAGGGACCCGAGCTCGTCGGCGGTCTGTACGGCGTCGCGCTGGGCAGCGTCTTCTTCGGGGAGAGCATGTTCAGCCATGCGCCGGACGCCTCCAAGGTGGCGTTCGTGACGCTGGCCGGTGCCCTCTTCGCCGCGGGCTGCCGCCTCATCGACTGCCAGGTGGAGACCGAGCACCTGGCGCGCTTCGGCGCCGAGCCGTGGCCACGTCGCCGCTTCCTGGCTGAGCTGGCCGGCGCGGTGGAGGGGCCCTCCCTGGAGGGCGTATTTCAGACGCTGCAGGCGGGCTGACGCGGCGCCCGGCGACGCGTTAGACAGCAAGGCACCGTGACGCGCTTTCAGCCTTCCCCCCGCCGCGAGAGTCCGGGGGCTCGCTGGGTGGTGGTGGCTGCCTTGGTGCTGGCCACCCTGCTCGCCTTTGGAGTGCGCGGGCTCCTCTCGGCGCGGGTGACGCAGAGCCGTGCGCTGGCGCTCCTGCAGGCGGGCAAGCCCTTCGAGGCGCTGGAGGAAGCGGATACCCGCCTGTCCCGCGACCCGGACGACCCGCACCTGCGCAACGTCGCCGTGCAGGGGGCCAAGCGACACGTGGACGAATTGCTGAAGACGCGCGACGTGGCGCAGGTCGCCGACTGGCTCGAGGAGCAGCTGCGGCGCCGTCCCTACCTGCGCGCTGCCCTGCAACCGCGTCTTGAGCAGCTAGAAGCCGCCGCGCGCGCCCAAGGCGCGGCTCGCGACGGCGGGGCCGGGCGCTAAAAGCCGGGGGGCCGGGGCCCTACAGACCCGGCTCTTCCCGGTCGTGCGCGTGGCGGATGGCTCGCCGCAGCGTGTCGTCGATGCGGCTCGCATCGACGATGACCTTCCCGTCGTGGACGGCCCGGACGGCGTGGAAGGGGATGGTCATGTCTCCCGTCCCCTCCACGTTCACCACCAGCGTGGGGTGGGGGCTGGTCCGGATGTCCCGCACCGCCCCGAACGTGGTGCCCCCCTCTTCGAGGAACACCTGGTCTCCGAAGCGGACGTCAGTCACTTTGAGGGTCGCCATGACGGCTGCGGACGGTACCAGATCCTTTCCCAGCCGGCTGCGTTGAAAGAGACAGCCATGAGCACCCTCGCCCGCCTCGCCCCGTCTGACCCCCGCGTCCTTCAGGTGGCGTTCCTCGGCACCTTCCTCGTGCTGGGCTTCTGCACCTTGGGCTTCCAAATGGAGATGTGGATGCCGCCCGTGCTGCTGGCCACCACCTGCGCGACCCAGTGGCTGTGCGAGCGCCTTTTGGGCCGACCTGGCAGCGGCTACCTGTCGCCGCTCATCACCGCCCTGGGGCTGTCGCTGTTGCTGCGCACCGACACCTTCTGGGTGGCGCCGCTGGCGGCGGTGGTCGCCATCTCCTCGAAGTTCCTCCTCCGGTTCCGCGGCAAGCACGTCTTCAATCCCGCCAACCTGGGCCTCACCGTGGCCATCCTCCTGACCGGCCACGCCTGGTGCTCGCCGGCACAGTGGGGCGAGTGGGGCATCCTCCTCGCCTGGCTCCTGGCACTCGGGCTCGCGGTGACGCACCGCGCGTTCCGCACGGACGTGAGCCTCGCCTTTCTCGGCTCCTGGGTGCTCCTGAAGGCCGCCCGGGTGCTCTTCCTCGGACAGCCGGCGCCCGTCCTGCTGCACCAGCTCTCGGTGGGAAGCCTCATCCTCTTCACATTCTTCATGATTTCTGACCCGAAGACGACGCCGGACCGCCGCGGTGCGCGGGTGGGCCTCGGCATCGCCGTGGCCTGCCTCGCCTTCTTCCTGCAGCACCAGCTGTGGGTGATGAATTCGCCCATCTGGGCGCTCCTGTTGCTTTCCCCGCTGGTGCCCGTCCTCGACGGGCTCTGGCCAGCGTCTCGCTTTCAATGGCCCACCGGGCCCCTCACCCAAGGCCGCACCGTGCGTTTCGTCCGCCCCCTCGTCCCGGCACTCATCGCCCTCGTCGCCCTCACCGCCCTGCCCGCGCATGCCTTCTGTGGCTTCTACGTGGGGAAGGCGGACACCCAGCTCTTCAACGACGCCTCCCAGGTGGCGCTCGTCCGCGATGGAGACCGCACGGTGCTCACCATGAGCAACGACTACCAGGGGCCGCTCAGCGAGTTCGCCCTGGTGGTGCCCGTCCCGAGCGTGCTCCAGAAGGAGCAAATCCACATCGGCGACCGCAAGCTGCTCGAGCACCTGGATGCGTACTCCGCCCCGCGGCTGGTGGAGTACTTCGACGCGGACCCCTGCCGGCCACCCATGGCCATGGACATGGCCAGGAGTGCGGGCGCCCCGGCGGCGAAGGCGGCCGCCCAGCGGGAGGCGACGAGTGACAGCGCGCTCGGCGTCACCATCGAGGCCCGGTACACGGTGGGCGAGTACGACATCCTCATCCTCTCGGCCAAGGAGTCCTCCGGGCTCGAGACGTGGCTCAAGCAGAATGGCTACCGCATCCCGGAACGGGCCTCGGCCGCGCTCCAGCCGTACATCCGCCAGGACATGAAGTTCTTCGTGGCCAAGGTGAATCTCAAGGAGCAGGCGGCCACCGGCATGCAGTACCTGCGGCCGCTGCAGATTGCGTATGAGTCGAGGAAGTTCATGCTGCCCATCCGCTTGGGCATGGCCAACGCGCGCGGGCCCCAGGACATGGTGGTGTACGCGCTGAGCCGCCAGGGCCGGGTGGAGTCGGTCAACTACCGCACCACCCGCGTCCCCTCGGACGTCAACCTGCCCGAGTACGTGAAGGACGAGTTCGGCAAGTTCTACAAGGCCGCCTTCGCCCAGGCGCTGAACAGGGAAGGTGGCCGGTCGCTCTTCACCGAGTACAGCTGGAACATGGGCTGGTGTGACCCGTGTGCGGCGCAGCCGCTGTCCCGGGAGGAACTCCAGCAGCTTGGCGTCTTCTGGCTCGACGATGCGAGCAAGCCGGTGCCGCCCGGCTACATGCGCCGGATGGGGGGCGCGGTGAACGTCCAGCTCACCCGGCTGCACGTGCGGTACGACGCTTCACACTTCCCCGAGGACCTCGTCTTCCAGGAGACCGCCGACCGCGGCAACTTCCAGGCCCGCTATATCCTGCAGCACGCCTATAAGGGTGCCATGGACTGCCCGGCCGCCGACGAGTACCGGCGCAGCCTCGTGGAACGGCACACCAGGGAGGCACAGACGCTGGCCGACCTCACCGGCTGGTCGCTGTCGGACATCCGACAGCAGATGGGTCCCGACGCGCCCCCGGCCAGTGACCCGGCCTGGTGGAAGAAAATCTGGCACTAAAAGCGCGGGCGGGGCCTGGCGGGGCGTCCGCGAAGGTCAGCGGGCGCCCCCCACGGGCTTTTTCAGGCGAGGACTTGCACTGCGTCTCCCACCCGCAGGGTGCCGACCCCCTGGTGGACGACGTTGCGGCCAAAGACGACGCTGCCCTCGGCGTCGCGGCGAAAGGTGGCCAGGGTGGCCAACGGCTCCGTCCCCGGGGTGCCCGTCGACTGGTCGACGGTGGTGATGACGCAGCGCTTGCAGGCGCTCACCACTTGAAACTCCACCCCCCCAATGCGCAGGTGCCGCCAGCTGTCCTCGGCGAATTCCGGGCAGCCGTCGATGACGAGGTTGGGGCGAAAGCGATTCATGGGGACGGGCGTGGCCAGTCGGGCGTTGAGGGCGCCCAGCGAGGCGACCGACAGAAGCAGCACCGGGAACGCGTCGGCGAAGGAGACGTCCGCCCCGGCTGGGTAGCGGGCCTGCGGCACCGCGCGCGCGAAGCCGGCGCCAATGCGCACCAGGCGGGCCGGTTGGCCGAGACAGCGCGAGAACCACTCCGCCGCCGCATCGCCCTGGTCGAGGGCACGACAGCTGTCCTCCCAAATGGAAACCATCCGCTCCGGGCCGGCCCGGCCGCTGGCGGGGAGCTCGAGCACCGGCATGTCGGGGGCGCGCAGCGTCATCAGCTCCCGCCCCAGCGCCGGCTCGACGAGGGCCAGGCGGGGGTGCGTCCTCTGAGAGATGAAGCGGCCGTCCGCGTCGACCACCATCCAGTTGCGGTCATGCTGCAGGCCCCACCGGTCCAGGGTGGCCGCGCCGACGGAGATGCCGCGGCAGGACTTCACCGGGTAGACGGACAGGTGCGTGAGGGTGACCGGAGCAGTCATGCCTGCCACCAGCGAGTATCTCTCACAGCCCCGGTTGCTTCATCAGCGCCGGGACGCCGCTGCGCCAGGCGCGGCTAAGCTGAGCGACACTGACGTCGAGCAGCCCAGGAAGCGTCAACCGGTCGCCACCCACCACCCCCAGGACGGCGCACGGCACGCCGGCGGCGGCGCAGGCGGCGGCCACCTCCGCCTGGAAGGGCGCAGAGAAGGACACCACCACCCGGCTCGCGTCCTCGCCGAAGAGGTAGGCGTGCGGCGCCACGCTGCCCGGGGACAGCTGCAGCGTCGCACCGAAGGAGGCGTCCAGGTCGGCCATGCAGCACTCGGCCAGCGCGACGGCCACGCCGCCCTCGCTGGTGTCATGCGCGCTGGCCAGGGCGCCGGAGACAATGAGTTGTCGCACCACTTGCTGGAGACGCTTCTCCGCCGCCACGTCCAGCCGGGGAGGGCGACCGGCGAGCTTGTCATGGAAGGCCAGCAGCCACTCGCTGCCACCGAGTTCCCCGCGCGTCTCGCCCAGGACGGCGACCAGGTCACCCGCGCGGCGGAAAGCGAGGCCCACCGTCTTGGTGACGTCGCGCAACAGGCCCACCACCGCCACGGTGGGGGTGGGGAGAATCGCCTCGCCGTCCGTCTCGTTGTAGAGGCTGACGTTGCCGCTCACCACCGGGACGTCCAGCTCGCGGCACGCGGCGGCCAAGCCGCGGGTGGCCTCGGCAAATTGCCACATGATGTCGGGCCGCTCCGGGTTGCCGAAGTTGAGACAGTCGGTCAGCCCGAGCGGCTCGCCGCCACCGCAGGCGACATTCCGCGTGCACTCGGCCACCGCCAGGCGGGCCCCCTCATACGGGTCCAGGAAGACGAAGCGCGCGTTGCAGTCGACGCTCATCGCAAGGCCCTTCTCCGAGCGCTCCACCCGCACCACGGCCGCGTCTCCCTTTCCGGGGAGCACCGCCGCGCCCAGCCGCACGGTGTGGTCGTACTGGCCGAACACCCACTCCTTGCTGGCGATGGTGGGCCGGGCCAGCAGGGCCAGCAACGCCTCGCCGAGGTCCTTGGGTGGGGGGAGCGACAATGGGTCGAAGGCCTGCAGTGCGGGGAGCCACTCCGGCGCGCGGGTGGGCCGCTCGTATTGGGGCGCCTCGTCGGTGAGCGGCTTCACCGGCAGGTTGGCCACCTCCACCCCGCCTTCCAGGATGCGCACCCGCCCGTCGTCCGTGACGCGACCGATGACGGCCGCGTCCAGGTCCCATTTGTGGAAGATGGCGAGTACCTCGGGTTCGCGGCCCGCCTCGGCGACGAGGAGCATCCGCTCCTGGCTCTCCGACAGCATCACCTCGTAGGGCGTCATCCCCTCCTCGCGGCGGGGCACCTTGGCCACGTCCAGCTCCACGCCGCTTCCGGCGCGCCCGGCCATCTCCACCGAGGAAGACGTTAGCCCGGCGGCGCCCATGTCCTGGATGCCGACCAGGGCGTCGGTCTGGAACAGCTCGAGGCAGGCCTCCAGCAGCAGCTTCTCGGTGAAGGGGTCCCCCACCTGGACGGTGGGACGCTTGTGCTCGGAGTCTTCGCCAAACTCCGCCGAGGCCATGGTGGCCCCGTGGATGCCGTCCCGGCCGGTCTTGCTGCCGACGTAGAGGATGGGGTTGCCGACGCCGCTCGCCGTCCCCTTGAAGATTTTGTTCTTGGGAAGAACGCCGACGGTGAAGGCATTCACCAGGCAATTGCCGTTGTAGCTCTTGTCGAAGGCCACCTCGCCGCCCACGGTGGGGACGCCAATGCAGTTGCCGTAGCCGCCGATGCCCCGCACGACGCCGGCCAGAAGCCAGGCCGTCTTGGGATGGGAGGGGTCACCGAAGCGGAGCGAGTTGAGGCTGGCGATGGGCCGCGCGCCCATGGTGAAGACGTCGCGCAGAATCCCCCCGACGCCGGTGGCCGCCCCCTGGTAGGGCTCGATGTAGCTCGGGTGGTTGTGGCTCTCCATCTTGAAGGCCGCCGCCATGCCGTCGCCGATGTCCACCACGCCTGCGTTCTCTCCCGGGCCGAGCAGCACGTGGGGCCCGGTGGTGGGGAAGCCCTTCAGGTAGCGGCGCGAGGACTTGTAGGAGCAGTGCTCGCTCCACATCACCGAGAAGATGCCCAGCTCGAGCAGGTTCGGTTCCCGCCCGAGGTGCTGGCAGATGCGGGCGTACTCGCCGGCGGTCAGCCCGTGCTTCGCAATGACGTCCGGAGAATGCGCCATGGCTATGCGGCTCCCAGCAGCGCCGCGAAGACGGTGCGGCCGTCGAGGTTCCCGAGCAGGGATTCGGCGTTGCGCTCGGGGTGTGGCATCAGCCCGAGCACGTTACCGGCCACGTTCACCACGCCGGCGATGGCGGTGAGGGAGCCGTTGGGGTTGTCGTCGACGTAGCGAAAGGCCACCTGCCCGGCGTCCTCCAGCCGCTGTCGGCCCCCCTCGTCGATGAAGTAGCGGCCGTCCATGTGGGCGATGGGAAGCCGGAAGCTCGCGGTGCGAGACAGCCCGGTGGTGAAGCGGCTGGCATGCCCCTCGGCGCGGACGAGGACGTCGCGGCAGAGGAAGTGCTGGCCGGCGTTCTGCAGGAGCGCCCCGGGCAGCAGCCCCGCCTCGGTGAGAATTTGAAAGCCGTTGCAGATGCCCAGCACCGGCCCGCCCCGCTTGGCGAAAGCGGCCACCTCCTCCATCACCGGGGAGAAGCGGGCGATGGCGCCGCAGCGCAGGTAGTCCCCGTAGCTGAATCCGCCCGGGAGGATGACGTAGTCGCTGCCGTGCAGGTCCCGGTCCTTGTGCCAGAGGAGCCGCGCCTGGTGTCCAAAGACGTCCCGCACCACGTGCAGGGCGTCCTCGTCGCAGTTGCTACCGGGGAAGACGACGACGCCGACCTTCATGCGCTAGCCCGCGAACTCCACGCGGTAGTTCTCCACCACGGTGTTGGCGAGCAGCTTCTTGCACATGTCCTCGACCTGGGCCCGCGCGGCGGCCGGGTCCCCGTCGGGAAGCTGCACCTCGACGTACTTGCCAAGCCGGACCGAATGCACGTCCGGGAAGCCCAAGGTGTGCAGCGAGTTCTGCACAGCCTTCCCCGCCGGGTCGAGGACGCCGGGTTTCAGCGTGATGTACACCCGAGCCACCATGCTTTGGCCTCTATCAAGCACGGAGCGGACCGTCCACCCTGTGCGGCGCGCCGGAACGTGCCCGCGGACGGCGGTGGACAGCGCGCCGAGGCACCTCCTCCGACGCCGAGGGCGCGGACGGCCCCCCTTGGGGAAAGGCCCGCAGCGTGGCGACGGCGGCGAAAGCAGGGCGGTCCGCCACCTTGGGTGCCGCGGGGCGGCCGGACGGTTCTCCCGGGTGGGACTCCTTGTGACTTCAATGACTTAGCGCGTCCGGGAGCGCGCCAGGGGCGGCCCGCGGTAGACAGATGGGGATGACGTCCTGGGCGCTGTGGCTCGGCTGCTTCGGGCTCCTCTTCGTGCGCGCGCTGCTCGGTGGCGCCGAGGCGGCGCTTTCCGGTGTCTCGGACTTGCGTGCGCACCAACTGGCCACGGAGGCCGGCCGGCGGGGCGCCCGGGTGCTGCGGCTGAAGACGAACCGCGAGTCCACCGCGGCCGCGGTGAGGATGGGGATGGTGCTCAGCGGCTTTCTCGCCGCGGGCGTGGGTGCCCTGGCCCCGCCGTCGATGGTGCACCTCGAGCGCTTCGGCGAATCCGCCTGGCTGAGCCTCGGAGCGCCGCTGCTGGGCGTGCTTCTGGTTGGGCTTTTGGCCACCATGGTGGAAGTCACGGCCCGGGCCCTGGCGGCCAGTGCGCCCGAGGTGTGGGCGATGCGGCTGTCGGGCTTCACCAGCGCTTTCGCTGCCGTCCTAGGGCCCATCGGCCGCGGGATGCTGGTGCTGGTCAACCTGCTGGCGGCGCCGTTTGGCGTACTGGTGCGATTCGAGCGGCCGCCCCCCCCGCTGGAGGAACTGGAGCGGATGCTCACCGTGCAGGCCGAGCAACACGAGGTGGACGCCAGCGCCCCGCGTCTCATCCGGAGCGTCTTCGAGCTGTCGGACAAGGTCTGCCGCGACGTCATGGTGCCACGCACCGACGTGGTGGCAGTGCCGCTGACGACGCCGCCCCTCGAGGTGCTGCGCATCCTGGCCGAGGAAAACCACAGCCGGCTTCCCGTCTTCAAGGACGACATCGACCGCGTGGTGGGCGTCCTTCACTCCCGGGACCTGGTGCCGCTGCTGCAGCATCCGGAGCTCATCGTGCTGTCCGACATCATCCGCCCAGCCGTCTTCGTGCCGTGGCTGAAGCCCGTGGGTGACCTGCTGCGCGAGATGCAGGGCCGCCGCATCCACATGGCGATGGTGGTGGATGAGTACGGGGGCTTCATGGGCATCGTCACCCTGGAGGACATCCTCCGGGAAATTGTCGGGGACATCGGCGACGAGTTCTCCGTCCAGGAGACGCTGCTGGAGAAGCAGCCCGACGGCTCCTGCCTCGTCGACGCGGGGATGGACGTCGAGGCGTTTGCCCAGGCCTTCGGAACGCCGCTGCCGGAGGGGGAGTACGGCACCTTGGGCGGGTACTTGAGTTCGGTGGCGGGCGCCATCCCGGAGGTCGGCGACCGCTTCACCCTGGACGGCCTGCAATTCACCGTGGCCTCGAAGAAGGGCCAGCGGCTGGACCGCGTCCGGGTGGCACGTCCCAAGGCGCCAGTCGGCACGCCGGCAGCCCCCGCCAGCGTCGGCGATGGCAAAAGCTAGGGCACAAGAAAATGCCCGCCTCCCGCCTCGCGGGGCGAGGAAATGTTGGAAGGCGCGTCCGTCGCCCCCCTGAAGGGCTTCGTCGTCTGGACGGACGTCGTGCGCCCAGCCTCGGGTGGCCTCAGCGACCCAACAGGGGGTTGAGGGACTCCACCGAGAGCGGCCAGCCGTTGCGCTGCGCCGCCACCTGCAGTGCGCGCATGAAGTCGGCCGCCGTCTGGAAGCGGCGGCTTCTGTCCGCGAAGAGCGCCTGGCGGACCACCCGCACCAGGTAGTCCGGAAGCCCCGTCCGCACGGTGTCCAGCACCGGAACGCGCGCATCGCGAACGCGGTGCAGCAGCTCCACGTCACTCTTGCCGGAGAACAGCCGCCGGTTGGCCAGCAGCTCCCAGAGGAGAATGCCAGCCGAATAGAGGTCGCTGCGCGCGTCCGGCGCCTCCCCCAGCACCTGCTCCGGACTCATGTAGGCGATGGTGCCGCGCAGCGCGCCGCTTTCGCCCCGCGGCTGGCCTTCCATCTCTGCCACCCCGAAGTCCGTCAGCTTGACCTCGCCGCTCACACTGAGCAGCACGTTGGCCGGGTTGACGTCCCGGTGTAGGACCGGCACCGGCGGGGTGGCCCCCGCCCCGCCGTGCAGGTAGTCGAGCGCATCGAGGACGCACCACACCACGTAGCAGGCCGCGGGCACGGGCATCGGCGTGCCCGCGTCAATCAGCAGTTGGAGGAAGTAGGCCAGGCTCCGGCCAGGGACCAGCTCCTGCACCATGAGGTAGTCCTGGCCCGCCTTGAAGCAGCGGTAGGTGCGCACCAGGTGCGGGTGCTGAAACCGCACGGCCAGCTTCGCCTCGTCGATGAAGTGCTTCACGTAGCCGCCGTCGTTGCGGTAGCTGGGCAGCAGCCGCTTCAGCACCACCTCGTCGGGTTCGCCCTCGCTGCGCTGGGTGCCGGCCAGCGCGCGCGCCTGGTAGACCTCGGCCATGCCCCCCACGGCGAGGCGGCCGACAATCTCGTAGCCCCCGAGCTCCCGTTCCAGCGGCACGGAGGAGGAGACTATCCCGACCGGCCGTCGCTGGGCCGGCAATTGGCGGCGCTGGCCCCCAGCGGCCGGTGGGCCTTGGGTCAGGAGTCCCGGCCGCCCGAGCCGCCGGTCGTCTTCAGCACATTCATGGCGAGGGCAATCATCGAGCCGACGTCGGCGGCGTTCGCCGGCAGCACCAGGGTGTTGCTGGCCTTGGCCAGCTCGCCAAACTTGTTCACGTACTGCTCGGCGACGCGCAGCCGGACGGCCTCGAAGCCCCCCGGGACGGTGATGGCATCGGCCACCTTGCGAATGCTCTCCGCCGTCGCCTCGGCAATGGACAGGATGGCGCGGGCGGCCCCTTCCGCCTCGTTGATGGACTGCTGCTTCTTCGCCTCCGAGGCCTTGATGGTCTGCTGCTTCTCGCCCTCGGCGTTGTTGATGGCGGCGTCCCGGGACCCTTCGGAGGTGAGGATGACGGCGCGCTTCTCCCGCTCGGCGCGCATCTGCTTCTCCATCGCCGCCAGGACGTCCCGTGGAGGGGTGATGTTCTTGATTTCGTAGCGGAGCACCTTCACGCCCCAGGGCTCGGACGCCTTGTCCAGCTCACTCACCACCATCATGTTGATGTGGGTGCGTTCCTCGAACGTGCGGTCGAGCTCGATTTTCCCCACCTCGCTACGCAGGTTGGTCTGCGCGAGCTGGCTGATGGCGAACAGGTACTGGGCCACCCCGTAGCTGGCGCGCTCGGCGTCCATGACTTTCAGGTACAGGACGCCGTCCACCGCCACCTGGACGTTGTCGCGGGTGATGCAGATTTGTTCCGGGATGTCGACCGCGGTCTCCTTCAGCGAGTGCCGGTAGCGGATGGCATCGAAGAAGGGCGCCAGCAGGTGGAAACCGGCGCTGAGAGTGGCGTGGTACTTGCCCAGCCTCTCGACAACGAAGGCCTGTTGCTGCGGCACCACCACCGCCGTCTTGGCGAGGGTAAGAAACACCACCGCCGCAATCACCGCCACCACCAGAAGTCCCGTGGTCATCGTCCCCACTCCTTCAAGGTCTCTGGACGCAGCCAGAGCGTGAATCCCTCCACCCGCTCGACCCGGCAGCGCGCGCCCTTGGCCAGCGTCTTGGCCTCCGCGCTCCGTGCCGTCCAGCCGCTGCCGCGCAGCTCGGCCTTCCCGACTGCGCCGGGTGGAAGGTCCTCCAGCAGGATGGCCACCTCGCCGACCAGCGAGTCGATGGGCGGAAGCGACCTGGGGGCCGCCCTCACGCGCGACAGCAGCGGCGGCCGCAGCAGGAGGACCTGGGCCACCGAGAGGCCCGAGAAGAGCAGCCATTGCAGCCAGGGCGGACCGGACAGCTCCAGGCCGGTGAGCGCTCCGACCAAGAGCGCCGCCAGGCCGAAGAAGACGGCGAAGAAGCCTCCCGGCGTCAGGACCTCGAAGCTCAACAGCCCGAGCCCGAGGAGGACCCACAGCCACCAGACCATGCGCTCAGCGCTCCTGAATCCAAGCGGGCCGTTGCCGCTCGCGCCGACACTAGCGCCCGCGTGGACATGGCCGCCAGCGCCGAGCGGGTGTGCGTCGACCCTTCCAGGTGCCGAGGGCTTGGGGAGTTCCTCAGCGGCCGGGGCGCTCACCCCAGGAGCGAGGCGTACAGCTGCTCGTACCGCGCCGCCGAGGCGGGCCAGGAGAAGTCCTTGGCCATGCCGCGCCGGCGGAGCCCGTCCAGCACGTCGGGACGCCGCCACACGTCCAGGGCGCGCCCCATGGCCCAGGCGAGCGCATCGGGCTGCAGGTGCTCGAACTTGAGGCCGTCTCCGCCCGGAAGCGACGCGTCCGTCACCGTGTCATCCAGTCCGCCGGTAGCGCGGACGATGGGCACCGTCCCGTAGCGCAGCGAATACATCTGGTTGAGGCCACACGGCTCATACCGCGACGGCATGAGGAAGAAGTCCCCGCCCGCCTCCACCAGGTGGGACAGCGCGTTGTCGAAGCCGATGTGCACCGCCACCCGTCCCGGGAACCGTGCAGCCAGGGCGCGCAGGCCCCCCTCGTAGTGCTCGTCCCCGTTGCCGAGCAGCACCACCTCCGCCTCCGACGTGGAGACCAGCCACGGCACCGCGGCGAGAGTGAGGTCGATGCCCTTCTGCGTCGTCAGCCGGCTCACCAGCGTGAAGAGCGGCCGGGCAGAGAGCCGGTCCGGGTCGGGAAGCCCGAAGCGGCGGCGCAGCGCGGCCTTGCAGACGGCCTTGCCGGCGAAGTCGGAGGCGTCGTAGCGGGCGGGCAAAAGGGGGTCTCGGGCCGGGTCCCACTCCTCCTCATCGATGCCGTTGAGGATGCCGGTGAGGCGGTCGGCGCGGGCCTGCAGGACGCCCTCCAGCATGCAGCCGTACTCCTGCGTCTGAATCTCCTGGGCGTAGCGGGGGCTGACGGTGGTGATGGCGTCGGCGCTGGTGATGCCCGCTTTCATGAAGTTGATGGTGTCGTAAAACTCGAGGCCGTCGGCGTGGAAGCTGCCCCAGGGCAACCCGAGGTCATCCATCACCGACTTCGGGAAGTTGCCCTGGTAGGCCAGGTTGTGGATGGTGAAGACGGACGGGGCGGACCCGAGCGCCGTGGCGGCGAAGCGGCCCTGCAGGGCCACCGCGGCGAGCCCGCATTGCCAGTCGTTGAGGTGGATGACGTCCGGGGCAAAGCCCATCCGCTGGGCCGCTTGCAGCGCGGCCACCGAGAAGAAGCCGAAGCGGCGATGCTCGTCCCAGGCGGTCCCATAGAGGGTCGGTCGCCGGTAGTAGCCCGGGTGGTCGATGAACCACACCTCGTGGCGCGGGCCCGCCCGGGCCGCCGCCACGCGCGCCGTCTCGACGCCGAAGGGAAAGCGGAGGCGCAGCGTCACCTCCGTCGGTGCGAGGTCCCCGCGCACGCCGGCGTAGAGGGGCGTGACGACGCGCACTTCATGACCGTCGCGGGCCAGCGCGGCTGGCAGCGCCTTGGCCACGTCGCCCAGTCCACCGGTCTTGCTGAAGGGCGCCACCTCGGAGGCCAGGAAGAGGATGCGCACGCTAGCGTGGAGTCGCCCGAGCGGAGGCCCGGCGTCAACCCCTCTTCGTCTAAGGTACGGGGCCCGACGTGCAGATGAGCGCCTCCATCACCGAAGTCATCGACCTGTCCGCGGTCCTTGCCTCCGGCCTGAGCGGCGCGCTCTTGGCCAGCCAGAAGCGCTTTGACGTCGGCGGCCTCGCCTTCCTCACCTTGGTGGCGGGCCTCGGTGGAGGCCTCTTGCGCGACGTGCTGCTGCAGCGGGGGCTTCCGGTGGCGCTGGCCAACCCCACCTACCTGCTCATCGTCATTGCCGCGGCCGTCATCGGCTACTTCTTCGAGCGGCACGTGCGGCGGGTGCTTCCCGCCCTGGTGGTGGTGGACGCCGCGGGCCTCGGCCTGTACGCCGTCATCGGCTGCATTCGGGCCTCCCAGGCGGGTCTCAGCCCACTGCCCACGGTGCTGGTGGGCGTCGTCACGGCGGTGGGCGGCGGCATCCTCCGGGACGTCCTCGCCGGGGATGCGCCCGTCATCTTCCAGCGCGAGGTGTATGCCACCGCAGCCCTGTTGGGCAGCGTCCTCTACGTCGGCTTGGGCCGCCTGGGCGTCGGGCCGGAGGTGTCCGGCGCCGTGGGCTTCACCGCAGCCACCGGGCTGCGCCTGGTGTCCGTGTGGCGGGGGTGGAACATCCCCCGTCTTGGCGGCGCATCCTGAAGGCCGCTGACGCTATGGTTGCTGCCGCCATGAACGACCCATTTGCCCGCTTCGCCGCCTGGTATGGCGAAGCGGTGAAGGCCATCGCGGTGGACCCCAACGCGATGGTGCTGTCCACGGTGGGTCCAGACGGCCGACCCAGCGCCCGGGTGGTGCTGCTGAAGGGCTTCGACGCGAAGGGCTTCGTCTTCTACACCAACCTCGAGTCCCGGAAGGGCCGCGAGCTGGCCACCCAGCCGGCGGCCGCGCTTACCTTCCACTTCAGCCCCTTGGGCCGCCAGGTGCGGGTGGAGGGCCTGGCGCACCCGGTGTCGGCGGAGGAGGCGGACAGCTACTTCGCCACGCGTCCGCGGGGCAGCCAGGTGGGGGCATGGGCCTCCTCGCAGAGCGCACCGTTGCCCAGCCGCGCCACGCTGGAGACGCGGGTGGCCGAGGTGGAGGCGCGGTACCGGGGAGAGCCCATCCCCCGGCCACCCCACTGGGGGGGCTACCGTCTCGTCCCGGACCACATCGAGTTCTGGGTCGGGCGCGACAGCCGCCTGCACGAGCGAGACGTCTTCAGCCGACCGGGGCCGGACGCCCCCTGGACGCTTCAGCAGCTGTACCCCTGAGGAGGCGAGCAAGGCCATGGCGCAGCAGCGGCCGACGGTGGTGGTGGGCGGGGGCATCTCCGGACTGTCGCTGGCGCTCCTTCTGCACCGCGCCGAGGTGCCAGTGACGGTGCTCGAGGCGGACAGCACCCCCGGGGGGACCGCCCGGACGCTGGAGCGCGACGGCTTCCTTCTGGAGACGGGCCCCAACAGCCTGCTCGACCGGGACGGGGCGGTGGCGGCCCTGGCGACGTCGCTGGGCCTTCAGCTGCGCCCGGCGGCCGCCAGCGCCAGCCGACGTTCCCTGGTGCTGGGGGGCAGGCTTCGCGAGCTGCCGACGGCGCCTTCGGCCATGTTCACCTCGGACGTGCTGCCCTGGGGCGCCAAGCTGCGGCTCCTCTTGGAACCCTTCAGCCGGCGCGGGCCGCCGGACGTCGATGAGTCGCTCGGCAGCTTCGCCCGGCGGCACATCGGCCGCACCCTCACCGCCACCATGGTGGACGCTCTGCAGACGGGCATCTGGGCCGGGGACATGGAGCGCCTCAGCGCCGCGTCGGCCTTTCCCCGGCTGGTGGCGCTGGAGCGCGGCTACCGCAGCCTGGTGCTGGGGGCCATCCGCAGCCGCCGCGGCGTGGGGGCGGGCATGGGCCGCGTGCAGCTGTCTTCCCTGGACGGCGGCCTGGGCGCGCTGTCCAAGGCCGCCGCCGCCGCGCTGGGCACCCGCGTCCGCCTCAACGC
Source organism: Myxococcaceae bacterium (assembly GCA_017881265.1). Taxonomy (GTDB): domain Bacteria; phylum Myxococcota; class Myxococcia; order Myxococcales; family Myxococcaceae; genus JADGRA01. The sequence goes on along the minus strand of JADGRA010000080.1, from coordinate 161,428 downwards.
GCCCGCCCTGGCGCTCGAGCGCCGTGGAGACGGCTGGTCCGTGGTGACGCCGTCGGGCACCGTCGAGGCACCGCGGGTGGTGCTGTCGCTGCCGCCCACCGAGGCGGCCGGTCTTTTGCGCCCCTTCGACGCCGGGCTGGCCGAGGCGCTCGCCGCCATCCCGACGGTGCCGGTGGCGGTGGTGCACCTCGGCTACCGCCCGGCGCTGGAGCCGGAGCCGGTGGGCTTCGGCTTCCTCGTCCCGCCCCGCGAGCGGCGCGACATCCTCGGCGCGCTCTACGTCTCCTCGGCCTTTCCCTTCCGCGCCCCCGGGGGTGGCACGCTGCTCACCGTCCTGCTGGGCGGGGCGCACCGGCCCGAGCTGCTGGCGCGCGACGACGAGGGGCTGGTGCAAGCCGCCCGCGCCGAGCTGTCGGCCCTTCTGGGCGTCAGCCGGGCGCCCACCCTGACGCAGGTCATCCGCTGGCCGCGGGCCATTCCCCAGTACAACGTCGGCCATGCCCAGCGGGTGGCGAGCATTCTGGCCCAGGCCAGCCGCTGGCCCGGCTTGTGGCTGGGTGGCAACGCCTACCGGGGGGCCGGGGTGGCCGACTGCGTGCGCTCGGCCGGGGAGTTGGGGCGGCAGATGCTGGCCGCCGCTGGCCCGTGAGAGGGGCTGAAGTCAAGGCGGTGCGCGGCACAAGGCCGCTCCAGGCCTGGCCCGGCCTTGCGTCCCACCGGCGGACTGAGGCATGGCGGAGCTAGCCATGGAGCCAGTCTCCGCACACACCAGCTGGAAGGAAGCGGGCCGCGAGCTCGTCGCCGAGGCACTCGACCCCACCAACTGGGTGGGCGTCGCTCCCGGCGAGGCCCTCTCGGCGCGGCCCGTCAACCTGCAGCGGCGCGTCGGCGCCACCCGGGTGGTGGCCTCGGTGGACGTGAGCGAACGCCTCGGCCTTCTGCTGCACGTTGCCTTCCGCGGTCCGTCACTCGACCCGATGGGCGCCGCGGCCCTGCTGGCGGCTTTTCTGGACGGCGCGCGACCGCTGCTTTTGTCGGCGCGCTGGCAGGTGGAGGTGGACGCCCGCGGCTGGGTCCACTTCGTCAGGCCGTACCGGCCACTGCTGCGGGCATGAGGGGCTGCGGCCGCAGCGCCCGTGCGCTGGACAGCTGGCCCGCCGCCGTCTCCAGCACCCAGTAGCCTTCGTCGCCGGCCTCGGTGGAGGAGCCGGCACCGAAAATATGCGGGCGCCCGGCCGTCGCCGGGTGGTGGAAGCGGTGGTGGATGTGGCCGTGCAGCACCGCGAAGCGCGGGCCAGGCAACAGCGCGAGCAGCTCCTCGGCGTCCACCAGTCCGTGCGAAGGCCGGTCCGGCTGTCCATTGGCCTTGAAGGGCGCGTGGTGCACGGCCACCAGCACCGCCCGGCCGGCCAGGCGCGGGTGTGCCAAAAGGTGCTTCAGCGCCTGCAGCTGCGCCTGGCCGATGACGCCGAAGGACATGCCTGGAAAGCGGGGCACGCGCGCCGAGCACAGCCCCACCACCGCGTCGTACTGGCCGAGGAGGCGCACCACCGGAAAGCCGTCCTCCACGGCCAGCTCGGGAATGTCCGAGGACATGAGCTGGCCAAAGCTACGCTCGAAGCGCCGGCTGGCCAGCGCCCCGGGGGTGTAGCGGTCGTGGTTTCCGGGAATGACGGTGGCCCGGGCGGGGCTTTCCACCCACGGGGCGAGGGCCGCCCGGGCGCGGGTGAATTCCTCCGGCATGGAGTAGGCGGTGAGGTCCCCGGAGACGATGACGTGGTCCACGCCCAGTCCACCCGCGTCCCGGGCGATGCGCCGCAGGGTCTCCTCGGCCTGCGCGAAGCGCCGGGCCCGGCCCCCCAGCTGCAGCTCGGCCATGGCAATCCACCTTCGCCAGCCCAGCCGGAGCAGCTGCCGACCGGCGTAGTTGTCGGTGACGTGGACGTCGGAGCAGTGGAGGTACCGCATGGGACTCCCCTTTAACCTCCTCGGACCGGCACCGGCGAGCAGTACTCTTGCCCCGTCGTCCACCCATGCCCTCCCCCCACACCGGCCGCTTCGCCCCCAGTCCCACCGGGCCGCTGCACCTGGGCAATGCCTGGGCGGCGCTCCTGGGCTGGCTGTGGGCCAGAAGCGAGGGCGGCCAGTTTGCCCTGCGGATTGAGGACCTGGACGCTGCCCGCTGCCGGCCGGAGTGGGTCGACCTGCTGCGGCGCGACCTGGACTGGCTCGGCCTCCGCTTCGACGGCCCCGTCGTCTTCCAAAGCCAGCGGGGTGAAGCCTACCAACGGGCCCTGGAACAACTCGCTTCCCCGGGACGCGTCTATGCCTGCTTCTGCACCCGCGCCGAGGTGGCCCGGGCGGCCACCGCGCCGCACGGCGCGGCGGACGACGGGCCGGTGTACCCGCGCACGTGTGCCGGCCTGGACGCGGCCGACGTCCGGCTGCGCAGCCGCACCCGGACGCCAGCCCTGCGCTTTGCCGTCGCAGCGGGCCCGGTGCGCTTCGTCGACGCCGCGCAAGGCCCCGTCGTCCAGGACGTGCAGGCGACGGTGGGCGACTTCGTCGTGCGCCGCAACGACGGCGTCCCCAGCTACCAGCTGGCCGTCGTCGTGGACGACGCCGCCCTCGGCGTCACCCACGTGCTGCGGGGCGATGATTTGCTCGGCTCGACGCCCCGCCAAATCCAGCTGCAGCGCGCCCTTGGCCTTCCCCAGCCGATGTACGCCCACGTGCCCCTGCTGCTGGGGCCGGACGGCAAGCGGCTGGCCAAGCGCGGCGGACCGCCCACCCTCAGCGAAATGCGCGAGGCGCGCCTTTTGCCGGAGCGCCTGGTAGGCCTGCTCGCCGGCTGGGCCGGACTGTCGGACGGACGGCCCATGCCGGCGGCGGCGCTGGTGGAGCAGTTCTCCCTGGCCCATCTCCCCCGCGCCCCGGTGCAGGTGGACGCAGCGCAGGTGCGTGCCACGCTGCAGCAGCTGCTGTAGGGCCCCAGCGGGCCCCCCCCGGGCGCGGAGGCAGTCAGCGGGCCGGGGGGTACTTGTGCAGCTTGCGCTGCAGGGACTTGCGGTGCAGCCCGAGGCGCCGCGCAGCCTCGCTGACGTTGCCCTCGCAGTCGGCGAGGACGCGCTGGATGTGTTCCCACTCCGCGCGCGCCAGCGTCGGCGTGGCCGCCGTGTCCGGAAGCGGCCCGGGGGCGCCGCCCGCCCGGGCGATGACGGCCAGCAGCTCATCGGCGTCCAGCGGCTTGGCCAGGTAGTCGAGGGCGCCGCGGCGGACCGCCTCCAGCGCGGTGGCAATGCTGCCGTAGCCAGTCAGCACGACCACCGAGGTGTTGGGGTCGAGCGCTTTAAGTTCAGCAACAAGGTGCAGCCCGCCCCGGCCGGGCATCTTCAAATCCACCACCGCGTACTCCGGGGACTCGGCCTGGGCCAGCGCCAGCGCCTCCTCGGCGTTGCCGGCGCTGCGTACTTCATGGCCCCTGTCGCGCAGGGCCCGCGCCAGGCGGCTGCGGAAGACTTCATCGTCGTCGACTAGGAGGATGGAGAAGCTGGGGGCACTCACGGCGGCGCCAGCTCGGCCTGCGGTGGGGACGCGCCCGAGGCGACCAGCGGAACCTGCACCACCGCACGCGTCCCGCTGCCAGGCTGCGAGGTGAGGGAGAAGCTGCCGCCGAGCTGTTCCGAGAGGCTGCGGGCGAGAAAGACGCCCAGCCCCATGCCGGCCCCCGGCTGACGCGTCGTGAAGAAGGGTTCCCCCACCCTTGGCAGCACCTCGGGCGAAATCCCGGTGCCGTGGTCCATCACCTCCACGCGCAGCGCCCCGGCGGTGGCCTCCACCCGCAGCACCACCTCGCCTCCGGCCGGGGAGGCCTGCAGCGCATTGCGCACCAGGGCCTGCGCCGAGCGCCCCAGCGCCCGCAGCGGCAGCAGCGGGGCCCGCCGCCCGAGGTCGCCGAGGGCCACCACCCGGACGTGTTCCCGGCCAGCCAGCCCGTCGAGGGCCTCGTCCACCACGCACTGTAGGGGGTCCTGGCCGCTCGGCTCGCCCCCCGGCGCTCCGGCGTCGGTGGCCATGCGCGACAGGGTGCGCCGGCAGCGCTCCACCTCGTCGCGGATGAGGCGCGCATCCTCTGCCGCCTCGGGGAGGGTGGCCAGCTGGCGCTCCAGTTCATGGGCCACCACGGCGATGGTGGACAGCGGCGTGGACAATTCGTGCGCGGCCCCGGCGGCAAGGGTGGCTAGCGAGGCGAGGCGCTCGCGCCGTGCCGCCTGCGTGCGCGCCTCCAGCAGCTCCGCATCGCGCGCGGCGAGGGCGCGGGTGACGCGCTGGACGAAGACGACGATGAAGGCCGAGGCCACGCCGAAGGCCACCCACATGCCTCGGATGTGCAGCTCCATCATCTGCTCGTGCGACAGCCCGTGGGCGGGCTGCCAGCCAAGCCGCGGGGCGAGGAAGAGGGTGCCGAAGCAGGCCAGGGCAAAGCCCATCAGGGCCCAGGTGCGCCCGGGCGCCAGCATGACGGCCGCCAGGGCGACTTCCACCAGGTACAGCACGCTGAAGGGGTTGTTGGGCCCGCCGCTGAGGGCGAAGAGGACAGTGAGGAGGACGAAGTCCACCGCCATGACGGCGGCAATGGCGTTCTCCGCTCCGTCATCCGAGGCCAACATCCGCGGGCCCGTCCGGGCCCAGGCGGAGAGGGCCGCGTTGCTCAGCAGCTCCACGCCGATGATGGCCAGCAGCGGGCCCACCGGCAGACGCAGGCCCAGGCTGGCCTGCGCCGACAGCACCAGCGCCAGCTGGCCGAGGGCAGCCCCCCACCGCAGGCGGAGGAGCCAGCGGAAGTTGAGGGCACCGGGCTCGAGCGGACTGGCCATGGCTGCCGCCCCAGCGTACCTCGCCCGGCGCCGGCCGCCGTGGCACGCGCGGCCGCCTGCGCTAGGAAGCCTCTCTAGAAGATGGTTGCCCGCCCGCCCGCCGCCCCGCGTCCGCACTGGCTGGACGTCGCCTACGCATGGCAGGCCAGCCGGCGGCCCTTCTTCCAGGACGGCTGGGGAGACGCGTCGCTGCTGGAGCAGACGGCGGCCGGGCCTTTTCTTGCCCACGCGCCGGAGCCGGCCCAACCGGCCTGGGGTCCAAGCGCAGAAGGGCGCATGGGACTGCTGGTGCGCGACGGGACGTTTCCCTCGCCCCAGGCGGGCCTCCCGCCCGGGGTGGCCACCGCCCACGTCCGCTGGCTCTCGCGCCCGGGCGGCCCGTCGTCGCGTGCCTGCCTGGTGCTGGCCGGCTCGCGGGAGGAGGGCTTCGGCCGACGGCAGGCCATCCACGGGGCCCTTGTCCAGGACGGTGTGGACTTGCTTCTCCTGGAGAACCCCTTCGCTGGCCTCCGGCGCGCGCTCGGCCAGCGCAGCGCCGCGGTGCGGACGGTGAGCGACCACCTCCTGCTCAACCTCGCCATGGTGCAGGAGGCCCGGGCCCTCCTCGGCTTTCTGGCCCGGGTGGGCTACCGCCAGCGCGGCGTGGCCGGCTACAGCATGGGCGGCTTCATGGCCGCCCTCGTCGCCGCGCTCACCCCCGGGCCGCTCGCCGTGGCGGCGCTCGCCGCCGGCACGACGCCGGCGCCCGTCTACACGGCGGGCCTCCTCTCGCGCTCCGTCGACTTCCGCACCCTCGGCCGGACGTGCGGTGGCGAGGGGAAGGCGCGCGAGCGGCTGGCCCGCCTCTTCGGCCTGGCCGACGCGCGCCGGCTGCCGGCGCCCGTCCGGCCCGAAGCGGCAGTGGTGGTGGGCTGCCGGAGCGACGGCTACGTCTCCTCGGAGGACACCCGGGCGCTGGCCGCACACTGGCCGGGCAGCCGCTTGCGCTGGCTGGAGGCGGGCCACGTGTCCGCCGTGCTGCGGCACCGGGCCGCGCTCCGCGGCGCGGTGGTCGAGGGCTTTTCAGGCCTTGCGCCCTAGACGCCCCGGGGCCTGCCCGCTGGCGGGGCGGCGGGCCCCCGGGCTAGAGCTGCCGCCGACGGACATGTCCACCTCCCGCCTGACACGGAGGCCCGCGGCCGCGGGCCTCGTCCTGCGCGTCGCCACCTCGGCCGACTGGCTTCCCGGTGCGCTGGCCGCCCTGGATGCGGTGCTGGTGGACCACGCGCACTGCGAGAAGAAGGCCGCCGCCAATGCCCTCTCCTTGCTGCAGGCCTACCCCGAGGTGCCCGGGCTGCCGGCGCAGATGGCCCGCCTGGCGCGCGAGGAGGCGGCGCACCTGGCCCAGGTGCTGCAGTGGCTGGAGCGCCGGGGGCTGGCGCTGGGACGGGACCCGGGCGACCCGTACGCCCAGGGGCTGCAAGCACTGCTGCGGACGTCGTCCAGGGAACGGCAGCTGGACCGCCTGCTGGTGGCCGCCCTCATCGAAGCGCGCAGCTGCGAGCGCCTGGGCCTTCTGGCGTCCGGGTTGCCCGCCGGGGAGCTCCAGACGTTTTACGCCCGGCTGGCCCAGAGCGAGGATGGCCACCAGCGACTGTTTCTCCGGCTGGCCGAGCGCGTGCACGGGGCGGCAGCCCAGACGCGGCTGGCGGGACTGTTGGAGGCGGAGGCCGCGCTGCTGCGCCGGCTGCCGGTGCGCGCGGCCATTCACTAGGGTGGCGCGTCCCCCGGGCGAACGTCAGCCGCCGGTGTCCACCTCCAGGCGCAGCACGTCCCCTTGGAAAAACCACAGGCGCGCGCGGCTGCCGCTGAAGCGCCGGACGGCCGGCCAGCGGCAGGCGTGCCGGGCGGGAAGGACGGCGTCCTGGGCCCGCCGCAAGGACAGGGGCCCGACGCTGAAGGCCTCGTCCGAGGCGTCGGGCACCTGAAGCGTCCCCTCGACGAAGTCGGCCGTCCCGTTGCGCAGGCGCTCCACGCCGGCCCGCCAGGCGCCAAGGCCCCCGGCCGTCCACCACACGGCGGCGAGAAATAGCACCACCGCGGCGGCCAACAGCCGCGTGCGCGCGCGGCCGGCCGTCAGGCGCCGCCGCACCTGCAGCAGCGCCACGGCGACGGCCAGCGCGGCGAGGCCGGGCCCCACTACCCAGGGCACGTCCAGGGCCCGCACGTCCCACACCACCGAAAACGCATGGGGTTGCACGCTGTGGGGGCCCCGGTTGCCTTTCCCTAGACGCGCGGGGTGGAGCCGGTGGGCGTGCGCCGCTGCGGTACCACCTCCGCCCAAATGCGCGTCTCGCGCGTCTCCTTCAGGAAGAAAAGGCCGATGAGGCCGCTGGAGGCGGCCACGGCGATGGGGAACCAGAGGCCCGCGTACATGTTGCCGGTACTCTTCACCAAAAGCCCCGCGAAGAAGGTGACGCCCCCGCCGAACCAGCCGTTGCCCACGTGGTAGGGCAGCGACGCAGCGGTGTAGCGCACCCGGGCGGGAAACTGCTCCACCAGGAAGGCGGCCATCGGGCCGTAGACCAGCGTGACGAGGAGGACTTGCAGGAACACCACGAAGCACAGCAGCACCGGGTTGAGCGGGTTGGCTGCCAGCGCCATCGCCTTGTAGAGCGGAAGGAAGAGACAGGCGGCGAGGAGGTTTCCTCCCACAATCAGCTTCTTGCGGCCGACGAGGTCCGACAGCTGCCCGGAGATGATGAAGAAGGGCATCGCGCACAGAAGCGCGATGGCCACCACCGCGCTGGCGATGGTGGACGGGACGTGCAGCCGGTCCTGCATCCAGAAGAAGGTGTAGAACTGGGCCGTGTACCAGACCACCCCCTGCCCGGCGGTGGCGCCGAAGAGGGCGAGCAGCATGGCGCGGCCGTTGGTGCGGTTGAAGCTCTCCAGCACCGGGTCGCGCGACAGGCGCCGCTCGGCCTTCAGCCGCTCCCACAGCGGAGATTCCTTCAGGCGCAGCCGCACGTACAGGGAGATGCCGAGCAGGAAGAGCGATGCCACCCAGGCAAACCGCCAGCCCCAGGCCTTGTAGGCGACCTCCCCCATCCCGCTCTTGATGGCGAGCAGGACGACGAGGGTGAGGAAGAAGCCCAAGGTGGCGGTCAGCTGGACGAAGCTGGTGTAGAAGCCGCGCTCGGCGTCCGGGACGTTTTCGGCGACGAAGGTGGCCGCGCCTCCGTACTCCCCGCCCAGGGCAAAGCCCTGCAGCACGCGCAGGAAGACCAGCAGCATGGGCGCGGCGACGCCAATCTGGTCGTAGGTGGGTAGAAAGCCGATGCCGACGGTGGCCGCGCCCATCAAGAGGAGGGTGGAGAAGAAGGCGCGCTTTCGCCCGTAGAGGTCGCCGAGCCGCCCGAAGAAGAGGGCGCCCAGCGGCCGCGCGGCGAAGCCGGTGAAGTAGACCGCCAGCATCTGCAGCATGGGGTCGGCGCCGAGGCCCCGGGCGAAGAATTGGTCCTTCAGCACCAGGCCGAGCGAGCTGTACAGGTAGAAGTCGTACCACTCGATGGTGGTCCCAGTGACGACCGCGAAGATGAGGGCGTTCCGCTCGCTTCTGTTCCGGGTGTAGGGAATGGTGGCGGCAACCGGCACGGGCGCGGGGAGGGCCATCAGCCCGGCATGCTACGCCAACCCTCCGCCGTCAGGGCTGCCGCCCATGCTGCGGCCAGGGAGCCTCCAATTGACTGACACGCCCGCCCCCCGGGACACTCGGGGTGCCGTCTTCCCCCGCTGGGGAGCCTGACATGGTCGGAAATTTTCCCGACGTCTCCTTCCCGGACCTCATCCAGTTCTACTGCATGAGCAAGAAGACGGTGGCCATCCGCGTGTCCACCCCGGACCTGCCCGAAGGGCGCGGCGAATTCTTCGTGGCCGACGGGGAACTGCTCGACGCGCGCTTCGGCGAGCGGGTGGGCGTGGAAGCCCTCTACCGGGCGCTGCACATCCGCCGCGGCTCCTTCGAGGTGGAGGTGGACGTGCGGCCACCCATGCGCCGCATCCACGTCCCCCTCAACGAAGTGCTGCTGCAGGGCATGCACGACGTGGACGAGGTGGCGGCCCCCGGCGGCGCGGCCCGCGCCAGGGACGACGCGCTGCCGGCCGGTGCGCCGTCGGGCCGGCTCTGCCCGGACTGCGGCACCTGGCACACCGAGGACGCCTACTGCCCGGAGCCGGCCACCCAGCCGGTGCACACCGGCCCGGTGGGCGTGCAGCCGGCGGCCGCCGAGCCCCTCCTCACCCCGCTGGAGGAAGCCGAGGCGGAGGCCGCCGCGGACTCCGGCCGCAAGCTCACCGGACTGGCCATCCTCGGCGGAATCCCCCTCATCGGCATCGCCGCCCTGGTCCTCCTCTTCCTCCTCAAGCCGAAGGACGCCCCGCCGGCCGTCCCCGAGGCACCGGTGGCCACCCCGGCAACCGTCGCCGCGCCGGCGGTGGCGACGGCGCCGGCCCCGGCCCCGGCCCCGGCGCTGCCGTCCGTGCAGGGGGTGACGGCCGACAGCATCCTCTTCGGGCTGGCCGCCCCCTTCAGCGGCCCGTCCAAGGAACTCGGCCGGCAGATGCGTGTTGGCCTCGAGGCCGCCTTCGGCCAGGCCAACGAGGCGGGCGGCGTCCGCGGCCGCAAGCTGTCGGTGGTGCCCGAGGACGACGGCCTCGACCCGGCGCGGACGCCAGGGGCGCTGCGGGCCCTCTGGGAGAAGCGCAAAGTCTTTGCCCTGGTCGGCAACGTCGGCGCGGCCAATGCCATGGCCAGTGTGCCCTTCGTGCTGGAGCGTCGCACTGTGCTGCTCGGCGCCTTCAGCGGCGCGCAGGTGCTGCGGCGCGACCCGCCGGACCGCTATGTCTTCAACCTGCGCGCTAGTGATGCCGAGGAGGCCGTGGCCGTGGTGCGCTTCCTCATCCGCCGGGGCATCCGCCCCGAGCTACTCGCCCTCTTCGGCGAAGAGGGGCCGGCCAGCGAGGCCGCCTACCAGGGCGTGCTGAAGCTGTTGCGCCGCGACTACAAGCTGGGGGCGCTCTTCCGGGTGGGCTACCCGCGAAACACCCTCGACATCGAAGACGCCGTGCAGCGCATCCGGCTGCACCAGCCGCCCATCCGCGCCGTGGTGATGGTGGCCAGCTACCGGGCGGCGGCACGTTTCATTGCCCGGATGCGGGCGTACTCCCCCAGCATGTCTTTCGCCTCCGTCTCCAGCGTCGGCGCCACCGCGCTCGCCGAGGAAATGCAGCAGCTGTCCCCCGCCCAGGGGGAGGGGGTCATCGTCACCCAGGTGGTGCCGCCGGTGGATTCCGGGGCGAGCGCGGTGCTGGCCTACAAGAAGCAGCTGGAGAAGACGGCTCCCGACGAACGCCCGGACGCCGTCTCCTTCGAGGGGTACCTCGTCGGCCGTCTCCTGGTGGAGGGCCTGCAGCGCGCCGGGCGCGAGCTGGACGGCGAGAAGCTGGTGGACGCCCTCGAGTCCATCCGGGACCTGGACCTCGGGACCGGCACCAAGCTGTCCTTTGGTCCGTCCGAGCACCAGGCCAGTCACCGGGTCTGGGGCACCCTCCTCGACGCGCGCGGCCGCTACCAGGTCTTCGACCTCGAGTAAGCCCCGCGTCGCTCGCTGCGGCGCGTCACTCTCAACGCTTGCTGATGGGAGGGATGAGCGCTCAGAGTCACGCGCGCAGCACGGGTTGTCGCCCGGCGCGCAGACGGCTATGGCCGTGCTCGTGAAAGCGGACGCGAGGCAAAACATGGCAAAGCAAGAGACGGCGGAAGCATCGGCGCCCACGCGCAATCCGGCCCTGCTCAGCTGGGTGCGAGACATGGCGGCGCTGTGCAAGCCGGACCGCGTGGTGTGGTGCGACGGCTCCGAGGAGGAGCGCGTGCGGCTCACCGAGTACGCGGTGGAGACGGGCGTGCTCATCCCGCTCAACCAGAAGAAGCGGCCAGGGTGCTACCTGCACCGAAGCAACCCCAACGACGTGGCGCGGGTCGAGCACCTGACCTTCATCTGCACGCCCAGCAAGGACGAGGCAGGCCCCACCAACAACTGGATGGAGCCGGGCGAGGCGTACAGCAAGCTGACCAAGCTGTTCGACGGCTCGATGAAGGACCGCACCCTGTACGTGGTGCCCTACCTGATGGGGCCGGTCGGCTCACCGCTCGCCAAGGTGGGCATCGAGCTGACCGACAGCGTCTACGTGGCGCTCAACATGCGCATCATGACGCGCATGGGCAAGCAGGCCCTCGACCTGCTCGGCAACCACTCGGACTTCAACCGGGGACTGCACTGCACGGGCGACCTCAATCCCGAGCGTCGCTACATCTGCCACTTCCCCCAGGACAACACCATCTGGAGCTTCGGGTCGGGCTACGGCGGCAATGCGCTGTTGGGCAAGAAGTGTCTGGCCCTGCGCATCGGCAGCTACCTCGGCCGGACGGAAGGCTGGTTTGCCGAGCACATGCTCATCCTCGGGGTGGAGAGCCCCGACGGGCAGACCACCTACGTGGCCGGTGCCTTCCCGTCCGCATGCGGGAAGACCAACTTCGCCATGCTCATCCCGCCCAAGCGCTTCGCGGGCTGGAAGGTGTGGACGGTGGGGGACGACATCGCCTGGATGCGGGTAGGCAAGGACGGCCGGCTGTGGGCGGTCAACCCGGAGAATGGCTACTTCGGCGTGGCGCCGGGCACCAACTTCGCCAGCAACCCCAACGCCATGGCCACCATCGCCAAGGACACCATCTTCACCAACGTGGCCATGACGAAGGACGGCGACGTGTGGTGGGAAGGCATGGACGGGCCGGTCCCCGACGAGCTCATCGACTGGCAGGGCCGTCCCTGGAAGAAGGGGTGCCAGGAGAAGGCCGCTCACCCCAACAGCCGCTTCACGGCGCCGATGAACAACAACCCGGCGTTGTCCCGGGCGGTGAACGACCCGGACGGCGTGCCCATCTCGGCCATCATCTTCGGCGGCCGGCGCGCCACCACCGTCCCCCTCGTCCTGCAGAGCTTCAACTGGGGGCACGGCGTCTTTCTGGGCGCGACGCTCGGCTCCGAGACGACGGCCGCCGCCACCGGCAAGGTGGGCGTGGTGCGCCGGGACCCGATGGCCATGCTTCCCTTCACCGGCTACAACATGGGCCAGTACCTGCAGCACTGGCTGCAGATGCAGACGAAGATTCCCTACCCGCCGAAGATTTTTCAGGTCAACTGGTTCCGCAAGAGCAAGGACGGCAAGTTCCTCTGGCCGGGCTTCGGCGAGAACATGCGCGTCCTGAAGTGGATTGTGGACCGCTCCCACGTCCGCGTGGGCGGCCAGGAAACGCTGCTCGGATGGGTGCCGAAAGCCGGGGACCTCGACCTCTCCGGGCTGGACATCCCCTCGGAGTTGGTGGACGAGGCGACCAGCATCAGCACCCAGGAGTGGAAAGAGGAGCTGCAGAGCCAGGGAGAATTCTTCGAGCTCTTGGGCAAGCATGCGCCCGAGGCCCTGCAGCTGCAGCGCAAGCTGCTGCTGGCACGGCTGTCCTGACGTCGCGCCCCGGCCCTTCCTCCTCCCCGGCCACGCCTTCCGTGTCCCACTCCCTCGGTCGCAGCGCTCTGCTCGCGCTGGTCTGGGGTTGCGCCCACCCCGCGCCGCCACCGGCCGCACCACCCGCGGTGCGCGTCTCGGGGCCCGAGGTCGAATTGCAGCGACGCTACAGCGGCAGCTACCTCTACGCGGGCGGCGACGCCGAGCGCCGGGCCGCCTCGGCCGCGGTGGAGCAGGCCATCTCCGGCCTGTCCTTCCTGGCCAAGCCCATCGCGCGGTCCGGCCTGAAGCAGCGAGCCGAGGTCCGCGACGGCTACACCCTGGCCTTCGACGGCCTCGGCAACGTCACCATCTCCAGCCCGGGCTTCCCGGTGGAAGCCGGGCCGCTCGACGGGCGGCCGGTGGCGCAGGAAAACAAGTACGGCGACAAGAGTCAGCTGACGTGGCGCTTCGTCGAGGGCGTGCTGGTGCAGAAGGGCCACAGCGACGACGGCGGCGGAGAGACGGACTTCCGGCTGGCGGACGACGACGCCACCCTCCTCGTTCACCGGGTGATGGAGAGCACGCAGCTCTCGGCGCCGGTCGACTTCACCCTCACCTACAGGCGCAAATGACCAGGCCCCCCGTGTCGAGCCTTTGTGTCTCTGGACTCTTCCTTGGCGCTCTCCTCGCCACGGCGCTGGCCGGGGCCAGCCCCCTGAACGCCGGGGAGCTCGGCCAGCGCTACGCGGGGGAGTACCGCTTCTCCGGCGGGACGACGGAGCGCGAAAGCATCCCGGCGGCGGTGGAGCGCTCGGTGGACGGGATGTTCTTCATCTCCCGCGGCATCGCCTACGACCGGTTGATGCACGTCTGCGAAATCTGCAGCAGCTACCGCCTCAGCTTCACCGACGCCCAGGTGACGGTGGCCGGGCCGTGCCAGCTGTCTGACGTCAGCCCGGCGGACGGCAGCGAGGTGGACCACCGCACGAAGTCCGGGGACACGAGCAAGCTCAGCCAGCGCTTCCTCGACGGCGCGCTGGTGCAGTACTTTCGCGGGGAAGAGGGCGCCCGGAAGGTGGTGTGGACGCTCGGGCCGGATGGCGTCAGTCTCGCCGTCCACGTCACCATCACCAGCAAGCACCTTCCCCACGACGTCGACTACACCCTCAGCTACAAGCGCGTGACGCCCCCCGTGTCCGACGCGGACGCCGGGTCGCACTGACGCCGCGGCGCGTCGAATTGGTTGCGCCGGCGGCGCAGGCGTCCCAAAAGGGGGCTGTGCTTCAGTCCTGGAGGCGGGCCCCGCGCGGGGGGCGGCGGCGCGCCTACGCGCTGGTGGTGGGAGCACTGCTGCTGCCGCTTCCGTTGCTGGCGCAGGACGTGGTCGCGCCGGCCGCACCGCCCCCCCAGGGGAAACTCACCAAGCCGCCCGTCCTGGAGACGTTCACCGAGGCCGCCTACCCGGATGAGGCCCGCTCGAGCGGCCTCGAGGCGCGCGTCCTCCTCGAGGTGGACATCTCCGCCAAGGGCGACGTCACCCGCGCCGTCGTCCTCACCCCCGTCGGCCATGGCTTCGACGAGGCCGCGCTTCAGGCAGTGCGGCAATTCCGCTTCACGCCGGCGGAGGTGGACGGCAAGCCGGCAGCGGTGCGCATCAACTACACCTACAACTTCGTGTTGGCGGCCCCCGCCCAGCAGCTGCCGCAGGAGGGGCCGGTCAACCTGGAGGGGACGCTGCTCGAGCGGGGGACGCGGCGGCCGGTCCCGGGCGCCGAGGTGGTCCTGCCCTACCTCGGCCGCTCCACCCTCACCGACGCCAAGGGCGCCTTCGCCTTCCGCGACGTCCCCGACGGGAAGCAGAAGGTGGTGGTGGCGGCCAACGGCTACGACAAGTTCGAGACGGCCGAGACGCTGGTCCCGGGCAAGGTGACGCGCGTCACGTACTACCTTCTGCAGTCCTTCTTCACGCCCTACGAGACGGTGGTGCGGGCGGACCGCGACAAGAAGGAGGTGACGCAGTACTCGCTGACGCTGCAGGAAGTGCAGCGCATTCCCGGCACCTACGGCGATGCGTTGAAGGTGGTGCAGAACCTCCCCGGGGTGGCCCGGGCGCCCTTCAACGGCGGCCTCATCGCCATCCGCGGAACCAGTCCAGAGGACTCGGGCATCTTCCTCGACGGCGAGCGGCTCCCCATCCTCTTTCACTTCGGCGGGCTGACGGCCGTCTACAACAGCGAGCTGCTGCAGTCGGTGGACTACCTGCCAGGAAATTTCCCGCCCTACTATGGGGACCTCCTCGGTGGCGTGGTGGACGTGAAGAGCCGCGACCCGAGGACGGATGGCTTCCACGGCGTGGTGGAGGTCAACGTCATCGACGCCGACGCAGTTCTCGAGGCGCCCATCGGCGACCACTTCAGCTTCGCCATCGCCGGGCGCCGTTCCTACATCGACGCTTTCCTGCCCCTCTTCACCTCGGGCGGGACCACCACCTACAACGTCGCTCCCGTCTTCGACGACGCCCAGCTGAAGCTGGTGTGGAAACCGGACGGGAAAAACACCCTCAGCCTGGTGGGGCTGCACAGCCAGGACGCCTTCAACCTGGTCACCGGCAGCACCCCCTCGCGCAACCCGAACCTCGGCCGGACCTTCGTTGACCAGACGGGCTTCAACCAGCTGCGGCTCCGCTACACCCACCTGGACGGGCCGGTGCGCTGGGACACCATCGCGCTCGTCGGCGAGACGCACATCAACCTCGAGGTCGGCACCACCCAGGGGCTGCAGGCCAACTCCAACCCGTACGGGCTGAGAAGCACCCTCGAGGTGGCCCTGGCGCCCAGCCTCACCCTGGCCGGCGTCCTGGACGCGGTGTACCAGCCGGCCGACATCACGGTGGCCTTCCCGCAGCCGCCGCAGGAGGGCCAGGCGCTGCCAGGCGGGCCCCTGCACCCCATCCTCTACGAATCCACGCACGCCTGGGCCAGCGACCTCGGGCTGTGGGTGGAGGCGCGCTGGCGCCCCGTCTCCACCCTGCTGGTGCTGGCTGGACTGCGGGTGGACAACACCCTCTTCTACCTGCAGCCCAAGCCGAGCTGGACGGCGGACCCGCGGCTGGCAGTGCGCTGGACGCTGGCGCCGCCGCTGGTACTGAAGGCCGCCGTCGGCATCTACCACCAGGCGCCCAGCATCGTCGGCGGGGACACCGACCCGGTGTTCGGCAACCCCAACCTCATCAGCCAGCGCAGCGTGCAGACCAGCCTCGGCGTGGAGTGGACCATCCGGCCCGGCCTGCTCTTCACCGCCGAGACTTTCTACAACCGCCTGTCGGACCTGGTGGCCCCGGCGCCGGCGCCGGTCAAGCTGGCCAACACCGGCATCGGCCGCATCTGGGGCTTCGAGATTTTTCTCCGGCAGGCGCTCACCAACCGCCTCTTCGGATGGCTGAGCTACAGCTTCACCAAGAGTCAGCGGCTGGACGCCCCGGGGGACCAGTGGCGGCCCTTCGCGTACGACCAGACGCACGTCCTCACCGCCATCCTCAGCTATAAGCTGGGCGCCGGCTGGGAGCTGGGCGGCCGGTTGCGCTTCGCTTCCGGAAACCCCTACACCCCCGTCGTCGGCGCGGTGAAGGACGACAACACAGACACCTTCGTCCCCATCTACGGGGCCCCGGAATCGGGCCGGCTGCCCAACTTCCTGCAGCTGGACATTCGGGTGGACAAGACGTGGGTCTTCAACACCTGGTCCCTGGACCTCTACCTGGACGTCCAGAATGCCACCGACAGTCGCGCCGTCGAGGGCCTCACCTACAGCTACAACTACGCGCAGCGGGTGTACTTCGTGGGCCTGCCCATCATCCCCGTCCTCGGCGTCAAGGCGGTCTTCTAACCATGCGAAGCCTGGTCTCCCCCCTCCTCCTCCTGTTCGCCTCGACGGCCTGCGAGCCGACGGTGGTGGACCAGAGCCAACTGCTCACCACGCGCGTCCTGGCCATCCGGGCGGACCCCCCGGAACTGGTGGTGCCCTCCGACGGCGGGCTGCCCTTGCCCGTCCACTTCACCGTGCTGGCCTTCGCCCCGGACGGTGGGACGCCGACGGTGACGCTGGCCCTCTGCACCGGCGGGAACCCCTATTCGGCCAGCGTCCAGTGCCCGGGCGCGGACGGCATCCCCCTGCCCGACGACACCCTCGACGTCGCCAACCCCCAGGTGCTGGCCCTCCTCGCCGCGCTGGACGGCGGGCTGCCGGACAGCGGGCTTCCACCGACGGAGCCCGGCGTGGTGCAGGTGGCCATCGGCTACTTCGCCACCTCCGGGGGGACGCTTCCGTCTGACAGCGAGCGGGGCGTCTACCGCCTCAGCGTCCGCTTCTCAGGCCGGCCCAACCACAACCCCCAGCTTTTGTCAGTGAGTGTCCCGGATGGAGGTTCTCTCCAGGGGGCGCAGCTACCGGCGGGCAAGGACGTCACCCTCACGCCGGCCATCCCCGTCGGCGGGCCGGATGCGGGCTGGCCCAGCGTCGGCCTCGACGGCGGCATCGAGACGTACCCCAGCCTCGACGGCGGCACCCTGTACGAAAACCTCACCTACAGCTGGTACGCGACGGCGCCCTCTGTCAGCTACTTCTTCTCGCGCGAGCCGACGCCGGCGGACACCACCGAGACGTCCCCCAGCCAATTCAACGGCACCAACCCAGGGCCCGTCACCTTCTACGTCGTGCTGCGCGACGGCCGCGGCGGGACGGACTGGAAGCTTTTCGACAGCACCATCGCTCCTCAGCCCGCGCCTTAGCGAGGGACGGACGGCCCCGTTGGTGGCTACCAGCCCGAGCGCTCCGGCACCCGCAGCACCCGCGCCAGCGTGCGCGCCAGCCGCTGCACGCCGGTGGCAAAGCGGCCGGGCTCCTCAAGCAGCGACAGCACCAGGAAGCGCCCCCGCGGAAAGTCGTAGAAGTGCCCCGGCTGGACGTGGACGCCTGCCTCCAGCAGCTCCAGGGCGAGCGCCGTCTCGTCGGCGGACTGGGGCAGCCGCAGCACGGCGGACCAGCCGCCCTCGCAGGGCAGAACGCTCCAGGGCGCCTCCGCCGGCCGGGCCGCCAGCAGCGTCTGGCGGTTGTCCTCGACGCGGACGGCCACCCGGCGCCGCCAGGGGGGGCCGAGCGCGAGCAGCCGCGGGAGGGCGCGCTGCGTCGGCTCGGCCGCCGTGAGGAAGCTGTCGGCGAGGATTTCGAGGCGGGCCAGCGCCTCGTCCCGCAGCGGCGCCGCGCCGGTGACGGCCGTCCAGGCGCACTTCAGCTGCGGGAGCCCCACCGACTTGGACAGCCCCTCCAGCGTGAAGGTGAGCGCTTCCCCCTCCAGGGCGGCGGCCGTGGAGGGGGGGCGCCCACCGCGGAGGAAGTGGCCAAACACCTCATCCACCACCAGCGCCCAGTCGCTGGAGGCGCACAGCGCATCCAGCGCCACCTGGGCCTCCGGCGCCAGCACCTGGCCGGTGGGGTTGGCCGGGCTCACCACCACCACCCCGCGGGTATTCTCGTCGGCGAGGGCCTCCAGCGTCTCGGTGTCGAAGCCGAAGCCCTCCTCGAGTTCCAGCGGGTAGGCCCGCAGCTCCACCGACGCCGCATCCGCCAGGTAGGACAACAGGGGGTAGCCCGGCATGGGGATGAGGAGGTTGTCGCCCGGGTCGCAGAGGAGCGCGAGGAGGAAGGCGTAGGCCTCGCTGGTGCTGGCCGTGAGAAGCACCTGCTTGGCCGAGAGGTGGGCGCCGCGGGCGGCCAGCTCGGCCGCCACCGCCTCGCGGGCGGACACCAGCCCGAAGGGCTCGGGCGCATAGCCCGCCACCCCCGGGGCGGCGAGCGCCTCCTGCACCTCGCGCTCGGGCTGGGCCAGCCCCACCTCGGTGGGGTTGGACATGGTGAGGTCGACGACGTCCACGCCGCGGGCGCGCAACGTCTCGCGGCGCAGGGCGAGAAGGTTCGGCGTCCGGTTCCAGGCGGTGCGCGCGGAAAACATTCGTCGGCCCCCAGGCTAGCGCCCCCGGCGGTCGCGCGGTTGTGCAACGCTTGGGGGGTGGTGGAGAAGACGCTACGCCGCTGCCCCTGGCCGGGAGACGACCCACTGTACCTGGCCTACCATGACACCGAGTGGGGCATCCCCGAGTGGGACGACCGCGCCCTCTTCGAGAAGCTGGTGCTCGACGGCTTCCAGGCGGGCCTGTCGTGGATCACCATCCTGCGCAAGCGGGAGAATTTTCGGAAGGCCTTCCAGGGGTTTCACCCCGAAGACATCGCCCGGTGGCGGCCGGCGCGCGTCGAGGCGCTGATGGCCAACCCGGGCATCGTCCGCAACCGCGCCAAGGTGGAGGGCAGCATTCGCAACGCGCGCGGTTACCTGGCCCTGCGCGCGCGGCACGGAAGCTTCGCCCGCTTCCTGTGGAGCTTCGTGGGGGGCGAGCCGAAGGTGAACCACCGCCGGTCCGTCCGCCAGCTGCCGGCGGAAACCGTGGAGAGCCGCGCCATGTCCTCGGCCTTGCGCGAGGCGGGCTTCACCTTCGTCGGGCCCACCATCTGCTACGCCTTCATGCAGGCGACGGGGCTGGTGGATGACCACCTGGTGCACTGCTTCCGGCACAGCGACCGTCAGGGTGGCTACTAGGCGCGCGCGGGCTAGAAGCCGGTCTGCAGCATGGTCTGGACCACGCGGCGGATGAGTTCGCGGCGGATTTCCTTGCGGCAGTAGTCCACCGCCGGCAGCGGCGGTTTGGGCAGGTGCTTGGGCCGACTCCTGGCGGCGGTCCGCACCACCATCTCCACCTTGGACTGCTCGATGTGGAAGAGCCGCTGTCCGTCCTTCCGGAGGAAGTAGGAGAGTCCGCGGGCGTCGAGCAGCTTGAAGAAGAACCGCCTGGCGTCGGCGACGAGCGTGAGGTCGATGACGTCTGCCATGTGCGAATGTTCATCGCGTGGATCGCCGAAGGCGTCCAATTCCCGCTCGAGGGTGCCTGGCGCTCTCGCGCTACACCCACATAGCGGCGGCCATTTCGCGCTGAAGAATAGTTGCGCAGCCGCCGGGGGAATGGTCACCCCCGTCCGGGGGGGGGCGGCCTCATCCCACCAGCGAGCGCAGCTGCTGGCGGAAGGCCGCCCGGCGAGCCGCCGCCTCGGGGACGAAGGGGACGGGCCCCAGCACCTCCACCGCATCCCGGCGCTGCAGCCAGCGCCGGTTGTCGGCGACGCTTGCGTCCCGGACCGCCGAGGTGCGCACCAGCACCACCGCCCGGACGCGGAGGCGCCGGGCCCGCAGGGCGAGGAGGGAGAGGCCGGTGTGGTTCAGCGTGCCGAGGCCGGCGCGGGCCACCAGCACCACCGGCAGGCGCGTCGCGGCGATGAGGTCAATCACCTGGTGGTGCCGGTCCAGGGGGACGAGGAGACCCCCTGCGCCCTCCACCACCAGGGCCCGGCCCTGAAAGGCCCGGAACGCCTTCAGCGTCTCCGCCCAGGAGGGGTTGAGACCCAGCCGCTCGGCGGCGATGCCGGGTGCGAGCGGAGCGCGAAAGCGGTGCAGGGAGATTTTGTCCAGCGCGTCCTCGCTCCGGGCGGCGGCGCGCAGGGCGAGGGCGTCCGGCGGGCGCTCCACGTCCGTGCACCCACTCTCATAGGGTTTGAGGACTCCCGGGGCGAGGCCGGCGTCGGCCATCAGCGAGAGCAGCGCAGCGGCGACTTCCGTCTTCCCGACGCCAGTGTCCGTGCCGGTGACGAAGTAGCGCGGGAGCTCCCTCACGGGCCGGTCACCTCGGCAATGGCCGCGTGGACGGCGTCGCCCAGGACGGCCGCCTCCTCCATGGTGAGGGACAGCGGCGGCATCAGCACCACCACGGCCCCGAGCGGACGCAGCAGCACGCCGTGACGGCGCGCTGCGAGGCAAACCCGGTGGCCGATGCGCTCAGCCGTCGGGTAGCTCGCCTTGGTGCGCCGGTCCTGCACCAATTCAATGCCCACCATGGCGCCTCGCTGGCGTACCTCTCCCACGTGCGGGAGCTCGGCGATGCGGGCCAGCTTCGGCGCGAGCGCGGCCAGCGTCCGCTGGAGCCGCTCCAGCACGTGCTCCGTCTCGAAGAGACGCAGGCTGGCCAGCGCGGCCGCGCAGGCAAGGGGGTTTCCGGTGAAGGTGTGCCCGTGGAAGAAGGTGCGCTGGCTGGCGACGTCCCCGAGGAAGGCCTCGTGCACCGACTCGGTGGTGAGCGTCGCGGCGAGCGGGAGGTAGCCGCCGCTCAACCCCTTGGCCAGGCAAAGAAAGTCCGGGCGCACCTGCTCCTGCTCCACCGCGAACAGCGTCCCGGTGCGCCCGAAGCCGGTGGCCACCTCGTCGCAGATGAGCAGCACCTCGTGCTGCCGGCACAGCTCCGCCAGCCGGCGGAGGAAGCCGGGCGGCTGGGTGAGCATCCCCGCGGCGCCCTGCACCAGCGGCTCCACCACCAGCGCCGCCAACTGGTGCCCCTTCTCGGCAAATACCCGCTCGGCGACGTCCAGACAGGCCGCCCCGCAGTCCCCCGGACCCGTCCAGCGGTAGGCGTAAGGCGTCGGAATTCGTTCCGCTTGAAACAGCAAGCCGCGGAAGGTGCCGTGGAAGAGTTCCATCCCCCCCACCGAGACGCTCCCCACCGTGTCGCCGTGATAGGCCTCCTGCAGGGCCACGAAGCGGGACTTCTCCGGCCGGCCGCGCTGGCGCCAGCACTGGAAGGCCATCTTCAGCGCGACTTCCACCGCGGTGCTCCCGGAGTCCGAGAAGAAGACGCGCGTCAGCCCGGGTGGAGCCAGGCGCACCAGCTCCGCCGCCAATTCGATGGAGGGCACCGAGGCCAGCCCGAGCAGCGTGGTGTGAGCGACGCGGTCGAGCTGCGCCCGGATGGCGTCGTCGAGCTCCCGCTTGCGGTGGCCGTGGACGTTGCACCACAGCGACGAGACGCCGTCGAGGTAGCGGCGGCCGAGGTCGTCGATGAGGTAGTTGCCCTCGGCGCGCTCGATGACGAGTGGCTCGTCGGTGGGCCATTCCTGCATCTGCGTGAAGGGGTGCCAGACGTGCGTCCGGTCCAGCCGGAGCAGCCGTTCATGCCGCGACGAGGAGTCCATGGGCCTTCAAGTCCTGTAGCGCGTCGAGCGCTAGCTGCAGATGGGCCGGGGTGTGGGCGGCGGACAGGGCAAAGCGGAGCCGGCTGGTGCCCACTGGGACCGTCGGTGGACGGATGGGCTTCACCAAAAGACCGCGGGCCCGGAGGAAGGCCGCGGCGGCCACGGCACGCTCCGCGGAGCCAAGCTGCACCGGGAAAATGGCGGAGGTGGGCTGGGCCGGGTGGCCCAGCGCCCGCAGGCCACTGGCGAAAGTGTGGATGTTGCGCCACAATCGCGCGCGCAGCTCGCCGTCGTGCTCCACCAGCTGCACCGCGGCCTCGGCCGCCGCGCAGGTGGACGCCGGCAGCGCCGTCGAGAAGACGAGCGAGCGGGCCCGGTTGACGAACAGGTCGGCCAGCGGCGCGCTGGTCGCGACATAGGCACCGAAGGTGCCGAGCGCTTTCCCCAGCGTCCCCATGCGCACGTCCACCGCGCGGGTGAGGCCCAGGGCCTCGCACAGGCCCGCCCCGCGCTCACCGTGGACGCCGGTGGCGTGCGCCTCGTCCACCAGCAGCGCCGCTCCGGCCCGGCGGCAGACCTCCACCACGTCGGCCAGGGGTGCCACGTCCCCATCCATGGAGAAGACGCTGTCCGTCACCACCAGCTTGCGTCGGGCTGGCGTGCTTTGCAGAAGCGCGGCCAGCGCTGCGACGTCACAGTGGGGGTACAGCTGGACTTGGGCCCGAGAGAGGCGACAGCCGTCCACCAGGCTCGCGTGGTTGAGCGCGTCGGAGAAGACGGCGTCCAGCTTGCCCAACAGCGCGGGCAGGAGTCCGAGGTTTGCGGCGTAGCCGCTGTTGAAGAGCAGCACCGCCTCGGCGTCCTCGAAGTGTCGCAGCCGCGCCTCCAGCGCCCGGTGCGCCCCGGTGTCTCCCACCACCAGCCGCGAGGCGCCGGTCCCCATCCCCCAGCGTTCCAGGGCGGAGCGCGCCGCGGCCACCACCGCGGGGTGCGCTGCCAGGCCGAGGTAGTCGTTGGAGGAGAAATTCAGCAGGGACTCGCTGCCCACGCGGACCACCGGCCCCTGTGGCGAGTCCAGGGGCTCGAGGGTGCGTCGCAGCCCGCGGGACGCCAGCTCGGCGAGGTCCTCTTCCGCCCACCGGCTCGCCACCCCGCTCATCGCCCGGCGTACGGTTCGAGCGGCTTCACGCCGGCCGCAGCCAACAGCGCCATGTCGTCGGCGTATTCCGGGTTGTCGGTGGTGAGCAGCTTCTCGCCGAAGAAGAGCGAGTTCGCGCCAGCCATCATGCACAGCAGCTGCGCCTCCCGGCTCATCGACAGCCGTCCGGCCGACAGCCGCACCATGGCCAACGGCATCAGCAGCCGCGCGGTGGCGATGACACGCACCATCTCCACCGGCTCGACCGGCCGCTGGTGCTCGAGCGGCGTGCCGGGTACTGCCACCAGCGCGTTGATGGGCACCGACTCGGGGTGGGTGGGCTGGTTGGCGAGGGTGAGCAGCATCCCGCAGCGGTCCTCCACCGACTCGCCCATGCCGAGGATGCCGCCGGAACAGACGTTGATGCCGGCGGCGCGCACGTGCCGCAGCGTCCGGAGGCGGTCCTGGTACGTCCTGGTGGAGATAATTTCCCCGTAGAACTCGGCCGAGGTGTCGAGGTTGTGGTTGTAGGCGGTGAGCCCGGCCTCGGCGAGGCGATGCGCCTGGGACTCGGTGAGCATCCCCAGCGTGCAGCAGGCCTCCATGCCGAGGGCCCGGACGCCCCGCACCATGCCCAGCACCTGCTCGAACTGCGGGCCGTCCTTCACCTCCCGCCACGCGGCGCCCATGCAGAAGCGCGTCGCCCCGGCGGCGCGCGCTCGGGTTGCCGCTTCCAAGACGTCCGTCTCGGTCAGCAGCTTGTCGGCCGCAACGCCCGTGTGGTGGCGAGCGGCCTGCGGACAGTAGGCACAGTCCTCCGGGCAGCCGCCCGTCTTGATGGACAACAGCGAGCAGAGCTGCACGCGATGCTCTCCGAAGCTCGCCCGGTGCACCGTCTGGGCGCGGTACAGCAGCTCCAAGAGGGGAAGGTCATGCAGCGAACGGACTTCCGCGAGCGTCCAGTCATGGCGGAGGACGACGCCGTGCGGGAGGGTGGCCGGAGATTCGGCATGCGCGGGAAGGGACACGGTGGGCCGTCTGCCTTTCTGCTGTTGCTCGGGAGGTCTTCGGGCTGAAGCCACGACGCTCGACCAGCCCCCCTCGCTTGTCAACCTCTCTTCGCCGGTAGGTTGACGACTCTCCGGCGGCCGGGGAAGGGGGACCCCTGACGCCCGCCGGCACGTTCTCTCCCCGGGTGCTTGAGGGCGGACACCCTAGCGCCTTCAGTCGCAGTGCAGCTTCGTCTGCGCATTCAGCTCCCGGCCCCAGCTGAGGCAGGTGCGCGCGCCCGTCTTGCTCCCTTCGAATTGCCGGCAGGGCTTCACGCGGTAGCGCATCAGCACCGGCCGTCCCTTCAGCCCCTGGACGTCCATCGCCGGCGGACTGCCCTGCTGCGCCGTTCGCACGAAGGCGCTGGCTGGGCCGGAGAAGGTACCGCTGAAGCTCCACGCCGCCCCGCCCGTGCTTCCGCGAAATACCCACGCCGGCGCGACGTGCTGGACGGTGTCGACTTGGGGATTCGTTGGCCAGGGGAATTCCTGCCAGCTGTAGCGACTCTCCGGGTCCAGGGTCCCGTCCGCGTGAATGGCCACCATGGGCAAGGGCGTCACCCCGATGCTCGTCCCGTCGAAGTAGCAGAACTCGGGGCCGCGCCGGCAGCCGGCAATGCATGGCAGCAGCAGCGCCAGTCGTGCGAGGCGAAGCCAGAGAGTCACGTCGGAGGCGAAGCTAACTGAGAAGTGGTGCGGACTGCCGCCCTGTCCGGCAACCCCACGGGCGCCTCGGCTAAGGTTTCCCAAAGCTGGCGGCCCCACCTGGAGGAGACTGCGCATGTCGTCCCTCGGCCTTGCATGTTGGACGTCCGTGCTGGTGCTTGGCCAGTCGCTGGCCCCCGCGGCACCCCCGCCTGCGCTGCTCGACACCCTGGGCAGCTACCACCGGCCCATCTCCTCGAACTCGCCACAAGCGCAGGCGTACTTCGACCAGGGCCTTCGGCTGCTGTACGCCTTCAACCATGAGGAGGCCCAGGCCGCGTTCGAGGAGGCCGCGCGGCGAGACCCCACCTGCGGCATCTGCTTTTGGGGGGCAGCGCTCAGCCTCGGGCCCAACATCAACCTTCCCGCTCTGCCCGAGCGCGCGGAGGCCGCCTGGCAATTCCTCCAGAAGGCGCAGGCGCTGGCGAAGGGCGCCAGTCCGGTGGAACGTGCGCTGGTGGGTGCCCTGGCACGGCGGTACGCCCGCCCGCCGCCGGGTGATGCGCAAGCCCAGCGGGCGCTGGACATCGCGTACGCCAACGCCATGCGCACGGTGGCACGTCAGTTTCCCGGCGACCCGGACGTGGCCACCCTCTTCGCCGAGGCGCTGATGGACCTTCGGCCCTGGCAGCTGTGGACGCCGGAGGGCAAGCCCCAACCGGGGACGCTGGAGCTCATCTCCTCACTGGAACGCGTGCTCGCGGCCCACCCTCAGCACCCGGGCGCCAACCACTACCTCATCCACGCCGTCGAGGCGTCGCCCCACCCGGAGCGAGGACTCGCGGCGGCCGAGCGGCTGAAGACGCTCGAGCCCGGAGCCGGGCACCTCGTCCACATGCCCAGCCACGTCTACATCCGCACTGGGCAGTACACGGAAGCCTCGGAGGCCAACCGGCGGGCCATCGCCGCGGACGCAGCCGCCCCCCATGACCACCCCATTTACACCACGTACGTCGCCCACAACTTCCAGTTCCTCTGGGCGTCCACGTTGATGGAGGGACGCAGCACGGAGTCCCTCCAGGCAGCGCGGGACATGCTGGCGCGCCTTCCCGTGGAGATGCTGAAGGGGATGCCGGAGATGAGCTACCTGCTGGCCTACCCGGCGCTCGGCCTGGCGCGCTTCGGGCGCTGGAAGGACCTCCTCGCCGAGCCCCTGCCGGCCGCGGACTTTCCCATTCCCCTAGCCCTCGTTCATGGCGAGCGCGGGCTGGCCCTGGTGCGCACCGGGGACGTCGCCGGCGCGACCGCGGCGCTGGCCCAGCTGGACGCCTTGCGTGCGCAGACAGCCCCCGACGCCAAGGTGGTGATGAACTCCGCGCGTGACATCCTCGGCATCGCCCGGGACGTCCTCGCTGCCGAGCTGGCCCGCGCCCGGGGCGACTTGCCGGAGGCCCTGGCGCGCTTCCAGGCCGCCGTGGCCGCCGAGGACGCGCTGGGCTACGACGAACCGCCCGACTGGCCCTCCCCGGTACGGCACCAGTTGGGGGCAGCCCTGCTGGCCGCGGGCCGGGCGCAGCGCGCGGAGGGCGTGTACCGGGCCGACTTGCAGCGCCACCCGCACAACGGCTGGGCCCTGTACGGGCTGGCCCAGAGCCTCGAGGCCCAGGGGAAGACGGCGGAGGCGTCTGCCGCGCGGCGGGACTTCACCGAGGCCTGGAAGCATGCCGACGTCTCGCTGACCGCGTCGGCGTTTTGAAGGCGCAAGCCGGGCCGGCGCGGCCCCAGCCGCCCGTCAGGGCCGCCCGGTAGGACAGTGGCATGGCCAAGCTGCGGACCCACTTCTCCTGTCAGGCCTGCGGCTTTCAGACGCCGAAGTGGCTGGGCCGCTGCACGGACTGCGGGGGATGGAACACGCTGGTGGAGGAGGCGTCCCCCACCGAGCAGCGTCGCGCCGCCTGGGGGGCCGCGGGCGGCGCCGCCCGCCCCGTTCGACTGGTGGACGTGGAGTCCGAGGCCGAGCCACGCCGTCGTACCGGCCTCGGCGAGCTGGACCGCGTCCTGGGAGGCGGGGTGGTGCCAGGCTCGCTGGTGCTGCTTGGCGGCGACCCGGGCATCGGCAAGTCGACGCTGCTGCTGCAGGCGGTGGAGCACCTGGCCGCCAGCGGGCCCGTCCTCTACGTCTCGGGCGAGGAGTCGCTCCGGCAGACGAAGCTGCGGGCCGAGCGGCTGGGCGTCAAGGCCCCGGACGTCCACCTCTTCGCCGAGACGGATGCGGACAGGGTGCTCGCCAGTGCCGAGGCCCTGAAGCCGCTGGCCCTGGTGGTGGATTCCATCCAAACCATGTACCTGGCCGAGCTGGGAAGTGCGCCGGGCACGCTGAGCCAGGTGCGGGAGGTGGCGGGCCGGCTGATGGCCTACGCCAAGCGCTCCGGCGTCCCCACCTTCCTCATCGGGCACGTCACCAAGGATGGAAGTATCGCCGGACCGCGCGTCCTCGAGCATATGGTGGACACCGTCCTGTACTTCGAAGGCGAGCGGGGCCACGCCTTCCGCATCCTCCGGGCACACAAGAATCGCTTTGGCAGCACCGACGAGATTGGCGTCTTCGAGATGAAGGGCTCGGGCCTCACCGAAGTGGCGGACCCCTCGGCTCTCTTCCTCGCGGAGCGGCCCGCCGGCCAGGCTGGCTCCACTGTGACGGCCACGCTGTCCGGGACCCGCCCGCTTCTGGTGGAAGTCCAGGCCCTGGTGGCGCCCACCGGCTACGGCACCGCGCGCCGCACCGCCATCGGCGTCGACACCAACCGCGTGGCGCTGCTCGCGGCGGTGCTGGAAAAGAAGGAGGACGTGCAACTCACCGGGTGCGACCTCTTCGTCAACGTGGCCGGCGGGCTGACGCTGTCGGAACCTGCCTCGGACCTGGCGGTGTGCGCCTCCCTCGTCTCGTCCCTCAGAAACCTCCCCCTCGACTCGCACACCCTGGTGCTGGGGGAGGTGGGCCTGGCCGGGGAAGTACGGGCCGTGGCGCAGCCTGAGCCGCGGCTGGCGGAGGCGGCCAAGCGAGGCTTCACGCGGGTGGTGCTCCCGGCCGCCACCGCCCGTCGCCTGGAGACGCGGCGCCTTGACGTGGTGGGCGTGGAGACGCTGGGCGAGGCCCTGGAGGCCCTCTTCGGCGCCGCGCCCCGGCCCCGTGTCGCGGCCACCGGACGGGGCTGAAGGACGCGCCATACGGCGCGACGCCCGGGGTGTCGATTGTCGCTCCTGCAGCAACACTCCTGGACGCGCGCGAGGGCAACCCCGTGCTCCGCGGTCTCCCGCGCCCGGTGGCGGCGGAAATACCCCTACCCACGCAGAAACACTGCCGGGCCTCGGGGCATCCTTGGGGTGACCCGCTCAAGAGGACCGCAAACGCCATGATGAAACTTCGCCGCGCAGAGGACCGAGGCCATGCCCAGCATGGCTGGTTGGACAGCCGCCACACCTTCTCCTTTGCCGATTACTACGACCCGGCGCAGATGGGCTTCCGTGCCCTGCGCGTCATTAACGAAGACCGGGTCAAGCCCGCAGCAGGCTTCGGGACGCACCCACACCGGGACATGGAGATTCTCTCGTACGTCCTGGAAGGTGGCCTCGCCCACAAAGATTCGCTGGGGACGGGTTCCACCATTCTCCCGGGCGACGTGCAGCGGATGAGCGCTGGAACCGGCGTCACGCACAGCGAGTACAACGCCTCCGCCAGCGAGCCGGTGCACTTCCTTCAAATCTGGCTTCTGCCCGAGCGTCCGGGCCTGACCCCCGGCTATGAACAGAAGCACTTTGCGGCTGCGGAACGGCAGGGCCGCCTGAAGCTGCTCGCCTCCCGGACTGGCAGCGACGGCAGCCTCACCCTCCACCAGGACGTCGCGCTGTATGGCGGCCTCCTCGACAAAGGCCAGCACGCGGAGCTTGCGCTCGCCCAGGGCCGCCACGCCTGGGTGCAGGTGGCCCGCGGGACGGTGAAGGTGAACGGGGAGACGCTGCGCCCGGGCGACGGTGCCGCCATCAGCGGGGAGCCCCGACTGGTGTTGGAAGGCGAGGAGCCGGCCGAGGTGCTGGTGTTCGACCTCGCCTAGCCGGCACCGCCCGCACGTTGGAGGTAGGCCGCGGCCTTGTGCAGCAGCCGGCGCAGGCTCGCGTCGTCGGCCTGTTGCAGGGCGTCCTCCAACGTGAACCAGCGCACCTCGGCCACCTCGGCGGCCTGCCCCAAAAGCGGAGCCAACCCATCGGCGACGGCGAGGAACCGGACGTCGAGATGGAGGTGGGCCGGCGTGCCGGGGCGGGCGGGAATCTGGTGGACGTCGACGTCCAGCGGCCGCGGAGCCGACGCGTGCAGCTGCACCGGCAGCCCCGTCTCCTCGCGGGCTTCGCGCAGCGCGGTCCTCGCCAAATCTCCCCGGTCCGCCATCTCGGCATGGCCTCCGGGCTGCAGCCAGCGCCCAAGCTTCCGGTGAAAGACGAGCGCCACGCGGGCGCCGTCCGTCACCAGGGCGCTTCCGGTGAAGTGCGCGCCGGGCTGGGCGCTGGACAAGGGCTCCGGCAGCGTCGCCGCGTACTGGCGCAACAGGGCGAGGTCGCCCCGTTCCTTGTCGTCGCCGGGCCGCACCACGTCGAGCAACTGCAACAGCGGTTGGGGGATGGCCATTGCGCCATTCCGTGTACTCTTGGGCTACGGCCGTTTGCCAGGAAGGAAAGCCCACGTGCGCCCCATCCTCATCGCCGTGCTGCTGACAGCTGCCCCGCCCCCGGAAGCGACGGCGCTCCGGGCGGAGCTGCAGGCACGCTATGACGCGTACGCGGCGGCCTGCGTCCGGCAGGACTTTCCTGCCGTGGTGGCGCTGCTGGCGCCGGACGTCCACTGGACGCTGGTCGACGGCTCGACGCTGGACCGCGCCGGCGTGGAGAGCGCGGTGCGTGACTTCCTCAAGACGCTAGGGCCGGGAAGCAGTGCCAAGTACACGCTTCGCTCCGTGAAGCAGCAGGGGGAGCAGGTGCAGGTGGACGCGCTGCTCAGCGTTACCACGGTGGTGGCTGACCCGGAGTCCAAGGGAAAGCCGGTGAAGCACGTCGGCCGTTCCGGCTGGCACGACGTCTGGGTGAAGGGGCCGAGTGGGTGGCTGTACCTGTCGGGCGAGGAGTACGAGCTTCCGGCGAAGAAGCCCTGAGCTGCGCGGCGGCGCACCCGGGCCCTGCGGCGCCCGGCCCTGCCTCAGTCCCGTCGCCCCGGCCGCGCGCGCTTCCAGGCGTGAAGCCGCGCATCGGCCAAGGCCAGAAGGTCCTCCACCAGCGGCCGGTGGACGGCGTCGAAGCAGGCCGCACCGACGCCCAGGGACAGCCGCCACGAGCGCGCCGGTCGGGCGTTGAGCAAGGCGACTTCCCGCGCCAGCCGGGCGAGTATCTCCGGCTGCTGCGCCTCGGTAACGTCCAGCGCCAGCACCGCGAATTCGTCGCCCCCCAGGCGGCCCACCAAGTCCGAGTCGCCGAAGGCGAGCCGGAGCAGCGCGGCCACCTCCTCCAGCGCCCGGTCGCCCGCGGTGTGGCCAAGGCGCGCGTTGATGGTGCGGGTGCCCTCCACGTCCACACACAAGAGGGTGGACGTACGCCCCTGCTGCGCCGCGCGACGCAGCCGGCGGCTGGCCTGGGCGAGGAAGCCGCGGCGGTTGGGGAGCCCGGTGAGCTCATCCACGTGGCTGACGGTGTGCAGCGGCTCGACCTCGGCCGCCGACTCCACCGCCGCGCTCACTTCCCGGAGCAGAACCAACATCCCGTGCGCCTCTCCATCCCCCACCGGGAGAAGTTCCCGGCTGAGGACTCTCCCGTCCGCCAGCGCCAGTCGGCCCCCGCCCCCGAGGAGGCCCTGGCGGGCGAAGGCCGCCGGGTCAGCGAAGCGGTCGCTCAGTCGGTGGGCCACGGCCCCGCCGGGCTGGCCCACCAGCTCACCGGCACAAGCCACGCCGAGCATCCGGCAGAAGCTTCTGTTGACGAGGTCCACCCGGCCCTCCCGACCGACGAAGAGGACGCCGACCGCGACGCCATGCAGGAGCGCTTCCAGGCGGGCGTTGGCGCCGTGGGCCGCCTGCCGCAGCACGTCCAGCCCATCCCGGCCGATGTCGGGCAGGCGCTGCCCTTGCGCCGCGGGCGCCAGTGTCTCGGCACACGCCTCGCCAGAGGCGGAGGCACTGTCAGCGGGAGTCCCCATCTTCTGCCTGCAACCGAAAGCACACGGCGCGCCACCCAAAGCACCCGGAGTTTCAGCAGGATGGAGCGCTGCGCGGGGGTGCTCCCGCCTCTGCCGGGTCGGCGGACACCCCTTGGGAGAGGAAGAAGGGCCGCCCCCAGCGGTCGACGGCCCCCTGGCGCGACGTCCCAGCCCGGGTAGCCTGCTGCGCCCGTGGCGCCATTTCCCCTCCCCCTGCTGTTGCTCGCCCTCGCGGGCGCGCCGGCCACGGCCGTCCAGCCGGGCGCGGAGGCGGGCCTGGCACCCGTCGAGGCGCTCCTGGCCGCCGCCCTCCCCCAGGAGGGGGGCGGGGTGCTTCGGGTCGCTCAGCCGGGCCAGGTCCTCTTCGAGCGGGCGTACGGCGGCTACCGCCTTGACGACGCCATCCCCCTGGCCTCGGGAACCCAGCTGCTGAGCACCGTCGTGCTCCTTTCCCTGGTGGACGCCCACCAGCTCGACCTCGATGCCAAGGTGGCCTCGGTGCTGACGACGTGGCCGAAGGACAAGGCCGCCATCACGCTGCGCATGCTGCTGGCGCACACCGCTGGCCTTCCGCCTTCCGTGCCCTGTCTGGACGACCGCGACAGCACGCTC
The DNA here is from genome assembly GCA_017881265.1 of Myxococcaceae bacterium. GTDB lineage: Bacteria > Myxococcota > Myxococcia > Myxococcales > Myxococcaceae > JADGRA01. The sequence goes on along the minus strand of JADGRA010000080.1, from coordinate 130,207 downwards.
GAGGCGTGCATCCAGCAAATCGCCGAGACGCCGCTGCGAAAGGACCCTGGGACCGCCGTCATTTACGGCGCGACCGGGTTTCAAGTCGCCGGTCGAATGGCCGAGGTGGTGAGCGGAAAAAGCTGGGGGGACCTCTTCCGCCAGCGCCTCACCCAGCCCTTGGGCCTACGCGTCACGGGCTTCGGGCGGACGGCCAACCCCCGCATTGCCGGTGGGGCCCAGTCCAGCGCGGATGAGTACGGCGCCGTGCTCGACCTCATCCTGCAGGGCGGCACACGCCAGGGGGTGCGGCTGCTTTCTGCGGCGACGGTGGACGCGATGTTTCAAGACCAGAGTGGCGGCGCTCCTCTGGTGCACTCGCCCTACGCACTCCTCCCCGGCCGCGAGGCCAGCCGGCCGGGCCTGGGCGTCTGGCTGGTCCGCACCGATGGGCAGGGGCGCGGCCTGGAGGCCGTGTGCCAGGGGGCTTTCGGCTTCACGGCGTGGATGGACCGGGAACGCAACCTCTCCGGCGTGCTGCTGGTGCGTGGCGACCTCAAGCGGATGGTCCCGCTCGAGCAGCAGCTCCGCGCTTGGTTCCGGCAGGCCGTGCCGAAGGTGGACCGCTAGCCCAATTCGGCCAGAAGCCCGTCGACTTCCTCGGCCAGGGACGGGTGGTTCTGCTCCAGCGCCCGGTCCCGGGCCCTCTCCCATGTGGCGCGCGCCTCCTGAAGCTGCCCGTTGCTCCGCAAGGCTTCACCGAGGGTGACCAGCGCCGCGGCGTAGGCCGGGTCGAGGCGGGTGGCCACCGTCAAGTGGCCGACGGCCTCCGGGTACCGGCGCTGCTCGAGGAGCAGTTTTCCCAAGGAGAAGTGGCCCATCGGCGACTCCGGGAACTGCTCCACCAATTTCCGGAATTGCGCCTCGCGTTCGGCAGTCATAGTTTGTAGTCAAGTAGCATCCCACGACGACAGGCCTTTTTGCCCACGCCCCGAAGACCTCGAAGTGCCGTTGCCCGCAAGCGCCCCGCGCGTCGCTTGGCAGCGCCGGACGCCTCTCCCCTCCCCCCCGTCGATGACCCGCGGGCTCGCGCGCTGGCCCGCCGGGCGGCGGAATTGATGGTGGACAGGAAGGCGCTGGACGTGGTGCTGCTCGACGTGCGGGGCATGACCTCCTACGCCGACTGGTTCGTCCTCGGTTCGGGCGAGTCGGAGCGCCAGGTCAGCGCCATGGCCGAGCACCTCCGCGAGAAGCTTCGCGAGGAGGGCTTCCGCACCATCGGCGCCGAGGGCTTCGAGACCGGGCACTGGGTCCTCCTGGACTTCGGCGAGGTGGTAGTGCACCTCTTCAGCACCGAGGTGCGTGCCTTCTACGACTTGGACGGCCTGTGGGCGGATGCGCCCAAGGAGAAGGTGGCCTGAAAGTTCGCGTGCTGTCGGTGGGGCACGACCGGTCGGGGTGGTTCGAGCCTGCGGTGCAGGGCTACGCCGAGCGGCTGAAGCACTACACCCGGCTCGAGCTGACCGAGCTTCCCGCCTCCTCCGGGAAGGGTGCGGCGGAAGCTTCCCGCGCCGCGGAAGCCAAGCGGCTCTTGGCCGCCCGACGTCCTGGGGAAACGCTGCTGGCGCTCGACGAGCGCGGAGAGCGGCTGGACACACCCGGCTTCGCGCGGCTGCTCGCCGACGCCCAGAACCGCAGCCAGGACCTGCTCTTCGTGGTGGGTGGCGACGACGGGCTGGACAGCGGCCTACGGGCCGCCGCCGCCCGGGTGCTTTCGCTTTCCCCGCTGACGCTTCCCCACCGGCTGGCGCGGCTGGTGCTGGTGGAGCAGCTGTACCGGGGCTTCACCCTGCTGAAGGGCGAGCCCTACCACCGCTGACTTCCACCCACGTGGCCGTGGGGGGGAACGGCACCTGCGGCACGACGTACTGCAAGCCACGGGGGACTTGGTTAAATACCGCTGGCCATGGTGACCATTACCTACTGCAACTCCTGAGGCTACCTCCCCCAGGCCACCCGTGCGGCGGCCGCGTTGAAGGAGGAACTGGACGTCGAAGCGACTCTGGTGAAGGGACACTCCGGCATCTTCGAGGTCGCTGTGGCCGGCAAGGTCGTCGCCGCGAAAGGTCGGTCGGGCTTCCCCTCCCCTGCCGAGGTGGTGGACGCCGTCTCCCGGGCGATTGGCTCAAGCGCTCCGCCGGGCTGACCCGCCCGGGACCCCGGTGAGGAGACTGTCCGCTCCCGCACACCGCTTCGGCCGAAAGGAGGGGGTGCGGCGACCCCCGCTCAATCGCTCTCCTGTGCAACCGCGGCGCACGCGCTACAGGGCGCGCGCCTGTGTCAGTCACCATCTTCTACTGCGTCACCTGCAACTACCTTCCCCATGCGACGCGAGCCGCGGACGCGCTGCGCGAGGCGCTCGGCGTTGAGGCCGTTCTGGTACGGGGCCACTCCGCCCGCTTCGAGGTGGAAGTCGATGGGCTTCGGGTGCTGACCAAGGGCCACGGCAGCCTCCCCTCGCCACGTGACGTGGTGGAGGCCGTCGCCCAGGCGCTGGGCCGCCTGCAGTCGGTCGCGCACTAGCGCCCTGCCCCAAACGGGGGCCGTCAGTCCCGGGGCGCGGGCGGGCGCGTCCGGCGGTCGAGCGCCCGGTACACCCGGTCCGTCAACGCGGTCAGCACCGCGGTGCCCGCGATGACGCACAGGGTGAGGCCGGCGTCCCCCCACCACCCGCAGCGTTTACCGAAGAGGACGTCCAGGGAGCGGCCGCGCACCTGGTAGAAGAGCAGCATCAGGTGGAAGAAGTACGCCGCGAGGGACGAGGTCCCGAAGAGCTCGACGAAGCGCACCGGGGCGCTGGTCCGCCACGCGTCCGGAAGGCACCTCTCGAGCCACAGCAACCCCAAGAGCAGCACCGATACCACCGCCCAGCGCTGCGCCGAGTTGGCGGGGTCGGTTACCCAGAACTCATGGGGCGGGTAGATGGCGAGCCAGACGGGCGTCAGCAGGGCCACCAGCACGCCTGTGCCGACCAGCGCCAGCAGCAGCCGGTGCACCCGTGACGTGTTTCCGGTGGCCAAAAGGGCGCCGAGGGCGGCGCCGAGGAAAACGTAGCCCGCCCAGGGCACGAGGGGGAACACGGTGGACCACGGGCCCCCGCGCTTGAGGAGTTGCGAGGCGACGCCACCGGTCACGCGCTCCGCATATGGGGCGAGGAAGAAGATGGCGCCGGCCACACCGAGGGAGACCCCAACCAGAAGGTGGGGCCGTGCGGCCAGGGCGGCCAAGAGCGGCAGGGCGAGCAGGAGCGACAGCCCAATGCATTGCAGAATGTCGATGCGGGTGAGCCAGCGCGGCTCGACCGTGATGGGGAACCAGACGACGTTCACCAGGGTGGCCACCGCCAGCACCTCGGCGATGCGGCGGAGCGTCCGCCAGAACCGTGCGGACCGTCCGGCCGGCCCGGCGGCCGCCCGTACCTGAAGCAAGCCGAGCGAGAACCCCGCGGCGAGGATGAACGAGGGCGCCACCAGGCCATTCACCCAGTTCAAGCGCGCCATGGCGCGCGTCTGGTGGAGCTCCGGCCTGAGAAAGACCAGGGCGTGCGTCTCCACCATTACCAGGACCGCCAGTCCCCGGAGCCAGTCGAAGGCCTTGATGCGTCCACCACTGACGCCCATCGCGCTCGCCTAACAGGGGTGTCCTCCCGGCGAAAGGCCCCTTTGCTGGCGCCGCCCCCTCCGCCGCCCGGGCTGTGTGCCGCCGGGGGGGTGAGGTTAGAGTCCGGGCCCCAGATGACTCCCGCCCACCGCGTCGTTCTCGCCATCCTCGACGGCTGGGGCATCCGCAACGAGCGGACGGACAATGCCATCCTGCTGCAGGGCACCCCCGCTCTGGACCGAATGCTCCAGGGGATGCCCCGCACCCATCTGGAAACCTCCGGCCTGGCGGTGGGCCTTCCCGCGGGGCAGATGGGCAACTCGGAGGTGGGCCACACCAACATCGGCGCCGGACGCATCGTCTACCAGGACCTGGTGCGCATCAACCGCGCCTGCGAGTCGGGAGAGCTGGCCAACCACCCGACGCTGCGCGCTGCGCTGGAGGCCACCAAGCGCGAGGGAAAGTCGCTGCACCTGCTCGGGTTGGTCGGCCCCGGAGGAGTGCACGCTTCCCAGGCCCATCTGGAGTGCCTGCTGCAGGCGGCCAAGGCGCAAGGACTGCGCTCGGTGTACGTCCACGCCTTCCTCGACGGCCGGGACACGCCGCCGCAGAGCGCGCTCGGCGACCTGGAGACATTCGAACGCTTCCTGCGCGACACCGGCACCGGGCGCATCGCCACGGTGTCCGGCCGGTACTACGCGATGGACCGCGACCAGCGCTGGGACCGGGTAGCGCTCGCCTACCATGCGATGGTGCACGCCGACGGCCCGCGCGCGCCGAGCGCGGTGCAGGCAGTGCGAGCCGCCTACGCGGAAAAGGTGACGGACGAATTCGTCCACCCCACGGTGCTCGTCTCCGACGGAGCGCCCGTGGCCACCATCCGCGACGGGGACACCGTGCTCTTCTTCAACTTCCGCGCGGACCGGGCGCGGGAGATTACCCGTGCTCTGGCCTTCCCGGACTTCAAGGAATTCGACCGCGGCGGACTGCGGCTCGGCCGCTACCTCTGCCTCACCGAGTACGACGCGACGTTCGGGCTGCCCGTCCTGTTTCCGCCCGACCAGCCCCACCACATCTTCCCGGAGGTGGTCGCCGACGCCGGATTGCGCCAGTTCCGCACGGCCGAGACCGAGAAGTACGCGCACGTCACGTTCTTCTTCAATGGGGGACGGGAGGTGGTGTTTCCCGGAGAGGAGCGAGCGCTGGTCCCCTCGCCGAGGGACGTGAAGACGTACGACTTGAAGCCGGAGATGAGCGCGGTGCCGGTTACCCAGCAGCTGGTGAAGCGCGTCGATGCAAGCGTCTACGACTTCCTCCTCGTCAATTACGCCAACCCGGACATGGTCGGTCACACCGGGGTGCTGAGCGCGGCCATGCGGGCGGTGGAGACGGTGGACGGCTGCCTCGGGGCGCTCGGCGATGCGTGCGCGCGCAGCGGGTACGTCCTAGTCGTCACTGCCGACCACGGCAACTGTGAGCAGATGCGCGACCCGGTGACTCGGGAGCCCCACACCTCGCACACCTTGAACCCCGTTCCCTTCTACCTCATCCATCCGGACTTCCGCGGAGCGAAGCTACGCCCTGGCGTGCTGGCCGACGTGGCCCCCACGCTGCTGCGGTTGATGGGGCTGCCTCAGCCGAAGGAAATGGACCGGCGGGGGGTGTTCTCCTGAGGTAAGCAGCTGGCAGGACAGGTCTCGCTCAGACTGCCCGTGCCCGCCGCGCGCGGCGTGGCGAATGCCTTCGCCCAGCTTTTCCGGGCGACGAGGGTGACCGCGCCCGCAAGGCCGAGAGCTTCGTGTCCTCGGCCACCTCGGTCGCACTCTCGAAATGGATGCGGTAGCCGTCCGGGTCCGTGAGCGTCGTGAACCACATGGCGTTTCCCACCTCCGGCTCGGAGGCCGCGAGGCGGCGGGCCCTGAAGCGGATGCCCCCGTCCACCGTCCAGCGCTTGGCCACCTGGAAGCCGAGGCCGTCGACGTAGTAGCGAAGCGAGCGCTTCATGCTGCGGACCTAGAGAAACGGAACGACGTCCCCGACGTTGCGGGCGGCTCTCGAAGGGCGCTTCATCCACAACCTCCTTCCTTGGCGAGGGCCTGGGCGAGCCAGGCGAACCACACCCCGACCGTCCAGTCCCCCCAGGGGGGCGAGGGCACCATAGGCGGGGCAGGTCCGCCTGAGGTACGGCGGACCCCCGGGGAAGAGGCAGCCCCCGGAAAGCGTTGGTTGGGCGCCGGGCACCGTCCTTGGATATGAGAGAAGGCGAAGCCCGCGCCGCCACTCCTGGATGACCGTCCTCCCGCTCACCTTGCTCCTGCCCGTACTCGCCTCGGCGGCGCCCGCGACGGACCCCATCGTCCGGACCGTCGCCGACCGGACCGCGCAGGTACTGGCCAGCGCCTCGTCCCCCACCGGAACGGCGGCACTGCTTCGGCTGGACGAGACACGAGAATTCATCTCTGACCCGAGCGCGCTCGACCGGACGTACCAGCGTGTGGCGCGCGACCCCAAGACGGACGCCTTCACCCGCACCAGTGCGCGACTGCTGCTGCTGCAGTCGTCCCGGGAGCGAGCCGACCTAGCCGCCGCCCGGGCGCAAGCCGCCGCGCTGGGCTTCCTTCAGTCGGTGTACGTCCTTGGCAGCTTCGACAACGAGGGCAAGTCCGGGTGCGACACGGACTTCGGGCCAGAGACCTCCCTCGACCTGAAGGCGGCCTACCCGGCCAAGGGTGAGAAGGCGCAGTGGCGTCCGGTCAAGCTCAACTCCCTGGATGGCGCGGTGGACCTCGCCGCCCTGCTTCACCCCAACCGCTCGGTGGTGGCCTACGCCCTCGCCTTGCTGGACGAGCCGGCGGCGCGGCGAGTGACGCTTGGCCTCGGCACCTCCGGCGCATTCCGCCTCTGGGTCAACGGCGAGAAGGTGGCCGCGGACGACGCCTACCACCCGGCGCGGGTTGACCAGACGCGCGTGGCGGTGAATCTGCGGCATGGCATCAACCGCGTGCTGCTCAAGGTCTGTCAGGACGGCACCGCGCCCTTGGGCTTCTTCCTCCGGGACGAGGCAGCTCGCGCCCGGGCCATCCAGCCCGCAGTCCTTCCGCCGCTCCCCAGGGGCGGAACGGCGAAGCCGGTTCGGCTGCCCACCCTCACCTCGCGATTGCAGGCGCTGGCGGACGCCCACCCGGCCGACGCCACACTGCTCGGCGAGGCTGCTGCGGTCTTCGCCGCGGCCCGCGGCTTCGATGAGTTGCGGCACGTCGCGGCTGGCCTCGCCGAGAAGGCAGCGGCACTCGCCGCCGAGCAGGGCAAGGCGAGCGCGCGGCTCGAGCTGCTGGCGGCGAGGCTGGGGACCGACGACACGAGCGCACAGCGCCGTCACCTGGAAGCCGCCGTGGCGGCCGAGCCAGACGACCCGGAAGCCTTTCTGAGCCTCGCCCAGCACGAGCTGAACGCGGGCTACCCGCAGCGCGCGCGCGAGCTGCTGGAGCGCTGGGTGCGGGAGTACCCGGCCTTCGCGCCGGCGCAGCTGCTGCTGGCGCGCGTCGAGGAGGAAACGGGCGACCCGGTGTCCGCCACCCTACGCGTCGAACAGCTGTACCAGAAGATGCCCGACATCCTCGGCGTGGCCCGCGAGGGGATACGGTCCGCACGGCGCCTCGAACGCAGTGACGAAGCAGCCGCGCGGATGGACAGACTGCTCAGGCGGCGCCCGGGGGACACCTCCACGCTGCTCACCCTGTCGGCCCTTCGGGCGGACCTCGGGCAGGTGGAGGAAGCCGAGGCACTCCTCGAACGCGTGCTGGCCGTCGAGCCAGCCGACAACGGGACACGCTTGAGGCTGGCCGAGATGCTGGCCGCCAACGGAGACCTGGAACGTGGGCTGAAGCGCTTCGAGGAGGCCGCGGCCCTGGCGCCGACGGATGCCGAGGTGCCCGAGCGAATGGGACGTGCGCTGCTGCAGGCCGGCCGTCGGGACCCGGCCCTCGCTGCCTTCGAGCGTTCACTGGCGCTGCGCCCGCAGAACCCGGCCCTGCAGGAGGCGCTCCGGACGCTGCGGGACGAGCTTCGGGCTCTGCCGGACGGCTTCGCCATGGACGTGGGTCCCCTGGTGGCCGAGGCGGACTCCTACAGCGAGGACGCCGTCACGCTGGTGGACAACACCCTGGTGCGGGTACAGCCAAGTGGGCAATCCACCCGTTTCGAGCAGCGCGCGGTCAAGGTCTACACGCAGCGCGGCGTCGACGCCTTCCGTAGCTTCCAGGTGGCGACCTACAGCCCGAGCACGCAGCAGGTGCGCGTCCTCCGTGCCCGCATTAACCGGCCCGACGGCTCGGTGGTGGACACCTTCGGCGACACCGACGTCAGCGTCAATGAGCCTTGGTCGGGCATGTTTTACGACGTCCGCGCCCGGATGCTGACCTTCCCGACGCTGGCCGCCGGGGACCTCCTGGAGGTGCAGTACCAGGTGGATGATGTCGCCGCGGAGAACTTACTGTCCGACTACTGGGGCGACCTGGTGCCGGTGGAAGGCGGCACGCCGAAGCTGCGGTGGCAGTACGCGGTGGAGATGCCGCCCGGCCGGCCACTGTACTGGAACGAGAAGACGCTCGGCGCCGGGGTGAGGGTGACGCACACGCCGGCCGCCGACGGCCGCACGCTGCACCGCTTCTCGGCCTCCCGTCTGCCCCGCCTCACCGCCGAGCCGGCGATGCCCGGCTGGCCCGAGGTGGCCGCCACGCTGAGCGTCTCCACCTACCGCACCTGGGAGGAGGTGGGGCGGTACTACTGGCGCCTCATCCGGGACCAGCTGCGCCCCGACGCCTCCATCCGCGCCGCCGTCGACGAGGCCCTGCAGGGAGTGGACCGCACCGACCGCCGCGCCGTGGTGCGGGCGCTGTACGGCTACGTCGTCTCCCGCACGCGCTACGTCGCGCTGGAGTTCGGTATCCACGGCTACCAGCCCTACCGCGTCGACCGTGTTCTGGCCCGGCGCTTCGGGGACTGCAAGGACAAGGCGTCGCTGCTGCACGCCATGCTGGAGGCAGCCGGGGTGGACAGCCGCATCGTCCTGTTGCGCATGCGCTCGCTCGGGGCAGTGCCCTCCGAACCTGCCTCCCTCGCCGTCTTCAACCACGCCATCCTCTACGTCCCGTCGCTGGACTGGTACCTGGACGGGACGGCGGAGTTCCACGGCGCGAGCGAGCTGCCGGGCGCGGACCGGCAGGCCAGCATTCTGGTGGTGGAGCCCGACGGCCCCAGCCGCTTCACCACCACCCCGCCGGCCGCCGCCGACGGCAACGTCACCGACCTGCACCTCCAGCTGGCGCTGCGGCCCGCGGGCACGGCCGAGGGGAAGGCCGAGACCCACATTCGCGGCACGGGCGCGCCGGCGTACCGGCGCAGCTACCAGACGCTCGCCACCCGCCGAACCAACCTCGAACGGGCCTGGTCGCATGCCTTCCCCGGACTGTCGGTGGGCGAGGTGACGGTGGACGGGCTCTCGCAGCTGGACCGCGACGTCACCTTGGACTTCCAGGTGCATGTGCCGCGCTACGCCGAGGTCAGCACGGCCGGGCTGCGCTTCTTCCCGTTCCCGGGCGCCAGCGGGTACCTGCAGGGGCTGGCCCCCCTGGCCGAGCGCAACCGGGACCTGGTGCTGGATGGCCCCACCGTCAACCGCTTCCATTACCTGTACCAGCTTCCCCACGGGTACGTGGTGGATGAGCTACCCCACGCGTTGACCACGCAAACCCCCTTCGGCCATGCCCAGTTCGGCTGCCACACAAAGGCGGATGCGCTGGAGTGCACGGGCGAGGTGGCGGTGACGACGGCGCGGGTGGCGGCCAAGGACTACCCGGCCTTCCGTGCCTTCCTCTCCGAGGTGGACCAAGCCTTCGGGCACAAGGTGCTGGTGCGGCCGACCGGCGCTGTGGTCCCTTGACGGGTGCCTTCCAGCCTGAGCGGCGTCAGGCCAGGTAGGGGATGGTCATCGGCCCCTCGGGCAGCACCGCCACCGGCGCGTCCTTCCCCAGCCGGTTCAGTTCCTGGGCCAGTCGGGCGCTCGGGTCCGCCACCGGCTCCAGAAAGGCCTGCCGGACCTCCTCGGGTGGCAGCGCGCTGTACAGGCCGACACGGGCCTTGAGGGTGATGAGGGCGTGCAGCTGCGCCTCCCACTGGTCGTAGAGCGAGAACCCAGGCGTGAGGATGGTGTCGAGGAGGGCGCGCGGCGTGGCATGCTCGAAGAGCAGCTTCTTGTAGTTGCCGTGCGTCGGGAACCCGTCGTTGCAGCGCGCCGCCGTGAGGATGAAGCCCCCGTCCGTCACCACCTGCGCCCCGGCGGACATGCCCTTCACCGTCTGGTAGAGGTTTTGGTCCAGCGGGTAGCCGGAGTTGGTGGTGACCACCACCGGGTAGGCGCGCTGGCAGGCCACCATCGCCGTCTCGCGCGCGAAGGCGCACCCACGGGCATGGGCCGCCAGCACTTCGCCACAGAAGAAGGCGGTAATCTCGCGGCGCCGGTTGAGCGTGAGATTGACCAGGAAGTCCACCGGAAGCAGCGCCCCGGCATGCCGGATTTGTTCCTGCGTCGGGTTGGCGTCGAGATTTCCCCAGGTGCTTCGTGCATCCCCAATCACCGCGGCGCGGTGGTAGTGCATGATGCTGGCGATGTCGGCCACCGCTGGGAAGACGCCCTTGTACCCACCGGAGAACCCGGCCATGAAATGCGGCTCGATGAAGCCGAGGACGATGCGGCGGTCTGCCTCGACGTAGGCGCGGGCGAAGCGGACCGGCGGGCCATCCAGGCTCTTGCCCACCTCCACCAGCGTGGAGGCATCGTGGGCGTCGTGGTTCACCACCCGGTAGCGCCGGGAAATCTCAGGGCCCACCATCTGCGCCAACTCTGCTGGCGTCTGCACCCGATGGCTGCCGGTTCCGTTGACGATGGTGATGTGCGCTTCAGGCACGTGAGCAAGTTCGGCAAAAATCCACGGCAGCAACCGCTCGCTGGGAAGCGGGCGCGTGATGTCGGCGATGACCACCGCCACCCGTTCTCCCGCCCGCACCACCTCGCGCAGCGGCTTGCCGCCGATGGGATCGCGGACGGCGGCGCGGAAAGCAGCGGCCTCGTCGGCAAGGCCGGGAACGAAGCGCGGGGTGATGACATCCACGTGAGACGAGGGCACCTGCAGCTCCAGGCCCTCGGTGCCGTATTCCAGATGGACGTTCATCGCTTCACCCCGAGCGGCCCCGGCGGCCAGACGCTCGCCTTGGGGCCCGCGGAGACTAGCCCCCGCCAAAGCGGGAGCACCAGTGCCGCAACGCAGTGCCGCAACGCTGTGTGCCACAACGCTGGGCGGTGGCAGCGGCCCCCGCGTGCCCCTTTCAGGGTACCCGGGGAAGCGCCAACGCGGCCACCTCGGACTGCACCAGGGCGAGGAGGCGCTCCAGCTCGAAAGGCTTGTGCAGAAGCCCCACCACGCCGGGGGCACTGCGGAGCTCCGGGGCGAGCTCGCTCGCAGACATCAGCACCAGTCGGTGGTGCTTCAACCAGGGGCGGGCGCGAAACTGGCGCATGAACTCGACACCGTCCATGACCGGCATGCGCACGTCGAGGACCACCAAGCAGGCGTCACTGAGTCCCTCGAGGAGACTCAACGCCTGCTCTCCGTCGTTGGCCGACAGCACCGAGTAGCCCTCGTCCTCCAGGTAGTCCTCGATGGCGTCCCGCACCCCACGGTCGTCCTCGACCAGGAGCAACTGCGGGCGCTTCAGCGGAGACGGGTTCGTCACGGGTACCCCCCCGAGGGCGAAGAGAGCAGAAATGTCCACACCCAACGGCCAAGATGCAAGAGGGCAGTCGTGACATTCTTCCTGTAGGGAACCCGCATACGTCCTGCGCTAATGGGCGCAGGCAAAAGGACTGGGAGGCCAGCGTGGAGAGCATAGGTGTCCAGCCGATGGTGGTGGCGCCAGCGCTGCTCGTCCTCGGTTTCGCCGCCTACGTGGTGGCCGTCGCGGGCGCGTCGCTGGGTGGCCTCTCCGCGGGGCTGCAGCGCGCCGGCTTCGCGGAGCCGCGCCGCCTTCGCATCGGGCGCCTGGTGGGAGCTGGGCTGGCTGCGTGGTTTCTTTTCCTGGCGATGACGACGGTGAGCGGCGTCTACCTGGACGCGCGCAGCCCGCGTCCGGCGCTCTACTTGCTGCCGGCCTTCCTCGCCGTGGCGGCACTGTTCCGCGCGGCTTGGTTGCGCGACGGCGTCCAGGCCATGCCCACCTGGTGGATTCCGGCGTTGCAGACGCTGCGTCTCGGCGGCGGGGCGTCCCTCTTCGCAGCCTGGGCCATCGGCCTGGCCCCCTGGGGGCTGGCGCGCACGGCGGGCATCGGGGACCTCCTGGTGGGGGCCACTGCCGCCGCGGTCGCGCTGGCCCTGGCGTACGGGGCGCGCGGCTCGCGCGCCTTCGGCCTTGCCTGGAACGTCCTCGGCCTGGGGGACATCCTCCACACGCTGTTTCGTGCGGCGGCCTCAGCCCCTGGGCCACAGCGCCTCCTCTTTGAGGAGCCCGCCAACCGCATTCCTGCCGTCTTCCCCTTCGTCTACCTGCCGGGCTTCATCGTCCCGCTGACGGTCCTGTTGCACCTTTTGTCCCTGCGCCAGTTGCTGGCCCGCAGAGACGCTTCCTGAACGCCCCGGCCGCCGCCGTCACGCCTGGGCGATGGCGAGCAGGCGCGCTGCCTCTCCCAGCTGGCCGACCACCACCGCCAGCTGGCCGAAGCCGCGTCCGAGCGCGACCGCCCCAACGCTTTCCAGGCCAAGCACGCACACACTCTCCTCGCGCCAGCCACCGCTGTCGGCCTTTCCCTCGGCCGGCCAGGCCACCAGCCCGAGTTCCCCCAGCACCTTCAGCAACTCGGCCTGGGCCAGGACGTTCTCCTCGGAGCTGCGGGGAAGAGAGCCCGGATTCCAGGCGGTGATGAAGGCCCAGGCGCGTGCGCCGGCCGCGGCCACCTCGGCGTCGAAGGCGGGGTGGACCGCGCCGATGCGCAGCGCGTGCACACCCTGCGGGGCGCGCACCAGGTAGGCCGTCTGCAGGTACGCCTTGCGAAGTCCAGGAGTCATTCGGAGCGCCGGACGGCCGCGCTGGCGAGGCAGAAGCTGACGACTTTCACTCAAGGCACCCCGTTGGGAGAGGCAACCGCCGTTCGCCCCTCCCAACGCTCGGGGGGGGCCGCCCATTGCCCCGGGGCGCGCGGCAGTCTCCTCGGCCGGGCCCGGGCGCCCTACTCCGAGCGCATCGCGTCCACCGGGTCCAGGTTTGCTGCCCGTGAAGCCGGGTAGATGCCAAAGACGAGACCCACACCGGAGGACATCGCCAGGGCGAGGGCCACGGCCCAGGGTGGAACGGCGGTGGGAAAGCCCAGCGCCCAGCGGCCGAGGAAGGCGACGAAGAAGCCGAGGCCGACGCCGGCGACTCCGCCGAGCACGGAGAGCATCACGGCCTCGGTGGCGAACTGGCTGAGGATGCGTCCACGCCGGGCCCCGAGCGCCTTGCGCACGCCAATCTCGTGCGTGCGCTCCGTCACCGAGACGAGCATGATGTTGAGGATGCCGATTCCCCCGACCACCAACGACAGCAGGCACACGCCGAAACTCGCGGCAGTCACCACCGCGGAGATTTGGTTGAAGGTCGCGGTCGCGGACTCGTTCGAATAGATGGTGAAGTCGCTCTCCTCGTCGGGACGCAGGTTGTGCCGGTGCCGCATCAGCAGCTCCACCCCGTCCTGCGCTCGCTGGAGGTCCACCGTCGTCCAGGCCTGCATGCTGATGTTCAACGAGCGATGCTTTCCAAATAGCTCGAAGAAGACCGGCACGGGGATGATGGCGGTGTTGTCGTAGCCCTGGCCGGCGAAGCCGCCCTTCCGGGTCATCACCCCAATCACCTGGAAGCTCCGTCCCTTCAGCCGGACCTCCTGCCCGAGTGGCTCCAGGTCCGCGAAGAGCGTGTCGGCCAGGTCGGGGCCAATGACCATGACCTGAGCTGCCAGTTGAATCTCGGCTTCGCTGAAGGTGCGGCCCTTCGACACCTCCATGGCATTGGTGTCGAAGAAACTCAGCGTGCCGCCGGCCAGCTGGACGTTGGGCTGCGTCTCGCGCGACGCCGTCGACAGCTTCTTGCCTCCTTCCCACGCCTCGGCCGTCACCTTGGCCACGTCGGGGACGTGCTTCTGGATGGCCAGAAAGTCGTCGAAGGAGATGTTGGGGCGACGGGCGATGCGGTCTTGGTCGAAGTTGCCGAAGCCCTGGGGCCACTTCTGGAGCTGAAAGCCGTTGGCCCCGAGCCCGGCCAGGTCTGCATCGACTTTCCGGCGCAGCCCTTCCAAGAGCGCCATCATCGAGACGACGGTGGCCACCCCGATGACGATGCCTAGCAGCGTCAGCACGCTGCGCAGGCGGTGACCCCAGAAGGTCCCCAGGGCCAGCCGGAAGTTGTCCGCGAGCGCTCGCGCGCCCGCAAGCCAGTGTCCGCGACCCAGGGCCATACGACCTCGCGTGGAAAGGGGACTACGCGGTGAGCTGCGGAGCGGGTACGGGGATGGGCTGTTCCCGCTGTGGGTCCAAACTCTCCCACGGCACGACTGGATAGCCCAGCCGCGTCCAACCCGCGTACCCGCCTTCCAGGGGCCGCACCCGGTAAATCCCTCGGCGCTTCAGCTGGAGCGCCACCCGGGCGCTCGTCCATTCGCTGGGTCAACTACAGAAGAGGACCAGGTCGCGGTTCCTGGGGATTTCCCCGTGCCGGCGCGGCAGCTCGCTCGGAGAGACATGCAGGGCTCCGGGCAGGGTGTGGGGGTCCTCCACAAGCTCCCGGCGGTGCCGCAGGTCCAGCACCAGGGGCGGATTGGCGTTGCCCAAGAGTTCCTTCAGTTGCGCCGGACGGATGCGGTCGACGTGCAGCTTCCGGCGGACCCGCTCGCGCTGAGCCAGCTTCAGCAGCAGCCACAGCGAGAGGCCGGCCACCGCCACGCCGAGGATGGAGGAGCCGTACATGAATGCCCCACGGAGGGCCCAGGTGACCTGGTCTCCGAAGCCGTAGCCCAGCCCGACGAAGGTGCTGGCCCAGAGGAGGTTACCGAGAGCGTCCAGGGAGAGGTAGCGCCACAGCGGCACGCGGGACAGCCCGGCCAGGGGCGGGGCGATGCTGGTCAACCCCGGGATGAAGGGAGCGGCCACCAGCGCCCCGGCGCCGAAACGGTCGAAGGTGCCCTGCGTCCTCTGGACGCAGCTGTCCGGCTCGATGCTGAGGCGGCACAGCACCCGCAGCACCCCGTAGCCCCAGCGGCGCCCGGCGAGGTACCAGGACAGATGGCCCAGGGCCGCCGCCAGGGCGGCCAGGGCGATGACCGCCGCCAGCGACGGCCGGCCGGAACGGGCCAGCGCCCCGGCGGCGAGCAACCACGGGGTGCAGGGGATGGGCAGCCCCATCTGCTCGGCGAGCACAGCGAAAAACACCACCGTGGTGCCGTGTTCGCGCAGGAATTCGATGGAGTCGTTCACAGCAGCCTCGGGCCTTCAGTCACCGTTGGATGTCCGAGGGCCCGAAGGGTTGCTGGGGCCCGGCGCCGGCTTTCCTCAGTCGATGCTGTTGCGCTGACGGATGAGGGCCGCCACCTGCTGGCGCTGGGCGGGGGTGAGGATGGGCGTCAGGGCCTCGGCGAAGGCAACCAGACGCTTGGACTTCCCCTCCAGGTCCCACGCCGACGTCACGTTGGCGGGCGACGGCTCGAAGTAGATGGCCGGGAAGCCCTGGGCCAGGCCGCCCAGTTGCTTGCGCCGGCGCTCGGCCTCCTGCTGGAGGTCAGGCGCATAGGCCTGGAAGCTGTCGACGATGGTGGTCCGGATTTGGTCGCTCTGCGCCTGCGTCAGGCCCAGCCCTGCCGTCAGCGAATCCACCCGCTGCTGCAGCTGCTGCCGCTCGCTCTTGGACTGGGAAGGCTGGCCATTGACCGCCTGGAGGATGGTGCTGGCCACCGTCTGGCGCTGGGTGGGGTCGAGGCCCTGGTGCAGCTGCATGAGTGCCTGGACTACCGCCGGACCCCGCGCCTCTGCCGCAGAGACAATCTGCTGGGTTGTTGCCGCGATGCGTGCGTCGTCGAAGGTGCCTGAAACGATGCCCTCCAAAAGGAGCCCGAGCAGCTGGCGGCGGGCGACCTGCACCGGCTCCGATTGGGCGCGCACCGTCTGGCCCACCTTCAGCAGCAGGGCCTGCTGGTCGTAGGACAGCGTCAGCGCCGAGGTGGCGTTCAAGAACCAGGCGGCGCTGCCCTCGTCCACTTCCTGCCGAAGCCCGGGAGGGGGGACGCTCGTTCCGATGGGCGTCGTGGCGCACGCCGAGAGGGCCGCCAGAAGGGCCACGCCAACAAGCCAGGAAGCACGTGATTCGGACAATTGCCCCTCCGCCCTAAGGTGCGACGCCGGGCCAGGCTACCCGACGGCTGTCCCCCGGGCTGCCTCTTATTTTCTCCCTGGGCGCCTCAGGGCACCGCCCAAAGCCTTCCGCGCGTGTAGTACGAGGGACCGGTGGGAGAGACGGCCGAGCGAAAACGGCGCTTCAGTCCATCCGGCACTTCGTCCTCCGGCGTCGTCGCTGGTTCATCGCGGCCGGGACCCTTCTCGTCCTGTACGCCGGGACGGGGTTCCTCCTCTTCCCCTGGGTGCTGCACCGGCAGCTCGAACAACGACTCGGGGAGGCGCTTCACCGCGAGGTGACCGTCCAGCGGGTCCGGGCCAACCCCTTCGCACTCTCGCTGACCATCGACGGGCTTCTGGTGAAGGACCGCGACGGCAGTCCGTTCATCTCCTGGGACCGCCTCTACGTGAATGGTCGGCTCCCCCCATCCTGAAGCGCGAGCTCGACTTGGACGCGCTGCAGCTGGTCCGACTGCGGGCCCGGGTAAGCCTGGCCAAGGACGGGAGCCTCAATTTTTCGGACCTCCTCAACCAGGCGCCCGAGGCGGCCCCCTCGCCCGCGGACACCGGCGCTCCGCCGAGCCGGCCCTTCGTCTTCGGCGTCGACCACCTGGCGCTCGAAGAAGCCCAGCTCGACTTCACGGACACGTCCCGTGCCCGCCCCTCTCACACGACGTTGGGGCCCGTCACCATCCGTCTGGATGACTTCCGCACCCGCGCCGATGCAAAGAGTCCGTACGCCTTCAGCGGTACCACCGAGGCGGGCGAGACATTTTCCTGGAGCGGCTCGGTCCACATCGACCCCATCCGCTCGGAAGGCATGCTGACGCTCGACGGGATTCGGCTCCCCAAGTACGCGCCCTACTACGAGCAGAGCGTTGACTATGACTTGCTGGATGGGACGGTGCGGGTCCAGGGGGGGCGGCCCCCTGAAGGTGAGCGGCACGCTGAGCCCGCGAATGAAGAACGACGCGACGGACCTGAAAGTCACCTCGAAGGGAATCGACCTCACGCCCCTCGGGCCGTACTTCGGCAAGTACGTGGGCTTCGCCCTGGAAAAGGGAAAGCTCGACCTGGACCTCGGCTACAAGGTGTCCCAGCGGCACCTGGATGCGCAGAACCTGGTGCGCGTGGACCAGCTCACGCTGGGCGAGGAGACCCACAGCCCGGACGCCACCAAGCTCCCGGTGAAGCTCGGGCTCGCGGTGCTGCAGGACCGAGATGGCGTCATCGAGCTGGACGTCCCGGTGGACGGCAACGTGGACGACCCGGAGTTCCGCCTGGGCAAGCTCATCTGGCACGCCGTGGGAAACGTCTTCGCAAAGATTGTGACTGCTCCCTTCGCCGCGCTGGGCGCGCTCTTCGGAGGCGGCAACGAGCGACTGGACTTGGTGGACTTCGCCGTGGGCACCTCGGACGTGGACGCGCGAGGCGAAAAGACGCTGCAAAACCTGGCCAAGGCCCTCTACAGCCGGCCCGCCCTGCAACTGGAAATCCAGGGCACGGTGGACACCTCCACGGATGGCGCCGTGCTACGCCGCGAGGGGCTCCGCCGCCGCGCCCGCGAGGAGAAATGGAAGGCCCCGCAGGGCCGGCGCGGCGGCGCCGCGTCTTTGGACAAGGTGGAATTGCTGGAGGACGAGTACGTCAAGTTCATCGAAGCCGAGTACCGGCGCGCCTTCCCGCAGGACGCGAAGCCCGCGACGCCTCCCACCACCACCGAACTTGAGGCGCGGCTGCTGGCCACCGTGGACCTGGGCCCAGAAGCGTTGCCAGCACTCGCCCGGCGCCGCGCCGAGGTGGCGCGGGACCGCATTCTGCAGGGCGGGCAGGTGGAGGCGGGGCGCCTCTTTCTCGTCCAGGGAGGCGAGCGCGCTGAAAAGGAGAAGGGCGCACACGTCTACTTCACCCTGAAGTGACAGGCCCCCGAGGGGGACCGAGCAGCCTAGAAGACGTAGGCGAGCGCGAAGAGCAGGCTCAGCGTTTGAATGGTGAGGGCCTGGGTGAGGTCGACGGGCTGCACATTTCCCGGCGGGTGCACCTGCAGCGGCACCGAGGTGCTTCCGCGTTCGTACCCGAAGCCAAGCGAGCCGGAGAGGTGCGAGCTGCTGAAGGCGATGCCAGCGCGGGCGCCGTACAGGGTAATGCGTTGGAAGATGTTGGAGGGCACGTTGCCCGGCGCCTGGTCCGTGTAGAAGCCGGCGAGCAGCTTGATGAGCTTGCTCAGCCGGACGCTGCCGCCGATGTTCACGTCGAAGACATTCTTCGTGCCCCACACCTGGCTGGGGAAGGGGGTGACGACCTTCTGAGGCGGCGTACCGTTCATGGAGGTGACAGTTTGGACCGGCGCGCTCGAGCTGAGCAGAGTGTAGGGCCCGGTGGCGATGTACCAGTGGACGTCCAGCTCGAACTCGACCGGCCCGAAGTGGAAGGCTGCCCCGCCGGTGATTTCTCCGGGGATTTGGTAGTGGAAGGAGGCGCTGGTGTCGCGAAAGCTCAGCTGTCGCGTCAGCCCCGGCGAGGTCGCTGACGTCGAATCCAGGGTTTGCAACGTCAGATTCCCCCCGGAAAAAAGGAACAGCGCCGGCGGCTGAAGCACCGCCCCCACCCCCAACCAGGGCAGGGCGTCCCACTGCACGCTCAGCTGTGGAAGAAGGTGAACGTTGTAGCCGTACAGGGAAATGGTGTGAACCGAGCTGGAGAGGGAGCTGCTGGTGGCCACGGAACCGTTGAGCTGGCCGCTGTCGCCGATTTCCGTGTACGGGACGGCTAGCTCGAAGCCAAACCTGAGCGAGTCGCTCACGGCATACGCCACCGCGGCGGCCCCTTCGTACTGCGTGAACGACGAGCTCACCGTGTAGAGGATGCCCGCTCCGTTCGGCAGCGGTGCTCCGTTGTTGAGGCCCTGGTTCCAGGAGATGGGGTTGCTCATCCCGAACCCGAAGCGGACGTCCTTCAGATGGATGGCCTCCTCACCAAGCACGATGCCGACAAACGTCGGCACGGCGCTGAAGTTGGACTGCTGGGTGCCTCCGTTCAGCGCGTTCGAGCCCTGCACGAAGCTGATTTGGTAGCCCTGGACACTGGCATTCACCGTCGTGCGGGTGGAGAGCACGAGGCCGGCCGGGTTGTACCAGAGCGCCGGTGGCGTGCCGGCCCGAACCATCGAGGCACCCGCCTCGATGGACTCGTCGAGCCCCGGAAACACACGGTTGTAATTCGGGACGAGCAGCGTCGGTGGGAAGAACACCTGCGGCTGCGCGGCCGCCCACCCAGGAAGACACAGGCAGAAAGCGACGATGACCGTGCGCCCCGAGCGTCGACAGACCGCGCCTACCGCTGTCATCCGTCGCTCACCCGCGTGACTCCCCTGACCTCGCCGACGACGGCTGGGACGCTACAAGACGCCGGCGTCGAGGTCATTGGAAAGGGCGAAGGATAAGCACTTCGAAGCGGGCCCTTCACGGCGTGGAAACCGCCTCATCCGGAGCCGCTTCCGGCAGCTTAGGACCTCTTGTTCGGAACGCCCCGGGCGGGCTGTGAGACGCTGCAGCTCGCCGATCTTCCCGGTATTACTCAGGGACCAGGACGCGCTCTGGCTAGCGGGGTGTGCTAGGGCGTCGGAGCGCGACACGGTTCCTGCCGCCGAGGAAATGCCCCGATGACCACCCTCGCCTTGACGCGTGTCGGTTGGTCTGCCGAGCGCTCGTTCTATTTGGGCATGGCGCTCGCCACTCTCGGCGTGGTCCTCCTCGGCTTCGCCCGGAGCTTCTTCCTCCGACCCTGGTTTCCCGACCATCCGGCGCCGCCGGAGACCATCTTCTATCTGCACGGTGCGGTCTTCACGGGCTGGTTCGTGCTGCTCGTCGTCCAGACCTCGCTGGTGAGCTTGGGACGAACCGACGTGCACCGGCGACTCGGGGCTGTGGGTGCCGTGCTCGCCGTGGCGATGGTCGCCATGGGCACGGCCGGGGCCCTCATCGCGGCGCGCCGTCCCGGCGGCTTCGTAGGGGTTTCCGTTCCCCCGCTCCAGTTCCTCGCCATCCCGCTCTTCGACATGGCGCTGTTCTCCTCGCTGGTCGGCTCCGCCGTTGCGCGGCGGCGCGACGCCCAGACCCACAAGCGGCTCATGCTCCTCGGCTCCATCGCTATCATCACGGCTGCGATCGCCCGCTGGCCGTTCGCCATGATGCAGGCTGGGCCCCCGGCATTCTTCGGGATCACCGACCTGTTCCTGGTTCCGCTGGTGATGTGGGACCTCTCGACCCGCCATCGACTCCACCCAGCCACGCTGTGGGGCGGCCTGGCGCTGGTGGCCTCGCAGCCGCTTCGCCTCTGGGTGTCCGGCACTCCGGGGTGGATGGCGTTCGCGAGATGGCTGACCGGCGTCGGGGGCTGACGGCACCTCGAGCGCAGGTCCAGCCCGCACGCCCGTGCGATGGACGCGCCCTCCTCGAGGCCATCTGGCAACGGACTTCCTTCGGGCGGAGGTGAATCGCCTGCAGCTGGAGCGAATGCCGGACCCCGAAGCGCCGCGCTTTCGGGCTGCAGCGTCCGGCTGTGTCCCCCCGCTTCCCCTACTCGTTTGGGAAAGTCGAAGGGGCCGGAGTCGCACAGTGAAAACCCGAGCAACTCCGACCCCTTTAACCTGTCGGGGAGACAGGATTCGAACCTGCGACCCCTTGGTCCCGAACCAAGTGCTCTACCAGGCTGAGCCACTCCCCGGACGACGGACTGCCGGTGGGCCGCCGACGTTTGCGCCGACGGCCTGCGGGAGGGGACCTCGTAGCCGATGCTGGAACGCCACGTCAACGTCCGGACAGTCGCAGGAGCGCACGCCAGGAAATGCGCGGACTCGCCAAGCCGTTCCCGCCGGCCCACACGGGCCACCGGGAAGCGGGCGGCGATGCCGTAGTAGTGCCTCGACTGCACGGGGCCTCACCTCAGCGGGTGGCGGCCGCGCTCGGAAAGCATTCCACCCACCGTCCTGGGGGACGTCGTCCGCGCGGCAGGCCCTGCGTGCCCTCCGGCAGTCTCCGGGTTTTCCGGAACCGGGGTGGGCCCGACCTCCAGCCCACCCCTGACCCAGGGAGGCCCCGTTCAAAGCCCCGGATTTGCAGGCGTCCTGGTTGGAACCGTTCTTGCGATCATCGGGTTGCAGACACTTCCCCTTTCGAGCTGACCATGGCTGACAAGCCGACCATCCTCATCGCAGACGACGAACCCGGCGTGGTTGCCGCGCTGGCCCGCGAGGCCCGGCGGGCCGGCCTTTCCTACATCACCGACACCAGCTCGCACCTAGTGCACGAGCTCGCGCTCAAGCACCAGCCGGCCGTCATCATCCTCGACCTCAAGCAGCACGTGGATGGTCGGGACCTCCTGGCGATGCTCAAGAAGGACCCCCGGACGAAGCACATCAAAGTGCTGGTGCTGTCGGCGATTGAGGACCAGTTCACCCGGCACGTCTGCCTTGAGCTGGGTGCGGACGATTATGACGTCAAGCCATTCGACCCGAGCTTCATGTCCAAGGTGGCCCGGCTCGCTGGCGTCGAAAACTAGGCTTTCGGCTGAAGGCTCCGGGCGACCCCCTCCCGACCGGAGCCAGCACAGGCGCCCTGGAACCGCTACGCGGTCCAGAGGCGCCGTGCGACTTTCTGGGGTCGTGGGTTAGAAGGGAGAGGCGATGAGCCCCGGCGGCGACAGCGTCCAGGACTTGGCCCGGCGAGCCAGCAAGCTCACCTCGGTGCTCGACGTGGCCAAGGCGATGGCCGCCGCCCGGGACCTGGACCGGCTGCTGCCGCTCATCATCCACGAGGCGGCCAAGGTGGTGGACGCCGACCGGTGCACCCTCTTCATCCTGGACCGGGACCGTGGCGAGCTGTGGAGCAAAATCGCCCAAGGGGCAGCCAAGGAGATTCGCGTCAAGCTGGGGCGCGGCATCGCCGGGACGGTGGCCGAGACCGGCGAGGTCATCAACATCACCGACGCCTACCAGGACTCTCGCTTCAACCGGGACGTCGACCTGACTACCGGGTACCACACGCGCACCGTCCTGTGCGTTCCCATGCGGGACGCGAACGGGGACGTCACCGGAGTGCTGCAGGCGCTGAACAAGCGCGAGGGCACCTTCGGGGAGGAGGACACGGAGTTACTCCTGGCGCTGGGAGGGCAAGCCGCCGGGGCCATCGAGAACGCGCTCCTCCACGAGGAAATCAGCCGCCTCTTCGAGGGCTTCGTCGCCGCCTCAGTGGTGGCCATCGAGTCGCGGGACCCGACCACCGCCGGTCACTCGGGCCGGGTGGCCTCCCTCACTGTCGGCCTGGCCGAGGCGCTCGAGCACGTGGACCGAGGTCCGTACGCCCAGGTGCGCTTCAGCACGAAGGACGTGCAGGAGATTCGCTACGCCAGCCTGCTCCACGACTTCGGCAAGGTGGGGGTCCGCGAGCCGGTGCTGGTGAAGGCAGAGAAGCTGTACCCGCACGAGCTGGCGGTCCTCGAGGCCCGCTTCGAAGTGGCCCGGAAGGACCTCGCGCTGAAGAGTTACCAGCGGCGCCTGGCCTCGGTCGGACTCCTCGGAGACAAGGCGCTGCCACAGGTGGAGGCCGAGGAGGAGCGACGGCTCGCCCGGGAGTTCGCCCAACTGGACGAGATGCGCGACTTCGTTCTGGCCTGCAACAAGCCGACAGTCATGGCCCGGGACGGTTTCGAGCGCCTCTCGGAGGTGGCCCGTCTCAACTTCCATGACGGGTTTGGCCGGGAGCGACCGCTCCTCATCCCGCGGGAGCTGGAGTGCCTGTCCATCCCCCGGGGCTCGCTTTCCGCCGAGGAGCGCACGGAGATTGAGAGCCACGTCACCCACACCTTCCGCTTCCTCTCGCAGATTCCCTGGACGCGGGCGCTGCGCCGCGTGCCCTCCATCGCCTACGCCCACCACGAGCGGCTGAATGGAAAGGGCTACCCCCGTTCCATCCCCGCCGAGGAAATTCCGGTGCAGTCCAAGATGATGGCCATCGCCGACGTCTACGACGCCCTGACGGCCTCCGACCGCCCCTACAAGAAGGCCGTGCCTACAGTGCAGGCCCTGTCCATCCTCGAGCAGGAGTCCAAGGCCGGGGCGCTCGATGAAGAGCTCTTCCGCGTCTTCGTCCAAGCGGAAGTCCCCCGGAAGGCGCTCGCGCCAGGCCGGATTGCGTGACGGGACGTCACTGAAGTCCCGGCGGCGCGGGGTGCAGCAGAGGACGGCCTGGCCTGGCTCCGGTGCGGATGCCGTCGCGCAGCACCACCTGGCCGTTCACCAGCACCAGGTCCACGCCCAGCGGGTATTGCTTGGGGTTGGGGTAGGTGGCCGTGTCGGCGATGGCCTCGCCGTCGAAGACCACCACGTCCGCGGCCAGCCCCGCGCGTAGCAGGCCCCGGTCGGCGAGTCCCAGGCGGGCTGCCGGCAGCGACGTCATCTTCCGCACCGCCTCTTCCAGCGGAAACAGCCTCTCCTCGCGCACATACTTGTTGAGGACCCGGGCCATGGTGCCGAAGGCGCGCGGGTGCGTGCCGTCCGAGGCGAACGCACCGTCCACCCCCAGGGCGGCGGCGTCCGTGCCGAAGGACGTCCAAGGTTGGGACATCGCCAGGCGAAGGTCCGATTCATCCACGAAGAAGCGGACCACAAAAGTGTTACCGCGGTCGACGAGGACGAGGTCCACCAGCGCCGCCGCGGGTGTCACCCCGCGCTCCTTGGCCAGCTGCGCCAGCGTCTTGCCCTCGGCTGCCTTGGCCTCCGGAAGCAGACAGGCCGTCACCGTGATGCGCTCGGGTATCTCCGCGTCGGCCCAGGCGTGGGTGACCTCCGCCTCCACGCGTTGGCGCTGGGCGGGGTCGCGCAGGCGCTCGAGCATGGCAGCCGTGCCACCGGCCATCGCCCATCCAGGCAGGTCCGCGGTGAGGTCGTTCATCCCAGCCGTGTAGGGGTAGACGTTGGCAGCGATGTCCACGCCCTCGGAGCGGGCTTGGGAGATGCGCCGCACCACCTCGCCCATCCGTCCCCAATTGCGCCTGCCGGCGACCTTGAGATGCCAGACGTCCACCGGAATGCGCGCGCGCTTACCAATGAGGATGGCCTCCTCCAGCGCCTCCAGCACTCCGTCCTCCTCGTCGCGGATGTGCGTCGCGTAGAAGCCGCCCCAGCTGGCGGCGGCCTGGGCCAGCGCCACCAACTCCTCGGTCGACGCGTAGCGTCCGGGCGCGTACTGCAGGGCAGAGCCGAGTCCGAAAGCCCCCTGCCGCATCTGCTTCCGCACCTCGACCTGCATGCGCAGGAGCTGCTCCGGCGTGGGGGCGTCCTCGCCGAAGCCCATCACCGCAGCGCGGACCTGGGACGCGCCGACGATGGTCCCAAGGTTGATGGCGGGACGCGCGGCGCGAAATCGCTTCCAGTACCCAGAAAGGTCAGTCCAGTCGATGCGTACCGGGTGCAGGGCCAGCGCATCGGCCAGCTGGGCGACGGTGGCTGGCGTCATGGGAGCGACGCTTCGACCTTCGCCCGTCAGCTCGGTGGTAATTCCCTGGCGGATTTTGGATTCGGCGCGCGGGTCGATGAGAAGCGTGACCGCCGACTGTCCAAGCATGTCGATGAAGCCCGGGGCGACGAAGTGCTGCTTCACGTCGATGCGCTCTTTGGTGACCGCGCCGTGCAGGTCACCCACCGCCGCGATGCGGTCGCCGCGAATGCCGACGTCGGCGCGGAACCACGGCGCCCCCGTGCCGTCCACGACGCGGCCGTTGGCGAGGATGACGTCGTACGTCTCGGCCCGCGCCGACAGGGACAACGTCACGAGGAGAGCCAGCACGCCCACGGGTGCGAAGCCTAGCGAAGCCGACCAACGGCAGGGGGTGACGCGCCGCGCCTTTAGGAGACGGTGTGCAGCCGGACGGTGTTGGTGTTGCCGGCCTTTCCCACCGGGGAGCCGAAGACCACCACCACCCGGTCGCCCGGGCGCGCGAAACCTCGGCTTACCAGTTCCTCCTCCACCCGCCGCACCATGTCCTCCGGCTGGTTGAGAGGTTCGAGTACCCGAGGCACCACACCCCACAACAAGGACAGGGTGCGTCGCACTTCCTGGTTCGGCGAGAAGGCGACGACGGGCACGGGGGGCCGGTAGTGGCTGAGCAGCCGGGCCGTCACCCCGGACAGGGTGAAGGCGGCGATGGCGACCGCGTTGGACAGACGCGCGGCCTCGCAGGCAATGGCTGCCGTGACGTCGGGAAACGAGGCCGGGGCCGTCAGCGGCAGCCGCTGGGGAACGCGCCCCTGCATCCGCGCCGCGCTTTCGGCGGCCAGGATGATGCGGTCCATCATCTGGACGGACTCCGCCGGGTACGCGCCCGAGGCCGTCTCTCCGGACAGCATGAGCGCATCGGCCCCGTCAAAAATGGCGTTGGCCACGTCCGAGGCCTCCGCCCGCGTAGGCCGCGGGTGCTCAATCATCGAGTTCAGCATTTGCGTGGCGACGATGACGGGCAAACCCCTGGTGTTCGCCCGGCGGATGATGTCCTTCTGGATGGCCGGCACTTCCTCGGGCGGAATCTCCACGCCGAGGTCACCACGGGCCACCATCACGCCGTTGGCGCGGTCGAGAATGGCGTCCAGCCGGGCGATGGCCTCGGGCTTCTCCAGCTTGGCGACGATGGGGACCTGGCGGCCCGCCTCGGCCATGGCCGCCCGCGTCTGATCCAGGTCGCTCGGCTGGCGCACGAAGGACAGGCCGATGAAGTCGATGCCGGCCTTGAGGCCGAACACCAAGTCCTCGCGGTCCTTGGCCGTCAAGGCTTCGGCCCGCAGCGCCACACCTGGAAGGTTGATGCCCTTGCTGTTGGTGAGGGTGCCGCCGTGAATGACCTCGGTGACCACCCGGCTCTTCTTGTCGGTCTGCACCACCTTGAGCTCGAGCAGGCCGTCGTCCACGAGGATGCGGTCCCCGTTGTTCACATCGACGGCGAGGTAGGGGTAGGTGGTGGAGACCAGGTCCTTCGTCCCGAGGACGGACTCGTCGGTGGTGATGGTCAGCGTCGCCCCCGGCGTCAATTCGACACTGCCCTCGCGCAGCTTTCCGGTCCGTATTTTTGGGCCCTGCAGGTCGCCCAGGATGCCGACGCCCTTGCGGACCTTGAGGGAGGCGGCCCGGAGCATGGAGATGGTCTTGGCGTGCTGCTCGTGGGTGCCGTGGGAGAAGTTGACCCGTGCCACGTCCATGCCGCCCGCAAGGAGCTTCTCCAGCACCGTCGGCTCGAGACTGGCCGGGCCCAACGTACAGACGATTTTTGCGCGACGCATCGCTGCAGTGTGCGGTGCCGGCGCCAAGCGCGCAAGGGTGCCTCAGGCCGGGACGACCCTCAGCGCGCGAGCAGGACTCTCAAGTTGTCGCGCTCCCAGCGAAGGGCGGCGGCGTACTGCGGGAAGGCCTTCTCGCGGTCGCGGAAGGCGCGGGGATGGTGTGTCCGCCGACCGGGAAAGTGCGAGCTGGGGAAAACCTGGTGGAGCATTTCGTGGAAGACGATGAACTCGACGAAGAAGCGGGGCACCGCCGGCTGGTCGAGCGCCGGGTGAAGCCGGATTTCCCGCGTCTGATGGTCGTACACACCGAGGCGGATGGACTTGCGACGGCGGCGGCCCGGGCTGCGTCCCCAGCCGATGCTTGCACGCACCCCACCCTGAAAGTGCGACTCATTGAGTCGCTCGAAAATCTCGCGCAGGTCATACGTCTGGCCCCGGGGGGAGAGAGCCTCGTCTCCCGCATCTCGGTGCTGTCGAATGCGCGGCTGCTCCCGGCGGACGAATTCGTCGAGCAGGCGGCCGGCCCGGCGGT
This sequence comes from Myxococcaceae bacterium, assembly GCA_017881265.1. Lineage (GTDB taxonomy): Bacteria > Myxococcota > Myxococcia > Myxococcales > Myxococcaceae > JADGRA01. The sequence goes on along the minus strand of JADGRA010000080.1, from coordinate 103,245 downwards.
GCCCCCGCCCGGCATAGTCCGCCACCGCTCGCACCACCGGAGCCGGGGCGTCCAGAAACATGTGGTGGAGCCGGAGCCGGAGTGCCGCCGGTGCCCGGCGGAAACTCACCATGGTGCTCCGGTTGTCAGTCACCGAGAGCCGGACCGGTACTCCCAGCTCGTGCGACAGCGACCGGGCGAGGGCGGCGGCCTTCTCCACCAAGACCTCCCGCGCCGGCAACCGGCGCGTGCCGGTCGGCTCGAGCTGGAGCAGCTGCAGCTGGCGCGGGGAGGTGTCGGAGGGCACTCTGCGGACAAATCCTAGCCCGCCCGCCGCTCGACTCAAGCCGGGCGACGCCCGCGGCCGCCGTCCGAGGCGCCGTGGGCTTGCACTTCAGCGCGCAGGCGCCTTCCGAGGTCCCGAAGCGACTCCGGGGTGAGGCCAAACATCCGCAGCAACGCTCCGCGGCCGTCCGCCTCCTCCACCGCCAGGCAGCGCGGCTGGCCCGAGGCGAGCGCCAGTGCGACGGAGCCTTCCCGCTCGACCGCCAGCGTCCAGGCGCCGTCCTCGGCCGGCTCGAACGGGTAGAGGAGGCAGGCGGTGGGTCGGACGTCCGGGGAGAGGGTGCACCCGCGTTCGCGTTGAAAGAAGACGCACGCTCCGCCGGCGCGCGCCAGTGTCAGCCGCACCGTCACGTGACGGAAGTAGCCGCGCCAGCCGGGCCGGAGGGCTTCGTAGGCCCGGGCTTGTCCTTCCTCGAAGACTTCCTGTTCCACGAAGGTGTCGCGCGCTCGGTGGGTGGCGCGCTGAACACGCTCCACGTCGGCGCGGGTGAGGGTGGCGAGCGGCTCACCGTCGTTCGCTTCGCAGCATGAGCGCCCCAGGTGGACGCTGCAGCGTGCGCAGACGGACGTGGCAGCCGGGATGGGCGTCACGGCTCCTCCCGCGAGGCGAGCAGTCGCTCCAGACGTCCTGGCTCGAGCCGGACGAGGAACGTCTTCTCGCGCGAATAGCTGACTGCCCCGGGGGCCGCGCCTTTGACGCGCCGGACGAACTTTGCCCGCGTGTAGCTCACCTCGCCCCGGTCCGCGCCGGCGCCGCGCGCGTGGTGCAGCGCCAGGTGGGCGGCGTCGAGCAGCGTCTCCTGCGGGACCTCGGCCCCCCGGGCCATCGGCACGACGACGTGGGCTCCGGGAATGCCGCGGGCGTGGAGCCAGAGGTCATCGGGGCGGGCCACGCCGAAGGTCAGCGCGTCGTTGTCGCGGCCGGCGCGGCCGACGAGGATGCGGTCCCCGGACCGAGCGTGAAAGACGCGGTAGGGCTGATGGGTGCGAGGCGGAAGCCGGGCCGTGCGTGGGGCCAGTGCGGCAGGCCCTGCGAGGAGCTCCGCATCCGGCACCGCGCGCGCGGCGGCCAGTTCCGCCTCGGCCGCGGCGAACTCCTCCTGCAACTCCGCCAGTCGCGCGCTGGCGCGGGCGCTGCCGCGGCTCAGCCGGCGGTACTGCTGGAAGTACCGTTCGGCCTGGGCGCGCGCGTCCAGCCCCGGCTCGAGGGGCACCGACACCGGGCGAGTGCCCTCGGCGCTGTACTCAACCAGCAGCACCTCGCGCGCACCACGGGGGACCGCGGCGATGTTCTGGCGCAGGAGCTCGCCGAAGCGGCGCTGCTCCTCGGCGGCGCCGGTCCGGCTTGCCTCGACCCGCACCTTTTCCAGCGTCCGCCGCAGGCGTTCCACGCGCGTGCGCAGGGGTTGCACCCGCTGCCGGCGCAGTGCCACAGCACGGGCGCCAGCCTCCTTCTCTGAGAAGAGCGCCTCGACGGCCAGCCCGAGGGCGAGCGGGTCGGAGAGGGCTGGCAGGCGGGAGGGCGCCGCCCGCTCGGGAACGGGCGTCGGGGGCCGGGGCTCTCGCGCCTTCTCGCCGGAGGCGGCGAGCGGCCGACGCCCCTCGCCGAGGAGGAGCAACGCGCCCGGGGCGCTCGCTTCCAGCACCAGGGTGCGAGGGCTGCCCTGCCGGTCGAAGCGGAGTTCCACCTCCCGGGCGCCGGTTTGCTCGAGCGCGCTCAGCCGCGAGCCGACCAATTCTTTCCGCAGCCGCAACAGCCAGGGGGAGGGCGCGCCGGTGGCCGCAGTGCGGACGCTGGCCAGAGACAGACGCGCCGCCTCCGGCTCGGCGCACACCACCAGCCGGCAGGTGCGTCCGGGACGCCGGACCTCGAGTTCCACCCGCAGGGGCGCAGGGCTACCGACTTTTTGGACGACTGCGCCCGACAACGCGGCGCGCAGCGCGGCGGTGACGATGGCGAGCTCGGCCGGGCGCAGCGACACGGTGGGGCTGAAGGGGAAGGGAAATTAAAACGGCCCGAGCCTTGGTGAGGGCCCCGGGCCGTCTCATCCATCCCGAGCGAGACGGAGGCGCGCCGCTACTACTTCTTCCTCCGCGTCGTCTTCTTCTTCGTCTTTCTGGCGGCGGGCTTCTTCTTTGCGGTCTTCCTCTTTTTCGCTGCCATCGCGTCCCTCCGGTTGAGATGCAGCGTGTGATGCTAGTGACGCTCGTGCGACGTGTCAACGAATGGCGCGTTCACGCTAGGGTCTCACGCCAACCCGAGAATGCACGCAAGCAAGCTCATCTTTCCCCCCAACTTCGTCTTTGGTGTTGCCACGGCCGCCTATCAGGTGGAAGGCAACATCGAAAACGACTGGAGCCAGTGGGAACGCTCGCAGAGTTTGCGCCACTTCGCCGGTGCCGGCGTCGACCACTGGAACCGCTACGAGGACGACTACCAGCTCGCGCGTGACGTGGGAGCCGGCGCGTTCCGCATCAGCCTGGAGTGGGCGCGCATCGAGCCGGAGCGCGGGCGCTTCGACGAGGGAATGCTCGAGGCGTACCGCTCGCGGCTGCTCGCAATGCGCGCCGCCGGACTGAATCCGGTGGTGACCTTGCACCACTTCACCCACCCGAAGTGGTTTCACACCGAAACGCCGTGGCACACGCCGGAAAGCGTCGCCGCGTTCCGCGCCTACGCCCGGGCCTGCACGTCGGTACTGCGCGGGCTGGACGCCCTGGTGCTCACCTTCAACGAGCCGGTGGTCCTGATGCTGGGCGGCTACGTCCGCGGCGTCATCCCACCGGGCATCGCCGACCCGAACCTGGCCTTGCCGGCGTTGGCCAACATGGCGCGGGCGCACGTCGCGGCGCGCGAGGAGCTGCACCTCGCCATCGGCCCGGTCCCGGTGGGAACCAGCCAGAACATGCTGTCGTTCGCCGCCGACCGCAGCTGGCACCCGCTGGACCATGCGCTGGTGCGCCTCACCGACGCCGCGTACAACCACGCCTTTCTGGAAGCGCTGTGTACCGGGACGCTGCGGGTGCGGATGCCAGGGCTGTTCAGCACCCACACCGAAATCGCCAACGGGCGCAACAGCTTGGATTTCGTCGGCGTCAACTACTACACGCGCGCCCATTTGCGCTTCGTGCCGCGCAAGCCCTTCTTCGAATTTCACTACCGCGACCCCCTGCGCCGGGGCCTCACCGACATTGGGTGGGAGCAGTACCCGGAGGGCTTCGAGCAGACGCTGCAGGCGGTGCGCCGCTATGGCCTGCCCATCTGGGTGACAGAGAACGGCATCGACGACCGCCGAGGCGACCGGCGGAGCGCCTACCTCTACACGCACTGGCAGGCACTCCTCGGGGCGCTGGCCTCCGGCGTGGACGTACGCGGCTACCTGTACTGGTCGCTGCTCGACAACTTCGAATGGCTCGAGGGCTGGGGCCCTCGCTTCGGGCTGTACCACGTCGACTTCGACACGCTTGAACGCACGCCGACTCCGGCCTGCGACTATTTTCGCGACACTGCGCTCAGCCGCGTGCTGAAGCCGCCCCCGCCGAGTCGCCCGCGCGTGGAGACGGAAGCCGTCCCGCGCGAGGTCGAGGGGGCACCGGGGACGGTCACCGGTTAGCGTGAGGCGCATGGGTGACGTGCTTCCCGGTCGCTTGGGTCTGCCCCGCGCGGTGCGGGGCGGAAACCCCTTCCACCACGCCGGCGCGGCCGGCGGGACGCGCTGATGCGCGTCGCCATCGCCGGAGCGACCGGCTACGTGGGTCGTGCCCTCATCGAAGCGCTGAAGACCACGCACCAGGTGCTCGCGCTCACCCGGGCCGGTCGAGCCGACACGCCCGAGCCTCCGGCCGGGGCGCCGGGCGTGCGCTGGCGGAGTTGCGACCTGTTCTCGGCGCTGGAGACGGAGCGTGCACTGGCTGGGGCCGACGTGGGCGTCTATCTGGTGCATTCCATGCTGCCGTCGGCCCGTCTCACCCAGGCCAGCTTCGCGGACCTGGACGTCCTGCTCGCCGACAACTTCGCGCGCGGGGCAGCGCGCGCCGGCCTGCGCCGGCTGGTGTACCTGGGTGGCCTGATCCCGCAGGCGGAGCGCCTCTCGGCGCACCTGGCCAGCCGGCTGGAAGTCGAGGAGACGCTGCGCGCCGCGGCGACGCCGGTGGTGGCCTTGCGCGCCGGACTCGTCATCGGCCCGGAGAGCTCCTCCTTCCGCATCATCGAGAAGCTGGTGCGCCGGCTGCCGGTGATGGCGCTGCCCCGCTGGACGCGCACGCCCACCCAGCCCATCGCGCTGCAGGACGTGGTGGAGCTACTCCGCCGCTCGCTGGACGCCCCGGGGCTGGAACAGCAGTCCTTCGACATCGGTGGCCCCGACGTCGTGGACTACGCCCGGTTGATTTCAGGGACGGCCGACGCCCTCGGGCTGCACAGAACGCTGTTTCCCGTCCGCTTCTTCAGCCCGGGGCTGTCCACATTGTGGGTCAGCCTCATCACCGGGGCGCCGCGCGAACTGGTGGCCCCGCTGGTCCAGAGCTTGCGGCACCCGATGACGGCGCACGACCGGCGGCTGCAGGAGCGCCTCGGCGTGCCGGGCCTCGGCCTCGAGCAGACGCTGCGGAAGGCCCTTCAGGCGCAGCCCCGGGTGACGCGCCCGTCTTCGCACAGCCGTCGCACCCTGACGTTGGCGGCGCGGGCCGCCGGAGAGAAGCACGACGTCCGCAGTGTGCAGCGCCTCGTCTTGCCGCCCGGCTGGACGGCACAACGGGTGGCGGACGAGTACCTGCACTGGCTGCCGCACTACTTCCACCCGCTGCTACGGGTGGAGGCGAGCGCGGACGGGCGGTGCCAATTCTTCGCCCCGCCCTTGCGCACGCCCCTGCTCGAGCTGACGGTGGCCCCGGCGCAGCGCGACCCCGGGGTGGAACTCTTCTACCTGACGGGGGGCCGTCTGGTGCGGACGGACGGCGAGCGGCGGGGGCGGCTGGAATTCCGGGAGGTGCCGGGCGCGCATGACATCCTGGCCGCGGTGCATGACTTCAGCCCCACCCTGCCCTGGTACGTCTACCAGGTGACACAGGCGCTGGTGCACCTGTGGGTGATGCGCGCCTTTGGAAGGCACCTGGCCCGTCTGGCACGGGCGCCGGCCGTCCCGCTGGCCCGCGCGCCGTAGGGGGCCGGACCCCTTCTCGTCTGGCCGGCAGGCAAGGGTGCGACAAGGTGCCGCGGCCCCTCCCCGGACACGGCCCGGTACGCTACAAGCTAGCCTTGTGAGGGGTTCCACCTTGGCCAAAGTGCATGTCCTGGGCTTGGTGCTGGCGGCCAGCCTACCGGCGGGCGCCCTAGCCGCGGACGGAGGGGTGAGCCCCGCGGACCCGGGGCTGGACCTCGGCCTCGAGCAGCGGACGTCGCGCGCCCCCAACGGGGCCTGGGACTGGGCGGTAGACGGCAGCGCCGTGTTTCCCGTCGTCGACGTCGCCTCGCAGTTTCGGCTTGGCCTGCGGCTGACGGATTCGGGGCGGGTCGAGCACCTCTCGGCGCGCTGGGGCCTGGGGCCGAACGACCTCACCGCGGCCCAGGCCCTCTTCTGGAACGGGCGCGTGGACCGCGGTCCCAACAGCCAGGTGGCCCTCACCTTCTCCGGAGGCGTCCGCCTGGATGCCCTGGCGGACCGGCTCGGGCTGCCGCGGACGGCCTGGGTGGAGCTCGGGCTGCAAAGTCGCCCCCAGGCGGCGGACCGCCAGGGCCGAACGCGGATGTCCTCCACGCTGGTGCTGGCCCTGGACTTTGACGTCCTCGCCACGGGTTCGGACGGCCGTCCGCAGAAGTCCTCCACCGGTGTCCGCCTCCGGGCGAGCGCGGCGCTTGGAAACGACCCGGGGTGCAGCCTCGGCACGCCGACGCTGCTCTTCAGCGGCCGGTGTCTGACACTCGCGCTGGCGCTCGAATTCTGACCGGGCGTCAGCCGAGCGCCGACCGGTAGTCGACTTCCTGCTCGTCGTCGGCCGCCCCATCCCCCACCGCTGCCTCGAAGAAGCGTTGAACGGCGCGCTGGACGTCGGCCAGCTGCGCCAGCTGATTCACCTCGGAACGGAAGGCCGCCGCGCCGCGCAGGCCGTGGGAATACCAGCCCAGGTGCTTGCGGAAGCTGCGCACGGCCGCGAACGGCTCGCCGACGAATTCCACGTGTGCCGCCAGGTGGTCGAGCACCCCGTCCCGACGCTCGGCTGGGCTGGGCGAGGGCCCACCGAGCAGCTCGCGAAAAATCCAGGGGTTCCCCAGCGCGCCTCGCCCAATCATCACCAGGTCGCAGCCGGTTGTCTCCAGCATCCGCCGCGCGTCGGCAGGCGTCTTGACGTCGCCGTTGCCGACGATGGCCATGCGTCGCCGGTGCCGGACGAGGTCCGTGATGACGTTCCAGTCCGCGAGGCCGGCATAGCCCTGCGCCCGGGTGCGCGGGTGGACGGCGAGCGCGATGCACCCGGCGTCGTCGAGGTGCTCGGCCATCTCCAGGTAGTTGCGGTGGTGGGCATCCCAGCCACTGCGGATTTTGGCGCTCACCGGCAGTCCGGTGGCCGCGTGGATGGCACGGACGATGGCGGCCGCGCGCGGCGGGTCACACAGCAGCGCCGAGCCGGCGCCATTGCGCGTCACCTTCTTCACCGGGCACCCCATGTTGATGTCGATGGCCTCGGCGCCCCACTGTTTCCCCACCACCGCGGCCTGGGCCATCGCCTCCGGCTCTCCACCGAAGACTTGCAGCGAGTAGGGGTGCTCCACCAGCGCGTCATGGCGCAGGTAGCGCAAGGTGCGGGCGCTGGCGCGAAGTAGCCCCTGGGCGCTCACCAGCTCGGTGGTGCACAGCGCGGCCCCCATGCGAAAGGCAAGGACGCGGAAGGGCTGCTCGCTCACCCCGGCCATGGGTGCCAGCACGTACGGGTGGGGCAAGCGGTAGGGGCCGTAAGCGACGGACATGGAAGGGGGGACTGCCTACCACGGCCCCCTGGTGGCGGCGGAGGCGTCGCGGCCCCCACGGGGTAGAGTGCCTGCATGCTGCGTTTCCGGCTCGGCCCGATTCCGGTGGAGGTGCACCCGAGCCACCTGTTGTTTGCGGCGGCCCTGGGGTTCACCAGCCTTGGCCAGGCGAGCGCCGACACCGCTCACTGGCCCGGAAGCGCGCTGGCGGGCGCGGAGGGCCTCCTGCACACCGGGACGCAGGTCGCGGTGGTGGCCGTCTGGGTGGCCATCATCTTCGTGTCGGTGCTGGTGCATGAGCTCGGCCACGCGCTGGTGTCCTTGGCGTTCCGCTACCGGCCCAGCATCCAGCTGGTGGCCCTGGGTGGCCTCACCCAGCCGAATGCGCCGGGACCCATCCCCTGGAACCGCGAGGTAGTCGTCACGCTGGCCGGTCCGCTGGTGGGGGCGAGCTTCGGCTTCTTGTGTCAGCGCGCGGCGGGCAGCACCGACTCAGACGTGGCTGCGTATGCGCTCGGCAATGCCGCGGTGGCCAACTTCGTCTGGGCGGCGTTCAACCTGTTGCCGGTGCTGCCGCTGGATGGGGGCCGCATCTCCGCTGCGGTGCTGACGCGGGCGTTCGGTAAGGCTGGCTTCGCCGCCGCCCAGCTGCTGGCCATTGGGGTGTGCGCCGCTGGCATCTACTGGTTGCGAGGCAACCTGCTGGTGATGCTCCTCTTCGCGCTGTTCGCCGTGCAGGCCGTGCGCGTGCTGACGACGCTGTGGCGTGGCGAGGTCCCGGCCGCGCAGTCCCCGGAATTGCAGGAATTGGAGACCCTCTTCCGGGCCGGCGAGCTGCAGAAGGCGCGCGAGCGCGCCCAGGCGCTGCTGGCGGGAGACCCGGCCCCCCCGTTGCGCTCGCGCGCCCACCACCTCCTCGGGTGGATAGCGCTGAAGCAGGGGGAGGGCCGGCGGGCGCTGGACCACTTCAGCCAGGTGCAGGGCCGCGGGGTGGAGGGGCACGCGCTGGCGGCCGCGTTCAGCTTGGTGGGGGATGAGACGCGTGCGCTGCCGCTGTGGCAGCAGGCGTACGAAGCGTCCCACGACCCCACCATCCTGCACGAATGGGCCGGGGCACTGTTGCGCGCCGGGGAGACAGACCGGGCCGCGCGCCTCCCCGGCGTGGACCTCGGCAAGGCCTACGCCTGCGCGGAGCGCGTGGCCTTCCTCCGGGGAAACTTCTCGCGCGCGGCAGAGCTCGGGCTGGCCGCGCTCGACCGGCACCCCTCGGCAGAGGGGGCATATGACGTGGCGTGTGCGCTGGCCCGGGCCGGAGAACTGGACCGGGCGGTCCTCGTCCTGGAGCGGGCGCGGGACCTCGGCTTCTCCGACGTCGCCTATGCGCGCACCGACGCCGACCTGGGCGCACTGCATGGCCACCCTGGCTTCGAGCGGTGGCTGGCCGCCCTGGGGAAATCCGCGTCTGCCTGACAGTGGCCTGACAGCGGGCCCATAGATGGAAGGGTGCCCGGACTCTCTCCGGCCCCGACCCCCGACCCCCAGCCCATGACCTCCACCGACACCCTGCCTTCCGTGCCCCAGGACGAGCGCCTCAAGTGGTTCACGTCGCTGCCCTTCTTCGGCGTGCATGCGATGGCGCTCTTCGCCTTCGTGGTGCCCTTCAAGTGGCACTACGTCGCGGTGTGCGTCGGGCTGTACTACTTCCGGATGTGGGCGCTCACCACGGGCTACCACCGCTACTTCAGCCACCGCAGCTTCAAGACGAGCCGCGCCTTCCAGTTCGTCCTCGCCTTCTGCGCTTGCCTCTGCACGCAGAAGGGCCCGCTGTGGTGGGCCGCGCACCACCGGCACCACCACAAGTACTCGGACCAGGAACAGGACGTCCACTCGCCGCTGCAGCGCGGCTTCTGGTGGAGCCACGTCGGCTGGATTCTCTGCGACCGGTACACGGAGACGCGCTACGACGCCATCAAGGACTTCGCCAGCTACCCGGAGCTGCGCTGGCTCAACCGCTTCTACCTCGTCCCCCCGGTGATGCTGGCGGTGGCGCTCTTCTTCATCGGCGGCTTCCCGCTTCTGGTGTGGGGCTTCTTCGTCAGCACCACCCTGCTCTGGCATGGCACCTTCACCATCAACTCGCTGAGCCACGTCTTCGGAGGCCGACGCTTCAAGACGCCGGACACCAGCCGGAACAACTGGCTGCTCGCCCTCATCACCTGCGGGGAGGGGTGGCACAACAACCACCACTACCACCAGAACACCGCCAACCAGGGCTGGTTCTGGTGGGAGTTCGACCCCAGCTTCTACGTCTTGCGCGCGCTGTCCTTTGTGGGGCTGGTGTCGGACCTGCGCACCCCGCCCGCCGCGGTGAAGTACGCCTACCTCAAGTACACGGACGAGGAGCGGGCCGAGCTGCGCAGGACGCCCGCACTGTTTGGAGAAAGCCGGCGGGCCGTGGTGCAGGCCGCCCGGCGGGCGGTGCAGCGCGCCTCCGAGCTCCAGCTGTCGGCGCCCTCCACCGCGCCCGTGCTTCGCCGCTGAAGCAGCCTCCAGAGGGGGTTGCAGGCCAGGGCCAAACCTCCCCTGCGGGGCCCCAGCCGGCCCCCGCCCGGAGGGTCCCCGGTGACTTCCGGGCCGTCTTTTCGCGTTTCCCTCGTGCTACATGCCACCTCTGGTGAAACCCGGGACCCCCCTGCGGCGTACCGGTACCGAGGCCCATGCCGCGGAGCCGGACGAGATGCTGATGGAGCGCTTTGTCGGCGGAGAATCCGCCGCGTTTGACGCGCTCTTCGCACGCCATGCGGCGCGGGTGAACGCCTACCTGCGGCGCATGGTGGGCCCCAGCACCGCGGATGACCTCACCCAGGTGACGTTCCTCTCGGTGGTGCGCTCGCGGAGCCGCTTTCAGCGCGGGGCACGCTTTCGCCCGTGGCTTTACGCCATCGCCAGCAATGCGGCACGGGACCACGTCCGCCGGGCCCGCTTCGAAAGCCCCAGCAACGACGGGGAGACGCCCGAGCAGGTGGCGGAGACCCTGCTTCCCGACCCGGCGCTGGAGAAGGCCGTCCACGCGGCGCTGGCGCAGCTGCCCGAGCAGCAGCGCGAGGCCATCCTTCTGCACCGCTTCGAGGGCTTCTCCTTCGGAGAGATTGCCGAGACGCTGGGCCTGACCGAGTCCGCCGTGAAAGTGCGGGCCCACCGCGGCTACGTGCGGCTGCGCGGGCTGTTGGCCCACCTCGGGGAGGGCCCATGACGGCCCACGCGCGCCTCCTCGGACACCTGACGGCGGGCGCGCTGGACGGGGAGGACCGCGGCCACGCGGAAAGGTGCCCGGCCTGTGCTGCGCTGCTGGCCGGCGAGGCCAGCGGGACCGCTCCCGTGCGCGCCGAATGGCTGGCCGCCGCCCACCAGGAGCTGGCCCGGCCCCCGCGCCCGTGGTGGGGGCTTGCCGCTGGCCTCGCCGCGGCCAACGCCGCCCTAGCGGTCGCGGGGACCGTCTTCATGGTGCCCACCAACTGGGAAGCGTCCACGTCGCCGCACTGGCTGTTGGTGGCCGCCGTGGTGGCGCTGGCCGCCCTGGCGGTGGGCGGCGTCTTCCTCGCGCTGGCGCCACGGCGCCTCTGGCTGGACGGTGCGCTCGGGCTGGCTGCCCTGGCCCCCATCGCCCTGCTGCTTGCGGCGGATGGCCACGCGGCCGCCCCGCACTTCCTGGACGGGATGGCCTGTCTGTGGACGGTGCTGGCGCTGGCCGCACTTCCGCTCGCCGGCGGGGCCTGGCTCCTGACCCGGGCGGCCTACTCACCCGCGCGCGCGGTGGCGGTGGGACTCATCAGCGCCGGCGTGGGGCTCCTCGTCCTGCAGCTCACCTGCAACGACGGTTCTCACCCGCACCTGTTGGTGTTTCACCTGCTGCCGTGGGCGGCGCTGGGGGCGTTGGCGGTACTGGTGCGGCGGGCGTTGCCGACGTGGAGCTACGCCCCGTGAGGCGCACCCTGATGACACTTGTGCTTCTGGGGGCGCTTGGCACCTCCGCCGCCGAGCGCAGTCCGGTGCTGGTGGAGCTCTTCACTTCCGAGGGCTGCTCGAGCTGTCCACCGGCCGACGAGGCCCTGGCGGCGCTGGCGCGAGAACAACCCGTCGCGGGGGCGGTGATTGTGCCCCTCGAGTTGCACGTGGACTACTGGAATTCCCTCGGCTGGGCGGACCCCTTCTCCCTGCCCGAGGCCACCGCGCGCCAGGAGCACTACGCATCGACAGCGGCGGGCGGGTACACCTCGCAGCTGTACACCCCACAAATGGTGGTGGACGGCACGCGCTCCTTCGTCGGCAGCGAGGGGCTCGCCCGGGCCGCGGTGGCCCAGGCCATGGCGAATCAGAAGCGACTCATCCGGGCGGACCTCCGGCCCGCACCGGGCGGGGTGGACGTCGAGGTGCACGTCGGCCCCGGGGAGGACCGGCCGGCGGCGCTGTGGCTCGTCCTCACCGAGTCCGGCCTCTCCTCGCAGGTGACGCGCGGGGAAAACCGCGGGCGGACGCTGGTGCATGCCCCGGTGGTGCGTTCCCTCGAGCAGGTGGCCGTCGTCCCGGCCGGCGGCTGGACGGGGACGGTGCGGCTGCCGCTGGCCCAGGCCTGGCGACGCGAGGCCCTCGTCGTGGTGGCCTTCGCCCAGGAGCGCGGAAGCGGCCGGGTGGTGGGCGTCGGCACCGCGCGCGTCCCGGCGACGGTGGCCAGCGGCAGGCCCTCCTCCCCGCGCTAGCCGGTCTCCTGAAGTGACAGGGGCGGCCATGGGATGGAAATTCACTCTCGGCATTGCGCTCCTGTTCGGGTTCGTCCTGCTCTTCTGGAAAGGCGCCCTGCTTCCGCACCTGCGAAAGCCGCACCGAACGTGTGGCATCCCCGGAGGGTGTGCCGCTTGCCGGCGGGGGTGGGGGCGTTGTGCGCATCCGCTGCCGCGACCCAAGCGCCAGCCCGAGGAATGACTGCCCCGGGCTTTGGGCCTCCGCGCACCTCCGTCGGGGTGAATCCGGGGGCGGGGGCGATTTTCCGAGCGCATTGCGGCCAGGCGCCTGGTGCATTAGCCCCTCTGTCTTGGACACGGCCCCGCAGCGCTTCCGTCTCGCCTCGCTGAAGGCAAGCTTCCGCCACACCCGGGCGACGGTAGCCCTCGTCTGGCGCTCCTCGCCACGGCTGACGGTGCTTCTGGGGGTGTTGACGCTGGCGGGCGCCGGTGTGCCGCTGGCGGTGGCCTGGGTGGGCAAGGCCATCGTCGACGCCGCCGTCGCGCACCAGCGCGAGCTGACGCTGCGCTGGGTAGCGGTGGAACTCGGCCTGGTGGTTGCACAGGCCGCCGTCCTGCGGGCCCTCAACCTGGTGCGGGGCCTTTTGGGCGCACGGCTGGGCTTGGACATCAACGTCCGCATTCTCGAGAAGGCGCTCACCCTGGAGCTGCGGCACTTCGAGGACCCGGACTTCTACGACCGGCTGACGCGCGCCCGGCGCGAGGCCTCCGTCCGTCCCATCTCGGTGGTCACAGAAAGCTTCCAGCTGGTGCAGAACGTGCTGACGCTGCTGGGCTACGCGGGGCTCCTGCTGTCCTTCTCCCCTTGGGCGGTCCTCGGGCTGCTGCTGGCGGCGTTGCCGGCCACCTTCGCCGAGATGCGCTTCAGCCAGCAGGCCTTCCGGCTGCGGAACTGGCGCTCGCCGGACAGCCGCCGGCTGCTCTACCTCGAGTACGTGCTGGCCAATGACGACCACGCCAAGGAAGTGAAGCTGTTTGGCCTCGGGCCGATGCTGCTCGACCGCTACCGCAGCCTCGGCGAGACGTTTTACCGGGAGGACCGCCAGCTGTCGGTGCGCCGGGCGGCGTGGAGTTACGGCCTCAGCCTGGTGGGCACGCTGACGTTTTACGGCTGCTACGCCGCGGTGGCGGTGGCGGCGGCCACCGGGGCGCTCAGCCTGGGCTTGATGACGCTGTACGTGGTGGCCTTCCGCCAGGGGCAGCAGGCCTTCCAGAGCATCCTCACCGCCCTTGGCGGGATGTACGAGGACAACCTCTACATGTCCAACCTCTTCGAGTACCTCGCCATCCCCACCGGGCGAGCGGCCCCGGCGCCCGCGCTGGCGGCGTTGGCCACGGACACCGACCAAGGCATTCGCTTCGAGGACGTCGGCTTCCGCTACCCGGATGCCGAGGGCTGGGCGCTGCGGCACGTGAGTCTCTTTATCCCCCGCGGGCAGAGCCTGGCCCTGGTGGGACAGAACGGGGCGGGGAAGACGACCTTCATCAAGCTGCTGACGCGGCTGTACACGCCCACCGAGGGCCGCATCCTGCTGGACGGCGTGGACTTGCAGTCCTGGGACGAGGCCGTCCTGCGCCGGCGGCTGGGCGTCATTTTCCAGGACTTCAACCAGTACCAGTTCCGCTTCCGGGAAAATGTCGGCGTCGGCAGCGTCGAGCACCTGGAGGACCGGGAACGCGTCGGGCGTGCGGTGGAAGAGGGGGGCGCTACCGAGTTGCTGTCCAGCCTCCCCGAAGGGCTGGAGACGCCGCTGGGCCGATGGTTCAAAGACGGCACGGAGCTGTCGGGTGGCCAGTGGCAGAAGGTGGCGCTGGCCCGCGCCTTCATGCGCGAGGAGGCGGACATCCTGGTGCTGGATGAACCCACCGCCGCGCTGGACGCCGAGGCGGAGCATGCGATTTTTCAGCGCTTCCGCGAGCTGGCCCGGGGCCGCACCACCCTCCTCATCTCCCACCGCTTCTCCACCGTGCGGATGGCGGACCGCATCGTCGTCATTGAACACGGCCAGCTGGTGGAGCAGGGGACGCACGCCGAGTTGATGGCGCTGGGCGGCCGCTACGCCCACCTCTTCACCCTGCAAGCGAAGGGCTACCAGTGACGGCCGTGTCGCGCGGGCAGGTCCCGGCCGCCCATCAGCCGCTAAACGCTGGTTCCCTTTAGCCGACCGCCCGGCGACGGTGACGCCCATCCCGCGCGGGGAGGCGTCTGGCGCACGGCGGCGCCCCTTCTCTATGCTTCCTCACCCTTTTCCCCGTCCCCACTTCACCAACCGATTGAGGAGCTTTTCCATGGATGCGCCGAAGTGGCCCGAGTTGGAACCCCCCGCTACCAACGCGCTGGACAGCTTTCAGCCCGGCGTCCCGGCCAAGGACAGTCCCCTGGCGGTGGTGAGTCTGGCCAGCGGCATCCTCTGCTGGGTGATGCTTCCCATCCTCGGCGCGGTGGTGGCGGTGGTGACGGGGGTGAGCGCCCGGAAGGAGATTCGCGCCTCCCGCGGCGCCCTCGGCGGCTGGAATCTGGCCACCATCGGCCTGTGGTTGGGGGCGGTGCACCTGGCGCTGGTGGCCCTGGCGGTGCTCTTCGTGGTGGGGTTGATTGTCGCCGGCGTCGGCTTCGCCTGGTTCAACCGCTGAGTCACGCCCCACGCCCGAGGGACTGACCCGGGCCGTCGCCACAGACCCGCCCCCCCTTCGGCCCAAGCCCTTAATTTCCGGGGCGGGCCGCCCCGGCGCGGCGCTTGCTTTTGACGCAGGTGCGACGCAAAGCCCCCACACCCATGGCCACCCAAGTCCCTTGCGCCCAGTGCCGTACCGCCAACCGGGTGGGGCTTCTGTACTGCGTGGTGTGCGGGGGCCGCCTGCCCCGGCGTGCCTTCCCGCCGGACCGCGTGACGGCCGTGGCCTGGCCCGGTCCGGAGGTGCGCGAGGTGTCCGTTGCGGCCCGGCCGGGCGCGCTGGCGTGGGCCAGCCTGGCCGCGGCGCTCCTCGGCTGGACGGTGCTGCCACTTCTGGGCGCGGCGCTGGCCGTGCTGCTGGCGCTCAGGGCGGAGGAGGAACTGCCGCCGGGAGAGGCCACCGCCGGTGGCAATACCGTCCTTCGGCTAGCGCTGTGGCTAGGCGGGGCGCAGCTGGTTCTGGCCCTGGTGGCCGGCGCGGCGATGGCGGCAGTGGCGCTGACCGCCCTGGTGCGCGCGGGCTGACGCTGCTGCCCCCTCAGCCCCCGCGTGGGTGTCTGACGCACAGGGGGGCCCTGGGGCGCGCTTGGCTTTGCATTCCGGACGTTTGGCGCCCGCGTCCCAGGGCTTGGGCTGCCGTCTGGGGTGTAGACTGCGGCGGCGCTTGAGCGTCTCCCAGACGTCCACCTGGTTCGGCCGCTACCGGCTCACCTCCCGGATTGCCACCGGGGGGATGGCCGAGGTGTACCTCGGGCGCATGCTGCTGCCCGACGGCCGCTTCGGGCCAGCGATGGCGGTGAAGCGGCTGCTTCCGCACCTGATTGCGGACCCCGCCATCGTCCGGATGTTCCTCAACGAGGCGGACATCACCCGGCAAATCCAGCACCCCAACGTGGTGAGGATTCTGGACCTCGGCCAGGTGCGCGGCGAGCCCTTCATCGCCATGGAGCTGCTGGAGGGGCATAGCTTCGCCGAGTTGCGACAGGCGGCTGCACACGCCGGCCTGCGGGTGCCCCTCGGCATCACGCTGAGGGTGCTGACCGAGGCCTGTCGCGGCCTGGATGCCGCCCACCGCGCGGTGGACGCCAAGGGGCGGGAGCTGCGGATTGTGCACCGCGACTTCACCCCGGACAACATTCACGTCGGCGTCAACGGCGAGGTAAAAGTCATCGACTTCGGCATCGCCAAGTCCTCGCGCATCGGTGGGGGCACCGAGCCCGGGACGCTGAAGGGGAAATTCTTCTACATGTCCCCGGAGATGATTGCGGGCCAGCCGGTGGACCACCGCGCGGACCTCTTCGCCGCCGGCGTCATGCTGTATGAACAGCTGTGCGGCCGTCGGCCCTTCACCGGGCTGAATACCGAGGAGGTACTCAACCGCATCTCGGAGGGCAAGCCGAAGCGCCCGACGGAATTCGACCCCTCGGTGCCGCCGCAGCTCGAGCTGGTGTGCCTGACGGCCCTCTCCAAGGACCCTTCGCAGCGCTTTCCCAGCCTGCAGGAATTCATCCACGCCATCGAGGCGGTGGGAGGCCCTGCCCGGGTCGCAAGCCCGGAGGAGGTGTCGGCCTACGTCACCACCATTTTCCCCGCAGAGCGGGACCCCAAGCGCATCGCCCTGCGCCGGGCCCGTCTGGCCGACCCCTCGACGCCGGGACACAAGGACGAACTGCCGCTCGACCTGCTTCCGCCGCTGCAGGACAGCCAGCCACCGCGCAAGGTGCCCGCCAAGCCAACCGCGCCACCGCTGCTTCCCCGCGTCGGCCGCGCCCTCGGTTGGGGGCTTCGCGCTGTCCTCAGTCCCCAGGTGCTCGGGCCGCTGGTGCTTGCCGCGATGGTGCTGGGCGCAGCCGGCTACTGGGTGCTGCGCCCGAAGACGACGCCGGCGGAGCGCCTGGAGCGCGCCGAGGCCCGGGGAGACCCCGCGGCGCGGATGCGCGAGCTGGTGGCCATTGCCCAGGACCCGCAGTCCACGGTGGACCAGCTGCGCCGTGCGGGGGAACTCGCCCTGACACTTCCGGACCACGAGACAGCGCTGGAGGTGGTGCAGGCCTTCGTCCACCGCTTCCCGGCCACGGAGGAGGCCTACCTGCAGGAGGGCAGCGCGCTGATTGCCCTGCGGATGGGGAAGCGCGCGGACGCGTCGCTGGACAAGGCCGTCGAGCTCGCGCCGCAGGACCCCCGGCCGGACCTGCTGCGGGCCGACCTCCGGCAGCTGCAGGGGGATGCACCGGCCACGCTGGAGGCGTTGAATACCGCCACCCGCAAGGCCCCCCAGGACCGGGACGTCGCGATTCGCCGGGGCGAGCTCCTCAGCCAGATGGGGCGCCTGGACGAGGCGGCGCAGGTGCTGAATGGCGTGCTGAAGAAGCGCTTCCACCCGGGCGCTGCGGCGGAGCTCGGCTTCGTGCGCTTGCGGCAGAACCAGCCGCAGGAGGCCTCGCGCTTGTTGAAGGCGGCGCTTGGCAAGGACCCGCAGCTGGCGAAGGCCTACTACTACCTGGGCGCCACCCTGGCCCAGGTCGGGGACATGGCCGGGGCCGAGCACGCCTACCGCGAGGCGGACCGCCTGGACCCCTCGGACGCCCGGCCGCTGGCCGCGCTGTGCATTGCGCAGGCACACGCCGGGAAGACGGCCGAGCGCGACGCCATTCAGAAGGACTTGGCGGTCCGCTTTCCGGAACAAGCCCCGCGCCTCATCGCCGATTGCCACCCGTGAGATGACGGCTTTTCCAAATCTAACAGCCGTGTCTCCGCAGGTGCTCTCCCTCGCGCCCAGGGACCGCGTTCGCGGCTGGTGGGGAGAATGCTAAGTCCCCCCCCGACCGGTCGTCCAAAGGAGGCCCCATCAACAGGACAGCGGCATGGAGTGTCCTAGCCTTCAGGTCCAAGGCGTTCCCTTCGCCGGTGAGGAGTCGTCGTCTCCGCCGGCCGCTGGCGGCACCGGGAGCGCTCTCGCCCTAACCCGCCAGGACAATGCGGGTCACCCCGCCAAGACGCACACGCCCGTCCACACGCCGTCGCTCGAGCTCGAGCGCAAATTCGTCTTCCCAGGCGCGTTGCACCTCCTCTGACAGCCCGTCCAGGAGCCGGGTGAGGCCGAGCGCCCGCGCCCACGCGACGACGTCGCGCGAGTCTTCCGCCTCCACCACCGGCACCTCCATCTCCTCGACGTGCGCGAGGCGGAAACCAGCCAAGCGGAAGTCCCTCTCGATGCGGTGAAGGTCTGCATAGCGAAACGTCCCGGGCGCCTCCACCTCGACTGCCGGCACCGGCCGGTACCGCTGAAGCACCTGCCTCGGCAGCGCGTAGTAGGGCACGCGTTCCGGCTCGGCCCACAGCGCTGCCACCAGCTGCCCACCGGGAACCAGGGCACGCCGCGCCGCCGCCAGCGCCGCCACCGGCGCGTCCATGTACATGAGGCCCCAGCGCGCCGTCGCCGCGTGGAAGTGGGCCAGCGGGACGCCGTCCAGGGACTCCGCCTTGCCGGCGCGCAGCTGGAGATTCCCCACGCCCTCGGCCGCCGCCTTCTCTTGGGCAAGCGCCAGCAGCCCCTCCGACACGTCCACCCCCAGCACGAAGCCTTCGGGCCCGACGCGGCGGGCGGCGCGAAGGGCCGGCTCCCCAGACCCGGTAGCCAAGTCCAGGACGCGCATGCCTGGCCGAAGCAGAAGCAGGTCCAGCATCCGCTCACTCAGGGGCGCAGACAGCCTGGACTCCACGGCGTCGTACCGGCGAAAGAATTCTTCGGGGGTGAGCAAGGCATGGCGGCCGGGCATGGGCGTGCCGCCATCCTACACAGCCCGCCCGGGGGCGGCCCGGCACGTCCTAGGCGGATGGGGGTCACGCTAGAGTGCATGGGGCGTGCGGCGCCTCATCATCAACGCGGATGACTTGGGCTACGACCCGGCGGTGGACCGGGGGCTCCTGCGCGCCATGCGCGAGGGCGTGGTGACGTCCGCCACCTTGATGGTGAATACCCCCTTCAGCGCGGCGGCTGCCGAGGCAGCGGGGGACCTGTCGGTGGGGCTTCACCTCAATCTTGCGCGCGGCCGGCCGCTGTACCGGGACTTTCCAGCCGCCCTGCTACACGACGGGGCTTTCGTCGAGGCGCGCGCCAGCGCACTGCCCGCCCCTTTGGTGGAGGCCGAGGCGCGGGCGCAGCTTGTACGCGCCGAGCAGCTGCTGGGCACCCGGCCCACCCACGTCGACGTCCACAAGCACCTGCACCGCCATGCGCCGGTGCTGGAGGGGCTGGCGGCGGCGGCCGCAGCGTGGGGGCTGCCGGTGCGGGCCCTGGACGGCGCCATGCGCGCGGCCTTGCACGCGCGCGGCGTGGCCAGCCCGGACGCTTTCCTGGGTGAAGCAGGGACGCAGGCCTACTGGACGCTGCCACGGCTTCTGCACGCCGTGCAGGCGCTGGGGGAAGGCACCACCGAAGTCATGTGCCACCCCGGGGAGGCGCCCAGCCACGTGCAGTCCGGCTACGCCGCCCAGCGGCGCGTGGAACTGGACACCTTCACCGCGCCGGAGGCGCGCGCGGCGCTGCAGCGCGCCGGGGTGGTGCTGGTGGACTTCCGGGCGCTGGGGCCTCCTCAGCCCGGCGCGGCCTCCAGCACCCGGTAGTAGACGACGGTGGCCTCCAGCTTTCCGTGCTCGTCGCGGACGTAGTCCGGAATGCGCCCGACGCGGCGGTAGCCGTGGCGGGCGTACAGCTGTTCAGCCACGTCCCCCTCGCGCGCGTCCAGGTACAACAGGGTGCGCCCGTGGCCTTTGGCCAGCTGTTCCACCTCCTGCAGCAAAAGCCGCCCCACCCCCTGCCGGCGCGCCTCGGGGTGCACCATCAGCTTGGTGACTTCGGCCCGGTGGCGGGCGTTGGGCTTGCGGGCGAGCTCCAGCTGCACGGTGCCCACCAGCAAGCCGTCGCGCTCGGCCAGCAGCAACTCTCGGTGCCCGTGGGCCAGCTCCGCCTCGACGTCCGCCCAGTAGGCGGCCGCGTCTTCCTCCGGCAGCGGCGGCAGAAAGCCCACCGAGGCGCCGTCGGCGACCACGTCCACCAACAGTTGGACCAGCGCCCGCTTCTGTTCGGCCAGCCGCCGCGCACTGCAGCGTACAAGGTGGACCGTCATGCAAGCACCCCGTGCGGAGGCTTGTAGCATGCCACCCGCGGGCCTTCTGTTTCCGCGCCCCGCGGGTCAGTCGCCCCCTTGGGGGGGAGTTGCATGGCGGGGCCGGCTCCTGCCAAAAGCGGCGGCGTGGCCATGCCCAGTCCGCCCCCGCGCACGCTCGAGACGTTTCCCAACCCGGCCCCGGAGCGGGATTACGAGATTGCCTTTGACGCCCCGGAATTCACCTGCCTGTGCCCGCTCACCGGCCAGCCGGACTTCGCGCGCTTCAAGATTACCTACGTCCCCGACAAGAAGTGCGTGGAGCTGAAGAGTCTCAAGCTCTACTTCTGGAGCTACCGCAACGAGGGGGCCTTCCACGAGGCCGTCACCAACCGCATCGCCGACGACTTGCTAAAGGCGCTGGAGCCCCGCTCCTTGGTGGTGACGGGGGACTGGTTTGTCCGCGGCGGCATTGCTACCACGGTGACGGTGCGCTACCCGGACGGCCGCGCCGCTACTCACTCTTCTTGAAGACTTCGTCGGCGCGTTTCTGTGCGTCGCGCTCGATGTCCTTCGCCTTGTCCCGGACGGAGTCCAGTTGCTGCCGCGGCGCCGAGTGTCCGGAGGAAGCGGACTCGGCCGTGCGCTGCAGGACGTAGTAGGCCACCCCTGCCACCACCAGGAGTCCGAGCAGCAAGGAGAGGAGTCGCGCCATGGAAGTGCCCCGCAGCATAGTCCCCCCAGGGGGCACCCGGCGGCTGTGGCTCGCCACCGCCCTCGGCGCGCTGGTGACGCTGTCGCTGCTCGCCGTCGTCCTCGTCCTTACCGCCCGAAGCGGCAGGGGCCGGACGCCGGACGTCCCCACCGTCCTGGAGGCGGTGCGGGAGGTGGCCCGGCTGGAGACGCTGGACGTCACCGTCTACAAGAAGGTGGGCTATGCGCCGGAGCCGGTGCCCACCGGCAACGTGTGGAACGACGTCGTGCTGTGGGCCAAGGCCGCGCTGTGGCCCAGTCGCGGACGGGCCATTGTGTTTGGGACGGTACACGTGGGCCTGGACCTCGCGCACCTCGACGCACACGCGCTGGGCGTCCGCGGCGACCGCGTGGAGGTGGTGCTTCCGCCGCTGCAGACGCGGGCCGAGGTGCGCCCGGGTGAGACGGAGATTCTTCAAAGCAACCTGGACTCTGCCCAGACGGCCGAGCTGCTGGAACTGGCGCGGGTGGCCTTCGAGGCGGAGGCGCGGGCGGACACGGGCCTGCAGGGGCGGGCGCGCGCCTCGGCCGAGCGGGCGCTGCGGGGGCTGCTTCTGTCCTTGGGTTTCCGCGAAGTGCGCTTCGTCGCTTCCCTGTCCGGGACAGGCTAGCGGGGCTTATGGGCCACCCCAGGGGCGTGCCTTGGGGGCCCAGGGCCCGCGCCGGCGGAGGATGCAAAACGGCTTCCGGCCGGGGGCCCCAGCGCTGTACACCCCAGGGCGCCATGAGCGAGCCCACCCTGCGCACCGTCACCCTCATCCCTGGAGATGGGATTGGACCCGAAGTGGCAGACGCCACCGTGCGCGTCCTTCAGGCGCTGAAGGTGCCCCTCACCTTCGAGCAGGCCGACGCCGGCGCCGAGGTGGTGAACAAGTACGGCACCAACATGCCCCAGTCGACGGTGGACGCGGTGCTGCGCTCGGGCGTCGCGCTGAAGGGCCCGACCGGCACCCTGGTGGGCACCGGGCTGGCCTCCGCCAACGTCGCGCTCCGCAAGGCGCTGGACCTCTTCGCCTCGGTCCGCCCGGTGCACTCGGTGCCCGGGTTGAAGACGCGCTACGAAGGCGTCGACCTCGTCGTCATGCGGGAGAACACCGAGGACCTCTACGCCGGCCTCGAGCACATTGTGGTGCCGGGCGTCGTGGAAAGCCTGAAAATTATTACCGAGAAGGCGAGCAGCCGGATTGCCCGCTACGCCTTCGAGTACGCCAAGGCCCACGGGCGGAAGAAGGTGACGGCCGTCCACAAGGCCAACATCATGAAGCTGTCCGACGGGCTGTTCCTTGACTGCTGCCGCAAGGTGGCGCGGGATTTCCCAGGCGTTGTTTACGAGGAAGTCATCGTCGACAACATGTGCATGCAGCTGGTCCGCAACCCGGAGCGCTACGACGTGCTGCTCATGGAGAACCTGTACGGCGACATCCTCTCGGACCTCTGCGCCGGCCTGGTGGGGGGTCTCGGCGTGGTGGGCGGCGCCAACTTCGGCGAGCGGGTGGCCGTCTTCGAGGCGGTGCATGGCACCGCCCCGGACATCGCCGGCAAGGGGCTGGCCAACCCCACCGCGCTGATGATGTCGGCCGCCCTGATGCTGCGCCATTTGAAGCTGGACGAGGCTGCCCAGCGCCTGGAACGCGCGCTGGCCTCGGTGTTCGCCCAAGGGAAGGTGCGGACGCAGGACCTGGGCGGGACCGCGGGCTGCCGCGACTTCACGGACGCCGTCGTCTCCGCGCTTTAGCCCACCGAGATGCGCGCCACGCCGCGCGCGCGCAGGTAGGCCTCCACCCGACTTCGGTGGTCTCCCTGCAGCACCAGCGCGCCCTCCTCCTCGGCGCCACCGCAGCCCAGCGTCCGCCGCAGCTCCTGCAGCCACGCCTGGCGCTCCGCCGCGGAGAGGGCCAGCTGTTCCACCACCGTGACTTCCTTGCCCCGCCGGCCCTTCTTCTCCAGGCGCACCACCGCCCGCGGAGGGGCCGGTTTGGGGGGCGGCCGGGCCGGGGCCTTCCGGGCCGCTGGCCCGGCGGGCAGAGCCTCCCGCAGGCCCTGCAAGGAGGCGAAGGGGGCGTGGAAGGCGGCCGCGGGGGCAGGCGGGGCCGGTGGAAGCTTCTTCCGGCTCACCGGTGACTGGCAGGCGGGGGCAGCGCGGCCAGGGCGCGCGCGTCCGGGTTTCCCGCCGTCATGGCCAGCACGTACAGGAAGGGGCCGGAGGCGGGGGCCAGCTTGCCGTTGACGGTGACGGTGGGCGTGCCGGTGGGGCGGTACACCATGACGTAGCGGATGTCCTCCTGCAGCCGGGCCATGGTGTCCGCGCTGGCCATGCAGCTCTCCAGCGCCGGCCGGGAGATGCTGAGGGACGACGTCGCGATGTCGAGAATCTTCTCTCGGGTAAGCGTGTTCTGCGCGGCGAAGAGCTTGTCCCGCAGCTGCCAGAAGTCCGGCGCCTTCTCCAGGCAGATGAGGGCCAGCGCCCCATCGCAGCTCACCCCGGTGGCCGTCTGGGGGATGAAGGGGTTGCACAGGCCGTCCAGGGGAAGGTTGCGCACCTCCACGGAGAGACTTCCCGGGGGCAGGACGGCGCGTAGGCCCTCCACGACCTCGTTGAAGTGCTTGCAGTGCCCGCAGCGGATGTCCGTCCACTCCACCAGCTTGACGGGGGCCGTGGCCTCGCCGAGGAGGGTGCGCGGCGGGGGAAGCGGGGACGGCGCGCTGTTGATGCGCCAAAGCGCCAGGTTGTCGCTGAGGGCCTGCCGTTCCGAGGGGGTGGCCTGGGCGAGAAAGGCCTCCAGTCCACCCGGCTTGGCGCTGACGTGGGCCAGCAGCGAGGGAGGGGGGGCGGTCCGGCCGGGGATGAGCAGCACGGCGTAGGCCAGCAGCGCCACCACCGCGGGCAGGCCGAGGGCCGTCCACCACTCCGCGGCCCGGGGGAAGACGGGCCGGGGCAGCGCCACCGTCGCCACCACGGCATAGGCCAGCACCAGGACGTAGGTGCAGAGACAGGTGAGACAGAGCGCGCCCGCGCTGTAGCTGGCCAAGGCGAAGCCGGCCGTGGCCAGCACGCCCACCGCGGCGGTGACGCGCGTGGCACCGACGAAGTCCCGGACGGGTTGGGCACGCACCGCCCGCAGGAGGAGCCAGCCGGCGCACGCCGTCGCCACCAGCCCCCACAGAAGGCCCAAGGCCGCCACCGGCATGCCGAGGGACTGGTGGAGGCTTTGCGCAAAGGGGCTCATCCACACCGTCTCGCAATTCACGGTGGCGCTGAGGGCGCACGCCACGCGCTCGCCGGACTCCACCAAGTGCAACTCGTACCACTGGTAGATGGCCAGGCCCGCGGTGCCGAGGCCGAGGACGAAGAGGGCGGCAGCGGCCCGCCCGTGGTGCTTGGCGAGGGGCTTGCTCATGGCTTGCCTGGGTTGGGCGTCATGAAGACCAGGACCCGGGCGTCACCCGGCCCGGGGTTGTGGACGCCGTGGCGGCTGGCCGCGGGGCAGTGCACCGCGGCCCCGGGCGGCAGGGCCGTCTCCTCGCCGTCCACCTCGACACGGGGACTTCCTTCGAGGCCGATGTACACCTTGTCCGCGTCCGGGTGGGCATGGGGCGTCTGCGCCTGGCCCGGCCGCAGGCAGTAGACGTCGAGGAAGAAGCGCGGGGTGGAGAAGACGCTGTGCTTGCGCATCTTCTCTGCCGAGGAGTCGCGGAATACGGAGAGGTGGTGGAGGTTCATCTTCTGCCCCCTTATATAGCCCGCACGCCCATGGAAACCCTCGCGCTACACGCCCACCACGCCCGGCTGAAGGCCCGCTTCGGAAGCATTGGCGGCCGCGAGGTGGTGCTGGACTATGGCGCCGCCGAAGGCGTCCGCTCCGTCGCCGAAGAGGCGGCCATGCGGACGGCGGTGGCGGTGGTGGACCTCTCCGCCCGCCAGGTGGTGCGCGTCACCGGGCCGGACCGCCTTTCCTTCCTGCACGGCATGCTGACGCAGGACGTGGAAGGCACCCCGCCCTCGGGCGTGCGGTACGCGGCGGTCCTCACGGCCAAGGGCGGCATGGTGGCCGACGTCCAGCTGCTGCGGCGCGAGGAGGACCTGCTGCTGTTTCTGGAGCCGGGGCTGGCCGAGGCGGCGCTGGCCCACCTGCACCGCTACCTGGTCAGCGAGGAGGCGGAACTCTCCGACGCGAGCGCGGAGTTTGGCCAGCTGTCGCTGGTGGGCCCGCGCGGCTGGGCGCTGGCCCAGCGTACCTTCGGCCTTCCCGGGGAGGTCCCGACGGCGCAGGCGGTGCAGGGCGGCCTGGAGGGCCAGGGGGTGTGGGTGCTGCCCTCGGCGCTGTTGCTTCCGGGGGTGGACGTCGTCGTCCCCACGGCGGGGCTGGAGGCCGTCTTCACGGCGCTTCTGGACACGGGCAGCGAGGAGGGGCTGGTGCCGGCGGGGTGGGAGGCGCTGGAAGTGCTGCGGGTGGAGCGCGGGGTACCGCGCTACGGGGCGGACATGGACGTGCACACCCTGCCGCTGGAGGCCAACCTCGAGCGGGCGCTGCATTACCAGAAGGGCTGCTACCTCGGCCAGGAAGTCATCGCCCGGGCCACCTTCCGGGGCCACGTCAACAAGCGCCTGGTGGGCCTCCTCCTCGGCCCGGGACACCCGGCCGCGCGGACGGAGTTATTTCAGGGGGAGCGCAAGGTGGGCTTCGTCACCTCGGTGGTGGCCTCCCACCGCCTCGGGCAGCAGGTGGCCCTGGGGTACGTCCACCGCGACGTGCAGGCCCCCGGGACAGCGCTGCTACTGGCCGACGGCGGCGGTGCCGCCACGGTGCAGCCGTTGCCCTTTCCATGAGACACCGCATGAAGGCACGTGCGTGGCTGCCTTTTCTTCTTCTGGGACTCGCCCTGCTGCTACCGCACCGGGCGCCGGCCCAGGACGCGGGAGCGCCGGCGCCGGCTGGCCTGTTGGGCGTTCGCTGGACGTGGGTGCACTTCACGGCCAAGGGCGCAGCGGAACTCGCCCCGGCGCACCCGGAAGCCTACTGGGTGGAATTTCTGCCCGACGGCGCGCTGGCCATTTCCGCCGACTGCAACCGTGCCACCGGGACGTGGACGTCCAAGGGCACGCAGCTGACGCTGAAGGCCCTGGCCTCGACGCTGGCCGCCTGCCCGGAGGGTTCTCTGGACAGCCGCTTCCTGCAGCTTTTGGCAGCCGTGGGGCGCGGCAGCGTCCGTGGAAGGACGCTGCTTTTGTGGCTTCCGGGCGACGCGGGCGTGCTGCACCTGGCCGCCACGCCGCAAGCGTCCCCACCTCGCCCGTAGCCCGGGCCCCGCCCCTGTTGGGGCCCCGTCAGGCGCGGTGCGGGTTGTTCTCCATCAGCCGGCGGGCCGCCGCGGCGCTGTCCGCCTCCATTTGCGCGTGCAGCGAGGCGCCGTGGGCGTCCATGGTGACGACGGCCGGAAAGTCCTTCACCTCCAGGTGCCACATGGCCTCCGGCGGGCCGAGCTCCTCCAGCTTGTAGACGCCCAGCACCCGGGTGACGCACTGGCCCAGCACGGCTGCCAGCCCGCCAATGGCGTGCAGGTAGACGGCGCCGTGCTTCTGCAGCGCGGCCAGTGTCTTGGGGCCCATGCCGCCTTTGCCGATGACGCCGCGGATGCCGTAGGCCTCGATGGTGTCTGCCTCGTAGGGCTCCTCGCGGATGGAGGTGGTGGGCCCGGCGGCGACGACGCGCCAGCTGCCGTCGGCTTCCTTCTTCACCACCGGGCCGCAGTGGTACAGAAGCCGCCCGCGCACCATCTCGTCGAAGCGCGCGTCGTGCGCGACACTGTGCAGGTACTTGTGGGCCGCGTCCCGGCCTGTCACCAGGGTGCCCGTCAGAAGGACTTCGTCCCCCACGTGCAGCGCGCGGACGGCGGCCTCGGACAGGGGTAGCTCGAGCGTCTTCGGCATCTTGGTGCGGTCTCCCTCGGGCGAGGCCCCCCTTGGGGGGTTAGCTGGCCACCCGCAGTGGCAGGCTGCTTCTTTGGGGTGGCGCCGGCTGAAGCGGCTCGCCGTCGAGCAGCCAGCGGTCGCCCTCCCGCCGCAGCTCTCCCTTACGGTAGGCCCAGCACATGTAGCTGATGCTGACGAAGAAGCTGGCGGGCACGCGAGCCCGCTGGCCAATTTTGACCCCGAGGATGGTGGTCTTCCCGCCCCACCCCATGGGGCCGATGCCCAGGCCATTCAAGGACGTGGTGAGCTCCTGCTCCAGTGCGTCCAGGCCTGCGTCCGGGTTTCTGTCCTGCAGCGGCCGGAAGAGTTGTTCCTTGCTCTCGGTGTAGCCGATGACGCGGTCGCCGCCGATGCACACGCCCACCGTCCCCGGGGCGCAGCCGAAGCCTTGGGCCTTGTGCACGGCATCGATGATGCAGCGCCGGACGCCGTCCAAGTCCCGGTCTGCGCCCAGCCGGCTGTCCGGAAGGGCGTACTGGGCGCCGACGTTCTCGCAGCCGCCCCCCTTCATCATCAGCCGCACGCGGAAGCCCGGACTCCGCTGGGGGTGGAGGTGGATGTGAGGCGAGCCGAGGCCGACGTTGTCGCTGAGGCTTTTCCCACTGACGCTGTCCACGGTGTTGGGCCGCAGGTAGCTGAGCCGGGTGGCCTCGCGCACGGCCTGCTGGATGGCGTCCTCGACCTCAAAGGGCGACACCTCGGGCCCGTAGTCGACGTAGAAGATGAGGGTGCCGGTGTCCTGGCAGACGGGCACCGAGGCCTCCCGTGCGCGCCGGACGTTCTCCAGCATGAGGGCGAAGGTGTTGTGGGGGCGGCTTCCCGCCTCCTCGCGGTCGCGGGCCGCGGCCAGTGCCTCCAGGACGTCCTTGGCCAGCCCGCAGGAGGTGTGGCGAAGCAGCTCCACCAAGGGGGGGACGAGGGGTTGGGGGTCCATTTGGAAGGGCTTCCCTTGGGAAAGAAGCACCCGTCTCTAGCACGGCCCTCGCACCGGGGAAGAGGAGGCGCTGGCGCCCCGGGCGTCCTCCTTGGTATGGCCAGCAGCTGTCCACCCGCGAGGAGCGGGCGCGGGCAGCCCGGGCCGGCGTCTTTCTTTCTCCCTCTTCACACCCCAGGGGTTTCCTTGGGGGGCCGCCGATGTCCACTGGCTTCTTGCTGTCGCCCTCTTCCCGACAATGGTTGCTCCCCTGCTTTCTGTGGCCCTCCTCCTGACGGTGTCCCCCAACGTCGGGCCGGCTGCCGACGCGCCCGTCGTCCCGCCTACGGCCGTGGCGCCGCTTCCGCCGGCGAGTCCGCCCGCGACGCCCCGGGCGGTGCGGGTGGCCGTCGAGGTGCTGGTGGCGGGCGCCGCCGGGGTGGGCATCGGCGCGGTGGGGGGCTACTTCGGCTGCCTGGCGTCGCAGAGTCCCAACGGGCAGTGCTCGGCCAGCACCGTCGCCGCGGCGGGACTCGCCACCTACGGCCTCACCATCGCCGCCGTGGTGCCGCTGGCGGGCCGCGCCCTGGGCGGGGATGGACTTCTGTGGGTGTCCTGGCTCGGGGAGGCGGCCGGCCTGGGGGCCGGCCTCGGGCTAGCGCAGGGCAACGCGACGAATGCCATGTACATCGCCGCGCCCCTCATGCTGGTGGGGGCGGTGGTGGGCTATGAGTTGACGGCCGGCTGGGGCCCACCGGCACCCAGTCCCACCGGGGTGCAGGCGGTGGCCCTCGCGCCCGTGCCCGGCGGGGCCACGCTGTGCGTAGGCGGGCGCTTCTAGCGCGCAAGCAGTGCACGCCGCCGCCGGCGGCACTGCGCGGTTGGCGTTGTGGCACTGCACGCTTCGTTGTAGAGCGCCGCCATGCCCGCCCCCCGGCGTCTCCACATTGCCTACGTCGTGGACAACTTCGACGGCAAGAACGGTGGCGTCATCTCCGCCAAGCGCTTCATCGCCTCCATGCGACAGCGCCATGACGTCACCGTCGTCGCCGGCGGGCCGACGTCCGAGGGGCGGGTGGGGCTGCCGCGCTTCACCATCCCGCCCTTCGGCCGCGTGATGCGGGAGATGGGCTTCATCTTCGCCTGGCCCACGCGCTCCGTGCTGGAGCCGGTGCTGCGCTCAGCGGACGTCGTCCACATCCAGTTTCCCTTCTACCTGGGCATCCGGACGGGCCAGCTGGCGCGCCAGCTGGGGGTGCCGGTGGTGGCCGCCTCGCACATCCAGCCGGAGAACATGTGGCACAACATCGGCCTCCACTCCGAGTGGCTGGTGGACAAGACGTGGCGCTTCTTCATCAAGACGCTGTATGGCAAGGCCGACTTCCTGATGGTCCCCACCGCCTTCGGCCTGAAGGAACTGCGGGACCGCGGCCTCAGCAATCCCGCCGACGTCATCTCCAACGGCATCCCGCCACAGTTCCACCCCGGGCCGGCCGAGCGCGAGGCGCGCTACCAGGGGCGCTTCGTCATCCTGGCCGTCAGCCGGCTGGCCCGCGAGAAGCGCATCGACGTCATCATCGAAGCGGTGCGACGTTGCCGGAATGCGAGCCGCATCCAGCTCGTCATCTGCGGGCACGGGCCGGAGGAGGAAAAGCTGCGAGCGCTCTCCTCCACCCTGCCGCTGCCCGCGGACATGCGCATCGTCCAGGAGGAGAACATGCCTGCCGTCATGCGGGGGGCGGACCTCTTGGTGCATGCCTCGGTGATTGAAATGGAAGGGATGGGCGTGCTGGAAGCCCTTGGCACCGGGCTGCCCACGCTGGTGGCGGATGCGCCGCTGAGCGCCGCGCGGCACCTGGCCGTCAGCGACGCCTTTCGTTTCCCCGCAAACGACGCCGAGGAATTGGCGCGCCGCATCGACACGCTGGTGGAGCACCCGGAGCAGCTGGCCGAGGCGAAGAAGGCGGCCCTGGCCATTGCTGCCCGGCTGACGCTGGACGCCTCGGTGTCGCGCATGGAGGAGATTTACCTGCAGGTGGCCCGGCCCGGGCGCGCTACCGGGCTGGCCGCTCTCGCCGCACCAGCCACAGCGCCCCCAGCAGTGCCGTGAAGTCGGCCAGCATGGCCAAAAGGAAGGCGGCCGAGGTGACCAGCCCGAATTGACGCAACGGCGGGAAGCTACTGAAGGCCAGCCCCAGAAAGCCCGCGGCGTTGATGAGGGTGGCAAACACAATGGCCCGCCCGGACACCCGCAGCGAGTGCCGCATGGCCGCTTCCAGCCCGTGGCCCTCGCCCTCGTGCAGGTGGTGGAAGAAATGAATCTGGTCGTTTTCGGTGGTGCCCAGCACGGTGGTGGCGATGAGGATGGTGGCCACATTCAGGTTGCCGCCCAGCAGCCGCATTCCGAGGAAGGTGACGAGGATAGCGAACACCGACGGAATCATCGCCATCAGCCGGGCCGACGCGCTCCGGAACACCACCAGGAAGGCGGCAAAAATCAGCGCCGCGGTGAGGCTGAAGCTCTGGGTCAGCGTCGGCACCAAACTCGCCCCCACCTTGGCGGTGAGGAGGGAGTCGCCCACCACCTGGAAGCTGGCCCCCTGGAAGGCGGGCGTGCCGCCCACCGTAGCGTCCCAGGCCTTGTGCAACTCCTCCGACAGCGCCTGGAAGTCTGCTTGCGTCTCCCCGCGCGACAGCAGCACCGTCAGCTGGACGTTGGACAGGGTCCCGACGTCGATGAAGCTGCGCAGCTCGGGCTGGCTTAGCAGCAGCTGTTCCACATCTCCGGCCAGCTGGGCGAAGGCGGCCGGGTCCTCGGGCAAGGCCTCGCTCTGTCCGGCCAGCGCGCGCCGCATGCGCAGGAAGGTGGTCGGCCCCACCACCGAGGACACCGTGGGCAGGGCTTCCACCCGGCTGGTGAAGCGGTCCAGGCCGTGCAGCACTTCGGGTTCCACGGCCGCTCCGGGCTTGGTCTTCACCCACACCCGCACCATGTTGAGGCCGGAGACATGTTCCCGGAAGAAGACCATGTCGCGGTGCAGGGCCAGGCCCGGGTCGACGTAGTCGAGCGAGTCGACGCCAACCCGCATGGGGGACACCAGGCCGGGAAGGCCGAAGAGGGCGACGACGCCGCACGCCGACAGCCCCAGCGCGCCGAGGAGCAGCGGCCAGCGCCAGCGGAAGGTGAAGCTGGGAAGCACCTCGGCCAGCCTGTCGTACAGCGCGGTGCGGATGGGGACGGTGCGGCCGGTGGGCGTGCGCAGCACCTTCTGCAGCGCAGGAAACAGGGTGAAGGCCACCACCCAGGCGATGGCCAGCCCGGTGGCCGTCCACAGCCCCATCTGCCGAATGGGCCTTATGCGGGAGACGACGAGGGCGGAAAAGCCCAGCACCGCCGCCACGCTGGACGCCGTCACCGGGAGAAACTTGTTCTGCATCGCCAACAGCTGGTGCTCATCCACGCTGACGCCTTCTGGCTGGTCGACGAAGCGCGACTGCAGGTAGACGAGCGAGGCCAGCGACGTCACCATGACGGTGAGTGGCACAACGGCCGAGACGACGGTGAAGGAGAAACCCAGCAGCTGCCCGGCCCCCACCGCCAGGGCCACGGTGGTGCCCAGGGCCAAAAGGATGGCCAGCATGGAGCGTACGCTTCGGTAGAGGAAGAGGGCCAGGCCCACCACCAGGACGCCGAAGACGGGGAACCAGCGGACGGTGGCCTGCCCCGACTCCTTCTCAATCCAGGACTCCACGTACGGGGCGCCCACCTTGCGGACGGCTGTCACCCGGGTGCGCGGGGTACTGGCCACCAACGCGTCAATGGCAGAAAGCCGCGCGTCGCGCGCCTTGGCCCCTTCCTGGGGGAAGCCCACCACCAGGCCGAGGAAGTGCTCGCCCACCAGGCCCTGCTTGCGCAGAAGGCTGGTGGTGTTGGCGAAGCGGCGCAGCGCTTCCAGGCCCTCGGGGGTGGGCTGGAAGCCCGGGTGGGCCCGGCGCCAGGTGTCCACCGCGGACACCACCGTCACCCCGGGCAGCTTGGCCAGGGCCGTGGCCAGCGCTTCCACGTCGGCCACCGCCGCCGGCTGGAAGGGGTCCTCGGACTCGAGGAGGAGAAGGACGAATTGCCCCTCCGGAAAGACTTTCTGGAAGGCCTTAGTGGCCAGGTAGTCCGGGTCGTCCCGCATGACGAGGCCGGAAATGGCGGACTCGGACGGGATGCGCGTCGCCAGCAGCGCCGCGGCCGGGACGAGGAGGGCGTACAGGACAAGAATGGGGACGCGCAGCGCGACAACACGGGCGAAGACGCGCTGGAGCCGGGAGCGGGAAGTCACCCTGAAGGCAGGGTAGCACGCTGTACACTGCCCTCCATGCGCCTTGCACTCGCCCTGGCCAGCCTGCTGGCTGCCACCTCTGCCCGCGCGGCCGAGCCGCCCGTCACCTTCGTCGCCTGTGCCCCCGGCTACCCCGGCAGCACCGCCGAGGCCCAGCCGTCCATGGACGCTTTCGCCGCCGCCCTGGCCAAGGCCGCCGGCTGGGCGGAGGGCCAAGTGGTGGCGGGGTACGCCCCGACCGAGAAGGACGGCCTGGCCCGCCTGGCCGAGGCGGCGGTGGCCCTGGTGCCGCTGCCCTTCTACTTGAAGCACGCACAGCCGCTGCACCTGACGGCGCACCTGGTGGTGGAACAGAAGGGGCTGGGCCCCACCGAGACGTGGACGCTGGTGGCGAAGAAGGGCCGAGTGGCCAAGCCGGCGGACGTGGCCGGCCTGACGGTGCTGTCCATTGCCGGCTACGCGCCCGACTTCGTCCGGGCGGTGCTGGGCCCCGCCTGGCGGCTGCCGGAGGCCACGGCGGTGAAAGAATCCGCGCAGGTGCTGTCCGCGCTGCGCCGGGCCGCCCAGGGCGAGGACGTCGCGGTGCTGCTGGACGGCGCGCAGGGCAAGGCCCTGGCCAGCCTGCCCTTCGCCGCGGACTTGGACGTGGTGGCCCACTCCGCGCCCCTTCCGGCGGCGCTGGTGACGACGGTGGGCAGCCGGCTTCCGGCTGCGCGCTGGGCGCCGCTGGAGAGGGGGCTTCTGGCCCTGCCCAAGCAGCCGGACGGCGCGGCGGCCCTGGACGGCATCCGCATGGTGGGCTTCATGCCCGCGGACAAGGCCACCCTGCAGGCGGTGCGCGCCCTGGCGGTGGCGCCCAAGTGAAGCGCGCCTGCCTGCTTTTCCTGCTGTGCGCGGCCGGCTGTGCCGCGCCCCTGCAGACGCTGCCGCCGCCGGCGGCTGGCGCCGGGCCCCAGGACGCGGCTGCGCTGGAGGCGCAGTCGCGCGCGGCCAGCAAGAAGGTGCCGACGGCGCCCACGGCCGACGCCCGGGCCGCCTTGGCGCACGAGGCCATCGAGGCGGCCCAGCGCTGCCAGCAGGCGGCCCCCACCAGCGCCGCGTGCGACTACGCACTGGCGCTGGCCCTGGGCGTCCAGGCGCGAGAACGCCCCAGCACGGCCATCCAGGCGCTGCCTCTCATGGTGCAGCTGCTGCGGCAGGCCAACAGCCGGGACGCCCGGCTGGACAAGGCCGGCCCGGCGCGGGTGCTGGCCCTGGTGCTGGTGCGCGCCCCCGGCTGGCCGCTGGGGCCTGGGGACCCCGACGCCGGGCTGAAGGCGGCGCAGCAGGCGGTGGCCCTGTTTCCGGACTACGCCCCCAACCAGCTGGCCCTGTCCGAAGCGCTGCTGACGGCCGGGGACGACGGGGGCGCCCGGGCCGCGGCCACCCGGGGCCTGGAACTGGCCCGTGCCGCGCTGGCTTCCGGGGAGGAGGACGCCCCGCAGTGGGAGCGCGACGCCCAGGCGCTGTTGGACGGCCGGGCCCCGCGGTGAGGCGCCCGGCCTTGACACCTCCGTCGACGGTGAAGCAGGAGGCGGAAGACGCCATGGCCACTTCCCGGGCCTTTGCCCGCACCACGTTTGCCTTGCTGGCCTTCACCTTGGCGGTGGTGGCCTGGGGCGGCCTGGTGCGGGCGTCGCACAGCGGGGACGGCTGCGGGGCCAACTGGCCCACCTGCAACGGCGAGGTATTTCCCTCCGCGCCGGCGCTGAAGACGCGGATTGAATTCACCCACCGGCTGATGAGTGGCACCAGCCTTCTTCTGGTGCTCGCTTGGGTGGGCTGGGCCGTGCGGCGCTTTGCGCGCGGCAGCTGGCCGCGGCGCGGCGCGCTGGCGGCGCTGGTCCTGATGGTGGTGGAGGCGCTGCTGGGGGCGGGCCTGGTGCTGCTGCGGCTGGTGGGCACGGACAGCAGCGTCACCCGGGTGGTGGGCATGGGGCTGCACCTGCTCACCACCTTCGCCCTTCTGGCGGCCCTCCTCCTCGCCGGGCTGTGGGCCCACGGCACGGCCCGCCCGCATTTCAGCGGCCAGCGCCCCGTCAGCACCCTTCTGCTTGCCAGTCTGGGGGCGCTGTTGGTGTTGGGCGTGACGGGCGCCATTGCCGCGCTGGGGGACACGCTTTTTCCGGCACGCAGTCTTCAGGAAGGCCTGCTGCAGGACGCCTCCCCCACCGCGCACTTCCTGCTGCGGCTGCGCATTCTGCACCCGGTGCTGGCCGCCGCCGGGGCCAGCCTGCTTCTGGCCACGGCCGCGGTGGCGGCGTTCATGCGGCCGGGCCGCGTGGTGCGTCGCGCGGCTTTGCTGGTGGCGCTGGCCGTCCTGGCGCAGCTTCTGGTGGGCCTCGTCAACCTGGCCCTTTTGGCGCCGCTTGGGCTGCAGCTTGTGCACCTGGTGCTGGCCGACGTCGTCTGGCTTGCGGTGGTGGGCCTGGCGGCTCAGGCCCTGGCGGAGGACGCGCCGCGGCTGGCTGTCCCGGAGGCTGCGGCCCTCGGCGCCTCGCAGAAGTAGGCCCCCCCGCCCGGCCCTAGTCCAGCGGCACGTCCAGCAGCGGCGCCCCGTGCGCCTCGGGGGCTTCATAGTGCCACCACTCCATGCGGTTTTTCTTGAAGCCCGCGTCTTCCATGGCCCGCAGCAGCAGGGCCCGCCGCGCCGCCACGTCCGCCGGCACCGGGGCGTCGTGCCGGGCCGCCGGGCCAAACGTGTCAAAGGGGGTGGGCATGGGCACCTCTGTCCCGTCCAGCGCCACCAGCGTCACGTCCACCGCGGCCGCGCGGTTGTGGTGGCTACCTGTGTGCGGGTCGGCGACGTAGCCGCGGTGCGGGACGGCCGCCCACATCAGCCACTGCACGGCATGCGGGCGGTAGCAGTCCCACGCCTTCAGGCGGTAGCCGTGGGCCTGCACCGCCTCGGCCGCGCGCAGAAGCCGGGCCGCCACCTTACGCAGGAGCAGGCAGCGGGCCCGGGCCGGGTAAAACGCCTGGTGGAAGGCATTGTCGGCTTGGGCGTAGCGCAACTCCACCACCAGGCCGGGCACGGCGGCGGCGGCGTCCACCAAGTCGGGCGCGGGCCCGGCGGACAGAAGGCCCCACACCAGAAGGGCCGTCCTCACCGGGGCGCGTACCGCGTGACGTCCTTCGCGCCCGCGTCGACAAAACCCTGCCGGCGGATGGCGCAGCTGTCGCAACGGCCGCAGGCGCGCCCCTGTGCGTCGGGCGCGTAGCAGCTGCTGGTGAGGGCGTAGTCCACCCCCAGGCGCAGCCCGGTCGCAATAATCTCCGCCTTGGACAGCTGCAGCAGCGGCGCGTGGATGTGGAAGCGCTCCCCCTGCACCCCGGCCCTGGTGGCCAGGGCGGCCAGCGCCTGGAAAGCGGCGATGAAGGCCGGCCGGCAGTCCGGGTAGCCGCTGTAGTCCACCGCATTCACGCCGATGTAGATGTCCCGCGCGCCCACCACTTCCGCCAGCCCCAGGGCGAGGCCGAGGAGGAGGGTGTTGCGCGCCGGGACGTAGGTGACGGGCACGCCGGCCGCCCGGTCCGCCTCCGTCCTGTCCTTCGGCACGTCCACGTCCGCGGTGAGGGCGGAGCCGCCGATGGCGCGCAAGTCCACCGCCACTTCCCGCACGTCCGGTGCGCCCAGGGACGCGGCCACCGCGCGGGCGGCGGACAATTCCACGGCGTGCCGCTGCCCGTAGCGCACGAGGAGGCACACCGGGGAGAAGCCCTCCTCCCGTGCCAGGGCCAGACAGGTGGCGGAGTCCAGCCCACCCGACAGCAGCACCACCGCGCGCCTCACGGCGGCGAGGACCTCCCCTGGCCGACGAGGTTGAAGCTGACGGCGCACGTGGGGGGGACGGGCGAGCCGCAGACGCCCGAGTCCGGCAGCGGGTCCGCGCAGCACAGCCCGGTCTGGTCCGGCTCCACCACGTCCACCAACAGCCCGCAGGCGGGGCTGCTTTGCGTGTCCCACAGCCCCCCCACCTGGACGGGGGGCGGGCCGACGGGGACGCCGCCCTGGCAGCCCCCGTCCAGGCTTGCGTAGATGGTGAGCTGGATGGTTTCCGTCACCCGGGCGATGCAGCCCGCGTCCTGCGAGGGCTGGCCGGCGACGACGAAGAAGCGCAAGGCAGTGGCCAGCGTCTGCGCTGTCTGCCCGTCGAAGGTGCCCACCGCCGTGGCACTCTGGCTGCCGGACTGGTAGCTGATGTAGCCCGCGTCGGTGGTGGCCGACACCACCAGGACGGTGGTGCCGCCATCCGGGTAGCCGCCGTCTTCACACGGGCCGGGCGAGCCACCATCCGGGCAGAAGCCGGGCAGCGCGAGGAAGGCGGTGCAGCTGTTGCTGCGCGGGACCAGCACCGTGTTGAAGCTACCCACTAACTCGCCCGGGTACTTGATGCTGGTGCTGCACGCCAGCACGGCCGCCAGGGCGACGGCGGCGGCGACAAACACGCGGACGGGAGGGCGGCGCATTTTCGGATGTCAGGGAGGCGCGGACGGCGCGTCCCTTCCGAGGTCGCACTCTACACGAGGGCCAGGGCCGCCTGGATGACGGCGTGGAAGGCCTCGCTGGCCGCCAGGACCGCCGGGACGTCCACCGCGGAGACGTCCGCCCCGCGCACCCCGGCCTCCAGCAGCAGCAGCACGCGGGCGGCGGCCAGCGGCACCGGGACGGCGAGGAAGGCTGCCGGCGCCGCGCGGGCCACGGCCGGCACCGGCCCGGGAAGCGCCAGCTGCACGCCCTCATCGCCCAGA
This sequence comes from Myxococcaceae bacterium, assembly GCA_017881265.1. GTDB lineage: Bacteria > Myxococcota > Myxococcia > Myxococcales > Myxococcaceae > JADGRA01. The sequence continues at coordinate 66,616 of JADGRA010000080.1, read as the reverse complement.
AGCAGGGCGAGGGCGAGGAGGAAGGTGAGCTCGCCCGGGCCGAAGTGGGAGAGGGCACCGGTGCCCAGCACCAACGTCTCCGGGCCGGCCAGCCAGGCCTCGGGCCCGCCGGTGACGTCTAGGTAGACGAGAACTTCCGGCGCACCCAAGGACGAAAGCGCCTCCCGCAGCGCGGCGTGTAGCCGCGGCATGGCCCACGGCTCCACCGCGACGGCACCGGGCGGCAAGGGGTGGGTGAGGACGGCCCTAGGGCGGGACAGCCGGGCCACCGCGGAGGCGGGCCCCTCCGAAGCGGGCAAGTCCCCGGCCGCGGCCCGGGCGAAGTCTTCGAAGCGGGCCGCCTCCACCGGGCGTCCGGTGCGGTGCAGCGCCTCGGCGTACGCCGAAAGCCCGGGCCCGTCGACCGGGCCGGTGGACAACAGCGACGGCCAGAGGGTGGCCGCCACGGCTGCCCCAGCCTCGGAGGTGGCCAGCTTCTCGGCCACGTCGCGGCGGGCCTCCTCCGGCAGGTGCGCCTCCACGCCGGACAACAGGTGGGCCGCCCTTTCCACCAAGCCCGCCTGCAGCGCCTGCACCCCAAGTTCCGCGCGCTGCAGCGGCGACTCCGCCAGCTGCTCGCGCAAGGCGAAGGCCTCCTCCGCCCGGCCCAGCGCCTCCGCCAGCTGCGCCCGCTGCTCCAGCAGCAGGGCCGTCGGCGGCAGCGCCCTAAGGACGGCGGCCGCCTCCTCCAGCTGGCCGAGCCGCGCGTAGGCCGCGGCGAGGCGCGGGCCGACCTCCAGCAGGGAATCCGGACCGGCCAGCGCGGACAGCTGCTCCGCTAGGCCGACGAAGCGGTCCGGGGCCGTCTCCTCGGACGTGAGGGCCAGAAGCTTCTGCAGTGGGGCCGGCTGGGTGACGTCCTCCTCCGCCGCCTGCTGGTAGGCCAGCACCGCCTGTGCCGTCTGGCCGAGGTGCAGGAAGAGGTCTCCCAGCTGGGTGCGCAGCGAGGCGCGCGGGGGCGCCTCCGCCGTGGCCTCCACCCAGCCGGTGAGGGCATGCACGGCGTCCTCCAGGCGGTTGTCATCGCGCGCACGCTCGAAGACTTCCTGCCATAGCGGTGCGGCGCGCCCCGGCACGCGCTCGGCCAGGCTACGCAGCGCCCGCTCGCGCTCCGCCCCGCGCCGGCCCCGGGCGTAGCTGACCAGCGCCTCCACCAGTCCCTCGGGGGCGTCGGCCGGCAGCTGCGCCAGCACCTCGCCCAGCACCGCGTCCCCTTCCCCGAAGGCCACCAGGCGCGCCAGCGCCTCCACCTGCGGGGCACCGTCTTCGGGCCCGCCGTCCTGCGCCAGCACCACCGCGCGGTACAGGGCGGAGGCCAGTCCCCTGTCGCGGACGACCTCGCACAGCCGGGCGGCCTTTAGCCTTTCCTCCTGGCTGCCCTGCGCAAGGACGAGGGCCGCCAGCCGCTGGACGACCGCCGGCTCCGGCGCGGCGCCGGCCAACCCCCACAGGGCCTCGCGCACCTGGGCGTCGTCGCCCAGGCCCTCGGCCAGCTGCAGCGCGTCGGCAAAGGCGCCCTGGGCCAGCAGCGGCGCATAGCCGTGGCGCGCCGCCGCCTCGACGGCGCCGACGGCCAGAAGCCGCGCTCCCCATTCGGCCGGGGTCAGCGCGTCCGGGTGCGCCTCGGCCAGCGTTTCCAGTACGGCCCGGGCCTGCGCCGGCTGCGCGGCCGCCTGGTACGCCTCGGCCGCCTCCAGAAAGCGCGCCGGTGCCTCCGGCCCCGGCGTCTGGTCGGCCGCCTGCTGCAGGGCTACCGCCGCCTCCTGCAGCGCACCGCTGGCACGCGCCAGGCGCGCCTGCACCAACAGGGAGGCCAGGCTGGACTCGGCGGCCACCGAGGCGCGGGCGTACTGGGCTGCGCGCGGCGCGTCCCCGGCGGCCTCGGCGACTTCCGCCGCCTCCCGCAGCAGGGCGGAGCGCGCGGTGCCACCCTGCAGCTCCGCGCGCGCGGCCAGCGCAGACGCCCGGGCCAGCGGCGCGCCGGACAGGGCCGGCTCCAGGCGTTCCAGCGCCTCCGCGTACACCTCGGAGGGGCCGGCATCCACCACCGGCTGAAGCAGCGCCGAGATGCGTTCTGCGCTGTCCACGCCGGAGACCAGGCGGGCGGCCTCCAGGCGCAAGGAAGCGCTGCGGGCGTCCAGGGGCAGAAGCGCCGCCAGGGACTCCAGCGTCCGTCCCAGCGCCTCGCTGTCGTGGGCGCGCTCGGCCGTGGCCAGCGCCTCCCATGCCGGGGTGTGGGACGCGTCGGCGTGCACCGCGGCCCGCAGGTGCCCCAGGGCTGCCTCCGCGTCGCCCTGGGCCCCGGCCAGCGCCGCCGCCTGCACCAGAAGCTGCGCGGCGCGGGTGCCGCCGCTGGCGCGGGCGGCGCGCAGCAGCACGGCCAGCTGCTCCTCGGCGCGCCCGGCGGCGGCCAGGGCTGAAAGGGTGCGGTCCACCACGGCCGCGTCCGCCGGCCGCAGTTCCGCCAGGGGCAACAGGGCCTCCAGGGCCTGGGGTCCGTCCACCAGGGCGGCGGCGCGGCGGTACAGGGCCTCCGCTTCGTCGGGGCGGGCGCGCTGCGCCAGCAGCAGGCTGGTGCGGAAGGTGCCCTGGACGTCCTGGGCCTTGGCGTACACCTCGGCCAGCAGCGACAGCGCCGCGCGGCCGGCCTCCGTCTCCGGCGCCTCCGTCACCACCGCCTCCAACGCCTCCGCCGCGTCCTGCAAGGCGCCGCTGGACAGCGCAGCGTGGCCGAGGCGCAGCTGCAGCCGCACCCGCTGCGCGGTATTCAGCGTGTCCGTCCCGGAGGCCAGCGCCCGCCTGTCATAGGGCTGCGCGGCCAAATGGCCGCCGGCCTGGGCCGCCAGTTCCCCGCGCGCCAGCAGCGCCGGCACGTCGTCGGGGCGCAGGCGCAAAAGGGCGTCATACGCCTCGGCCGCCTGCAGCGGCTCGCCGGCGCGGGACAGCACGTCGCCAGCCTCGGCCAGCAGGGCCGGCCCTTCGGACGGGACGGCCTGGGCGCGCTGCACCAGCAACTCGGCCAGGGCCCGCGCGTCGTTGCCGACGCGGGCCCTTCGCGCGCTGAAGGCGGCGTCGGAGTCCGGGGCGTGGGCGAAGGCCCTGTCCTCGGCCGCCAGGGCCTCGGCCAGAAGGCCCGCCTGCCGGTAGGCGCGCGCCGCCTCCAGGTAGCTGGTGGCGGCCTCGCTTCCCCCCTGGCGTTCCGCCCGCGCCAGGTGCAGCGCGGCCAGGGCGCGCGCGTCCCCGGTGGAGGCGAGGAAGGCCAGCTGGCGCGCCGCGGAGGGCTGCCGGAAGGGGTTGTCGCGCAGCAGCTGGCCGTCGTAGGGCGCCGCCTCCGCCTCGCGGCCGGCCTCGGCCAGCCAGTCCGCGAGGTCCCCTGTCAGGCTTGCATCTCCAGGCAGCAGGGCATGCGCCCGCAACAGGGCGTCCACCGCGGCGCGCAGGTTGCCCAGCCGCAGCCGGTGCACTTCGGCCGCACGGCGCAGCAGCTGCACACGCGCCTCGGCGGTGCGGACGCTGCGGGCGGCGGATTCGAAGTATTCCGCGACGTCCGCGGTGCGGCCTTGTGCTTCCAGAAGGCCGAGGAGGCGGGACTCCGCCTGGCCGTGGCCGGGGACTTCGGCCAGCACGTCCCGCAGCAGGGACTCCGCCCGGCCCTCATCCGCCAGCACCTCGGCGTGCAGCTGCGCCAAGTGCAGCAGGGCCTCCGCCCGCGCAGCCGTCCCCTGCTGCAGGGGAAGGGCCCGTTCCAGCCAGTCGGCCTGCGCCCGCACGTCCTCCCGCCGGGCGGCCAGTTCCGCAGCGCGCCGGGCGGTGGGGAGGCTTTCGTGCAGGGCGAAGCTGCGGCGAAGCGCCGCCTCGGCGCCCAGGGCGTCCCGTCTGGCGGAGAGGAGGAGCTCCGCCCGGCGCGCCTCGGCCTGGGCGGCCGGCTGCCGGGCGCCTTGCGCCTCCAGGGCGTCGCGCAAGCTGGCGAGGGTCTCCAGCGCCTCGTCCGCGTGGCCGAGTTCCTCCGCCACGCGGGCCAACTCCTCCAGGGCTTCCAGCGCCCCGGCCGCCTCGCCGGCCTGTGTGGCCTCCTTCAGCAGCGTCCGCAGGGTGGACAGCAGCTCCGCGCTGCGGCCCGTCTGGCGGAAGAGTTCCACCTGTGCGCGCCGGACGGCCGAGGGTTCCGGCATGGCGGAGGCCGCGCGCTGAAGCAGCGCGCTGGCCAAGTCCGCGTCCGCCAATTCCGCGAAGGCCCGGCGGCCCAGCTGCAGAAGACTCTCCCCCACCGCCCGGCTGGGCGCCCGGCCCTGCAGAGCACTCGCCAGAAGGGTGATGGACTCGCGGGGGCTTTTGGCCGCCAGCACCTCCGCCAGCCGTTCCACGGCTGCCGTGCTGAGGGGGCGCTCGCGCAGCAGCCGGCGCAGCGTCTCCTCGGCCGCGGCCATGTCGCCGGAGGCGGCCTGGAGGTCCGCGTAGGCCAGCAGCAACTCCTCGTCCCGGTCCGGGGCGTCGTCAAACGCCGCCCCGGCGGCCGCGGTGGCAAACAGGGGAAGGGCCTCGGCGCGCGCGCCCGCCCGGTAGAGGGCAAAGCCGAGGGCGCGCAACTCCTCGCCGGCTGCCGGGTGCAGCGACTGGGCGCGCCGGCGCAAGGCCAGCGCCTCGGCGTCCGCCCCGGCCGCGGCAGCGGCCCCGGCCGCCTCGCGCAACAGCCCGGCAGCCTCAACCGCTGGCAGCAGCGGGGCGGCCTCGCGTGCCGTCTCCGCCGCCTCCGCCCAGGCGCCCCGCTGGACGAGGAGGCGCACCAGCTGCAAGCGCACCGGGGCGTCGGAGGGGTCAAGCTGCGCCGCCCGGCGCCAGGCCGCCTCAGCGGGCCCGGGGCTGGCCAGCCTTTCCAAGTATAGCGTCCCCAGTTCCGCCGACAGCCGCGCCGCCTCGGCCCGGCCCAGGTGCGCGACGCGCGCCGCCAGAAGTTCCGCCACCCCGGCCCAGTCCCCGGCACGTTCAAGCAGCGTGCGCAGCCGGGAGGCGGCGGAGGGGTTGTGGGGTTCCACGGCCAGCACGCGTTCCAGGCTGTCCGCGGCGGTGGCCGCGTCGCCGGAGGCCTCGGCCAATTCCGCCCGGCGCAGCAGCGCCTGCACGCGCCCTTCCACCGGGCCCTGCTGGGCCGCCAATAGCAGGGCCGCGGCGGCCGCCGCCGAATCCCCTTGGGCGAAGGCCGCCTCGGCGGCGCCCAGGTGCGCCTGGCACAGGGTGCCGGCGTCCGGGGCAGCCCGGGCCGCCAGCCCGAATGCGGAGGCCGCGGCGGCAGCGTCCCCGCCCTGCAGCAGCAGCCGTCCCAGCGCCAAAAGCCGCGGCGCGGCCTGCGCGCCCGCGGCTGGCTGGGCGGACAGCGCCGCCCCCCACGCGGCCAGCTCGCCCGGGGCGTCGCCGGCGGCGCGTGCCAGTTCCGCCACTTCCTGGAAGACGGGGCCCGGGGAGGCGGCGTCCGGCGCGGCGCGCTCCAACTCGCGCCGGGCCTCCTCCTGCCGTCCCAGGGCGCGCAGCAGCCGGGCGCGCGCCAGCAGGTGCCCGGCCCGGGTGCTGCCCACGGTGGAGGACGCCAGCAGCGCGCGCAAGGACAGGGCCTCCTCGACGGCCGACGTCTCCTGGCCGAGGAGACCCAACAGCGCCTCCGCCGCCCAGCTGTCCGTGCTGTCCCTTTCCAGCAGGCTGCGCAGCACGGGCAGCGCCTCCTCGGGCCGCTGCACTTCCACACTCAGCGCCACCAATTCGCGCGCCGCCTCCCGCGCCTGGGGGCCGGACAGCCGCGGCCAGAGGGTCCGCAGCTGCGCCTGCAGCGCCTGCAGCGCTCCCGACTGGCGGTACAGCGACGCCAGTTCCAGCTGGGCTTCCACGTCCTGCGGCTGCGCCTGGGCGTAGGCCTCCAGGTGCCGGCGGGCCACCTCGCCCTCGCCCGCGGCTCCGGCCGCCGCCGCGGCGCTGCGCAGCAGCTGGGCGCGCTCGGCCGGGGGCAGTCCCAGGGGGTCCGTCCGCAACAGCTCCAGCGCCGCCTCCAAGTCCTGAAGGGCCCCGCGGGCGTCGGCCTGAAGGCGCGCCCGGCCCCGGCGCACCCGCGCCAGCAGCAGCGTCCCGTCCTGGCGCAGCGCCGCGTCCAGCCAGGCCAGGCCGCGCTGGCTGTCCGGCGTCACCTCCGCGGCGCGGAGGAAGAGGCGCCCGGCAGCCAGGGCGTCACTGGCGCGCTCCGCCTGGCGCGCCAACAGCTGCGCCGCCTCGGCGCGGTTTCCAGCGGCCAGTTCCAACTCCGCCAGCGCCTCCAGCACCTCGGCAGCCAGGGGCCCGTGCGGCTGCAAGTCCAGCGCGTCGGACAGCTTCTGGTGCGCCGAGTCCCGGTGCCCGGCGGCCAATAGGCCGCGCGCACTCTTCAGAAGTAGGGGGACGGCCGCCTCGGCGCGCCCGGAAGCCAGCAGCTGCTGGGCGCGGGCGGCCCACAACTCGGCCAGTTCCCGGGTGCGCCCGGCCCGTTGGTACAGGCCCTCCAGGCGCTCCGCCAGGGCGTCGTCGCCCGGGCGCAGGGGCAGCGCTTCGGCGTACAGGGCCATGGCCGCCGCCTCGTCCCCCAGCAATTCGCAGGCGCGGCCCAGCTTGGCCTGCACCTCGGCGCGCGTCTCCCGGGGGGCCTGGCGCGGCAGCGCAGCCAGCACATCCTCCAGCGCGCGGCGGGCGTGTTCCGGGCGCTCGGCCCGCAGCGACAATTCGGCCAGTTCCAGAAGGACGGCTGGCTCCGTCGACAGCCGCGCCGCCTTTTCCAGGGCCACCAGCGCCTCGCCGAGGCGTCCCAGGCGGCTCTCGCGCACCTGCGCCAATTCCCGCAGCGCCGCCACCGCCAGACGCGTGTCGCCCTGTGCCTCAGCGACGCGCGCGCGCTGCTCCAGCGCGGCGGCCAGCCCGGGCATGTCCGCGCGCCGGCGCTGCAGCGCGCACAACTCGCCCAGGGCCACCAAGTCGTCCGGCTCCAGCCGCAGCACCTCGGCCAGCGCCTCGGCCGCCAGGGTGAAGTCCCCGCAGAGGTCCTTGGCCGCCACCGCCAGCCGGCGCAGCAGGCGCGCCCGTTCGGCGGTGTCCCGCGCCTGGGCGGCCAGGGCTTGCAGGCACCGGCACAGCAGCGGCCCTTCCCGCCGCTGCTCGGCCAGGGCCAGCATGCCCTCCAGGGCCACGCGGTTGTGGCCGTCCACCTCCAGCGCGCGCCCCAGCAGCCTCTCGGCCTGTTCCGGGCGGTCCAGGCGCGTGCGCAGCAACTCCCCGGCCTCGGCCAGGTAGGCGGCGCGGCGCGCGCCGTCGGACAGCAGTGGGGCGGCCTGTTCCAGGGCGGCGGCCAGGCGCTCCACGTCGTTGGCGGCGCGGTGCAGCGGAATCAACTCCTCCAGCACCTCGCCGTCGTCCGGCTGCAGGGCCAGCGCCGCTTCCAGGTGGGCGCGCGCGCGGCCAGCGTCGTGAAGGCGGGTGCGCTCCAGCCGGGCCAGCGCCCGGTGGGCGCGGTGCACCGCGGTGCGCACGGCCGGGGACGCCGGCGCCGGGCCGGCCAATTCAATGCCCTGCTGGTAGCCCGTCACCGCCTCGGCGGTGCGGCCGAGGCCTTCGGCAGCGTGGGCCTGGGCCACCAGCGCCTCGGGCTCACCGGGCAACAGGGCCACTGCTTCCCGGTAGCGCAACAGCGCGTTGTCCAGGTGCTGCAGGCCCACCTCCCACACCCGGCCGGCCAGCAGGTTGGCCCGGCCCACCTGTGCCAAGTCATGGCGGCCCAGGGCGACGTCCCGCAGCCGGTCCAGGGCTTTCAGGGCGCGCAGGTGTTCACCGGCGCGGTGGCAGAGTTCCCCCAGCAGCTCCAGCGCGCCGGGGTGGTCCGGGGCCAGCCGCAGGGCGGCCTCGCAGTGCAGCCGCGCGCCGGCGACGTCGTCCTCCGTCAGCACCGACAGGCGCGCCAGCTGCACGTGCGCCTCGGCGGACTCGGCCGGGTCCCGGGCCAGGGCGGAAATGCGCCGGTAGGCGCGCATCGCCCCCCCCCTGTCCTGGGAGGCGTCCGCGGCCCGGGCCAGCGCTTGCAAAGACGGCAGATGGTCCGGCCGCAGCCCGAGCAACTCATGCAGCGCACGAATGGCCATCTGCGGCGCGACGCCCTCGGCCACCCGCGCCGCCGCGGTGGCAGCGGCCACCGCCCCGGCGTCCTCGCCGCGCTTGCGGGACAGGGCGGTGAGGGCCAGCCAGCGCTCGGCCGCGCGGGCCGGCTCCCCGCGCCGCTCGCGCACCACCGCCTCCACCCACAAGGGGGCGGCGCTGTGGGGCCGCCGTCGGGCCACCGCCTGAGCGACGTCCAGGGCCAATTCATGCGCGCCCGGGTCCGCGACGAGGAGGCCCAACAGCCGCTCCAGCGCGAAGGGGTGCGCGTCCTGGGGTTCCGCCCCGCGCAGGTACGCGTCGCGGGCGTCCTTCAGCCGCCCGGCGGCCAGCAAGGCCTCGGCCTCGGCGAAGGCCCGAGCGCCTTCCAGCGCCAGCAGCAATTCCTCGTCGAGGAGGGCCGGCGGCGGAAGTCCCGTGGACGCAAACCGAAGGCGCAGCGCGGTGGCCGAGACGTCCAGCCCGGTGAGGCGGGCGCCTTCCAGGGACGGGACGCGGAAGCCACGGGTGACGGCGGCCGCCTGCACCAGCGCCGGCAGCACGCGGGCGGAGAAGCCGGTGGTGCCGCGCAACTCGACGTCCGGCAGTAGCCGCGCGGACTGGGCCGCCCCCGCCAGCAGCAGGGGCACCACCGCGGCCGGGGTGGGGGTGAAGGCGTACAGCCGGACGTCGTACAGGTAGACGCCCAGGCGTTCCCCCTCGGCGTCGAAGGCCACCTTGAAGGTGGCGGGCGCGCCGGCCGGGCCCCGCAGCCGCGCTTGCCCTTCCAGGTAGCCGGTGCGGAAGCTGAGCTGGACGTCCTCCAATTCCAGGGCGCTGCTGGCCACCTCCTGCACGGCGCGGCGCAGCCGCTCGGCGTCCAGCGACACTTCCAGGAAGCCGAACAGCAGCGTCTTCTTCTGGTAGCGCAGGGCGCCGCCGGAGACGCTGAAGGGAAAGGTGACGTCGGGAATCTGCAGCCCGAAGTCCGTCACCTTGACGCCGGGGGCCACCTCCAGCGGCGGAAAGGCGACGAAGGCACGCCGGTCCAGCAGCCGCAGCTCGGGGCCGGCGGGCTTGGCCAGTTCCGGCTCGCGTTTTTCTTCGCCGGCCATGTCCGTTTTCGAAAAGGAGAGAGAAACCGCGCTGGTGTCCCGAGGGGGGTACCGCACCGCAAAGCGGCATGCCTTCCCTGGACGGGAAGTCAGCCCGCGCCGACGGCCTCGAGACCCTGCCGACGGCCCCCGGAACGGTAGCACCCGCCCGGGAGTCGCCCAAATTTCCGGGGCTTGCGCTTTCGGCCCGGACGACGAGGGGACTGCGTCGTGCGGTGAAGCCGGATATTCTCAGCCGCCGCGGACCCGTGCTCACCCTCAACTCGCTCGTCCTCGACGAACGCTTCCGGGTGCTCGGCCACCTCGGGGGCGGAGGCATGGGCGAGGTGTACCTGGCCGAGCAGGTCAGCCTGGGCCGCAAGGTGGCCCTGAAGGTGCTGCGGCGAGAGGTGGGGCAGCAGCCCGGCATGAGCGAGCGCTTCCGGCGTGAGGCGCGCCTTCTGTCCAGCGTGGAGCACCCGGCCGTGGTGCGCGTCATCGACTTCGGACAGTCGGAGGAGGGCACCTGCCTGGTCATGGAATTGGCCGAGGGGCAGACGCTGCTGCAGGCGCTGGAGTCCGGCCCCCTGGAGCCGGAGCGCGGCCGGCGGGTACTGGTGCAGCTGGCGGAGGGCCTGGCCGCCATCCACGAGAAGGGGATTATTCACCGCGACTTGAAGCCGGAAAACGTGGTGCTGACGCCCGGCCCGCGCGGCGAGCAGGCGCGCCTTCTGGACTTCGGCATTGCCCGGCTGGTGGAGCCGGACCCGGACTCGCGGGGCCTCAGCCAGGTGGGCGTGGTGCTGGGGACGCCGGAGTACCTGTCGCCGGAACAGGCCATGGGCGCCCCGCTGGACGCGCGCAGCGACCTCTACTCCTTGGGCGTTTTGGGCTACCGCATGCTGACGGGTCAGCTGCCCTTCCAGGGGCCGAATGCCCGCGACTACCTGTTGCAGCACGTCAGCGCCGCGCCACGGCCGCTGTGGGAATTGGCGCCCCAGGTGGCCCATAGCCCGGACCTCTGCGCCGCCGTCATGCGGGCGCTGGAGAAGGACCCCAAGGCGCGGCCCCAGTCCGCCGCGGAGTGGGTACGGGCCCTGGAGGGTGCCCCACCCGCCCGGGTGCCCACGCCCCTCATCCAGCTGGCCACTGGCCTGCCCGGCGAGGCGCCCCCGGACGCGCACACCCAGCCGTCGCTACGGGCGGTGGGCCAGGAGACGGCCACCCAGTACGAGACGGGCCGCGACTGGCGCTCCTTCGCCCTGCGGGCCGTCGCCGCCCTGGCCGCCCTGGGGGTGCTGGTGGCCATCGTCCTGTGGTCCTTGGGCCCGCGCCAGGCGCTGTCCCGGGCGCGCGCCGAGCTGTTGACGGGGCACCCGGAGGAGGCCCTGCACGCCCTCAGCGAGTCTGGAAAGGGGGGACTGTCCGCGGGCGGGCAGGCCCTGCGCGCCGCGGCCCTGCACGCCCTCAAGGACCATGACCAGGAATTGCTGGCACTGCAGGCCGGGCAGCGCTCGGACGAGGCCTTCGACCCACTCGTCCTCTCGGCCGTCGGCGAGGACATGGCCCACGGCCGGGGCGAGGCGGCGCGCCAGCAGTGGCTGGATGGGCTGGAACCCGTCCGGCTGACGGCCGCCCTGGAGACGGTGGCCGCCGGCGGCAACTCCGACGGCGCCTGGGGAGCCCTGCGCTACCTGGACAGCAGCGGGCGGCTCGACGCCCATGCGCTGTCGCTGCTGTACGCCGGCTGGCTCGAGCAGAAGGACTGCCCGGCGCGCGCCGTGGCCGCACTGCGGCTGGGGGAACTGGGCGCGACGGACCAGCTGCCCGCGCTGCAGCGCGCCCGCAAGAAGGCCAAGCCCGGGTGCGGCCTAGAGGAGATGACGAGCGCGGTGCACCAGCTCGAGGCGCACGCCGCCGGGCACTGAAAAAGCCGGGCCCCTCGGCGCCGCCCCCCCCGAACGGCCTTCAGCGCCGGCGCTTCTTGGCCTTGCCCTTGGCGGCGCCGCGCGCCAGCGGGCGCTTGGGTGGGGCCTTTCGCGCAGGCGGCAGGTGACAGACGGCCTCCAGGTAGTGGCCGTCCACGTCGGTGACGAAGGCCGCGTAGTAGTGAGGGTGGTAGTCCGTCCGCAGTCCGGGGGCGCCGTTGTCCTGCGCCCCGGCGGCGAGCGCCTCCTCGTAGAAGCGGTCGACCGCCGCGCGGGACGGCGCGACGAAGGCCAGGTGCATGGGCGTGGTGGGCACCCCGCCCGCCTTCACCCAGAAGTAGGGCTTTGCCTTCGTCCCGAAGCCGACGTACTCGGCGAAGCGCATGGTGACGCCGTAGCCCAAGGGGTGCAGCACCCGGCTGAAGAAGGCGACGCTTCTGTCGGCGTCCCGGACGGTGCGCGTCAGGTGGTCAATCACGGGGGGGGGCCTAGCTGGCCGGGTCGGTCTGCTCGGCCAGGGTGAAGCGCACCGGCACGCCGGACAGGACGAAGTCCGCCGGGTGTGCCGAACGCAGCCGGCGCACCACCGTCTCGCCGCTGTCGTGGTCCCGGACGGTCAACTCAAAGCCCCCGCCGGTGCGGACGACGAAGACGTCCATGCCCAGCTGCCGTTCCTTGCCGTCACAGCCGAGCAGCGCAAACTCCATCCGCGCCGTGCCCCCGGCGGGCCCGAGGGCCAGCCGGCTCTGCCCGGCCGGCTCGACGCTGCTGCCGCAGCCGAGGGAAGCCGCGCTGTCCACCGACAGCCACCGCACCGGGCGGCCCGGGCCGGGCGCGGAGGCGCCGAAAGCGGCGACGCCGGACAGGGCGATGCCGAGGATGCTGAGCAGGAAGAAGGTGGTGATGATGCGCAACATGGCCCGGGACTCTCCTTCGGGGGAGTCGCACGGACTCCCCGGAGGGAAAAACTTAGTCCCGCCCCGCCGGCTGTCAGCTTTTCCGCCACGGCGCACCCCGCCGCCCCCTGGCGGCCGTCAGTGCACCAGCACCGTGCCGCGGCTGCCCGGGCTGCGGGCCTCCTCCAGCAGGGTGTCGGGCGGCTCCACCCCAACAATGTGTATGGCGTCGATGCCCTGTTCCAGCATGGCGAGGCTCTCCTCCACCTTCACAATCATCCCGCCCACGATGATGCCGCTGGCGATGGCGGCCGCCGCGTCCGCCCGGCTGAGCCGCGGCATGCGCGTGGACGGCGCGTCCTTGTCGCGCAGCACGCCGGGCACGTTGGACACCAGGAACAGCTTGGCCGCGTGCAAGTCGGCGGCGAGCCGGGCGGCGACGGTGTCCGCATTGATGTTGAAGACGTTGCCGGAGGCGTCGGCGGCAAGCGAGGCCAGCACCGGGACCAGTCCGCTGGCGGCCAGCCTCTCGAAAAGGTCCGTCCGCACGGCCACCACGTCCCCCACCAGGCCCATGTCCACCGCTTCCGGGCCGGCCCCGGTGATGGGACGGGGCGGACGGCGCGTGGCCTCCACCAGGCCCGCCGAGACGCCGGTGGTGCACAGCGCGGGGACACCGGCCAGCCGGAAGGCGGACGCCACGTCCACCGACACCTGGCCGGCCAGCGTCATCTTCATGACTTCCAGCGTGGCCGCGTCCGTCATCCGTCGACCGCCCACCATTTTCGGCTCAAGGCCCAGCCGCTTGGACAGCTCGCTCGCCTGGGGCCCGGCCCCATGCACCACCGCCACGCGCACGCCGGCGTCGAGAAAGGCGCGCACTGCCGCGCCCACCGAGGCCGCCAGCTGCGCCCGGTCCTGCGCCAGCTCCCCTCCCACCTTCACCACAAACCACCGGCCGGCGAAGCCCTCCAGCCCCGTCACGGCCACAGGCCGGGCTCGCGCAGGGTGAGCGTCTCGTCGAAGCCCATCATCACGTTGAAGCTCTGGATGGCCTGCCCCGCCCCGCCCTTCACCAGGTTGTCCAGGGCGGAAAAGCACACCACCCGGCGGCGACTGCCGCTCACCGGCCCCAGCACGAAGCCCGTCTCCACGTAGTTGCTTCCGGACACCGCCACCACCTCCGGCTGCCGCCCCTCCACCAGCCGGACGAAAGGCTCCTCCTGGTAGGTGCGCGCCCAGGCGGCCCGCAGCGCTTCCACGGAAGTGCCTGCCGGAACGTCGGCAAAGGACGTCGCAAAAATTCCACGGGGCAACGGGGCCGAGACGGGGACAAATTCCAGGCTGACGTCCGTCGCCCCGGCGGCCGCCAGCGTCTGGACAATCTCCGGCACGTGCTGGTGTTCCAGCGGCTTGTACGTCCGCAGATTCACCGCCCGCAGCGGGTGGTGGGTCGTCAGCTGCGGGTTGGCGCCGCTGCCGCTGCTGCCGGTGGCGGCCACCGTCTGTACCGGCCCGCGCAGCAGCCCGGCGCGGGCCAGGGGCAACAGGCCCAGGGCGATAGCGGTGGCGAAGCAGCCCGGGCTGGCCAGGTAGCGGGCCTTGCGGATGGCCTCCCGGTTGAGCTCCGGCAGCCCGTAGGTGAAGAGGCCCTCGGTGAGGGTGGCCGGGCTGGGGTGTGCCGCGCCGTAGTACCTTTCGTAGGCCTTGGGGTCGCGCAACCGGAAGTCCCCGGAGAGGTCCACCAGCCGCACCCCCGTCCCGAGCAGTTCCAAAACCACCTTCGCCGTCACCTTGTGGGGCATGGCGAGGAAGGCGACGTCGGCGCCCGCCGCCGCCTCGCGCGGCGGCAATTCCTGGAAGGTGAGGTCGGTCAGGCCAGCCAGGTTGAGGTGGACGTCCGAGACGCGCTTGCCGAGGTTGTCCGCGGCCGTGACGCGCGTCACCTCGACGTGGGGGTGGAAGAGCAGCCGGCGCAGAATCTCCGCGCCGCCATAGCCCGTCCCGCCGATGAGGACTGCCTTGGTGCGTGCCATATGGCGGCGCACCCTAGAGGACGCGGGGCGGCCCCTGGAAGGGGCCGCCCCGGGGCCCGACTTAGGTGTAGCGAATGGCCACCGCCACCAGCACCTGCTGGCTCGCCTGGGAGGGGTCCGGCGGCACTGGCGTCCACAGCGCGCCACTGTAGGCGACGCCCATACTGGCCGAGCCGTCAAACACCAGCACCGCGGCGGTGGCCCCCATCTGGGCCGCCGCCTTGGCCACGGCGTAGACGACGTCCTGTTGCGAGGGGCTTCCCTGTAGCGACACCGTCACCTCCCCAAGCCGCACGAAGGGGACCGCCGGGTCGCTGCGCAGAATCTCCACCGACGTCGGGTCCGTCGGGGCGTACGCGGGCGCGTCGGGGTACCGCCGGCTCGTCGCGCTGATGTTGGCGCAGCTGGCCAGGGCGAGCGTCAGCACGGCCAACCACGTGGCAAGGGCCTTCTGGGGTTTCAGCATGTCGGTCCTCCGTCGGGCGTTGGGGCGGCAACGCTAGCTGTGTTTCAACATCTCGCCCAGCGTCTGCTCGAGGCCCTGCTTGCCCCGCCGCAGTGCTTCCGGATGCTCGAAGGCGACGCGGCCGGACAGAACGCCCTGCGTCAACTCCTGGTAGAGGCCGGCCATCTCCGCGGAGAAGCCAAACGTCTGAAACGCGGCCGCCACCTGCGCCACGGGCTGGGGCAGCACCTTTACCTCGCGCCCCAAAAGCTTACCCAAGGTGGCGGCGACGTCGTTGGGGCTCACATCCACGGGCCCGGCCAGCTCCACCACCCGGTGCGCCTTGGGGTGGTCTGTCAGAAGGCCGGCGGCCACCAGGCCAATGTCATGGGTGGCCACCTGGGGAAACTTGAAGTCCGGCGGGTAGAAGGTGGGCAGCTGCCCGTCCTTGGCCGACCCGAGCATGCCGCCCCAGTTTTGCACGAAGTAGCAGGCACGCAGGAAGGTGCACGGCACCTTGAGGGTGGAGAAGCCCTTCTCGGCCAGGTGCAGGGCCCGGATGACGCCGCTGCGCGCCCACCGAGGACAGCAGCACGACGTGCTTCACCTGGCTGCCATTCAGCGTCTGGACGTAGGCGTCGATGATTTTCTGGGCGCGCTGGAAGTAGCCGCTGGTGGAGGGCGGCGGTGGTGGCACCAGCAGGAAGGCTGCGTCCACGCCCCGCAGGGCGGCGGCCAGGGCGTGCGCGTCGTCGACGCTTCCGACGCTGACTTCCGCGCCGCGCTTCTTCCAGCGCTCGCCCTTGGCGGCGTCGCGCACCAGCACGCGCACCTTCTGCTTCTGCTCGAGCAGCGTCTGGGCGACGACGCCGCCCGTATGCCCGGAAACTCCGGCGACGAGGGTAGTGGACATGGGGCAAGACCTCCTCGGGGGTGGGGACGACGCCCCCGCCGATACCGCCCTCGCGCGCCCGACGCTCGACTGCCTGCACGCCCCTTGGGGGGGGCCGACGCCGCCCGCATTCCGCGGAGGGGTTTTCCGTGTCCCGTCAGCGATAGACGCGGAATGGCGCAACCCTACCCTCGCCGTCGGGGCGGGCCGGCGCTTGGGACGTGCTTCACGTCTGGGGTAGGTTGGACGGGCTCCGCCCAGGCGCCCCCACCACCATGTACCTCTTGCGCGACGTCCAGAGGGCGGACCTGCCCAGCCTCAAGCGCCTGGCGGCGGTGCTTAACACCGTCAACCTCCCCAACGACGAGGAGACGCTCGAGCACTTAATCGACACCTCGGTGCGCAGCTTCGCCGGCAAGCTGCGGGACCCCTTCGAGCGCGAGTACCTCTTCGTCCTGGAGAAGGCGACCAGCGAGGCGGTGGTGGGCACCAGCCTGGTCATCGCCCAGCACGGCACCAAGGAGGCCCCGCACACCTACTATGAGGTGAGCGAGCGCGAGCACTACTCGGCCAGCCTGGACCGGCACTTCCGGCACAAGGTGCTGTCCATCGCCTACAACTACGCGGGGCCGACCGAAATCGGCGGCCTGGTGGTGGACCCGCCCCACCGCTCCGGACCGGAGAAGCCTGGCAAGCAGCTGTCCTACGTCCGCTTCCTCTTCCTGGCCATGCACCGGGCGCTGTTTCGCGAGCGGGTGCTGGCCGAGCTGATGCCCCCCCTGATGCCCGACGGGCGCAGCCTTCTGTGGGAGGCGGTGGGGAAGAAATTCACCGGCCTGCCCTACACCGAAGCCGACCGGCTGAGCCGCCAGAACAAGGAATTCATCAAGGAGTTGTTTCCCTCCTCGGACATCTACGTGTCCCTTTTCCCCGAGCGGACGCAGAAGGTGGTGGGGGAGGTGGGGACGCAGACGCGCGGCGTGCAGCACATGCTCGAGCGCATCGGCTTCCGCTACGTGGAGCGGGTCGACCCCTTCGACGGGGGCCCCCACTTTGAAGCGCGCACCCAGGACATTCTCCTGGTGCGGCAGTTCCGCACCGCCCGGGTGGCGGCGGAGCCGCTCGGGGACGAGGTGGCCGAGGTGATGCTGGTCGGCGTGGACCGCGACTCGGCGAGAAACCGCTTCCGCGCGGTCCGCACCCAAGCCCGCCTCGACGACCAAGTCATCTACCTTCCGCCGCTCGCTCGCGAGCTGTTGGGCGTCACCACCGGGGCCCGGGTGGGCGCCATCCCCTTCGAGCCGCTCTAGTGCCGCAGCGAAGCGTCAACGGCGTCCGGCTGTACGTGGAGGACACCGGCGGCAACGGGCCAACCGTCCTCTTCGCCCATGGCCTGCTCTACAGCTGCCGGATGTGGGACGCCCAGGTGCCGTCGTTGCGCGGCCGCTTTCGCTGCATCTCCTATGACCATCGCGGCCAGGGCCAGAGCGAGGTGACCGCCTCGGGCTACGACATGGAGACCCTGTGCGAGGATGCCGCGGCCCTCATCCGGGACTTGGGCGTGCAGCCGGCGCACTTCGTCGGGCTGTCGATGGGCGGCTTCGTCGGCATGCGGCTGGCCGCGCGCTACCCGGAGCTGGTGCGCTCGCTGGTGCTGCTCGACACCTCCGCCGACGCGGAGCCCGAGGAGAACCTGCCCCGCTACCGGACGCTCACCTTCGTCGAACGCTGGCTCGGCCCGCGCCTGGTGGTCGGGCCGGTCATGAAAATCATGCACGGCGCCAGCGTGCGGGCCAACCCGGCGCGGGCCGCCGACCTCCGCGCCGTCCGGGACCGCTTTGTGGCCATGGACCGCATCGGCGCCGTCCGCGCCGTCAACGGCGTGCTGGACAGAAAGGGTGTCCAGGAGGAGCTCGTCCGCATCCGGGTCCCGACGCTGGTGATGGTGGGCGAGGAGGACACCGCCACGGTGCCGGC
Organism: Myxococcaceae bacterium; assembly: GCA_017881265.1. Classification (GTDB taxonomy): domain Bacteria; phylum Myxococcota; class Myxococcia; order Myxococcales; family Myxococcaceae; genus JADGRA01. The sequence continues at coordinate 49,176 of JADGRA010000080.1, read as the reverse complement.
CAAGTCGGAAGCCATTGCGCGGACCATCGCCCGCGCGACGCTGGTGCGCGTGCCCAAGGCCGGGCACCTGTCGCCCATCGACAACCCGGGCTTCGTCACCGAGCAGCTGTCGAGCTTTCTCGGCTCGGCGTAGCATCCGCCCCCCCGCGCCGCCCCCCCCAGGGGGGAGTCCGCCCCGTCTTGTAGGAAGACGCTATGTCCGCGCCCCGCGCCAACGTGTTGCTCGACGACCGCACCGTCGAATTCATCCTCTACGAAATGCTGGATGCCGAGGCGCTCTGCAACCTGCCCGACTTCGGCGAGCACAACCGCCACACCTTTGACCTGTTCCTCACCAGCGCCCGGACCCTGGCCCGCCGGGTGCTGTTCCCCAACTACCGCACCATCGACGCTGCCCCGCCTGTCCTCCGCGACGGCCGCGTCTACGTCCACCCGCTGCTGAAGACCGCCTGGCCCCAGCTGGTGGACTTGGGCCTCATCTCCGCCACCCGCGGCCCAGAAGTGGGGGGCGCTCAGCTGCCGCTCCTGGTGGCGAGCCTCGCCTCGGCCTACCTCATGGCCGGCAACCTCAGCGCCTACGGCTTCATCGGCCTCACCAGTGGCGCCGCACACCTTCTGGAAGCCTTCGGCTCGACCGAGCTGAAGGCACGCTTCATGGCGCCGCTGTACGCCGGCGAGTGGACCGGCACCATGGCGCTGACCGAGCCGCACGCCGGCTCCAGCCTAGGGGACATCCGCACCCGGGCCACCCCCACCCGGGCGGGCCACCACCTCATCCGCGGGGAGAAAGTCTTCATTTCCGCGGCGGCCCATGACCTCGCCCCCAACGTGGTGCAGATGGTGCTCGCCCGCGCCGACGGGGCGCCGGCGGGAAGCCACGGGGTGTCACTCTTCGCCGTGCCCAACCGGCGCGAGGAGGACGGCACGCTGGTGGACAACGACGTCGCGGTGAGTGGCCTGGTGCACAAAATCGGCTGGCGCGGGCTCCCCAGCTGCGTGCTTCGCTTCGGGGAGCGCGACGACTGCCACGGCTGGCTGGTGGGAGAGCCCAACCGCGGCCTCGGGCAGATGTTTCAGATGATGAACGAGGCCCGCATCATGGTGGGCCTCAACGGCGTGGCCACCGCCTCCGTCGCCTACCAGGAGGCGCTCGGCTACGCGCGCGAGCGCACGCAAGGCCGGCTGCAGTCCCAGCGCGACCCGGAAAGCCCACAAGTCCCCCTGCTCGCCCATGCCGACGTCCGGCGGATGCTGCTGCGACAGAAGGCCATCGTCGAGGGTGGTCTGGCGCTGCTTGCCAGCACCGCCCGCCTGGCCGACCTGGCGGCGCATGCCACCGACGCCGAGGAGCGCCAGCGTGCCAAGCTGCTGCTCGACCTGCTCACCCCGGTGGCGAAGAGTTTTCCGGCCGAGGCGGGCTTCGAGTCCACCGTCCTCGCGCTGCAAGTCCACGGCGGCTACGGCTACTCGAGCGAGTACTTGCCGGAGGCCTTTCTCCGCGACAGCAAGCTCAACAGCCTGCACGAGGGCACCACCGGCATCCAGGGGCTGGACCTCTTGGGTCGCAAGGCGGTGGCCGGCGGCGGCGCGGCGCTGCACGCCCTCTCCGACGAGGTGAGCCGGACGCTGGCCCGGGCGCGGGCCTGCGAGCTCGACCCGACGTGGGCCGAGCAGCTGGCGGAAGCGCTGGCCGAACTGGTGGAAACCACCACCGCCCTCGCCGCCCGCGGCGCAGCCGGGGACGTGGACAGCATGCTGGCCCACAGCCACGACTACCTCACCCTGTTTGGCCTCGTCGCGGTGGGCTGGCAGTGGCTCACCATGGCCTGTGTCGCCCAGGAGGCGCTGCGCCGCGGGGGGAAGGACGAAGCGCAGGCCTTCTACCGCGGCAAGCTGGCCGCCGCGCAGTACTGGGCCGTCACCGAGTTGCCGCGCGTGGCTGGCCTCGCCGCGCTGTGCCGGTCGGCCGAGGGCAGCTTCAGCCGGCTCGAGCCGGACTGGCTGTAGCGGTCCAGCGCCAGGAAGCGGCCGCTTCAGCGGCGCACCAACCGCCGCTTGCCGGAGGCCAGTTCCAGGTAGGCCTGCCCCGCCACCAGGCCGTGCCCGCCCGCCGCCACCGTCTCCACCGCCAGGTAGCCAGGGGGCACCACCAGCCGGCCCCAGGCCGGGTCCAGGTCCACCGCCTCGCTGTACGGGCCCTCGGCGCGCACCCAGGCATGCGGCCAGGCCCGCCCGCCGTCCAGCAGCAGCCCCAGCACCAGCACGCCGTGGCCCCCGCGCTCCTCCAGGTAGGCCAGCAGGCGCTGGGCTGATTCGAGGCAGGTTTCCTTCGCCGGCGCGGCGCCGAAGTCCGACAGCAGTCGCACGGCCCAGGCGCGCCCCCGGGAGGAGGGCGCGGCCGGCGGGTGGGCCAGGGGCAATGGCGGCTCGAGAAGCAATTCTCCGCGGCCAGCCGGCACGCGGAGTCCCTGCGCCCACAGCCCCCGGGCCCCATCCAGCGCCGGGGCGTCGCGGACGCGGGCGAAGCGGGCCGGGCCCATCTCCAGCACGTCCAGGACGCCGTCCTGGTACGTCGCGTGGAAGGACTCGTCCAGCGCAATTCCCTCCAACTCCTCGCGGCTGACGGTGTTGGAGCAGGCCTGCCCGGTGCGCCCGGTGCGCTCGTCCATCACCTCCAAGCAGCTGGGCACATGAAGCGTCCATAGCCAGAGGGACACCGGCGTGGCGGTGGCGCCAGCCACCCGCCCCGCCTCATCCAGGGTGAGGGTGCGCGCCTCCACGCTGCGCAGGGCCGGGCCGCGGCCGAAGACGTGCTCGCTGCGGTAGGTGAAGGACGTCCCGTCGGCGCTGCGTTCCAGCGTCACCTGGCCAGCCGGCAGGCCCTCGAGTGTGAAGAGGTAGGAGGTTCGCTCCGGGGGTGCGACGAGTAGCACCGCCGCGAGGAAAAGTGCGTCGAGCATGCAGCGGCGCAGTGGAGCACACCTTGCGGGGCCCGGCGCATCTCGGGAGTAGAGTCTCTGCACCTCTCTTGTTCGGCAAGCGCTTCCTTTTCGTCTTCGGCGTGCTCGGCGGCCTGGCCTCCGGCGCAGTCAGCGGCACGGCGCTCAGCCTGCTGGCCGGACACGGCTTCCGGCTGGGCTGGTGGCTGTGGCTGCTGGCCCTTTCGGTGGCCACCTTCACCGGCTCGGCGTGGTTCACCTGGTACCGCTGGCTGTCGCAGAGCTCCTCCCGACGTCGGGCCCTCATCGCGCAGTTGGCCCAGGGCGACCTCACCCCGCAGGTGCAGGGGCTGGAGGGGCAGGAGGACTTGCGACGCCTCATCCTCTCGCTGCGCCGGGCGCTGTTTCAGGTGCAGCGGGTGACGGGCAACGTCTACCGGACGTGCCGTGACGTGGGCAGCCAGGCCCGCACCCTGCTGGAGGCCGCCCGCCGCCAGGGGGCGGCGGTGGAACGTAGCCAGGGCAGCGTGGAAAGCATGAGCGGCAGCCTCGACGCCGCCGGCCGGCGGGTGGGGCAGCTGGAAAGCTTCGCCGAGGAAACCACGCGCTCGCTGGCGGAGATGACGGAGCGCATTGAACAGGTGGCGAGCGCGCTCGGGACGCTGGACAGCTTCGCCCACCGCACCACCGAGCGGGTGCAGGTGATGAGCGAGGGGCTGTCCGCGGTGGCAGCCAGCGGGGATGTGCTGGCCCGGTTTGCCGGGGAGGCGGCGGCCTTCGTCTCCGCGGTGGAGGGCGGCATCGACTCGGTGCGCCGGCGCGCCAACGAGACGGGCGACCTGGCCCGGGAAGTCACCGCCACCGCCGAGCGCGGCGAGGCGTTGGTGAACGACTCGGTGAAGGGAATGTACCGCGTCGAGGAGACGGTGCGGAAGGCGGCGGAGATTGTCGATTCGCTGGGCACGCGCTCCATGGAAATCCGCCGGATTGTCGACGTCATCCAGGACGTGGCCGACCAGACCAACCTGCTCGCCCTGAATGCCGGCATCATCGCCGCCCAGGCCGGAGAAAATGGCCGCGCCTTCGGCGTGGTGGCCGAGGAAGTCCGCGGGCTGTCCGAACGCACGGCCCGTAGCACCCGGGAGATTTCCTCCATGGTGCAGCAGATTCGCGGCCAGGTGGACGCTGCCGTGGCCTACGTCAAGGACGTGCGGGCCCAGGCCAGCATCGGCGTGGCGCTCGGGGACCGCGCCGCCAGCGCGCTGAAGGAGATTCGCACCATCACCAAGCGCACCTTCTCCGCGGTGGAGTCCACCGTGGCCGAGACGGCCCAGCTGGAGAAGCAAGGCGCGCACGTCGTCCAGGCCAGCGAGCGGGTGGCGCAGCGGGTGGTGGAAGTCACCCGCGCCGCCGCCGAGCAAGCGCTCACCGGGCGGGAACTGGTGCGCCAGACGCAGGAGATGGCGCGGCTGGCCCAGGGCGCCTCGGCCAAGGCGCAGGGGCAGGCCCGCACCGGGCGGGACCTCTCCGGCGCGGTGCAGCGCCTCACCGCCGCCATCGACGAGATTCGCCACGCCCACGACGTGCTGACGCGGGGGGACACCGCCATCGGCGAGGATGTGAACCAGGTGCGCGACGACGCCCGCACCGTCATCCGCATTGGGGACGGGCTGTCGCGCACGGTGGACCAGCTGTCGCGCGAGGCCTCCGGGCTGGAGGCGGAGGTGTTCCGCTTCCGGCTTCCGGAACCGCGGCGCGGCGGCACCCTCTCGGTGGGCATCCATCAGTCGGAGATGTTCGAGTCGACCCGCTCGCTCGACCCGCTCTTCACACTCGACAACCAGCTGATTGAGATTGCCGCCAGCCTCTACGCTGGACTCTGCCGCCAGGAGGACGGCGCGGTGCTGCCGGACCTGGCCGAGCGCTGGGAGGCGGCGCCCGGTGCACAGCGCTACCGCTTCTACCTGCGTCCGCGCCTGGTATTTCACGACGGTGCCCCCTTGCGGGCGCTGGAGGTGAAGCACCACTTCGAGCGGCTGCTCGACCCGGCGGTGGACTCCCCCGACCAGTGGATTTTCAAGGAAGTGGAGGGCGCCCGCGCCTACCTTGCCGGCCAGGCCAAGCACGTCAGCGGCTTCGAGGTGCTGGACGAATTGACGCTGGAGATTCGCCTGGAGGAACCCAAGGCCTTCTTCCTCCACCTGGTGACGTTGCCGGCCACCCTGGTGGCGCGCAAGGACAGCCACGGCCGGCTGGTGGGCGCCGGGCCTTACCGCGCGACGCGCCTGGACGCGGGCGGCGTGGTGCTGGAACGCAACCCGTCCTACTTCCGACCGGAGCGGCCGATGCTCGACCAACTGGCCTTCCACTTCTTCCGCGACCGCCCGGAGGCCATCGCCGGCCTGGTGGCCGGCAAGGTGGACGTGGTGAGTGGCCTGTACGCCGAGCACGTGCGCGACGCGCAGCTGAGCGGCCAGACCGTCATCGCTGGCAGCCAGCCCTCGTCCTTCTTTCTCGCCTTTCACGTGCGCCTGCCGCCCTTCGACGACGTGCGCGTGCGCCAGGCGGTGCGCGCCGGGCTTGACCTGCACTCCCTGGTGGAACGCTTCCACCCGGGCGCCACGGTGGCCACCACCCTCACCCCGCCCGGCCTTCTGGAAGGCGAGTTTGGGATGCCGGCCCGGCCCGACCTGGCGCGCTCCCGCGCGCTGTTGCGGGACGCCGGCGTGCCGCTGCTCCGCCTCACCCTGTACAACCCGCCCGGGCGCAGCACCGAGGCCGAGGACCAGGTGCTGTTCGGCCCGCTGGTGACCGCCGGGCTGGCGGAGCTGGTGCACGTGGAACTGGCGTCGAGCGACTTCTGGTCCCGCGCCCATGATGGGCGGCTCTCCATCTTCCGCGCCGGGTGGATTGCTGACTACCCGGATGCCGACAACTTCCTGCACTTCCTCCTCAACTCCCGCGCCCAGACGGTGTACGGCCTGGGCTACCAGAACGCGGACCTCGACCGGCTGACGAACGAAGCGCGCGTGTCCATCGACCCCGCCCGCCGCCAGGAGCTGTACCGCAGCGCCGAGCGGCTGGTGGGCGAGGACTGCCCCCTCATCCCGCTGTACCACGACCGAAGCTACGCGGCGGCCAACCCCAAGGTGCAGGGACTGCGGCTGCACCAGACGCCACCCACCGTGCGCTTTGACCAGCTGTGGCTGGACTCCGCCGAGACGTGACGCGGCCCTTCCCCCCCCCACCGCCAGGGGGAAGGCGCCCCCGGCGCGGCGGGCTACCCGCCGAAGGAGTAGATGAGCTGCAGCGTGGTGATGGTGTCCGTCGTATAGGCGAACAGCGGCGGCGTCGGGCCACCCCCCGCGGGCGGTACGTTGGGGATGGTGGAGAGGGACGGGGCGGAGTCGTAGCGCAGCACGAAGGTCACCCCCAGCGAGAGCGCGTCCCAGACCTGGACGGTGAGGCCCACCTTGGCGTTGACGCGGTTGTCGGCGAAGACGGGCACCATGTTGGGGCTGGTGGCGCTGTCGTAGGCAGCATTCTCCGCGTTGAGGTTGCTCAGCCACTCCACCCCGACGTTGAATTGCGTCGTCTTGCTAATCTGCCAGACGTAGCCGAGGGCCAGCCGCAGCGAGGCGATGAAGTAGGTGCCCTGGCCGGGAAGCGTCTGGTAGGGGTCGACGAAGGCGAAGTCGAAGCCGCCTTCCCCCTTCAGCGCGTGCTCGCCCGTCTTCAGTAACAGCGTGCTCGCCCCCAGCTGCGCGTCCCCCGTCAGCTTCTTCCCGGCGGCATAGTCCGAACCCACCCCCACCAGGGCGTACAGCGACGTCTCCCACTGGGCGTTGTTGTGAATGAGGAACTGGTCGAACCGAAAGCCCAGGTCCCACAGCCGCGCGCTCAGCCCGTTGACGGTTTGCAGCTGGTTGAGACTGGTCACCGTCTGGGTGGGCGCGGCAAACGTCGTCGCCCGGCTGTAGGTGTAGTCGCCGAGGAAGCTGTACTTCTGCCAAACGGCGTCGTAGCTGACGCGCGCCGCGGCGGCGACACTCAACGACTGCGAGTTTCCGGTGAGGTACAGAAGGCCCGCCTTCACATCGGCCTTCCATCCGCCGGGCTTGGCGTCGTCCTTCGGCTTTTCGGTGTAGACGAATTTCGGGTCGTCGGCGCGGGCCACCGCCGAGCCGAGCACGAGCGCCACCACCGCGAGCGCCCTCGCCCGCCTCCAATTCTGTGGGCGCCTCATGCCGGCCCCGGCTGGACCGACGTGCAGGCCTTGCAGCGCTTGGCTTGCAGGGGAATGGTTTCCAGGCACTCCGGGCAGGTCTTGGTGGTGGGCTTCGCCTCTTCCTTCTTTTCCATCATGCCGCGCAGCTTCACCACCACGACGAAGATGACGAAGGAAATCAGGAGGAAGTCCACCACCGCGCCGAGGAAGGGGCCGAGGCCCAGTTTGAGCGGCGTCACGGTGAGCGTTCGCCAATCCCCGCCAGGCGTGATGGCATTCAGCAGCGGCATCACGACTTGCTCCACCAGCGCATTCACAATCTTGCTGAAGGCGGCACCGATGACGACGGCCACGGCCAAGTCCATGACATTTCCCTTGAAGGCGAATGCCTTAAATTCCTGCCACATTCCCATGGTGTTCCTCCCCGACGGGTGCAGCTGCCGCACCGCGTCGAAATCTAGCCACAGCGGGACGGCCCGGTGAACGGAAAAGTGCCCGCGGAGCGGGACGTGCCCTGCTGAACAGCCGTCAGGCCGGCGCCGCTGCCAGGCCCGGGGCCCGCGCGTCCGCCTCACCCCGCGCGCTCTCGGGCTCCTCTTCCTCGGCGCTGTCCGACGGAGGGGCCGCGCGGACGCTCAGCGCGGGTGCAAGCGGCTCCGCCGGACGCAGCGGAGGGACGTCGGCCGCCGCCTTGACGCGCAGCGGACGCCGGTACAGCTGGCCCTGGTGGTTGCGCACCCACTGGGAAAGCTGTCCGTCCTCGCCCCCGCGACCGTCCACCGCGCGCAGACTCCACACCAGCGCCCCGCCGTAGCCAGCGCAGCGGGCGGTGTCGAGCACCGTCTTCACGCTCTTGCTGGCCATCGTCGCCGGGAAGGCACCCAGCACCAGCGGGCGGTCCAGCCGGAAGTCCGCGGCCGCGCGGCGCAGCGCCGCGTCGCCATACGGCTCCCACCAGTGCGCCTGGTAGAAGTCCAGTTCCAGTCCCTGCAGCAGCGAGAGGTTGGCGGTGCTGGCCAGGCCCACCGTGGCCAGCGCCCCGCTGTGCTGGCGCACGGCCTGGACGGCGGCCCCGAGGAAGCTGCGCATGGCCGCGACCTCCACCAACGCAGGCGCGGGCAGGCTACTGCCGCCGAGGCCGACGGCCCGCAGCCCTGCGGAGAGGACACCGGTGAGCTGGCCCCAGCGCCGGGCGGAGGCGGAGCGCGCCGGGTGCGGGCACGCCATGCCAGCCGTGGCGCACTCCGGCTCGTCGAAGAGGTCCCATCCGTCAATGGCGGGGTGGCCGCGGTAGCGCCGCAGCAGCGGTTCCAGCACGCGCTCCAGCAGCGCCTGCCGCTTGGCCGGCTCGGCCAGCACATCCGCGTGGCCACCGCAGCGCACGCCGTCCTGCAGGGACGGCGGTGCCACCAGGCCCGCATCGAAGAGGACGAGGTACAGGCCAATCCGGTGGCGCTCGGCCGTCGCCAACAGCACGTCCACGTCCGGAAACACCGCGCCGTCCAGGCCTTCGGGCGTCCCGTCCTCGGCGAAGCGGACGCCGGCACGTGCGTCACCAAACACAAAGACGCGCGCCGCCTCGACGCCGTCGCGCCGCAGACGGCCCATGGCCACGTCCAGGAGGCCTGCGGCATTCGCGTCGGCGTGCAGCCCGCCCGCCGGCGTGGCCGTCGAGCAGCCGTAGTCCAGCCCGTAGCGAATCCAGGGAAGGTTAGCGCCGAGGAGAAAGTGGTTGGCGCCGAAGGCCGGGGAGGCCTCGCCGAGGGGCGCCGGCAGCGCGGCGGCGTTGAAGGCCAGCCACGGAGCGCGACGGACACTGGCTTGTTCTGCCGGCGCCTCCCCCCGTCCGGCCCTGGAGGGCTCAGCGGCCTGTGTCCCGACGGACCGCCTGCCTGGCCGCAAGCGCAACGGCTCAACCATGTGTGCCACCCGTCAACTGGGTCAATCTAGACCGTCCGAGGCGGGGGATACTCCTTGAACGCTTCCACACAATCAATGTGAAAAATTCGACCGCTTTAGCGGACCGACGGCAGCGGCGACACAGGCCTGGTGCGGGTGTCGGCCAGGACTTCCCCGCCGAGGGACGTCCCGGCCAGCGTTCCACAGGCGGCCTGGATGTCCTTTCCCCCCGAGTAGCGCCGCGCCACCGGGGCCTTCAGCACCTGCAGGTGGTCCCTGAACCGGGCGAGCTCCTCGGCCCCAGGCGGCTGGTAGCGGCCCGTTGGGTCGGTGACGTCGATGAGGTCCAGCTTGATGGGGATGTCGCGGAAGGCCTCCGCCAGCGCCTCGGCGTCCTCGCGCCCGGTGTTGAAACCGGAGATGAGGACGTAGGCCAGCATGGCCCGCTCGCGCCGCGCCCGGGCGTAGCGGCCGATGGCCTCCACCAGCGCCGGCAGCGGGTAAGTCGCTTCGATGGGCATCACCCGCCGCCGCTTCTCCGGGAGGGCGGAGGTCAGCGAAAACACCAGCCGGTAGGGGTGTCCCTCGCGCACGTAGCGGTGGATGGCCGGCACCACCCCGGCGGTGGACAGCGTGATGGCCCGCGCCGAGATGGCCAGGCCGGCCGGGTGGCAGAGGATGCGGGCCGCGCGCAGCACCTCCGTCGGGTTGAGCAGCGGCTCGCCCATGCCCATGAAGACGACGCCCCGCACCGGGCGGTCCGCCTCGGCACGGATGCGCAGCACCTGTTCCACCATCTCCCACGTCTCGAGGTTGCGCTGAAAGCCCAGCTGCCCGGTGGCGCAGAAGTCACAGGCCAGGGCACAGCCCACTTGGCTTGAGACGCACACCACGTACTTCTCCTCGAAGAGGGGGATGCGGACGGCCTCGAAGCGTCCCCCCGAGGGCGAGGCAAACAGGTACTTCACGAAGCCATCCGACGCCCGCCGCCGCTCCACCACCTGCAGCACGGGAAGCTGGCCGTGCTGCAGCAGGTGGTCCCGGACGCGCGCCGGCACCTGGGGCACCGTGCGCAGCGCGTCGACGTCCTCGGCGCCATGGGCGAAGACGGCGGCGAATAGCTTCCGTACCGCGGTGGGCGACGGGCTGAGCGGGGCGAGCTGCGCCTGCCACTCCTCGAGGGCCAGAGACTTCAGGTTCACTTCGAGGGCAGCTTGGTGCGCAGGAACGCCTTCAGCTTGCCGGCGAGCTCCCGCGGCATCTCATCCACCAGGGCCCGCCGCGCCAGCTTCGGCGTCGCCTTGTAGCTCTGCAGGAAATCCACGCACGGCGGACAGGCACGCAGGTGCTCCCGCAGCTCCGCGGCCTGCGCCTCAGACAGCTCGCCGTCGACGTACTCAAGCAGCGAGTGAATGGAGTCCTTGCACGTGAACATGGATTGCGCTTGCCCCCTAATGATGCTGGCGAGAGGCGGCGGTTTCACACTTCTTTGTAAAAGGCGTCGATTTCCTCTCGCAGCGCCAGCCGCGCCCGGTGCAGGCGACTTTTGACCGCCGGCACCGAAATTCCCATCATTTCAGAGATTTCCTCGTAGGACAGGCCTTCGACGTCCTTCAGGAGGAAGACCTCGCGGTAGCCCTCCGGCAGCGCGTCGGTCCCCTGGCGGATGGCGCGACCCAGCTCCTCGTCGAGCACCTTCTCGTCCGCGCTCCGGCTCCAGTCCACCTCGGGCACCTCGGCCAGGCTGCCCCGCTCGGTGAATTCCGGCGCGCGCAGCTCCTCGGTGACCGCATCCACCACCCGCTGGTGGCGCAGCCGCATCAGCGCGTTGTTGGCGGCGATGCGGTGCACCCAGCTGCCGAAGGCCGCCTCGCCGCGAAAATTTTTCAGGTTCTGGTACGCGGCCAGAAACGTGTCCTGCACCACCTCGGCCGCGTCGGCCTCCGAGCGCGTCATCCGCAGCGCCAGGCCGTACAGGCGGTCCTCGTGCCGCTCGACCAGAGCCTCAAAGGCCTCCATGTCGCCGTCCTGGGCGCGGTCGAGCAAGGCGCGGTCTTCCAGGGCGGCGTCGGACATGGCGGGAGTGTGCACGGTTCCAGCGCCGCCGTCCGTCGTCAAGGGCACCCGCCTGTCACTCACGGCAGCACCTCGCTGACAAACGTCGGCTCGCCCCGGACGAGGCGCACCACCACGGCGGATTTCACCGCGTTTCTGTCCGCCCCCAGCGTGATGCGCCCGGTGACGCCGTCGAAGTCGCGGGTGGCGGCAATGGCGGCCTGCAGCGCCGCGCCGCCCACCCCGGCGGTAGCCCGCAGGGCGGCGATGCCCACACGGGCGGCGTCATACCCCAGCGCGCCCAGCGCATCGGGCAGCCGCCCGAAGCGCGCCCGGTAGGCCTGCAGAAACCGCTGCACCGGAGCGGCCGGGTTGTCCGGGCTGAAGTGCGTCGAGTAGTAGGCCCCCTCCACGGCCGCTCCCCCAAGCTCGGCCAGCTTGCCGCCCGAGTCCCAGCCGTCGCCGCCCAGCAGCACCGACTCGAGACCCAGTTCCCGGGCCTGCCGGGCAATGGGCCCGGCGTCGCTGTAGTAGCCGGGGATGAAGATGGCGTCGGGCCGTTTGGCCTTCATCCGCGTCAGCACCGCGCGGAAGTCGCTGTCGCCCTTGGCGTAGCTTTCCTCGGCCACCACCGTGCCCCCCAGGGCCAGGAAGCGACGGCGGAAGACTTCTGCCAGACCCACCGAATAGTCACTCTTGACGTCCGTCAGCACGGCCAGGCGCGACAGCTTCAGCGTGCGGCGCGCGAAGGCCGCCATGGCCTCGCCCTGGAAGCTGTCCACAAAGCACACCCGGAAGACGTAGGGCCCGCCTTCGGACGTCACCCGCGGGTTGGTGGCCGAGGGTGAGATGAGGGGCACCTGGGCGGCGGCCATCGCCGGCGCCATGGCCAGGGTGTTGCTGGACGCATTCTCCCCGATGACCAGCAGCACCTTGTCCTGCAGCACCAGCCGCATGGCCGCACTGGCCGCCTCCTCCGGCTTGCTCTGCGCGTCGTAGGCCCGCAGCGCCAGCGGGCGCCCCGCCACCCCGCCCGCTGCATTCGCCTCCTCCATGGCCAGCGTCACCCCGTCGCGGGTGCCGAGGCCGAAGTGCGCCTCCGGCCCGGTGAGCGAACCCACCATGCCGATGAGGACGGCCTGCCCGGGCGCCCGCTGGCAGGCCAGGGCCATGCACGCGACTGCCAGCCATGTCCGCGAGCGTCCCATGCCAGCCCACCCCTCTAGCGCACCCCTGCGACGGCTGCACACTCCCAAGGGCCGCCCCGGCCGGCGACGGCACTGGCACCTTCAAGTGTGGACAGCCCGGGGGCCGCCAGGCGTCCCCCGCGGGGAACGCCCTACGGTGGCAATTCCGTCACAAAGACGGCCCGTCCGCCGTGGATGCGCAGCACCACGGCGGACTTCACCGCGTCGCGGTCCGGGCCCAGGGTAATGCGACCGGTCACCCCCTCGAAGCCCGACGTCTGGGCCAGCGCGTCCCGGAGGGCCGGGCCGGACGTGGCCTTGGCCCGCCGCCGGGCGTCCAGCCCCACCCGGGCCGCGTCGTAGCCCAGCGCCGCGCCCGACTCAGGCGGGTGGCCGAAGCGCCTCTGGAAGTTGCGGAGGAAGGCCTGCACCGCCGGCGCCGGGTTGTCCGGGCTGAAGTGCGTGGTGAATTGGCTTCCCTCCAGCGCCTCTCCGCCCAGGGCCACCAATTCCGACACCGAGTCCCAGCCGTCGCCGCCCAACAGCGGAAGCCGCAGGTCCAGCTGCCGCGCCTGGCGGGCGATGGCCGCCGCGTCCGTGTAGTAGCCCGGGATAAAGAGGCCATCGGCGTGCTGCCCCTTGAGGTGCGTCAGCTGCGCGCGAAAGTCCGAGTCGCCCTTGCCGTACGTCTCCTCGGCCACCACCGTGCCACCGAGGGCGAGGAAGCGCGCCTGGAAGGCCCGGGCCAGCCCCACCGAGTAGTCACTCTTCATGTCCGTCAGCACGGCCATACGGGCAAGCCCCAGCGAGCGCGCAAACCGGGCCAGCGCAGCGCCCTGGAAGGAGTCGACGAAGCAGACGCGGAAGACGTATGGCCCCCCCTCCGGGGTGACGCGCGGGCTGGTGGCGGAGGGCGTGACGGCGGGCACGGCGGCCCCGGCCGCCACCGGCGCCAGGGCCAGCGTGCTGCCGGACGTGTCCGCACCGACGATGAGGACGGCGGCGTCCTGCGTCACCAGCCGCACCGTGGCACTGGCCGCCTCCTCTGGACGCCCCTGCGTGTCGTAGGCCCGCAACTCCACCGCGCGGCCCGCCACCCCGCCCGCGGCGTTGGCCTCCTCGATGGCCAACAGCGCCCCGTCCCGGATGCTCTGTCCCAGCTGCGCCTCGGGCCCAGTCAGCGCGCCCACCAGGCCGACGCGCACCGGCCCCGTGCCCGGCCTGGGCTGGGGACGGCAGGCCGAAAGGCACACGGCGGTCCCCACGAGCCCCGCCCACAGCCAGCGGCCAGCGGCCCCCCTCATGCGTCGCCGCCGGGCGCCCGGGCTGGGCGGGGCGCGGCTGACGCCGGGGCTGCCCTCCACCCAGAAGCGGTAGGGACGGCCGGCCCACACCCCGGCGTAGCCCACCCCCACCCGCGGACCGCGCCGCACGCTGCGGCCGGCCGGCGCGGGCCCGTGCAGAATGGCCAGCGAGGACGTGGTGAGGTCCACCCGGTTTTGCGCGCGGCCAATGCCCAAGGCCCGCGTCAGCCGCCCGGGCCCATCCGTCCGTACGCCCGCGGGAATGCCGGCCCAGGCCTCCACGCCGCGGACAAGCACCGCGGCCGCCACGCCCTCTTCGCAGGTGACGACGTTGAAACACCAGTGCATCCCGTAGACGAAGTAGACGTAGGCGTGGCCCGGCGGCCCGTACAGCACTTCCGTCCGCGGGGTGCGGCCGCGGCAGGCGTGGCAGGCGAGGTCGTGTTCACCCACGTATGCCTCCGTCTCGACGATGCGCGCCGCGCGCGTCTGGCCGCCCGTGCGGTGCACCAGCAGGTGGCCGAGGAGGTCGCGCGCAACCGTCAACGCCGGCCGGCTGTAGAAGGAGCGCGGCAGCACCGGGCCCAGCTGCACCGTCCATGGGGACACTTGCGCCACCACCGTCCTTCCAGCAATCGCCCAAGCGCCGCCTCGCTGTCCAGCTCTGCAGACATAGGATGACGCCTGTCCCCCATGGCCCCCCCCCCGCGCCTCTCGGGCGTGCTGCTGCCGGTCTTCTCGCTGCGCTCGCAGTCCGACTACGGCGTCGGTGACTTCGGCGCGGCCGAGGGCCTCTTCGCCTGGCTGGCCGCCGCCGGCCAGAGGCTGTGGATGCTGCTTCCGCTGCTTCCCACCACGGCCGGGGACCCAAGTCCCTACGCCACCTCCGGCGCTTCGGGACTGAACCCGCTCTTCATCCACCTGGACTGGCTGCAGGAGTACCGGGACGCGGGCGGCCCCCACGTGTTGTCCAGCCGGCAGCAGCAGGCCCTCTTGGAAGCGCGGGCGGCGCCTCGTATTCGCTATGACTTGGTCTTCGAACTGAAGCGCGCGGCGCTGTGGGCGGCCTTCAGCCACGCGGAGGCGCACGCCGGCCAGCGCAGCGAGGCCTTCGCTGCTTTCCGGGAGGTCCAAGCCGCCTGGCTCGACGACCACGCGCTGTTCACCGCGCTGGCCGAGGAGCAGCAGCACCGGCCGTGGTGGAACTGGCCCGAGGAGCTGGCCCAGCGGCAGCCCCAGGCGCTGGAGGTGGCCCGGGCGCGGCTGGCCACCCATGTCCGCTTCCACACCTGGCTTCAGTGGGTGGCGCATGAACAGTGGGCGCGCGTGCGGGCCGCGGCGCGGGCGCGGGGGATTCTGTTGTGCGGGGATGAGCCGTTCATCGTCGGCAATGACAGCGTCGACGCCTGGGCCTCCCCCACCCTGCTGCGCCGGGATGCGCGGCTGGGCGTCCCGCCGGATGCCTTCTCGGCCACCGGGCAGGACTGGGGGCTGCCCTGGTTCGACTTCCCGGCCATGCATGCCCAGGACTGGAAGTGGCTGCGTTCTCGCGCCGGACAGAGCGCCACGTACTATGACTTGCGCAGGGTCGACCACGCCGTCGGCTACTTCCGCCAGTGGATTCGCGACCAGACGACGCCGACCGGACGCTTCGTCCCGCCCGACGAGCCGGCCCAGTTGGCGCTGGGGGAGGTCCTCTTCGGCATTCTGGCGATGGGGGCGGGAATCGTCGCCGAAGACCTCGGCGTCATCCCCCCGTGGGTGCGCCAGACGCTGGAGCGACGCAGCATTCCCGGCTACCGCGTCCTGCGCTGGGAACGCGACGGGGCCGTCTACCGGGACCCGGAGGCCTTCCCGGCCGTCTCGCTGGCGACGACGGGCACGCACGACACGGAGACGCTGCGCGAGTGGTGGGAGACGAGCAACGAGGCCGAGCGGCTGGCGGTGGCACAGGCCTACCGGGCGTTTTCTGCGCTGCGCCCCCCGCCGGCCGACTTCACAGCGGAGGTGCAGGACGCCCTGCTGCAGACGGTGGAAACCGCTGGCTCCGCGCTGTGCGTCGTCCCCTGGCAGGACGTGCTCGGCCTGGCGGACCGCATCAACCTGCCTGGGACGGTGCAAGACGAGAACTGGAGCTACCGCATCTCCCGCCCGGTGGAGGAACTGCTCGCCCACCCGGATACCGAGGCCGCGGCAGCGCGCCTGCGCCGCTTCACCGCGCAGGGCGGGCGGCTTTTGGGCTGAGGGGCCTGCCCCTCGCCCTTCTGGTGCTCGGCTGCGCCGGCACACCGCGCGGACCGGTGGTCACGCAGATGCAATTCACCGGCACCAAGCAGGTCAGCCAGGGCGCCATCGAAGACCGCATCGCCACCAGCCAGGCCAACTTCTTCTCCTACGTCTTCGGCCCGGTGCCGACGTTCGACCCCACCACCTGGACGGCCGACCTGCGCCGCATCGAGCGCTACTACCAGTCGCTCGGTTTCTACCAGGCCGAAGTCACCGAGGAGCAGGTGGAGCCGGATGGCAAGGGGGGCGTCCGGCTGGCCCTCACCATCGACGAGGGCACGCCCACCCACGTCACTGCCCTCGACATCGACGGGCTGGACATTCCCGAGGGCCTCCGGCGGCGGGTGCTGGCCAAGCTACCGCTGCAGGTGGGCGACGTCTTCCGACAGGAGGACTGGGAGGCACTGAAGGCCGAGCTGCGCAGCCGGCTGCGCGAGCTCGGCTACGCCACGGCGGAGGCGGGGGGCGAGACGTACGTCGAGGTCACCAACCAGACGGCCCGGGTCCACGTCATCTGCGCGCCGGGACCGCGGGTGAAGTACGGGGCCATCGTCGTCACCGCGGGCCCCCACCCGGAGGTGAGCCCGGAACTCATCGCCGACACCGCACGCCCGGCCGTTCGGGAGGGCGAATGGTTCTCCGAGTCCGGGCTGAGCGCGGCGCAGACCCGCGTCTTTCAAATGGGAGTTTTCGGCGCGGTGAAGGTGACGGCAGGCACGCTCGACGCCAGCACCGACACCGTGCCCGTCCTCATCGACGTGCGCGAGGCGCCCTTCCACTCCGTCCGCTTCGGCGGTGGCGTCGCCTTCGACCCGGCACGGCAGGAGGTGCGGGGCATCGCCGAGTACACGGACCGCAACTTCCTCGGCGGGCTGCGCAAGCTGACGCTGAAGGCAAAGGTGGGCTGGGCCTTCCTGCCGGCCGTCTGGGACGTGCAATTCAACGGGCTGATGTTCGACTTCCTCGCCCAGCTGGAGCAGCCCAACTTCTTCGCGCCCACCTTGAAGGGGCTGCTCGGCGTCAACCTCTACAAGCAGGTGGAGGCGGGCTACGGCTACGTCGGCGGACGGGCGCGGACGGGCGTGGCCTGGGAACCGGTGCCGCACCTCGTCCTGTCACCGACGTACGCCTTCGAGCTGGACAACGTCACCGGCGTCACCACCGGCCTCACCGGCGACGTGCCCACGCTGGCCTACGGCTGCAACACCTCCCCGTGCCTGCAGCTTCTGTCCTACCTGGAGCAAACCGTGGTGTGGGACGCCCGGGACGACATTGTGGACCCCAAGAAGGGCTACTACCTAGGCGTCTCCTTCCAGGAGTCGGGGCAGTGGCTGGGAAGTGGCTTCACCTACGTCCGCATTCTTCCCGAGGCCCGCGGCTACGTCACGGTGGGGGCCTTCACCCTCGCCGCGCGGCTGATGGTGGGCACCATCCTGCAGCCCAACCCGTGCAGCATCTCCGCCGAGGCGGGTCTGTCCGCCCAGGCCTGCGACCCTTCCCCCATCGTCAACCGCTTCTTCGCCGGAGGCGCGGGCTCCAACCGCGGCTTTGGCAGTCGCGAGCTCTCGCCGCTGTTGCCGCTGGCCTACCAGCCCCTCACGCCCACCCAGGCCGCGGGGTCCCTGGTGAGCAACGTCGGCCTGCCCGCCTCGGCCAGCGGCTACGTCGTCCCCATCGGCGGCAACGGGCTTTTGGACGCCTCGCTGGAACTGCGGTGGACGTTTGCACGAGAGTGGGTGGTGGCCTTCTTCGTCGACGCGGGCTTCGTCAGCTACGGCGCCTTCAGTTTCAGCAGCGTGTCCACCACCCAGGTGGCCGTGGGCATCGGGCTGCGCTATCGAACGCCGGTGGGGCTGTTCCGCGTGGACTTCGGCTACCGGCTCAACCTCGGCGGGCCGCTGCCAGTGGTTCCCGTGCAGCCGCACGTGAGTTACAGCGAGAACACCGCCTGCTTCGCCTTCGCCACGGTGAACAACACGCCGGAATACGGCGGCGCGCCGTGGAGCCGGTGCGCCCTGCACTTCGCCGTCGGGGAGTCCTTCTGACATGACGGCCCCCGCTGCACCTCCGCCCGTGCCGACGCCCGCCCGGCACCTCGTCCGCGCCGCGCTCCTCCTCTGCGGCCTGGCCCTCCTCGTCCTGCTCGCCCTCCTCGGCGCCCGGGCCTACCTGCAGACGCCGAGCGGGACAGCGTGGCTTCTGCGGGTGGGCCTCGCCGCGGCCAACGACGCCATCGCCGGCCGGGTGGAGGCCGAGGGTGCCACCATCCACGGAAACCACATCCTCGTCCGGGGGGCGACGCTGCTCGACCCGGAAGGGACGCGGGTGGCCTTCATCGAGCGGGTGGAGCTGGAGCTGCAGTGGGCCGCGCTTCTGCAGGGCCACATCGAGGCGCGCACCCTCCTCCTCGTCCGGCCCGAGCTGTCGGTGGCGCTGGACGACGAGGGCAGTAACCTGCACCGCACCTTTGCTGCCCGGGAACCGGGGCCGCCGGACGCGGCCGGACGCCCGCCGCCTCTCACCTTCCTCGTCCACCGCTTCGACGTCCAGGAGGGCCGGCTGCAGGTGCACACGCCCGAGGGACCGCCCTTGGTGTTGCAGGCCCTCGGGCTGTCGGGCAGCGGCCGCTACGGCTTGCGCTCGCAGGACTTCCAGGTACAAGCCCAGGGCACGGGGGCGGTGAATGAGCCGACCCCGGGGCCCCTCACAATCGCGCTGCAAGGCGAGCGGCGGGGCAGCAGCCTGTCGGCCGAGGTGGACGTGCACGCCGCCGGCAGCAGCCTGGTGGCGGACGCACGGGCAGCGGGCGACGTCCTGTCGGACGGGCACCTGTCGCTGGACGTCTCGCCAAGCTTTGGACGTTCGCTGGTGCCGGGCTGGCCACTGCGCGTGCCGCTTTCGGCAAGCGGTGAAGCACGACACGCCGGCACCGGGGGCTACGCCGTCGCGCTGCAGGCGGCCGCCGGGCGGGGCCGGCTCGAGCTGCGGACGGACGTTGACGTGGAGAATACTTCGGCCCGCGCGCTGCGTCTCGACGTGAAGCACGTGGACCTGGCCGAGCTCCTCGGCCTCGGGCCACAGAGCGACTTCGCCTTGCGTCTGCAGGGGACGGTGCGCGGCACGTCCTGGGCCTCGGCCCGCGGGCAGCTGACGCTGGACGTTCCCCACAGCGTGGTGCGCGGCACGGAGGTGGGCCCGGTCCAGGCCGCGGTGCGGCTGGAAGGGGGCCGCGTCGAGGTGCCCTCGCTGCGGGCGGTGCTGCCGGGCCTGTTGGTGGAGGGCAGCGGGCACGCGACGGCGCGCGCGCTGCAGGCCACGCTGCACCTGGAGGTGAGCCGGCTGGCCGCACTGACGGACACCTTCGGGGACGTCGTTGGCGGACTTCCCCCCCTGTCCGGCCAGGGCGCCCTGCGCGTGGAGGTGTCGGGACGGCCGGCGCACCCCGCAGTCGAAGCCGAGGGCCACTTTGCCCGGCTGCAGGTGGGCCCCGTCGGGGCCGAGGACCTGGACGTGTCGCTGCACCTTCCGGACGTGTGGCGGCCCCTGGACTCCAACGCCACCGTTACCGCCGGAACACTGACGCTGGCCGGCCGCGCGCTGCGGGACGTCCATGCCAACCTCCACAGCGAGGCGCGTGCGCTGCAGCTGCGTGCGACGGCCGCCGGGCCGGTCCAACTGGACGCGGCCGGCACGGCGGACGGCGACGGACGGGGACTGCTGCTCGACACCCTGCGGCTGCGCTTTCCGGAGGAGGCGTTTGCCCTGGCGGCGCCGGCCGCGGTGCGCTTGCAGGCGGGCCGGCTCCAGACGGAGCGGCTGGAACTCACCTCGGGCAGCCAGTCCATCGCCCTCAGCGCGCGCTCGAGTGCGCACCAGGTGCAAGGCTCGCTGGAGGTGGCGCACCTGGAACTGGCCCACCTGCCGGCGCTGCTGGTGCCCGCCTCGGCCCAGCTGGCTGGACTGTTGGACGTCGCCGCGCAAGTGCACGGCGCGGAAGGCCACCCGGACGTCACCCTTTCGGCCCAGCTGACGGACGGCGGCTTCTCTGGGCTGCGGGGCCTCAGCGCCCAGCTGGAAGGAAGCCGGCGCGGGGGCCACCTCAGTCTCAGCGGACAGCTGGCCGGGCTGGGCACTTCCCTGTCGCTGGACGTCCAGGGGCCGGAGCTGGCGCTGTCCCGACGCGTGCACCAGCCGCTCGCCCTGCGCCTGCAGGCGGAGGACGTCGACGTCGCTATGGCCCTGTGCCAGCTCGCCCGGGCCGGGTTGCTGCCCGCCGGCTGCCCGGAGGGCACGGCGGCAGTCAGCGCGCACGCCGCCGTGCAGGCGCGCGTCGACGGGTTTGTCGACGGGCCGGCCGTGCACGTGTCGGTGCGCGCCTCGGACGTGCGCGCCCGGGGCCTTCCAACGGCCGAGGCGACGCTGCGCCTGGACGGGGACGAGGACACCCCCGTCGCGCTCACCTTGCAGGGCAAGGGCCTGCAGGGCAGTCTGGACGTCCAGGCCTCGCTTCTGTCCACCACCGCCCAACTGCTGGCCCGCCGCCTCAGCTGGGCCGGGTGGCGGACGGTGCCCCTTCAAGCGGACGTCCACGCCGCGGGCCTGCGGCTTCAGCCGCTGCACCAGGCCGGCCTGGTGTTGCCGGCCGTCCAGGGCGTGGTCGCGGCGCAACTTTCCGTCACCGGCACGCTGGGCGACCCACGCGGGAAGGCGCAGGTGCAGCTGCAGCAGCTGCTGGTGCCGCCGTGGCCCGTGGTGGACGCCACGCTGACGGTGGAAGCGAACGACACGGTGAAGGCCACCTTGGCCGTTCTCGCGCCGGACGGGGGGAAGGGCTCGGCCCACCTCGAAGTCTGGGCGCCACTCGTCCAGCTTTTGACCAGCACGTCCCCGGAGGAACTCGCCCACGCCGCCGTGGCGCTGGAGGGGGAACTGGGCCCCTTGGACTTCCGGGACTTGCCACTCAACGTCAACCGGCTGCGCCGGGACCGCCGGCTCCTCGACGGACAGCTGTCGGTGCGCTTTGAGGGGCACGGGACGCTGCTGGCCCCCATCGGCACGGCGACGGTGAAGGCCACCGGCCTCGGTCCGAGCGACGGGGCCCACTTCGAAGGCACCGCGCACGCCCGCTATGCCTCTGGCGAGGAGACGGTGGACATGCAGCTGCAGTCGGAGACGGGAGGGACGCTGCATCTGGACGGGACGGTGCACCTCGACCTGTCGCTGCCCGGCCTCCGCCGCGGGCTGCGGCTGGAGGAGGCTCCGCTGCGGGCGACGCTTCACTCGGTGCGCTTCGAGCCGGACTTCGTGGCCAGCCTCTTCCCGTGGATGCGCAGCATCAGTGGCAAGCTGCAAGTCGACGGAGAGGCCGACGGCACGCTGGGCCACCCCGCGCTGCGCGGGGCGCTGGCCTGGACGGACGGCGAAGTGGGCGTCATCGGCTTCGGCCTGTACCAGCACATCCAGCTGCGCGCCGAAGCAAGCAACCAGCGCTTCGCCATCGAGGAGCTCTCGGCCAGGGTGCAGGGCGGCTCCTTCTCCCTGCGGCTTGTGGGAGAGCGTGCGGCCGAGGGATTCACCATCTCCGGGGCACTGAGCACCCAAGGGCTACCCGTCGTCTTCGACGACCAGCTGTGGTGCATCGCCACGCTGAAGGCGGACCTCTCCGGGACCGCACGGCCGTGGGAGGTGGACTTGCAGCACGTCCGCCTGGAGGACGTGGAGTTCCAGCTGCCGGAGGCCCGGCGCAAGGACTTGCAAGGCTTGAGCAGCCCGCCGGACGTCGTCCTGACCCGCAACGGCAAGCCCGTGGACGCGAGCCAGGCACGCCGCGCCGTGGCGCTGGGCCCGCGGCTGGCCGGAACGGCTGCCCCGGAGCCCGAGACCGCGGCCGGGCCCAGCTTCCTCCGCGTGTCTCTGCAGGCCCCCCAGCCGCTCTGGATGCGCGGCAAGGACATCGCGCTGGAGCTCGGCCTGTCGGACCCCTTCCAGGTCGCCCTGGGAGGCCAGACCCGCGTGGTGGGCGAGGTGTACATCCTGCGGGGCCGCGGCGACGTCTGGGGACGCCGCTTCGAGGTGCAGCCCGGCGGGCGGGTGCGCCTGGACGGAGCGCCGGCCAAGGCGCAGCTGGACGTGACGGGCGTCTACAGCAGCGTCCTCAGCCAGGCCAAGGTGTACATGCACTTCTCGGGGGGGGCCGACCGGGTGAAGGTGACGCCGTCGAGCGACCCGCCCATGTCGGAGTCGGAAATCTACACCCTGCTGGCCACCGGAAGGACGCAGCTGGTGCAGAGCAGCCTCGGCAGCAGCACCAGCGTCGGCGGTGGGGAAGCCGGCGCGTCCATCCTGGGTTCCTGGGCTGCCACTGAACTCAAGAAGGCGGTGGGGGGGGCCTTGCCCATCGACGTGCTGTCGGTGGAGGTGAACAACGACGAGCGGGGCGTCAACCAGACGCGGCTGGAGGCGGGCAAGTACCTCACCGACGACATCTACATCGGCTACCAAGCGCGCATTAACGCCGATGCCTTCCGCTACCAGAATGCCAATGCCATCCGGGTAGAGTACCGCATCCTGCGACGGTGGAGCCTGCAGCTCGAATATGGCGATGCCAACGCCGGCTCGCTGGACGCGGTCTGGTCTCGCGACTACTAAGGGCAGCCGATGACTTCTTCCATGCTGGTGTGGGCACAGGCGCAAAATCCCTCGCTCGGGTGGCTCACGACCAAGCTGCTGCGGCTGACGCTGAGTTCCGCCGAGTGGGTGCTGTGGCTGCTGGTGGCCCTCAGCGTGGTTTCCTTCGCGGTGATGCTGGAGCGGGCCGTCTTCTTCGGCACCCAGCGCCTGCGCAACGGCGAGCAGCTGGCCCGCTGGCTGGCCACCGGCGAGCTCGACCGGGCGCTGGCCGCGGTGGAAGGACAGACCGGCCTGGAGGCGGTGGTGGTGCGGGAGATGCTGCGGGCCGTCCCCCAGGGGCCGGACACGGTGGAGGAGGTGCTGCTCAGCGTGCTGGCCCGGGAGCGCGCCCGCTATGAAAGGTTCCTCTCCTTCCTCGGCACGCTGGGAAGCAACGCCCCCTTCGTCGGACTCTTCGGCACGGTGCTCGGCATCATCAAGGCCTTCAACGACCTGGGCGCGGTGGCCATCAAGGGCAGCGCCATCCAGCAGACGGTGATGGCCGGCATCTCCGAGGCGCTGGTGGCCACCGCGGTCGGCCTGGGCGTGGCCATCCCGGCGGTGGTGGCCTACAACGCCTTTACCCGCTGGTTGAAGACGCTGGTCAACCGGACCCAGGCCCTCGGCTACGCCCTGGTGGGCGCCATGCGGGCCCGGGCCGAAGCCGCCCAGCCGGGCCCGCCCGTCCCCGGGGCACGCTGATGGCCGCGCAGCTGCAGGACGGCGGGGACGACGAGATTACCGGCATCAACGTCACCCCCCTGGTGGACGTGGTGCTGGTCCTCCTCATCATCTTCATGGTTACCGCCAACTTCATCGTCCGCGAGACGATGGAGGTGGACCTGCCCAAGGCCGCCAACGCCGGCGAGACGGTGCAGGGCCTCCTGGCCGTGGTGATGGACCGCCAGGGCCGTCTCTTCCTGGACGGCGAGGAGGTGTCCGAGGCGCAGCTGCGGGCCAAGGTGGCCCAAAGCGTGAAGCGGGATGCCGAGACGCGGGCCATCCTCAGCGCCGACCAGGCACTGCCCTACGGCGAGGTGATGCACCTCATCGACGTGGTGAAGGGGGAGGGGGTGTCGCGCTTCGCACTCAACATCGAGAAGGACGCGCGCTCCCGTGCCGCCGGAGGCACCAGCGGGCCGTGAACGCTGCCGTGGTGCCGCTCGCCGCACCCCTGCGGCGACCCTCGCTCGCCCTCTTCCTCTGGGCCTCGCTGCTGCTGCACGCCGTGGGGCTGCTTCTGGCCGCGCGGGCGCGGCCGCCCGGGCCGCTTCCGCGCCCGCGCCCCTCGGAGTTGGTGGTGGTGGAGGTGCAGCCGCCCGTTGAGCATCCCCCGGAGCCGCCGCCGCGGACGGAGCCGCACCTGCGTCCCAAGCTGTCCGTCGTCGCGCCGCGCACCCCGGCGCACGCGGAGACCCCCCCTCCCAACGACGCGCCGCCGCCGGAGCCCGGGCCGCCGCCCCCGGTGGTGGTGGGCCTCACGCTGCAGTCCACCACCACCGCCGGCACGGTGGCCGTACCGGTGGGCAACACGCTGGTGGGAAGGCCCGCCGAGCGCGCCGAGGCGCCGGGCAGCGTGCGGCCGGGCTACGCCCCGCTGTACCTGGTGGACACGCGGCCCGAGCTGCTGGAGGAAATCAACGGCGAGGAGATTTACCCAGCCCAGGCCCGCAAGTTGAGCATCGAGGGGCAGGTGGTGCTGGCCATCACCGTCGAGGCCGACGGGCACGTCAGCGCGGCACGGGTGGTGTCCGGCCCGGGCTACGGCCTCAACGAGGCGGCCCAGGGCGCCATCCTCCGGGCGCGCTTCAAGCCGGCCACCAAGGGTGGCAAGCCGGTGGCCACCGACTTGCGTTACACCTACACCTTCGCCCTCAACCAGTGACGGCGGTGCGGGGCTTCGCCCCTCGGCCGTGGTCCCGCGCGTCGCAGGTGCTGGCCCGTTCCAGCAGTCCCTCCACCAGGAAGTCGCGCAGCAGCGCCACCCGCTGGGGCACGTAGCGGCTGGACGGGTAGACGACGTGCAGGGCGCCGCCCGGAGCGGCGTGTTCCGGAAGCACGCGCACCAGCCGGCCCCGGTCGATGTCCTGGGCCACCGTCGTCCAGGGCACCAGGCCGATGCCACCGCCGGCCAGCAGCACCTGCCGGACGAAGGCGAAGTCGTCGGCGGACACCGGGCCTGTCACGTCCACCGTTTGCGCGCCCTGGGGGCCCGTCAGCTCCCAGGTGCTTTGCCCGCGGCGGCCCCGGAACAGCACGCAGTCGTGGTTGGCCAGTTCCGCCACCGTCCGGGGCGTCCCGCGGCGACGGAGGTAGCCGGGCGCCGCCAGCAGCCGCGCCTCCAGCGTCCCCACCCGGCGCGCCACCAGCGAGGAGTCATCCAGCTTTCCTGCCCGCACCGCGAGGTCCACCCCCTCCTCCACCAGGTTGACCAGCCGCCCGGTGAGAAGCATCTCCACGTGGATGTCCGGGTGCTTGCGGACGAAGCGCGCCACCAGGGCGGCCACCACACTCACGCCGATGTCGACGGCGGTGGTGACGCGCACCGGGCCGCGCGGCGTGGCCTGCATGTCACTGACCGCGGCTTGGGCCTCCTCAAGGCCGGAGAGGGCCCGCGCCACCTGGTCATAGTAGGCGTGCCCGGCGTCGGTGAGGTGGACGCTGCGGGTGGTGCGCTGCAGCAGCCGGACGCCGAGTTCCCCTTCCAGCCGCGCCACGCTGCGGCTGACGCTCGACTTGGGCAGCCCGAGGGCCGAGGCCGCCTGGGTGAAGCTGCCCGTCTCCACCACCCGGACGAAGACGGCGATGTGGTTCAGGTCAGGTGTTGTCACAGGCGCAACAGTCTATCCCGCCAAACAGCACTGTCCCACTGGCGCAGCCCCGTTAGCCTTTTGCCGCATGCGCTACCTCCCCACCGTTGCCCGCATCCTCCTCGGCCTCGTCTTCTTCGTCTTCGGCCTCAATGGCTTCTTCCACTTCATCCCCCAGCCGCCTCCGCCACCGGCGGCCGGGGCCTTCGCCGGGGCCCTCTTCGCCTCCGGCTACTTCTTCCCGCTGCTTAAAACCGTGGAGGTGCTGTGCGGGGTGTTGCTGCTGTCCGGGCGCTTCGTCCCGCTGGCGCTGACGGCGCTGGCCCCCATCGTGGTGAACATCGTCTTCTTCCACGCCTTCCTCCACCCGGCCGGCCTCGGGCTGGGCGTGGTGGTGCTGGCCCTGGAAGTGTTTCTGGCGGTGAGCTACCGGGACGCCTTCGCGCCGCTGCTGAATCCGAACGCCCAGCCGGTCCGGACCCCGACGGCCGGCGGCAGGCCCGTCGTCGCCTGACAGCGGCCCGGGGCGCGGGGCGGCCTCAGGTCGTCTCGCGCCCCAGGCGCCGTCGCGCCTCCTGCACTTTGCGCAGCGCCTCCTCGGGCGTGCTGGCAATGGCGGACAAGTGGCCCATCTTCCGCCCCGGGCGTGCCTGGCGCTTGCCGTACAGGTGCACGGTGACGCCGGGGATGGACAGGGCAGCGTCGAAGTGCGGTGGCTCCGGCTTCAGCCACAAGTCCCCGAGGAGGTTGACGATGGCGGCCGGGGCCAGCACCTCGGTGGAGCCCAGCGGCAAGTCGCACACGGCCCGCGTCACCTGTTCAAACTGGCTGGTGGCGCAGGCCACCTCGGTGGTGTGGAAGGTGTTGTGCGGGCGCGGGGCCAATTCATTGACGAGGAGCTGGCCGTCCTCGGTGCAGAAGAATTCGGCCACCAACAGGCCCTCCACGCCCAGGGCCACGGCGATGGCCGTCGTGGTTTCCTCGGCAGCCCGGGACAGCCCGGCCGGGAAGGGCCCGGGAAGCACGCTCCACTCGAGAATTCCCTGCACGTGGTGGTTGAGCGCCGGCGCATAGGTGCGCGCCTCCCCCGACGGACGCCGCGCCACCAGCACCGACAATTCCTGGCGCAGCGCCAGGGCCTGCTCCACCACCACCGGGCCGCCCCCCAGGCTGGCCCAGGCGGCCGGCACGTCCGCCTCTGCGCGCACCACCGCCTGGCCCCGGCCGTCGTAGCCGCCGCGGGTGGACTTCACGTACGCCTTGCCGCCCAAGGCGCGTACCGCGGCCAGCACCGCCGCCTCGCTGGCCGCCTTCCGGTAGGGACCCACCGGGAAGCCGTGGGCCGCTAGCCAGTCCTTTTGCCGGGCGCGGTCCTGGATGGTGAAGAGGACCTCCGGCCCGGGCCGCATGGGGACCAGCTGCTGCACGGCGCGGAGGGCGTCAACGGAGATTTTCTCAATCTCCACGGTGACGACCTGGCTCTGCCGCGCCAGCTCGCGGGCCGCCGGCACGTCGTCAAAGCCGGCGGTGATGCAACTCTCGACGACGAAGCGCGCGGCACAGGAGGGGTCCGGGTCCAGCGCCGCCAGGTGGTAGCCGAGCGAGCGCGCCGCCATCGCCGTCATCCTCCCGAGCTGTCCGCCGCCGAGGATGCCCAGCGTGCTGCCGGGAAGGATGGCCCTCATGGAAGCTCGCTCTCGCGGGCCTCCCGGGTGCGCGCTTCGCGCCAGGCCCGGAGCCGCTCGCGAACCTGCGGGTGCTGCAGGGCGACAATCTCCGCGGCCAACAGCCCGGCGTTGGCTGCCCCGGGCTTGCCGATGGCCAGCGTCCCCACCGGGACGCCCTTGGGCATCTGAACGATGGACAACAGGGCATCCAGCCCGTGCAGCGCGGTGGCCGGCACCGGCACGCCCAGCACCGGGACCAGCGTCTTGGCCGCCACCATGCCCGGCAGGTGGGCGGCGCCGCCGGCGGCGGCGATGATGACCAGCAGTCCGCGCTCCTCGGCGCTCTCGGCGTACTCGAACATGAGGTCGGGCGTCCGGTGCGCTGAGACCACCCGGGCTTCGAAGGGGACGCCCAGTTCGGTCAGCACCTTGGCGGCGGGCTGCAGGTACTCCCAGTCGCTCTTGCTGCCCATGATGAGCCCGACCAGCGGGCGGACGGCGGGGTCCGGCTGCTCCATGGGTGAAACTCTAGTCCAGCCCCCGTCAGGCGCCGAGTTCTCGCTGCGCGCGTGCCACCGTGGACTCGATGAGCTTCTGGATTTCCGAGAGTCGCTTCTCGGTCCTGGCCTCGAAGCGCAGCACCAGAAGGGGCTGGGTGTTGGAGGCGCGAATGAGGCCCCAGCCGTCGGAGAACGTCACCCGCACCCCGTCGACGTCGATGATGTCGTGCCCGCCCGTCCGGAGCAGTTCGGTGGCCCGCCGCACCAGCGCGAACTTCTTCTCCTCCGGCACGTCGAAGCGAATCTCCGGGCTGGCGTACGTCTTCGGCACGTCGGCCAGCAGCGCACTCAGCGGGCGGTCGGTGTGGGTGAGAATCTCCAAGAGCCGGGCACTGGCGTACACGGCGTCGTCGAAGCCGAAGTAGCGGTGCTTGAAGAAAATATGGCCGCTCATCTCCCCGGCCAGCTGGGCGTTGGTCTCCTTCATCTTCGCCTTGATGAGGCTGTGCCCGGCCTTCCACATGATGGGCTTGCCGCCGCGGCGCGCGATGTCCTCGTAGAGGGTCGCGCTGCACTTCACCTCACCGACAATGGCGCTGCCCGGGACCTCGGCCAGCACGCTGCGGGCAAACAGAATCATCAGCTGGTCCCCCCACAGCACCTGCCCCATGTCGTCGATGACGCCGATGCGGTCTGCGTCCCCGTCGTAGGCGATGCCCACCTCGGCCTTCTCCTTTCGCACCGCCGCGATGAGGTCCTGGAGGTTGGCCGGCACCGTCGGGTCCGGGTGGTGGTTGGGGAAGCGGGCGTCCATGTCGCAGAAGAGCGGGACCACGTCGAAGCCCATGCTTCGGAACAGCGGGACCGCCACCTCGCCGCCGGTGCCGTTGCCGGCGTCGATGACCACCCGCATGCTCCGCCCCATCTTCACCGTCTGGCGGACGAAGTGAGTGTACGGAGTCACAATATCGAACGGCGTCACCTTTCCCGGACGCCCGGTCTCGAAGTCCCTGGCCTCTATCAGGTGGCGCAGTTCCTGAATCTCGTGCCCGTGCAGCGTGGTCTTGCCATGCCCCACCTTGAAGCCGTTGTACTCGGGCGGGTTGTGGCTCCCGGTAATCATCGCCAGCCCGTCCACTGGCAGCGTGTTGGCCGCGAAGTAGGTGAGGGGGGTGGGGACCACGCCAACGTCCAGGACGTCCAGGCCGGTGGCGCAAAGACCCGCGCTCAGCGCATCGCGAAAGCGGGGGCTGGAGGCGCGGCAGTCACGGCCCACGGTGGCGCTGGTCCCCCCCTTGCGACGGATGACGGTGCCCAGGCCGCGGCCGAGCAGCTCCACCACCTCATCGGTGAGGTCCGTGTCCACCAGACCGCGAATGTCGTACTCGCGAAAAATGTGTGAGTGCATGTCTTTCCCTCTTACAGCGTCCGCGTCAGACGCTTGAGCCGGAGCGCCTCGACCACCTGACGGACGTCCTGGCTTCGCTCGCGCGGAATGACCAGCACCGCGTCCCCCGCATCTACCACCACCGTGTCGCGCATCCCCAGCACCACCAGGGTGCGCCCTGACCCGAGCACCACGCAGCCGGCCGAGTCGAGGACCAGCGTCTGCTCGCCCACCGCCACGTTGCCATTGGCGTCCTGGGGACGGACCTCGCCGATGGCGGCGAAGCTACCGACGTCGGACCAGCCGAAGTCGCCGGGGACGACGGCGATGTTGCGGGCCTTCTCCATCACCCCGTAATCCAAAGACACCGAGGGCAGCCGCGGAAAGGTACGAGCGAGGGCTGCGGTGAAGCCGCGCTTGCCAATTCGCGGGGCCAGCCGTTCCATCGCCTCGGCCACGTCCGGCAGGTGTCGCGCAAAGGCCTCCTGCATGGCCCGCGCGGTGAAGACAAACATCCCGCCGTTCCACAGGTACTCCTTGGAAGACACGTATTCGGCCGCCGTCACCGGGTCCGGCTTCTCGACGAAGGCCTGGACCCGGAAGGCACCCTCGCCCAGGGGTGCCCCCAGCCGGATGTAGCCGTAGCCGGTCTCGGCCCGGGTGGGCTGGATGCCCACCGTCACCAGCTGCCCGGCGCGGGCCAGCTTGGCGGCGCGCTGCAGCACGGCGCGGAAGCCCCGCGGGTCCGCCACGTGGTGGTCCGAGGGCAGCACCGCCAGCACGCCGTCCGGGTCCCGGGCGCCGATGACCCAGGCCGCCAGGGCGATGGCCGGGGCGGTGTTGCGCGCCACCGGCTCCACCAGCACGTTGCGGGACGGCAGGCGGGGCAACAGCCTGCGCACCATCGCGGCGTGGCTCGGACCGCACACCACATAGGTGTGGCCGGGCGGGGCCAGCCCCTTCAGCCGGGCCAGCGTCTCCACCAGCAGCGGCTTGCTCGAGACGAGGGGGAGAAACTGCTTGGGGTGGCGCACGCGCGAAAGCGGCCAGAAGCGCGTGCCGGAGCCGCCCGCCATCACCACCGGGTAGATTTTCATGGTCGACGCAATCCCTTCCAGGCGGGAAGTCCCTCGGCCCGGTCCAGCAGGTTTCGAAGAATGCGCGCGGTGGCACCCCAGATGGTGTGCCCGGCATACTCGAAGAAGTAGATGTCGCGCTCCGCGCCGAAGAGGAAGCGCTTCTCGACGCGCTGCCGGCTCGGCTCAAGCAGCGCCGACAGGGGGACTTCCAGGACCTCGGCAATCTCGCCGGGGTCCGGCGTCAGGACGGTGCCCGGCGCCAGGCGTCCGACGAAGGGGAGGACCCGGAACTCGGTGATGGTGGGAATCTCCTCCAGCATGCCCAGCACCTCGACGCGTTCCGGCGCGACGCCCACCTCCTCCTGAAGCTCGCGCAGCGCCGCGTGCAGCGGGGTGACGTCGCCTTCGTCCCGGACCCCGCCGGGGAAGGAGATTTGGCCCCCGTGCCGCCGTAGGCCCTCCGGCCGCCGGGTGAAGATGATGGTCGGGGTGCCCTCGCGCAGGGTGAGGGGCACCAGCACGGCGGCCTCGCGCAGGGCCACGCCCGGCAAGTCGAGCGGGCGCCCGGGGGACTCCCTCAGTCTTTCCGCGAGCTCCTCGAAGAGCGCCTCCACGGCCCGGGCTACTCGCGCACCGGCCCAGCGGCGAGCGCGGCATGCGCCTGCGGCGCGGCGTCCGGCTGCGGGTTGAGCCGGCCGCTAGCGAGCAAGAGCAGGAGCAGCCCGCCGAGGAGGAAACGGTAGACGACGAAGACGACGGTCGAGCGCGTGCGCAGAAAGCGTAGCAGCCAGGCGATGGCAGCCAGCCCCGTGACGAAGGCCACCAACGTGCCCATCAGCACGTCCGGGCCGGTGAAGGGCTCGCCGCTGCGCACAAGGTGACGCATCTCGAAGACGCCGGCGGCGGCGGTGGCCGGGATGGAGAGGAGGAACGAGTAACGCGCCGCATCCTCGCGGCGAAAGCCGAGCGCCAGGCCGCCCGTCAGGGTGGTACCGGACCGACTGCTGCCGGGGATGAGGGCCACCGCCTGGCACAGGCCGATGACGATGGCGTCCGGCCAACCCATCTCGCTCAGCGTCCGCCGGTGCTGGGCAATGCGCTCGGCGAGCAGCAGCACCACGGCGAGGCCCACCATGGCGAAGGCGATGACGTACAGGGAACGCAGGGACGTCTCGATGTGGTGCTTGAAGGTCAGCCCCAGGATGCCGATGGGCAGGGTGCCCACCAACACGAACCACGCCAGTCGGGAGTCCAGCGTCCGGAAGGGCGCCCCGCGCAGCACGCCCTCCACCCAGGCCTGCGTCAGCCGGACCAGGTCCCGCCAGAAATACACAATCACCGCCGCCACCGTGCCCAGTTGAATCATCGCCGTGTAGGCCGCCCCGGCGTCCGGCCAGCCCAGAATCTCCGGGACGATGCGGAGGTGGGCGGTGGAGCTGATGGGCAGAAACTCAGTGACGCCCTGGACGATGCCCAGGACGATGGCGCGGAAGAGTCCCATGGAAGCCGCCGGTCATTGCGCAAAGCGCCGTCAGCGGCAAGAGGTGAAAGGACACCCCCCGAGAGCCGCGCAGCCGGTGCTAGGGTGCGCCTCTGCCGATGGCTTCCTGGCGCTGGCCGATGCGCGTCGTCGCGACGGGACACGGGCCGCTCGCCTTGGCGGTGGCCGTGCTGGCCGCGGCACCGGGCTGGGCCGCCGACGAGGACCTGGCGGCGGTGCGCGTGCGCGGGACGCTGCGGGCGCTGGTGCTGGGGGACGCCGCTGCTGAGCTGCCGCGCACCGGCACCGGCTTCACCGACGCGGAGCTGCTGGCGGAATTCGCGGCCCGCCAGGGCCTGAAGGTGGAGGAAGTCGGCGTCCAACGCAGCGACGCCCTGCTTCCGGCCCTGTTGGCCGGAAAGGGGGACGTGGTGGCGGTGGGCCTGACGGTGACTGCCGCCGACCGCGCCCGCGTCGCCTTCACCCAGCCGCTGCGGGTGGTGAGCGAGGTGCTGGTGGGCACCAAGGGAGCCGCCGGCCTGCCGGTGCGCGCCTCGGAGCTGGG
Source organism: Myxococcaceae bacterium (assembly GCA_017881265.1). Lineage (GTDB taxonomy): Bacteria > Myxococcota > Myxococcia > Myxococcales > Myxococcaceae > JADGRA01. The sequence goes on along the minus strand of JADGRA010000080.1, from coordinate 17,121 downwards.
CGGGCGCAAGGTGTCGGTGGTGGCCGGATCGGCCGCGCAGGAGACGCTGGAGGCGCTGAAGGCCTCCGCCGTCCCGGAGCTGCTCATCGACGCCGTGGCCAATGTGAGTGACGCCGAGCAGCTGCTCTACGACGTCAGCCGGGGCGAGCGCGCGCTGGCGGTCGCCACTTCGGCCGAGTTGGAGCGCTTCGAGGCCTACAACCACGGGCTGCAGCACCTCTTCACCCTGGCGGAGCGGCAGCCCGCGGTGTGGGCCGTGCGCCTGTCGGCCCACGCGCTGCGCGCGGCGCTGGACAGCTTCCTTCTGGAGAAGGGGCTGGTCTCCTACGCCACCCGCCGCTTCACCGGGGACCTCGACGAGATTGTGAAGCGCGGCGAGCTGCGCGTCCTCACCCGCAACAACGGCGTCAGCTATTTCCTCGAAGGGGGCCAGCCGCGCGGCTTCGACTACGAATTGGCGTCGATGTTGGCCAGGCAGCTGAAGGTGCGCCTGGCGATGGTGGTGCCGCCGGCACACGACCAGCTGGTGCCATGGCTTCTGGAGGGCCGGGGGGACGTCATCGCCGCCTCCTTCACGGTCAGCCCGGACCGGGCCCAGCTGGTGGACTTCAGCCAGCCCTACCTGCAGGTGCAGGAGATGGTGGTGCAGCGGCTGGCCGAGACGCGGCTGACCAGCCTGGAGCAGCTGAAGGGGCGCCGCATCAGCGTGCGGCCCGGGTCGAGCTACGCCCGCACCCTGGCGCGGCTACAGCCCCGGCTGGGCTTCACGCTGGTCAGCGTGGCGGAGGACGTCGAGACGGAGGACCTCATCGACCAGATGGCCAGCGGGGCGGCCGACCTCACGGTCGCCGACAGCCACATCCTTCAGGCGGAGCTCACCTGGCGCCAGGACGTGGTGGGCGCGCTGCCACTGGAAGCGGGCAGCAAGAAGGACATCGCCTTCGCGGTGCGGGTAGGGAACCCGAAGCTCCTCTCCGCCGTCAACGCCTTCGTCAAGCGCGCCGACCGCGGCCTCGAATTCAACCTCGCCTACCGGCGCATCTTCGAAGCTCCCCAGGACGTCGCCCCACCCCGCGGCGACGTCAAAGGGGCGGTGTCCCCCTACGACGACATCTTCAAGAAGCTGGCGCCGCGCTACGGCTTCGACTGGCGGCTGACCGCCGCCCAGGCTTACCAGGAGAGCCGCTTCAACCCGCGGGCAAGAAGCCGGGAAGGCGCGGTTGGCCTGCTGCAGATTCTGCCGCGCACGGCGAAAAGCCTCGGCTTCAGCCGCCTCACCGACCCCGAGGAGTGCACCCATGCCGGCATCGCGTTTTTGGCGGAGCTGATGGGCCAGCTCGAGCCGGAGCTGGCGCTGCAGCAGCGGGTGCGCTTCGCCCTGGCCGCCTACAACGTCGGGCTGGGCCACCTCACCGACGCCCGCCGGCTGGCCGCCGAGCGCGGGCTTGACAGGAATCGCTGGTTCAACAACGTCGAGAAGGCGATGCTCGACCTGCAGAAACCCGTCTACTACCGCCTCGCGCGCTACGGCTATGCGCGCGGCAGCGAGCCGGTGAAGTACGTCAGCCAGATTCAGACGCGCTACGAGCAGTACCTGGCGCTCGTCCCCTAATGGGGGCGCCTCAGGTGCCGACGTTCCAGCTGTCCAGGTACTTCTCCTGCTCGGCGGTGAGGACGTCCACCCGGACGCCCATCGCCTTGAGCTTGAGCCGGGCAATCTCCGCGTCGATGCGCTCCGGCACCGAGTAGACCTTGTGCTCGAGCGTGGCGTGGTGCTTCACCATCCACTCGCTGCACATCGCCTGGTTGGCGAAGGACATGTCCATCACGCTCGAGGGGTGGCCCTCGGCGGTGGCCAGGTTGACCAGGCGGCCCTCGCCCAGCACGACAATCCGGCGGCCATTCTTCAGGGTGAACTGCTCGACGAAGTCGCGGACCATGCTTCTGTCCTTGGCGATGGTGGCCAGCGACTCGAGGTCCAGCTCGACGTTGAAGTGGCCGCTGTTGGCGACGATGGCGCCGTCCTTCATCGACTCGAAGTGCTCGCGGCGGACGACGTTGATGTTGCCGGTGACGGTGCAGAAGAAGTCGCCGATTTTCGCCGCGTCCTTCATCGGCATCACCCGGTAGCCGTCCATCACCGCCTCCAGCGCCTTGAGGGGGTCGATTTCCGTCACCACCACGTCGGCCCCCATGCCCTTGGCGCGCTGGGCGAGACCGCGTCCGCACCAGCCGTAGCCGGCCACGACGAAGACGCTGCCGGCCAGCAGCCGGTTGGTGGCGCGCACGATGCCGTCGATGGTGGACTGGCCGGTGCCGTAGCGGTTGTCGAAGAGGTGCTTGGTGAGGGCGTCGTTGACCGCGACGATGGGGTAGCGGAGCACGCCCTCCTTGGCCATGGCCCGCAGGCGGATGACGCCGGTGGTGGTCTCCTCGGTGCCGCCGATGATGTTCTTCAGCAGGTCCTTGCGCTCGCTGTGCAGCACGCCCACCACGTCGGCGCCGTCGTCCATGGTGAGGTGGGGGCGGCTCTCCAGCGCGCTGGTGATGTGGCGGTAGTACGTCTGGTTGTCCTCGCCCTTGATGGCGAACACCCGGATGCCGTGGTCCACCACCAGCGCCGCCGCGGCGTCGTCCTGGGTGGAAAGCGGGTTGCTGGCGCACAAGGTGACTTCGGCGCCGCCGGCCTTGAGGGCGATGGCCAGGTTGGCCGTCTCGGTGGTGACGTGCAGGCAGGCCACCATGCGCAGGCCCTTGAAGGGCCGCGTCTTGGCGAAGCGGTCCCGGATTTGGTGAAGCACCGGCATGCTTCGCCCGGCCCACTCCACGCGCAGCCGGCCCTTGTCGGCCAGGGACAGGTCCTTCACGTCGCAGTCGACCGTGGCGCCGCGGGGGGACTTCTTCTTCAGCTGAACGACCTTGCGGGCTGGCACGGCCATGGCGGGAACAGTCCTTCGCTGGGGGAGGATGGAAACGGCGACCCCCTGTACCGTGGCCCGCCCCCCCGGGGCAAGCCGAGGTGGACGGGCCTGCCTTTCCCCGGGGCGGAAGCGCCTCCATGGGTGGACGCGACCCCCGGGCGGGCCCCCCGGGGCCTTAGCCTTGCCCCCGCACGCGGGCGTAGTGGCGACGGGCCTTGTGCTTGTTTCCGCACGACGCCATCTCGCACCAGCGACGGCTGTGGTTGCGCGTCTGGTCGAGGAAAAGCCACCCGCAGCCGTCCGCCAGCGACGCCTCGCACAGCCGCACGCGCTTCCATCGCTCGCCGGTGAGAAGCTCGTCCGCCGCCAGGGCCAGTCGCGGCACCACCGAGTCGGCCAGCACTGCCTCCGGTGCACGCCACGCAAAGCCCTGGGCCGTGCACTGGAGCTGCCGCCTGGCGAGGGCCCGCTGCACCTCGGCCCCCAGGCGCGCTACGTCCTCGGCCGGCGCCGGACGCGCCTCCAGCAGGGCGAGGAACAGCCGGTAGAGGGACTCGCGAAACGCGGTGGCCCGCCGCACCGCCTCCTCGGCCTTGGCCGGGCGCACTTGGGCCTCCCGGGCCAGGGCCTTGGCCTCGGCCGGGCTGAGGACGCCCGACTGGCGCGCCCAGGCCAGCAAGTCCTCCAGGCGCTGCAGCATCTCGCGCGGCTTCACCCCCCGCTGGCCGCCGACGGTGTTGACGAAGTCCAGGACGGCGTGGCCGCCGACGAGCTCGAAACGGACAGAAGGGGCAGGTTCCATGGCACCGCCATTATAACCAACTAAATGGACTTGACAGGTTAAGCCTTCGAGAGCATATAACCCCCATCTAGCCGATTAAAGGTTAGAGGAGGTTGTCGCCATGCGTCTCGCAAGACTCTCGGTTGTCGTCTCTCCGGAGGTGGCCTTTGGCCTCCTCCACACGCTGGTGTGGCTGCTGCTGGCCCTGGGGGTGTGCGCGGCGGTGGTGGCGCCCCTGGCCCAGGGGCTGGGCGCGACGCTGCCGCGCAGCATCCCGCTGCAGTGAAGAAGGCCCCTTGGGGGCCAACGAGGGGGGCGGGCGTCAGGAACAGCCGATGACGTCGGCCCCGGTGTCCCGCACGCAGCTACCTGCGTCCAGCACCTGCACGCTGCCCGGGCTGCAGACCGCGCCGCCCCCGCAGTGCACTTCGACGTGCCAGGCGCAGCCGGCGTCCGGAAGGGCAGCGGCGCACAGCACCGGCGGCCCTGGGCTGCAGGCCAACGCCGCCGCGCCGAGGAGCGCCGTGAGGGCCAACAGCGGACGACGCAGCTGGGGCATGGCCGTCAACGTCATGCCGGAGGCCCGGGGGGCGCGCTAGGCGCCCACCGCGCGCAGGTGGCGTGCGCCAACGGCCTCGCGCAGCGCATCCTTCATGTCGGTGCGTTCCCAGGTGAAGTCCTTTTCCGGGCGGCCGAAGTGCCCGTAGGCCGCGGTGCGCTGGTAAATGGGGCGCAGCAAATCCAGGTGCTGGACAATCTCGCGCGGCTTCAGCCCGAAGGTGCGCCGCACCGCCTGGGCAATCCGCGCCTCGTCCGCCCGCGCCGTCCCGAAGGTGTCCACCATCACCGACACCGGGTCGGCCACGCCGATGGCGTAGGACACCTGCACCTCGCAGCGGTCGGCCAGTCCGGCGGCCACCACATTCTTGGCGATGTAGCGGCCCATGTACGCCGCGCTGCGGTCCACCTTGGAGGGGTCCTTGCCGCTGAAGGCGCCGCCGCCGTGCCGGCCCATCCCGCCATAGGTGTCGACGATGATTTTGCGCCCGGTGACGCCCGAGTCGCCCATCGGGCCACCGATGACGAAGCGGCCGGTGGGGTTGATGTGGTAGCGCGTCTTCCTGTCCAACAGGCGCCTCGGGAGCGCCTTGGCGATGACGTCCTCCATCACCGCGGCGTGGATTTTCTTGTTGGTGGCATCCTCCGCATGCTGCGTGGACACCACCACCGTGTCGATGCGCACCGGACGGCCATCCTCGTACTGCACCGTCACCTGACTCTTCCCGTCCGGCCTGAGCCAGGGGTGCAGCTTGCGCCGCACCTCCGCCAGCCGGCGAGTGAGGGCGTGCGCATAGTGGATGGGCGCCGGCATCAGCTCGGCCGTCTCGTTGCAGGCGTAGCCGAACATCATCCCCTGGTCCCCGGCGCCCTGCTCCTTGTTGTTGTCGACGCCCCGGGCGATGTCCTGGCTCTGGCCTTCGATGGCCACCATCACCCCGCAGGTGTGGCCGTCGAAGCCCATGGTGCTGTCCGTGTAGCCAATGCGGACGATGGTGCTGCGGACGATTTTCGGAATCTCGACGTAGGCCGAGGTGCTGACTTCCCCCGCCACGACGCACAGGCCCGTCTTCACCAGCGTCTCCACGGCGACGCGCCCGTGGATGTCCTTGGAGAGGATGGCGTCGAGGACGCCGTCGCTGATTTGGTCGGCGACCTTGTCCGGGTGACCCTCGGTCACGGACTCAGAGGTGAAAAGGAAGTCCTTCGTCATGGCGTACTCCGAAAAAAAAGAGGCGCGGACACTACGCACGCACCCGCTTTCCCGTCAAACCCGGGGAGCCCGCCGCTACCGCGGGGGGCTGGGGTGGGCGCGCACCACCAGCACCGCCTCCTCCTGCAGCGGCAGCGGGTCCGCCACCAGCACCGCTTTCAGCACGTCGGCCGGCAGAATGCGCGGGCGCAGCCGGCGCCAGCGAGACACGCTAACCAGCTCGGCCCGGAGGCCAGTCGGCAGGGCGTCCAGGTCCTGCGCCGGGAGAATGGCGGCGGCGCCCTGGGCCACCGCCGCCGCCGTCTCCGCGGCGTCATTCACCCGGTGGACCCGCCGGCGCACCAGCAATTCGTACAGGCCCGGCTCCTGACGCCAGATGACCACCGGCCGCTCCCCGGCGGCCGCCCAGGCCGCCTCCGGGACGGGCGGCGGGTTGACGGCGGGAAGCACCAGGGCCAGGGCGAGGACACAGGCCCCAGCGAAGCCCACCGCCGCGGCGTCCACCCGAAGACGCCACAGCGCAAAGGCCCCCAGCGCCAGCAGCACCGCCATCCCGGCGAGGCCGAAGCGGGCCCCGGAGGGAAAGCCCACGCGCAGGACAAGCAGCGGCACCGCCGTCAGCACGACAAACAGCACCGCGGTGACGCGCGCCGCCAGCGCGTGCGGCCGCTCCGGCACCGCCGCCAAGAGGAGCAGCGGCAGAAGGCAAGGCACGACGTAGTGGGACTGCTTCAGGCCCGGTAGGGAAAAGACAAGCAGGACCACGGCCAGCCACGCGCCGCTGAGCAGCCGCAGCCCGGGCGGCGCCGCGCGCCACTGCACCAGGCCCACCCAGGGCAGCGCGAGCAGGGCGAGGACGAGGAGGAGCCAGCCCTCGGCCCGAAGCGTCCAGGGGCCGGAGAATTTTCCGAAGTTCTCGACCAGGATGAAGCGCTCGACGAAAGGCGCACCGTGCTGGGCCACCATGGCTAGAAACCACGGGGCACTCACCGCCAAGGCCAGCGCCAGCGACGCGAGCGCCCAGCGACTCAGCAGCAGCGGCCTGGCGCGGGCCGCCAGCACCACGGCGGCGATGGAGAACACCAACAGCGGCCCGACCGGCCCCTTGAGGAGGGCGGAGAGGCCCGCGCTCAGACCGACGGACAGAAGAAAGCGCGGCCGCCCTTCCTCCGCTGCCACGAAGGCCGCCTCCGCCCCCAGCGCCAGGGCCAGGGCCAGCGGCACGTCCATCATCTCCAGCCGGCCGTAGCGCAAGCAGCCCACGCACGTGCCGACCAGCAGCACCCCCCGCGCCCAGGCGGCCTCGCCGGCGAAGCGGCGGGCCAGCCGCCCCGCCACCAGCGCCAGCAGCAGTGCGCACACCGCCACCGGGAGGCGGGCCGCCCACAGGTGGGGGCCGAAGGCCCGCAGGCACGCCGCGGAGGCCCAGTACAAAAGCGGGGGCTTGGTGAAGTCCGGCTGCCCTTCCAGGGTGGGCGTTACCCAGGTGCCCTGCAGCGCCATTTCATTGGCGAGCGACAGGTACAGCCGCTCGTCCGGATGCGTGCCGCCGGAGGGAGAGCCGAGTCCCGCCAGCACCACCGCGGCCACCACCGCCGCCGGCAGAAAGCGACTGAGGGTCCGCACCTGCAGCGTCGGCGTCGTAGCGCGCTGCGCAGGCAGCAGGGGGACCGAGGAGGGTTGTGCCATCACCAGTGCAAGCGGCTCGCCGCCGGAGGCGAAACTCCCCGCCAGGGTGTAGCACAGCCGCCGCTCAGGCCGGCACCTCGGCCAGTCCGATGCGCCGCACCGTCTCGTCCAGGAAGCGCTCAATCTCCTCCGCGGTGGACAGCCGCATCGCCTGCTCGAGTGCAGAGCGGGCCTCGGCCCGGCTGAGACGGCGGAGGCGCTGCTTGACGACGGGGATTTGGCCCGCTGTCATCGACAGCTCGTCCAGTCCGAGGGCCAACAGCACCAGCGTGTAGCGCGGGTCCCCGGCCATCTCCCCGCACATGGACACCGGGATGCCCGCCGTGCGCGCCGCGCCGACGATGTGCTCGAGCGCCCGCAGCACCGAGAGGTGCAGTGGCTTGTACAGGTAGGCCACCTCGCGGTTCTGCCGGTCGATGGCCAGCGTGTACTGGATGAGGTCATTGGTGCCGATGCTGAAGAAGTCGGCCTCGGTGGCCAGCCGGTCGGCGAGCCAGGCGGCGCTGGGCGTCTCCACCATGATGCCCACCGCAAAGCGCCCGCCCACCCGCACGCCCTCGCGGCCGAGCTCGCTCCGGCACGCCTCCAGCTCGCTGCGCGCCTCGCGCAGCTCGGCCATTCCGGAGATGAGGGGAAACATCACCCGGAGGTTTCCGTGCACGCTGGCCCTCAGCAGCGCGCGGAGCTGCGTCCGGAAGAGGTCCCGCCGCGACAGGCAGTAGCGGATGGCCCGGAGCCCCATCGCCGGGTTGGGCTCGCGCTCCCAGCGTCGGTTGCCGGGCACCTTGTCTCCGCCCAGGTCCAGGGTGCGGATGGTGACCGGCCGTGTCCCCATGGCCTCCAGCACGGTGCGGTAGCAGGCGTAATGCTCGTCCTCGCTCGGGGGCTCGGAGCGGTCGAGGAAGAGAAACTCGGTGCGGTACAGCCCGATGCCCTCGGCGCCATGGTCCAGCAGCGACGGGAGCTCCTCGAGGAACTCGATGTTGCCCAGCAGCCGGACCCGGACGCCGTCGGTGCTGACCGCGGGCAGCTCGCGGAGCACGAGCGTCTCCTGCTCGAGCTCGGCAAAGCGCGCTCGCGCCGCCTCGAAGCCCTTCAGCGCCTCCGGTCGGGGATTGACCAGCACCAGCCCGGCGGTGCCGTCCACCGCCACCAGGTCCCCCGGGGAGATGGTCTCGCTGGCCCGCACCGCGCCCACCACCGCCGGGGTGGCTCGGGCGCGCGCCACGATGGCGGTGTGGCTGGTCTGGCTTCCCACGTCGGTCACGAAGGCCAGCACCCGGCCGGTGCGGGCCAGCATGGCGGCGTCGGCCGGGGGGAGGTCGTGCGCCACCACCACCGAGCCCTCGGGCACCTCCACCGCCACGTCCACCACCTGGCCCATGAGGTTGCGCACCACGCGGTCTGCGACGAAGTCGACGTCGGCGCGGCGCTCCCGGAAGTACTCGTCGGCGATGTTGTCGAAGGCGTGCTTGAGCTTGCGGGTCACCCGGCGGACGGCCCACTCGGCGTTGATGCGGTCGGCGGCGATGATGCGGTTCACCTCGTCGAGCAGCATCGGGTCGCGCAGCATCAGCCGGTGCGCCTCGAGGATGAGCGCGTGGTCCTTGCCGTCGCTGCGCTCGAGCTGTTCCTTCAGCTCCTGCAGCTGGTGGTCCGACAGGTCGATGGCGGTCTTCATCCGCATCAGCTCGGTGTCGACCTCCGTCTCCGAGATGCGCAGCTTGGGCGTACGCAGCCGCCGCCGGTCGAGCACGAAGGCCCGCCCCAGGGTGAGGCCCGGGCTCGCGCCGATGCCTTCGATGGTGCAGCTTGGCGTGGCCTGCTCGCTCATCGCCCTTCCCCGAATTTGTGGACAATCAGCCGCCCCAACTCCTCAAGACACTCCCGGGCGCGCTCGCCGGAACAGGTGATTTTCACCCGCATCCCCTGGGCGGCCGCCAGCATCAGCACCCCCATGATGGATTTGCCATTGACGGTTTGCCCCTCGCATTCGAGCTGCACGTCGCAGGGGTACTTGTTGGTGGCCTGGACGAGCTGAGCTGCGGCCCGCGCGTGCAGGCCCAGCTCATTCACAATCTCGTACTCGCCCTCCACCACTTCCACCATTCGGCCTCCTAAGGGCCCTTGGGGAGTCCGTCAGCTTACAGGAAGGCGCCCGCAACCCCGGCCAGGAGCCCCGCCACCACCAGCAGCAAATACGTGGACACCCCCCGCGCCACCAGCCCGTAGGACAGTCCGCCAAGGCCCAGGCAGCCCACCGCCAGCATGGGCCCTCCCCAGCCGCCCTGCTGGGTGCCGAATTGCAGCGCCAGCCAGGCTGCAATCCCGCCGGCACAGGCCGCCGCCACGCCCCGCAGCCGGGCGCCCCACATCGGCAGATGCTCCTGCGCGATGCCCTCCACCAGCCGGTCGCCCAGGTGCACGCCGAGGCGGAACAGCTTGATGCGCAGGACGAAGTGGACGCTGTTGTAGAGCACGACGAAGAGGAGGGCCGCCCACGCCCCCAGCACCGGCACCAGGGCACAGCACAGCGCGCCCACCGCCGGCTTGAGGGACAGCCAGAAGAAGCTGTCCCCCAGGGCGGCCAGCGGCCCCATCAACGCCCGCTTAAAGGCCTCCACCCGCTCCGGGCCTTCCTCTCCCCGGGCGATGCGCTCCTCGTGGTAGAGGACGCCGCCGACGATGGCCGCCGCCACGTAGGGGTGGGTGTTGAAGGGACTCAAGTGTCTCTCCACGGCCGCCCGCCGGGCCGCCGGGTCCGGGTACAGCCAGCGCAGCGCCGGGTAGATGGCCCAGGCCAGGCCGAGGTTCTGCATCCCCTTGGGGTTCCAGCTCGCCTGCAGAAACAGCGAGCGCCGGAAGACGCGCCAGCGCAGGGGCCGGGGCAGGCTGGAGGTGGACACAATCATCGCCACACCCATCCCGAGGCCAGCTTGCCCAGCACCACCGCGGCGCCGGCCAGGGTGGCCCACAGCTCACCGCGCTGGGCGTGGCTGGCCCGGGCGGCGAGGGCCGCCGCCACGCAGGCCATGGCCGGGAAGGCCCAGGCCAGGCCCCGCAGCGCCGACAGCGGCAGGGCGTGGACGAGCGGACTCAAGGCAAAGCCCAACAGGGCGCAGCCTGCGGTGAGCAGGCCGAAGGCGGCCACGTAGGGCAGCGGACCGTAGCCGTGCAGGCGCACCGCCCGGTCGAGCTCCCCGGACCGGGCGAGCAGCAGGGCCCGGTCGGCGAGGCCGGAGGAGACCCGCTCCAGCCGCCGGTCCACGCGGCGGCCCAGCATACCCAGGCCGGCAAACAGAAGCAGCGCCACCGCCCACAGGGCCGGCGTTCCGCCGCCACCCTCCCCGGTGGCCATGCAGGCCGAGGCGGCGGTGGTGCCACAGGCGGCGAGCGTCTCGTTCTCCGGCAGGGCTGCCCCCAGCCCCGCCGAGCCGAGGTGGAACAATTCCAGAAGCATGCCGATGTAGAGGCCCGTCTCCAACTCGCCCAGAAGCAGCCCCATGCCGGTGGCCGCCACCAGTGGACGGCTGAACATCGCCTGCAAGAAGGCGCGGCGCTCGAGCGCGAGAAGGCCGCCCCACCCGCCGGCAACGGCGACGTCCTGCCAATGCACCACCATGGCTGGAGCGGCGGCTTAGCCCTTCTCGAAGCGCTCGGCCATCTCCGCGAAGGAAATGGGCCGGTCGGCCGGCACCCCCCGAGCCTCCACCTCGACGCCGCTGGCCGAAAGCGTGCGCAGCTGCGCCAACTCCTCGGCGCTTAGGTACACCGAGGCCGACACCGGGCGGCGACCGGGGGCATGGTGGACGTTGCCGAGCGTGAGGCGGCGCAGCGGCAGGCCCAAGGTACGGGCGCGCAACAGGGTCGCCACGTCCCGCAGCAGCAGAAGCGTCGGCACGGCGTCTTTCTCCAGCCGGGCGAACGGCACTCCGTCGAGCGGGCCGATGTCCACCTGCACCCCGGGCGGGACGGCCAGCCCCATCGCCGCGCGCATCAGCGGGCTCTCCGAGGCCTCGTCATCGGCCACCACCACCCGGGCCACCTTGAGGGCGGGCAACCAGGCCTCCACCACCTGTCCGTGGATGAGCCGGCTGTCGATGCGGACGTGAGAAATCAACCCTGACCCCTTGGCGCGGCCCTGGCGGGGCGGCACACGCTAGAGAGACGCACTGACGCCGGGCGCCATTCACTCCCCTCCCTCCACAGACGGGGCCGTGCTTCAGGAGTGACCGGGAATGTTTCCCGATGCGGCAGCCGCGGCGCGGGCGGCCGCAACCCGGAGCTGCTCGGAGGCGCAGGTAATGTTCTTCTGGGTGTAGGCGGCCAGCATGAGGGCCAGCTCCGGCAGCGGCATGTGCTCCTTCCGGAGCGAGGCCGCCTTGAGCAGCATGGGAAGGTTGACGCCGGCCAGCACTTCCAGGTGCTCGCGGTGCACCAGCATCAACGACTCCTTGCAGGGGGTTCCCCCGAAGAGGTCCGCCAGCACCAGCACCCCCTCGCCCGAGTCGAGGTTATGCACCGCCTCCCGCATCTTCTTGCGGATGACCTCCGGGGTGCTCCCCGGCTCGATGCCGACCGTCTTCACATCGGAAATGGGACCGACGATTTGCTCGGCGGTGGCCACCAGTTCCTCGGCGAGACGTCCATGGGCTGCGACGACGAGCCCGACCATTCTTCACCTCTTCACAAACCCCGGCCGGGGCCAATACTCCCCTGCACCGGCGGCCGCAAGTGTGCTCTCTCTATGTAGCTCTCCATAACCATTCGGCGCGGGGTGCGCTGCTGGCCCCCTACCGTTGGGGTGGCGCAGCGCTGACCCCCCCCGGGCGGTGTGCCCCCCCCTTTGTCCCTCCCTCATTCCTTCTCGATGTCGCGGTGCTGCGCGTGGATGCGGGGGAAGCCGCCGCCCAGCCGGCGCACCAGCTCCTCCGCCAGGGCCACCGAGCGGTGCTTGCCCCCGGTGCAGCCGAGGCCCACCGTCACGTAGGCCTTCCCCTCGCGCTGGTAGCGGGGGAAAAGGAACTCGCACAACGCCTGCACCCGGGTGAGGAACTCGGCCGCGCCATCGGCGTGCAGCACGTACTGGGAGACCCGCCGGTCCAGCCCGGTGAGGCCCTTCAGCTCCGGGACGAAGTAGGGGTTGGGGAGGAAGCGCAGGTCGAACAGCAGGTCGGCCTGGGGCGGGACGCCGTAGCGGTAGCCGAAGGACACCAGGGTGAGGTTGGGCTCCCCCTTGCCCTCTTCGGCGAAGCGGGCCTGCACCTCCCGCTTCAACTCATGCACGGTGAGGGCGGAGGTGTCGATGACCTGGTCGGCCATCAAGCGGAGCTCGCGCAACATGCCGCGCTCGCGGGCCAGCCCCTCGGCCACCGTGCCCTCCGGCGCCAGGGGGTGGCGCCGCCGCGTCTCGCTGAAGCGCCGCTGCAGGCTCTCGTCGCTGGCGTCCAGGAAGAGCACCGCCACGTGGTGCCCCTCCCGGCGCAGCTCCGCCAGCACCCGCGGCGCCTCGGCCAGCATGGTGCCCTCCCGGGCGTCGATGACCAGCGCCAGCCGGGTGGCGGTGCCGCCGAGCTCGGCCAGCTCGGTCAGCCGCGGAAGCAGCAGCACCGGCAGGTTGTCGATGCAGAAGTAGCCCGCGTCCTCCAGCGCCCGGATGGCCGTGCTCTTGCCCGAGCCGGACATGCCGGTGAGGACGACAATCCGCTTGCTTTCCTCGCTCACTCGACCTCGTCGCCCAGCGGACGACGCATGGCCCCGGCGGCGATGGCCCGGTTGAGGCGCTCGGCGAAGTCCCGGGCCGAATGGTGCCCCTGCAGCTTCAGCAGGTGGTTGCGGGAGGCGACCTCGATGAGGGTGGTGAGGTTGCGTCCCGGGCGCACCGGCAGCGTGGACAGCGGCAGGTCCACCCCCAGCACGCTGAAGAAGCGGTCCTTCAGGCCGAGGCGGTCGTACTCCTGCTCCGGGTCCCACTCCACCAACTCGATGACCAGCTCGACCTTCTTCCGGTCGCGCACCGCGGCCACACCGAAGAGGTCCTTGATGTTGATGATGCCGAGGCCGCGAATCTCCATGTGGTGCTTGATGATGGGGTTGCCTACGCCATGGACCGTCCCTTCCCGGCGCTTGGTGACTTCGACGATGTCATCCGCCACCAGGCGGTGCCCTCGCATGATGAGGTCGAGCGCAATCTCGCTCTTGCCGATGCCGCTCTTGCCCAACAGCAGGATGCCGATGCCGAAGACGTCCATCAGCACGCCGTGCAGGCTGGCGGCGTCGGTGAGCGCCTCCTCGAGAAATGCGCTCACCTTCTCGATGAAGGTGGAGGACATGAGGGGCGTCTTCATCAGCGGCAGGCCGGCCTTCTGGCAGGCCTCGACCAGCGGCGGCGGTGCCGGTAAGTCCTTGGTCACCACCACGCAGGCAATCTCGGTGTCCGAGAGCAGCTTCTGCAGCGCCGCCCGCTGTTCCCCCAGGGCGAGGGTCTCCAGGTAGCTGACCTCGGTGTTGCCGAAGACCTGGACGCGCTCGGGGTGCAGGTGCTCGGTGAAGCCCGCCAGAGCCAGCCCCGGCTTCTGGATGCGCGGGCTGGAGATGAGCCGGTCCAGCCCCTCGGCCCCGGCCACCAGCGTGAGCTGCAGGCCGAAGTCCCTCTCCTCGAGCAGCCGGGAAATCTTGATGGAGCCCATGCCCTTGTCCGTGAGTTAATCACGAGCAGTCGCCCCGTGCCTCCTGCTCCGTCCCCCGCGCCGCCTTGGACCGCCGAGCGCACGGCCGCCCTCGTCCTGTGGCTTTCGCTGGCCGTCGGGACCGCCCTGCGGGGGTGGCTCGCCCTCACCGACGCCGGCATCTACTGGCCCGACGAGATTTACCAGTCCCTGGAGCCGGCCCACCGACTGGTGTGGGGGCGAGGCCTGGTGGCCTGGGAATTCGCCCAGGGAGCGCGGCCCTGGACGCTGCCCGGCCTGGTAGCTGCCGTCTGGGGCCCGCTTCGGCTTCTGGGCGTCTCCCGCCCGGACGTCTACGTGCCGGCGGTGAAGCTGTTGTTTGCGTTGGCGGGGGTGGCCACCGCCTGGGCCACAGCCAGGCTGGCCCGGGCCCTGGGGGCCGCCGCCCTGCCGGCGGCCGCCGCCGGAGCGCTGTGGGCACTGGCGGCACCGGCCATCTACTTCGCGCCCCGCGGCCTGTCGGAACCGCTGTCCGCCCTGCCCCTCACCCTGGGGCTGGCCTGGGCCTGGCCCCACGGGGCCTCGCGCCGGGCGCGACTTCTCGGCGCGGCGCTGCTCGGCCTGGCCGTGCTGCTGCGGCTGCAGGACGCGGTGGTGTGCGTGGGACTCCTCGTCGCGTTGCTGGGGCGGGGAGAGCGCCGGGCGGCCGGGGAAGTCCTGGGCGTGTTTGCCCTGGCGGCGCTCGCCCTGGGCGGCCTGGACTGGGCCAGCTGGGGGCACCCCTTCCAGTCGACCGTGGTGTACCTGCGCTTCAACCTTCTGGAGGGCGGCGGCCGGGCGTGGGGCACCTCGGACGCCAGCTACTACGTCCGGGTCCTGTGGCGGGCCATGCCGGCGGTGACGGCCGTCCTTGCCGTGGGGGCGGCGCTGGCCGTCCGGCGCGCGCCCGGCCTGTGCGCCCTGGTGGCCGCTTTCTTGGCGCTGCATTCGCTGGTGCCGCACAAGGAGCTGCGCTTCATCCTCCCGGTGCTTCCCGTCTGGGCTGCCCTGGCCGGGCTGGGGATGGACAGTGCCCGGGCGTGGGTGGCCGCCCGGCGGCCGCAGCTGGCCGACTTCGTGGTGGCGCCCGCGCTGGTTGGCGCCGCCATCTCGGCGGCCGGCTTCCACCACCTCACCTTCGGGGACCTCGGCGCCTACGAAACCCTAAAGCCCGAAGCCAGCGCTTACCAGGACTTCGCCGACGTCAACCGCCTGCTCAGCGCGGCGGGCGCGTTGCCGGACCTCTGCGGGCTGAAGGTGGAGGCGGTGCACATGGCCTGGGCCGGGGGCTACACCTACTTTCACCGGGACGCCCGGCTCTATTCGCACCTCGGGCCGCCGCGCAGCGCGGGCACCTACAACTACGTGCTGAGTGTGCCCCAGGTGGTGCCGCCGGGTTCGGTGCGTGCTCGGGCGGGGCCGTACGTGCTGGCGCAGCTCTTCGGCGGCCCGTGTGCACCGGACGCCGCTTTCTCGTGGCGTCTGCCCTAGGCGCCGCTACAGTCTCCTGGGGGCACTTGCACGTCCCCCTGGGGAGGGCCAACGCATGGCGGATTGCCTCTTCTGCAACATCATCGCCGGGAAAATCCCCGCTAGCGTCGTCTACCGGGACGCCGACTGCATCGGCTTCGACGACATTCACCCGGCCGCCCCGGTGCACGTCCTCTTCGTCCCCAAGCGCCACATTGACGGCGTCAGCACCCTTACCGAGGCGGACCGCGAGACGGCGGGGCAGCTGCTCCTGGCAGCAGCCACCTATGCCCGAAGCAAGGGCCTCGAGGCCGCCGGGTACCGCGTCCTGGCCAACGTCGGCGCCGGCGCCGGACAGACTGTCTTCCACCTGCACGTGCACCTGCTTGGCGGAAAGCACCTCCGCGGGCGCGGGGACTAGGGCGCCACGGACGGCACTGGCCGGGAGGCCCGTCGCTCGGCTATGCCAGCAGGCCTCATGAAGCCCGCCCTGAGTCCCGTTGGCCTTCTTGGAGTGCTTGCCCTCACCGCCGGCTGCTACACCTATTCCGAGCCGCCCCCGCCCCGGAATTCCCAGCCCGTCATGCAGCGTGACCGGGAAATGGCGGCCGCCGGCCTGGACATGTCCGCCACTGGCCCGGGCCGCTACCAGCGCAGCGGCATGTCCGGTACCTCCTCGGACGTGGACGACGAGGAGGGGAAGGAATTGCAGCTGGGCATGGCGGAGTTGGCGGTTGCCGGCGGCGTCGGGGGTCCTGGCGCGGGCAGCACCCTGCCGCAGGCGGACCTGGACGCGCCCAATGAGTTGCGCAACCCCCAGGCCCGCGGCGTCGTGTACCGGCCGTCGGACCACTACTTCATCCACGGCGTGGACACCGGCCCTAGCACGGACGCCATGCCCGGCACCGGCGGCCCCGGCAAGCTGAAGCGACTGAGAAAGGCCGAGGCGCGGGAGTTGAAGGCCTCGGAGATGATGGAGCCAGTGCCGGCCCCCGCTGCACACCCCCCCGCGTCCCACCCGTAGGGGCCAAAAGGCCCGGCGGCGGCGTTTGTAGCGTCGGCCGACGCGGCGCCGGCCGCCGCCGCAGGGCTCAGCCGCCGAAGTGCACCGGGACGAGGAAGCACCCCGCGACGGCCGGGAGCGGCGCCGCACCGGGGACGACGCACTCCAGGGCCGAGCGGTCGAGCAGCGGAGAGCCCGTGCTGCCCTGCAGACTCAACGCCGTCGCCACGCCCTGGCCGTCCAGGCAGAAGTGCACCGGCACTTCCCCCTGCAGGCGGAAGCGCTGTGCGGCGGCCGGGTAGCATCGCCGCGCCGCCTCGGCCAGACGGCGGTGCAACTCGGACAGCAGGGACGTCGAAGCCGCGCCGGCCGAGCCCCGGCCACCCCCGGCTGTCCCCGCGCCCGGCGCGGCGCCGTCCTCGCCCGCCCCGCCGGGTAAGGCCGGCCCGGTGGCCAGGGCCCCGTCTGCTGCGATGTCCCCCGGGACACCGGATGCCGCCGACGCTGGAGGCTGGACCGGGGCTGCGCTGCCCCCAGCCATGTCCTTCGTCCGCGGACGGCTGGGGGGCCGGGGCCGGACGGGCGTGGCGAAGGCGGCGCCGGGCCCCGCGGCACCGGCGGGCGCGACCTCCACCGCCAGCAGGCGCACGGCCAGGGGCGCCGGCGCGGCCAGGGGACGGACGGTGAGGAGGAGCGCACCGAGGACGGCCGCGTGGGCCAGGGCGGACACGGCCAGGGCGCTGCGGATGCGGGGCGGGCCTCTCACAGCGTCCACCTCG